>CAIQWJ010000025.1 GCA_903875575.1 uncultured Acidobacteriia bacterium | reverse complement strand
GAAATGACGCCATCGAGATGGCGAAGTCCGGTTACGGAGGTACGCTCCAGAGCGATCGGCGGCTGTTCCGGCGAGGTTTGCGCCACCGCCGCCTGAATGACTTCGATCTTCACGGTGTTATTGGGCTGATTGTCCGGCTTCACCGTGCGGTGGAACTGCCCGCCGTTGTAGCTGCCGGCATCCACGTATTTGAGGAAATTGGCAGAGGTAACGGGCGCATGCACAACGTCGATCTCCGCCTCCACCGTCCCGAGCGATGTTTCCATGACAACAACGACGGGGCGGGTTTGAGCCGGCAAAAACGCCGGGGCCAGCGTAGCCGCGAAAAGCAGGAATCCGAGCTGCAGGGTACTCGTCATGTTACCCTGCCTGAGAGAATCCAACGGTACCGGGGGCGCGGCCGATCCAGTGGATTTCAACGCGGTCCACCACACGCATTTCCGGATCTCCTGTCATCAGCGGACACGAGTGTTTGATGGCCATGGCTACCGCGAAGGCGTCGGTATAGGCGATTGGATATCTGGACCTCAGTTCAGCAGCGGCCCAAACGTCCAGACTGCCGGGCGCTTCCACGGTTATGGGAAGCGTAGGAGCGGCATCACGCCAGTAATCGGCCAGTTCGAGACTGTGATTCTTACGAAGGCAATAATAGACCTCGCCCGCACTGACGGCGCTCATCAGTAGACGTACAGTTCCTTCGTCCGCCTGAAGCAGCCATGACGCCACGACATCACAACCGGGCTGACGGCCGACAATCCATTCAAGAATGGCCCAGGAGTCAAGGACGCGAATATTCACGCTTACGCTCGCGTTGCTTATCTGAGGCAAAAGCAGTCATGATCTGGTGCCCGGCACCGGAACCCGCCAGGTTCTTCCAGGAAGCGTACTTGGATAGCACAACTTCCTTTCCGCGCACATGCACCGTCAGCTTTGTGCCGTCGGAAATATTCAGCGCGACACGGATGGCCTTCGGTATCGCAATTTGACCTTTCGACGATACCGTGACCTTATCCATGAAGCCTATTTCATCATGCAGCGAAAAAAACGACTCCGACGAAGGGTACCAGAGAGTACTATTCGCGGAGGGCCCGGAGGCTTGTTAATCCGCGCCGGAAATGCTGTGGAGCACGGCATCCGCCTGTTCCGCAGTGAAGCCTTCCACTTTGGAGGAATGGTTCATGGAGCAGAATTTCGGACCGCACATGGAACAGAAGGCAACGTCCTTAAAACCTTCTTCCGGAAGCGTTTCGTCGTGCATGGAGCGGGCGGTTTCCGGGTCCAGCGAGAGTTCGAACTGCTTGTTCCAGTCGAAACTGTAACGCGCGCGGGACAAAGCGTCGTCGCGGTCGCGGGCACCGGGACGATGGCGCGCCAGATCCGCGGCGTGGGCGGCGATCTTGTAGGCGATGATGCCCTGCTTCACGTCCTCGCGGTTCGGCAGGCCCAGGTGTTCCTTGGGAGTGACGTAGCAAAGCATGGAGGCACCGTGCCAGCCGATCATGGCGGCACCGATGGCGGAAGTAATGTGGTCGTAACCAGGAGCGATATCGGTCACGAGCGGCCCCAGCGTGTAGAAGGGGGCTTCGTGACACATTTCGCGTTCCTTGATGACCTGCATTTCGATCTGATCGAGCGGGATGTGTCCCGGACCTTCGATCATGACCTGCACGTCGGATTCCCAGGCGCGTTTCGTGAGTTCGCCGAGAGTCTTCAGTTCGGCAAACTGCGCTTCATCGCTGGCGTCCGCGATGCAACCGGGACGCAGGCCATCTCCAAGCGAATAGCTGACATCGTACTTCTGGAAGATCTTCGTGATGCGATCGAAGTTTTCGTAGAGGAGATTCTGGCGATGATTCTTGACCATCCATTCGGCGAGAATGGCGCCGCCGCGGCTCACGATCCCGGTAATGCGTTTGGCGGCAAGCGGCACGTACTGGATCAGCACGCCGGCGTGGATTGTCATGTAGTCCACGCCCTGCTCGGCCTGCTCTTCAATCACTTCCAGCATGACGTCGATGTTGAGGTCTTCCACGCGGCGCACGCGGTTCAGCGCTTCGTAAATAGGCACGGTGCCGATGGGCACGGGCGATTTCGCAATGATGGCCTTGCGGATTTCGGGGATATCGCCGCCGGTGGAGAGGTCCATCACGGTATCGGCACCGAACTTGACGGCGTAATCGAGCTTGTCGAGTTCGCCGGCGATGTCGGAAGTAGTGGCGGAGTTCCCAATGTTGGCGTTGATTTTGCAGCAGGAGGCGATACCGATTGCCATTGGCTCCAGCGATGTGTGGTTGATATTGGCCGGGATGATCATGCGGCCGCGTGCGACTTCATCGCGGACGAGTTCCGGGGTAATACGTTCGCGCTGAGCGACGAACTGCATCTCGCCCGTGATCTGGCCCTTGCGGGCGTAGTGCATCTGGGTCCGGATGGGGTCCGCCCAGCGTGGATCTGTCCATTGTTTGCGCATCTGTTTCTAAGTGTAGCGCCGAGGGGATGGGCTGGAGGCGGCTCAGTCGCCGGAACAGGGGGCGAGTAGATAATAGCGGAACAGGAGATAAAGTTATGGCGGATCAGACGGGACGCGGGAAGACAGCGGAGTTGCTCATAGGCGGCCGGACAATGGCCGCGAAGGACGGCAGGACGTTTGACCGCATCGACCCATTTACCGGAGAAGTGGCGACGCGAGCGGCGGCCGCTTCACTGGAAGACGCGGATGCGGCGGTGGCGGCGGCAAAGGCCGCGTGGCCCGCGTGGCGCGATTTGACTGCTACGGAACGCCGCAAGCGGCTGCTGAAGGCAGCCGACAACCTGGACTCACTGACCGGTGAATTCATCTCCACCGGCATCGCAGAAACGGGGTCAACGCCTGGCTGGTATGGGTTCAACGTCATGCTTGCGGCGAATATGCTGCGGGAAGCCGCCGCCATGACAACGCAGATTACCGGCCAGGTGCTGCCCTCCGGCGTGCCGGGCAATGTCGCGATGGCCGTGCGGCGCCCGTGCGGCGTGGTGCTGGGAATTGCGCCGTGGAACGCTCCGGTTATTCTGGGCGTGCGGGCCGTTGCCATGCCACTCGCCTGCGGTAACACCGTCGTCCTGAAGGGTGCGGAGACCTGCCCCGGACTGCACCGCCTCATTGGCACAGCGCTTCAGGAAGCGGGCCTGGGCGACGGTGTGATCAACGTGATCCTCAACGCGCCGGAGGATGCGCCGGCGATTGTGGAACGCCTGATTGCGAATCCGTCGGTGCGGCGCGTGAATTTCACCGGCTCGACTCCGGTGGGCAGGATCATTGCCCAACTTGCCGCAAAACACCTGAAACCGGCGCTGTTGGAGCTTGGCGGTAAGGCACCGCTTCTGGTGCTCCACGATGCGGACCTGGATGAAGCGGCCGCCGGAGCGAACTTCGGCGCATTCATGAATCAGGGCCAGATCTGCATGTCCACAGAGCGAATCATCGTGGATTCGTCGATTGCAGACGAATTCGTGGCGAAGCTGGCCGCGCGGGCGTCTGGACTCTTAGCGGGAGATCCGCGGCGATCCGACGTCAAGCTCGGCGCGATGGTTTCAGCAGAAGCTGCACGACGGGTTGCGGGGATGGTCAAAGACGCGGTGGATAAGGGCGCGCGGCTGGTCACGGGAGGCGGAGTGGAAGGGGCGGTCATGCAGGCGACGGTACTGGATGGCGTGACACCGGAAATGAAGCTCTACTCCGAAGAGTCCTTTGGCCCCGTGGTGTCCGTGATCCGCGTCCAGGGTGAAGACGAGGCCATTCGCGTGGCCAACGACTCTGAATTTGGACTCTCTGCAGCGATTTTCAGCCGGGATACGGCGCGGGCGCTGCGCGTGGCGGATCGCATTGAATCGGGCATCTGCCACATCAACGGGCCCACCGTGCACGACGAGGCGAATATGCCGTTCGGGGGCGTGAAAGACAGCGGTTACGGTCGCTTCGGGGGCACAGCGGCGATCGCGGAGTTTACCGAACTGCGCTGGATTACGTTGCAAACCGAGCCGCGGCATTACCCGATTTGACGGATGAGTTAAGCCTTCGACTTTGGATGTGCGCCGTCATACACGCGCATCAGATCTGTCAGCGACACTCTCGTGTATTTTTGGGTGGTGGAGAGGCGCGCGTGGCCCAGTAATTCCTGGATAGAACGCAGGTCCGCGCCATCGCTGAGCAAATGCGTTGCGAAGGCGTGACGCAGGGTGTGCGGGTGGATGGAGGAATCGCCCGCCAGATACGTGGCGTAGAATTTCACGATATTGCGCGCGCCGCGATCCGTGATTCTCTTGCCCCGATGGTTGAGGAACAATGCCATTTCCGGCTTCACCGCTGGCACCGGCGCTCGCTCTTCCAGCCAGGTCTCCAGTGCTTCGGCAGCCTTTGATCCGAACGGGACCTGCCGTTCTTTGCGGCCCTTACCTCGCACCCTCATCCACCGGTCTGTGCGGTCAATATCGTCCAGGTTGAGGCCCACCGCTTCGCTGATGCGCAGGCCGCAGCCGTAAAGGATCTCAAACAGCAGGCGGTCGCGCTTTGGATGCGGCCGGTCCAAGTCGTCCTGCCCGGTGCCATCCACCAGAGCGTTCATGGTCTCGGCATTCGGCACTTGCGGAAGGGTCTTTGGCATGCGCGGGAGTCGAAGTTGTTTCGCGGGATCTTTGAGGATGCGCTTCTCGCGCGAGAGGAAGCGGAAGAGGCCTCTCAATGACGCCATCTTACGTCGAATAGTGGCGGGTTTTTGCTCGCGATCGTAGAGGTGTGCCAACCATTCCCGCAATGCCAGCAGGTCGAACTCCGCGAGCGCAGGGGGAACCGTGCCTTCCGGCGAGAAATATTCCAGAAACTCGTCGAGATCTGCCGCGTAGTTGCGCAAAGTATGCGGCGAATCGTTGCCGCGAGCGAGCGAGGCCAGATAGTCGTCGATGGCGTTACGCAGGTCCGACATAGGCGCTCAATGCGGATGACGCCAGCTCGCAGACCGCGATCTGCCGTTCCCTGCGATCGCGCAAGGGCGTTTCGAGCGACGGAAACAGGTCGAAGGCGATGTTGGCCGGCTGGTAGTGTTTCAGATCGGCGTGCGAAATGTAGTGCAGCAGCGATCCGATGGCGGTTTCGCGCGGGAAGGGCTTTAAGGGTTCGCCTTTCACCCACGCAGCAACGAGACGGCCTGCCGCGAGTCCCGTGGCGATGGATTCCACGTAACCCTCCACGCCGGATATCTGTCCGGCGAAAAAGATTCCCGGGTGCTCGCGCAACTGGAGGGTGGCATTGAGCAACTGGGGCGCGTTGATGTAGGTGTTGCGGTGGATCTGGCCGTAACGCAGAAATTCGGCGTTTTCGAGACCCGGAATCAGGCGCATGATTCGCTTCTGTTCACCAAAACGCAGGTGGTTCTGGAAACCGACCAGATTGTAGCTATCGGCCCGCAGATTCTCCTGGCGCAACTGGACGGCAGCCCAGGGACGGCGACCGGTGCGGGGGTCCGTGAGGCCCATTGGCTTCATGGGACCGAAGCGCAGAGTGTCGCGACCACGGCGCGCGATTTCTTCAATAGGGAGGCAGGCTTCGAAATAGGGAACGTCGTTCGGGATGTGCGATTCCACGGCGTTCGCCGCCATGAGTTCGTCGATGAAATGTTCGTATTCAGCCTTGTTGAACGGGCAGTTGAGGTAGTCGCCGGTGCCATCGAGCGATTTGTCGTAACGGGAAGCGGGAAACGCGATGGCGCGGTCAATCGTGGTGGCGTCGACAATCGGACTGATGCTGTCGTAGAAGAAGAGACGGCCTGCGCCGGTGAGTGCACCAATACTATTTGCCAGATTGTCGCTGGTCAGCGGACCGGTGGCGATGATCGTGATGCTGGCGGGATCTACCTGTGTGAGTTCTTCACGCCGGATTTCGATGCGCGGATGACCTTCGATGGCGTTGGTGACCTCCGCCGCGAAGACGTTGCGATCCACGGTGAGCGCCTGACCACCCGGCACGCGCGCGGCGGCGGCAGCGCGCAGGAGAAGGGAATCGAGACGGCGGAGTTCTTCTTTGAGCAACCAGGAGGCCGAGGGGTGCTGGTCGCTCTTGAGGGAATTGCTGCAGACGAGTTCGGCGAGGCGGTCGGTCTGGTGCGCGTCGGTCGTGCGGACCGGACGCATTTCATAAAGGACGACGTGGATGCCGCGCTCGGCGAGTTGCCAGGCGGCTTCGGTGCCGGCGAGACCGCCTCCGGCGATAGTGACTGTGGGGAGCAAATTCTATTCTAGTTTCGGCAGTGACTTGCACAGCAATCGCACAGCCGCGTTGCGTTTGCCTGCCACGCTTGAGGCCGGCGTGATAGTGGGAATAATTATCATCGAGACGACGTAGCAGGCAGAGACATCTGAGCTGCCGCTCGGAGCCGTGATTTATACAGTTGAATTTGGGGACGGCTCGGATGCTCTTGTCCCGGAAGCGGCATTGACCGCGATGCCGGTTATGCGTTAGGCGGCTTTGCCTTCGGGCCAGCGGGCCCGCTCATGAGCTTATAGACTTCCCGCTTTGAAAGGCCGCGTTCGCGCGCCACCGTCTTCATCGCTTCCATGCGCTCTACACCTGCCCCAATCAGAGCCTGGATCATGTCTTCAATCGGAACATCGTTCGCCACCGGCGTGAGCGATTTGCCAATCAACACCACAAATTCGCCCCTCACGGAATCGCGAGAGGCCAGAGTTGCGCGTATCTCTTCGGGCGTACCGCGGAGGACCTCCTCGTACATCTTGGTCAGTTCCCGCGCAGCTACCACGGGTCGCCCCCGCAGTACTTCCCCGATGTCTTCCAGTGCTTCCAGAATCCGGTGAGGCGTTTCGTAAAAAATTAGTGTGGCGTCTTCGTCTGCCAGAGACTCCAGCAGACGCCGACGCGCCCCCTGCTTCGATGGCAGAAAGCCGCCGAAGTGGAATTGGTCCGTAGGCAGGCCGGAAACCACGAGCGCGGCGAGGAGCGCCGAAGGTCCCGGCAAAGCTTCAATTCGGATACCTGCTGTCGCGGCGGCGTGGACGATTCGATAGCCAGGGTCGGAGAGAAGCGGCGTTCCGGCATCGGAAACCAGCGCGCCATTCTCACCCTGTTCAATTCTCTCGATCAGTTCGGCGGCGCGTTCGGCTTCATTGTGATCGTGATAGCTGATAGCGCGGGTGGTGATGCCGTAATGGTCCAGCAGGCGCCGTGTGGTGCGGGTATCTTCGCAGGCGATCCAGTCGGCTTCCTTCAGGACGCGGACGGCTCGATAGGTAATATCCTCCAGATTGCCGATCGGGGTGGAGACGACGTAGAGGCGGCCGGGCATAAACCGAGTATAGTGAGGTCGTCGTGGGTGACGAAGCTTCCGACGGGCGGGGAGGTAGTGGCTGTAATCGATTTGCCTAAAAAATTAGGCATATTGACTTTTTGTGGAGATATGACTAATATATTAGGCATGACGGACATTCTTCAACTTGGCCCGGAGATCTCCGGGAAACGGCAGGCCCTGAAGCTGACCCAGACGGAGTTGGCAGGCAAGGCCCGGTTGAGCCGCGCCACGCTGGATGCTCTGGAGAACCAGCGCATCGGAGAGATCGGGTTTTCGAAGCTCATCCGGGTCCTGGCGGCGCTCGGTCTGGAGTTGAAGCTTCAGGAGGCCTCGTCCCGCCGGCCAACGCTGGAAGACCTGATGGAAGAAGAGGCAGCCGATGATCAAGGTCTGGACCGACGAGGCTGAAGCTGGTCTGATTGACCGGTTGCGGGACCGGGGCAGCACCTTCGCCTACATGCAGTCGGCAACCGGTGCACGGGCCGTTTCCGCCACTATGCCGGTGCGACTGCAGTCCTGGGATACATCGTTCGGTCTCGCGCCGATCTTCGAGATGAATCTGCCCGAAGGCGTGCTGCGGGAGCGGATCCGGCTCGCCTTTGCAAAGGCGACGGGTACTTTCGACGAGTTTGATCTGCTTGCCATCGTGGGGCGCTCGCAGGTGGGCCGTATTCGTTACACCGGTGCCGACGCCACGCTGGACGAGGCGGTGCCGTTCCAGTCTGTGGACGAAATTCTGGAGAGCCGGCGGGGCGGAACCCTTTATCGATACCTGTTGGAGCGCTTTGCCACCTTTTCCGGCATCAGTGGCGTGCAGCCCAAGGTTTTGATTCGCGACGAGGACGATTCGCGCGTCCTGACTGACGCGGGCCGCAGAGTTTCGCCCAGCTATCGTGGGGCCACGCATATTGTGAAATTCTGGGAGGCTAATGAATTTCCGCAGTTAGCGGCGAACGAGTTTTTTTGTCTCCAGGTAGCGGAGCGCTGCGGACTGGAAGTGCCACGGTACCGGCTTTCGGAAGATGGGATGGCGCTGGTGGTGGATCGTTTCGATTTACGGCCGGACGGTGCGTACCGGGGTCTCGAAGATTTCTGCGTGCTGAACGCCCGGCGGACCGATGAGAAGTATCGCGGCAGCTATGAAACGTCGGTACTGAGGCGGCTGCAGCAGTTCATTCCGGTGGAGAAGCGGAACGAGGAATCGGAAAAACTGTTCACTTTGATCGCACTGAACTGCGCACTGCGCAATGGCGACGCGCACCTGAAAAATTTCGCCATCTGCTACGACGAGGTGGAGGGAGAGGCGCGGCTGGCACCTGTGTACGATCTGGTCACTACCGCCGTGTACATTCCCGCCGACAATATGGCGCTCACGCTGAACGGGACTATCCATTGGCCGTCGATGAGGGAGTTGCAGCGGCTCGGCGAGACCCGGGCTTTCACCACGGGGCGGAGAGTGCGGGAGATTCTGGAGCGCATCGCCGACTCTTTATCCGAGGTTGCGCCCCACGTGACGGCTTACGCGAAGGATCACCGCGCGTTTGAGGCCATCGGCGTGCAGATGCTGGAGCAGTGGAATCTGGGCAGGAAGACCAGTCTGGCCGCACCGTAACGAGCAACACAGACAACGTCTTCAGGCCGGACCGGCAATCCAGTCCGGCCCGAAGCGATAAATCAATCCGGCCCGGAATCAGATCAGACGCGCGTGATGCCGTTCAGAATCGACTGCGCGCATGGCATCAGGCATCCGCGCCGCCAGACTGGCTGCGCCGCTCACACCAGCATTCCGCGACGGCATCTGAACCTGTTCGAGCGCACTGGACTGCGCGAGTTCAAACCGATTGCGCACGCCGAGTTTATTGAACAGACGGAACAGGTAAATCTTGACCGTTCCTTCCGTGATCCCCATATCGTTCGCGATCTGCTTATTGCGCAGACCCTGACGTAACAGGGTTACGATCTCACGTTCGCGCGGCGTGAGCGAGACCTGGCGGCGGGGCGGCTGCGATTCACGACCGGCCGCGAAGCCGATCTGCATTTCGCCACCCGCCACGCGCTGCAGCGAATCGGCGAGATGTTCGGCGGAAGACGACCGCTCCACAATCCCGCGAACGCCGAATTCCAGCGCCCGGAAGACCATGTCGAGTGGCATCGACTCGGTCCAGAGCACCACCGGGCAACCCGGCAAACGGCCATTCACTTCGGTGAGATCGCCGAAGGTGAGACCGGCGGTAAGATCCATGAGAACAAGGTCCGCCGCGTGCGCGGAACTGGTTTCAATAGGGGCGGCTGGCGTACAACACGTTGCTACGTCAAATCCACGTTCAGCCAAAACGGCCTGAAATCCACCCAGCAATACTGGCTGGTCACTGACTATGAGAACTTTTGACACTGTAAAACCTCCGGGTATAAATTCGGGCTAAGTGAATCAGACGACTTTGTCCGATCCGCCCGCCGCCGTTCCCGGTCGGGTTATTTTGTTCCTGTCAGCTTCTTTTCGAGCTGTTTGTTGGTTTGCCGCTTCTGTTGAGCGGCTTGGTGTAGTCTGACTTGCCTGCGCCGGTGTCCGGCGAGTGCGAAATTCGTATTTCTCGATCGTCATGGCGGCCACGCCTTTGATGTTGCGCACGACGCGTCCTTCGGCCACCAGTTTCAGCGGGATCTGATTTTCCAGCCTGGCGGGCCAATCCACTGAAACCTGTAACAACTGCCCTGGCTCCAGCCGCTCGTCGGCGCGGAACAGGACACCCTTACTGCTGATATTGAGCGTTTCGCTGGAACCTTCACCCGAAATGAATGGCTTCTCCAGCGTCTGGTAACTGACCGCCAAATGGCATTCGAAACGGGCGTTGGTACGGCGTTCCGCTTCCTTCGCCTCTGCTTTACCCACTGCGCTGCTGTTGAACGCCGTGGCGATGGACCGCTGGAAATTCGAGGCATCCAGATCTTCGTAACAGAAGAAATCGTGGGCACCCTCACGCACGGCGGTAACCGCGGTATCGCGGTCCTGGGCATGGCAGAGCACAATAACTGGGACTTTTGGAGCATGCTGTCGAAGATGTCGCAGCGTGGCCAGTCCCTGCCCATCCGGCAGGAACAGGTCGGAGATGACAAGATCAAAAGCTCTGTCCTGGATGGCGCGCAGGCCATCGAGAAGGGATTCCACACGCGTGCACTCCACCGCGTGGGTTTGGTCATCGCGCAGGGCAGCCTCTAATTTGCCGGCCGTGCCCGTTTCTGCGCTGATGAATAGAACGGAATATTCGCTCATTAAGTAAGACTTCTTTCCAGCATACCCCCGTTGCTGTATCTTTGGATACGTCATACGGTTGTTTCTGATCCCCGTTGTGCGGGACGGATTGTCGCGGGAAATCCCGCGGAGGGGTTCCGGCTCCGTCCCCGCACCTGTAAATGCTGCGTTCATGCCGCCCTCCGTGAAGATCCGGCATTCTCATTCTTTGTCAGACGCTCCGCCAGTTTAATGACCGCTTTGCCAAATGGGCTATCGGCGGGAAAGACCAGGCGGTCGCGCTGAGTTCCGGCCAGAGTTGCCTTGTCCGTAGGAATTACCGCGAAGATCTTCATTTCGAACATTTGTTCAATACTCTCGATCCAGAAATCCCGCGGGGTATTGTCGCTGAGATTCAGCACCAGGCGTATGCGATTACGGTCAAAACCTCTGCCAGTGAGCGTCTGCAGGATGTAACGCGTCTGATAGAGAGCCAGAACATCGGGTGCCGCCACCACCAGCAACTCATCCACATGCTGCAGAAAGGCCCAGGTTCCCGGAGTCAGATGACGACCCAGATCAGCCAGTACCAGCGAGTAGCTGCGCGTGAGATGCCGAAACAGACTCTCGATGCGCCAAGGTTCAGGTGCGCTGGTGCTGCCGGCTTCCGGTCCCGCAAGAATGTCAAGCGAAGACGTGAGGGGCATGAAGAATTCCGCCCAATTTGAGGAATTCAGACGTCGTACGGAATCAAAAGTTTCGCCTGCGCGTTTTCCGGGTGTGATGTGGCAAAGACGATGGACCGCCGGCGATTGATAGTCCAGATCTGCCACCAGAACCTTACGGGACGGATCCGCATTGCCCAAAGCCATCCCGACGTGGCATGCCAGGGTGGTGGCGCCGCAACCTCCCTTTGCCGACACAATGCCGATGATCCGGCCCTGATGAAGCGCCACGGCCGGGCGAGTGGATTCCAGACGGGCCGCAATTCTCGTCATCGCGTCGAAAATGGCGGGCTGGATTGGCTGGCTCAGAAACTCATTTGCACCCGCGCGGAGCGCGGCGATCATGTGCTCGGGATCAGGACTGGCATGGACCGCTGCCACCACTGGTACGCCGTCCGCGGTTTGAACGGAGTTCATCCACTGCCGGGAAGGGACAGAGGTTGCCGCCAGTTCCACGAACAACAGATCGGGGCGGTCACGCTCAATTAAAGCGTTGATTTCACTCAGTGGTGCAGACGCCTGAACCTGGAACACGCACGTGGCTCTGACTTCGGCCAGCGCGGCGGCGATTTCGCCGGCGAGTTGCGCGTCATCCACGACGAGCCCGGCGCGCCAGGGCCATGCGGTCTGGCGCGGTGTCTCGAAGCGACTTGTATCCAATGGCATCTGCTGAGGGCCTGAAACAGTATTAACATCGGATGCCACCTCAGGGACAGACTCTCTTTGGGCTGTAAACCGTACTGTTACCGGTAACCCCTATACATAGACAGATGCCGTTCGTTGTATTACCTTTTGCGCGTATGGCGGCTCGGCTTCAGGTGTTCAGTAAGCCGGAAACGAGGAATGGGACATCGCCTTCGAGGAAATCGTAGCGGGGCAGATTGCCTGCGTCTTCCCAGACGATGGTATCGAAAATGAGGTTTTTTATCTCGCCTTGCCATGCAGGGACCGCCATGAAAACAAGCAGGATGGGCTGCTTTCCCGGATAGGCAAACTCATAACGCGTCAGCTCACCTGGGAGCTCGGCTTCGATGCCGAGTTCTTCTCGCAGTTCCCGCTGCAGCGCGGCCACAGGTAGTTCGTCCGGCTCCACCTTGCCACCCGGGAACTCCCATTTGAGAGCATGCTGTTGATCGGCGCGGCGGCGACAAATCAGAATTTTGCTATCGCGCCGCAGGATTCCGGCTACCACTATAGTCATCGGCAAGAAGACAGTTTACACTTGTGCTGTACCGCACCGTGAGCCCCGAACTGATCGATCACTTCCGGAACCCCCGCAACGTGGGGGAGCTACCAGCCCCCGCCGTCACGGTGGAGGTCTCCAATCCCATCTGCGGCGACATCCTGCGTCTCTCGGTCCGAATGGAAGCTGGCTGTGTGGCGGAAGCGGCCTACAAGGTCCGTGGCTGTACGGCCTCGATCGCCGCGGGTTCCGCCCTGACCGAGTTACTGGTGGGCCGTGAGCGTGCCGCAATGTCCCTGATCTCCCGCGAAACCGTGGAGACGGCAGTGGGTGTTCTGTCCAACGAATCGAAGCACGCGGCCGCGTTGTGCGTGGACGCGGTATGTGCCATCCTGAAGGTGTGTTAACAACCAAACAGGCGGCGCTGCTTGGCGGCATCGCCCTGATCGCCGTATTGAGCCGGGCACAGGCACCCGCAGCCTCCCGACGGGGAGGACGTGGTACTCCGGTGCTGAGCGTGGCTGCGCGCCTGGAACAAAGCCGCAATCTGGGCAAGGCCTTCTACGAAAACCCAACTACTTCCGCGGAAGCCGTCGCCGAACTGAAGAAGGCACTGGCGCTGGCACCCAACTCCGACCGTGAAAAGCTGAACTACGCGCTGGCCCTGCTGCGAGCCGACAAGGCGACCGCGGCCGTACCGATCCTGAAAGATGTGCAGAAGCACGACCCATCCCTGCCGCACACCTGGTTCAACCTGGGCATTTACTACAAGAACGAAGGCGAACAGGACCTGGCGATCGCTCAGTTCGAGCGGATGATTACGCTCACTCCCGATGAGCCCATCGCCCATTACCAACTGGGAGCTCTTTACCGCCAGGCCGGAAAAGCAGCAGAGGCCCTGGCCGAAATGGAAAAGGCGGAAAAACTGGAGCCTACCCTCGCGGCTTCTCACTATCAGCTATCCAGCCTGTACCGCCTGGCCGGGCGCACCGACGACGCCGCGCGCGAATTGACGGCATTTCAGGATCTGAAGAAGCAGGAGGAAAACGCGGCCATCAAGGAAGACGCTAACTGGTGCAATTATGCGGAGATTTACGATCCTCCCCGCGCTGTTTCTCCGGGTCCCGCGGTGCAGGCGGTCTATGATGACACCGTTTTGGAAGGCACTGTCGATGCGAAGACCGCAGGTACAGCCCTGATCTATTCCACAGGTAAAGGGCAGACGGATCTGCTGGTCTGGTCTTCAAGCGGCATCAGCCTGTATTCACAGGACACCAGGCTGGTCGCGGATTCCGGGCTTGCCGGTCTGAAAAACGTGATCTTCGTCGCACCCGGCGACTTCGATAACGACGGCCAGATGGATCTCTGCGTTTTGACCGACACCGGTGCCGCGATCTATCGAAATACCGGGGGGAAGTTCGTACGCGCCGATATCGCACTGCCGCAACGCCGCTTTGAACGGGCGATTTGGGTCGACTACGACCACGATTACGATCTTGATCTGATCCTGCTGGGCGATTTGCCTTCGCTGATGCGGAATCAGGGTGCGGCTGGCTTTGCGGATCGCACTCCCGATTTTCCTTTCGCCGCCGGGCACCCTGTGGACGCGTGGAAACTTCGCGCGGTGCCGGATACCAAGGCGTTCGATGTCGCCGTCATCTACGGGAACCGTGCGCCGGTGCTGTACAAGGATCAACTGGGCGGTCACTATGAGACCGCAGCCTTCGCCGGCACCGCGCGCGATCTGACCCGCATGGAAGCTGATTTTGACGGCGACGGACGTATGGACAGCGCGAACGTGACACCGGATGGCAAGGTGCACTTCCGCCACAACCGCACCGTTTCCACGCAGCACTGGATTCGGGTGCAACTCACCGGCGTCAAGAGCCTGAAACTGGCGCAGGACGCGGAAGTGGAGATCAAGGCCGGCGCACTTTATCGTAAGCAACGTTACGATGGCGTGCCGCTGACGTTCGATCTGGGAGCCTATGCGAGCGCGGATACCGTGCGCATCACCTGGTCCAATGGGTTGATCCAGAACGAAGTCCGGCAAGCGGCGAATAAGAGTTACAAGTACGAAGAGGCCCAGCGGCTTTCTGGCTCCTGCCCGATGATCTGGACCTGGAACGGCAGCGGCTTCGAGTTCATTACGGACGTTCTGGGCGTTGCCCCCCTCGGTGCCGCCGATGGCGATGGCTCGTACTTCCCGGTGGATCACGACGAGTACGTCTCCATCCCTGGCCGCGCACTGAAGGCAACGAACGGTTACTACGACGTCCGCATTACCGAAGAGTTAAGCGAGGTTTCCTATCTCGACCAGGTTCGCCTCTTTGCTGTGGACCATCCGGCGGATACGGAAATCTATACCAACGAGAAGTTCAAGGGTCCCCCATATCCCGAAGATCGCCTGTTCGGCGTGAAGCGACGCATTTATCCGGTTGCGGCGCACGCGTTTTCAGGGGAAGGTAAGCCTGCGGACGTACGGCCCCTGCTGCTGAAGACAGACCAGCAGTATCCCAATGGCTTCGCGAGAAAGGAATCCGGCATTGCGGAGATGCACACGCTGGAAATGGATTTCAACGGAGCGGCAAAATCCGGCAGTGCGGTTCTGCTCCTGCACGGCTGGGTGGACTGGCCCGATGGCAGTACGTTCCGCGCGGCCTCGCAGGAGAGCAAGGCCGGACTGGTGATGCCGTTGCTCCAGATGCAGGACGCCGCAGGCAAGTGGCAGACTGTGAACTCCGATATGGGGATGCCATCCGGCAAGCCCAAGACAATCGCGGTGGATTTGAAATTCCCAGCCGCCAGCCGCAAAGTACGCATCGTCACGAACCTTTGCGTCTACTGGGACGAGGTGTTTCTCAGCGAGGACTCCGCCGAGCCGCGCGTCACGCAGCGCGAGGCAGCGTTGTTGTCGGCCGATCTGAAGTTTCGCGGCTTCTCGGAATCCCGGATCGACGCCGAGCGCAAACAGCCGGACACTTACATCTACGGAAACGCGTCTGCCACGTCCTACTGGAACCCCACCCAGGGTCTCTACACCCGCTACGGAGATGTCCTTGAGCTCACCAAAGATGTGGACGACAAACTCATCATTATGGGTTCGGGCGACGAGTTGAAGCTGCGTTTTCGCGCCGATGCGTTTCCGCCGGTTCCGGAAGGCTGGACGCGCGATTACCTGCTGAAAGTCGATGGCTGGGCGAAGGATCGCGACCCCAATACCGCTTTCTCCACCAGTGTGGAGCCGCTGCCTTTCCACGCCATGACCGTATACCCCTATCCGAAGGCTGAGCATTTTCCGGACGATGCGGCGCACCAGAAATATCGGCAGGAGTACAACACCAGACCGGCTTTGAAGTTGATCCGACCGCTGGGAATGTGATCGGACGGACGGGGACGGCCTGGCGCGGGAAAACCCCTGTATACTGTTCCTGGCATGTCACCCCTCACACGCAGACAGTTCGTCGCTGGTGCTTCCGCGGCCGTTACCGCAGGGAACATCGCAACCGCGCAGACCACCGGCGGGAATCCCCAGGAGTATCCGACCCTCTGGTATAAGCAACCCGCCGTAAAATGGACCGACGCTCTGCCGGTTGGCAATGGACGTCTGGGGGCTATGGTCTTTGGCGGCATCTCCGAAGAGCGACTGCAACTGAATGAAGATACGCTCTGGTCCGGCGTGGGGCCGCGCGAATGGAACAATCCCGACGCCAGGCAGCACCTCGCGGAAGTACGCCGTCTGGTTCTCGATGCGAAGGACTACGTCGCCGCAGATACGGAATGCAAAAAGATGCAGGGGCCGTACAACCAGTCGTACCAGCCCCTCGGAAATCTCACCCTGTCCCTGGAGCATCCGGGCGAAGCAACCGACTACCGCCGGGACCTTAACCTCGATTCCGCTATCGCAGGAGTCTCCTACCGCAGCGGCGGTTTCCACTACACCCGCGAGGTCTTTGTCTCCGCACCGGATCAGGTGGCGGTGGTGCATCTGACTACTGACAACCCGGAGGGACTTACCTTGTCCCTTGCCATCGATTCACCCGTGCAGTCCGGATCTGTAGCCGAACCGGGCGGAGTGCTGCGTTTGACGGGCAAGGCCGCGGCGCAGGTGGACCCCAATTATCTTTCCAGCAGGAATCCGGTGATTTACGATGCGGCGGAAGGCAAAGGCATGCGCTTCGAAGCACGGGTGGAGGCTATGCCCACAGGCGGAACCATGCGGGTGGACGGCCAGCGTCTGCGAATCGAAAAAGCCCGCACCGTCACGCTTCTGATTTCGGCCAGGACGGGATATCGCGGCTTCGATCATGCGCCGGACCTCCCTGCATCTGAAATCGCAGCGGCCTGCAGTAAGCAATTGACCGCCGCCCGCGCCAAAGGTCTCGCCGCCTTGCGCACCGCACACCTGGCCGAACATCGAAAATTGTTTCGGCGGGTGGCCCTGCAACTGCCAAAGAAGCCGGCCGCCAACCTGGACACCGCCGAGCGACTGGCGGCTTTCCCAACGATCCAGGACCCGGGCCTGGCGGCTCTCTACTTCCAATACGGCCGGTATCTGCTCATCGCCAGCTCACGGCCGGGATCGCAGCCCGCCAACCTCCAGGGCATCTGGAACGAGCAGGTTCGTCCACCCTGGAGCGCCAACTGGACCGTCAATATCAACACCCAGATGAACTATTGGCCGGCGGAAACCTGCAATCTGTCCGAATGCCACCAGCCTTTATTCGAGATGGTGCGCGACCTCAGCGTGAACGGCGCGAAGACGTCAGCCGTCAACTACGGCACAAAGGGTTGGGTGTCGCACCACAACGTGGATCTCTGGCGGCAGTCGGCGCCAGTGGGAGATGGCAGCGGATCGCCGACGTGGGCCAACTGGAACATGAGCGGTGCCTGGCTCTGCGCGCATCTCTGGGAGCACTACGCCTTCGGTGGCGACAAAGAGTTCCTTCGCACGAAGGCCTGGCCGGTCATGAAGGGTGCCGCGGAATACTGTCTGGACTGGCTCATTGACGACAAAGCCGGGCACCTCACTACGTGCCCGTCGCAATCCACCGAGAACGATTTCAAAACGCCGGAAGGCAAGACCGCGACCACCAGTGCGGGCTGCACCATGGACATCGCCCTCATCCGCGAATTGTTCTCGAACTGCATCGCGGCAAGCGGCATCCTGGGCACGGACTCGGAATTTGCCGCAAAGCTCAAAGCCGCGCACGACAAACTGATCCCGTATCAAATCGGCAACCACGGCCAGTTGCAGGAGTGGAGCATCGATTTCGAGGAGAAGACACCGGGACAGCGGCACATGTCGCACATGTACCCGCTGTTTCCGGGCAGCGAATTTACCTCGCGTCGAAATCAGCAGTTCTGGGAAGCCACGCGCGTCTCGCTGGACCGACGCCTCGCAGACGGTGGCGCTTATACAGGCTGGAGCCGCGCGTGGGCCATCAATTTCGCCGCGCGTCTCTGCAACGGCGACCAAGCCTGGGAAATGGTCTCCATGCTGCTGCAGCACAGCACCGGGCCTAATCTTTTCGACACGCATCCTTCTGGCAATTCATGGATATTCCAAATCGATGGGAACTTCGGCGGTACGGCGGCAATCGCCGAGATGCTGCTCCAGAGCCACGACGGTGGCATCGATCTGCTGCCTGCACTGCCCTCCGCCTGGAGTAAGGGCAACGTCCGGGGATTGAGGGCGCGCGGCGGCGTCACGGTGGATATCGAGTGGGCCGCAAAGAAGCCGGTCAGCGCAACGCTTCGCGCCAGCCTGGCCGGTGAACACCTCCTGCGCCCCCCGCAGGGCAGCCGAATCGCCTCGGTGCGCACTGCCGCCGGCACCAAGCCCGGAACGACGAATGCCGATGGCTCGCGACGAATCCGTCTGGTCCCTGGCCAGACCTGCCAGATCAGTTTCGCGTCCTAACGCCGCTTGTCTCTATAATCAGTGCTGGGGAACAATCATGGAAGAACAAAACTACGCAAAACACGCAAAACTCGTACCGCTTTTTCACGGCGTCCTGTTCGGTATCATCGTCCTGACCTTTATCGGCTCGGTGGTCAACCTGATCCACTCGCTGGACGATCATTCCCGTCTCTACAACGCCGCTCTGATTACGGCGATCTCCGCCGCCCTGGTTTTGTTGTTCTTCTTCTGCCGCGTTTTCCCGTTGAAAGCACAGGACCGCGCCATCCGCGCGGAAGAAAACCTCCGCCACTTCGCGCTGACGGGCAAGCTGCTGGATAGCCGGCTTTCCATCAAACAGATCGTGGGCCTGCGTTTTGCCTCGGATGCCGAGTTTGTCGCCCTCGCCCAGAAGGCCGCCAACGAGAGCCTTTCACCGGACGCCATCAAGAAGGCCGTCAAGAACTGGAAGATCGATACCGACCGCTTGTGACGAGACCTACCCTCACGCTGATGGCGGCCGCCAGGCAATCAACGACTTCGTGAGAAACAGAAACCGTTCCCGGATAATGACGGCATCCGGGAACAGCCGTTGCAGCTCCACGGCGGAGAGCAGCCGGATATCCGCAATGAAGTGCTCAATGTAGAAGCGCTTCTGGTCTTCGGCAGGCCGGTGAAGCCACTGCCAGACCGTGAACCGCCGTACGATGAAGGCGCGCCATGTTTGCGGCATCAGGTGGACCAGCGGAGTCAGCAGGTGCATTTCAACAGGGAAGTAGCGGTTCGGCGTCTGGACCCAGTAGCCGCAGCCCGTTCGCGCAACCTCCGCGGCGAATTGCCGCTGCGCTTCAGAGTCCCCCACGTGCTCAATCACCGAATTACTGAACACTACATCGAAAGCCCGGTCCGCAAACGGGAGGTGACGGCCATCGCCATGCACCCACACGAACCCCTGGGCCGCCGCGGCGCGGCTTTCGTCCGCGCGCGGCATGTTGCAGAGCACTACCTGCCTGCCAGCCTCGGTGCCGGCCAGCAGACTCCAGATCTCAGGCGTTCCGCCCACATCGAGGATCCTTAGTCCCTTCCAGGCGGGAAATGTCGCCGAAAATCGCCGCATACGCCGCACGCGAAATGACCGCTGCAACCCGACCAGCCGTTCAGGTAAGCTCATCTCAGCGCCCATTTACACAATTTTGCGGGGTACCTGGCACGAAACATGGGCCATCGACAATAATAATTACCTCTCACGGGGTCTGACTCAGCATATGCCAACACTCGCGCCGTCCCGTCCTTTTTTACTTGCAACATTGATTCTCTCTCTGGGCGGCCTCTCGCAGGCGGCGCAGTATGGCGGCGCGGTCCGGGCAGCGGATCAACCCGTTCCCGGTGCCATGGTGACCGCCAAACAGGGTGAGACGAAAGTGATTGCCTATACCGACGAAGCCGGGCGCTACACCATGGACCTGGCACCCGGCACCTGGGACGTGGCCGTTGAGATGTTCGAGTTTACAACGTCCACAGGCAAGGTAACCATTGCCGACACGCCGGCCAGACAGGAATGGGCTCTGGAAATGCCGAAGTTGCGGGAGCGTTTGGGCCAGGCCGGTGGACCCGAAACAAGCGATCAGGCCACCGCCGGAGCTGTTGCGGCGGCAGCAGCGGCCCAGGCGGCGGGTGCTCAGGCTGGCGGAGGCGGACGCGGTGGGCGCGGCGGGGGACGTGGCGGTTTTGGCGGCGGGCGTGGAGGGCCCGGGGGGCCCGGCGGCTTTGGTGGACCCGGTGGTCCCCAGGCAGGCGGTCGCGGCGCAGCCGGGGCCAGTGGCGCAGCGGGAGCATCCGGTGGATCCGGAGCACAGATTGCGGCAGCAACCCCGGGCCGTGGCTTCCAGAATGCCCAATTAAGAGCCACCGCTCCCAATGGGCAGCCAAACGCCACACCGGCGACCGACGTTAACGCAACATCGCCCGCCCCGACCAATCTCCCGCCGTCTTTTGACGACACGGCAGGCGACGAAGCTTTCCTGGTGAATGGCAGCACCAGCGGCGGCCTGGCCCAATCGAGCATTGATGAGGCTACCCGGCAGAGAATGATGGCACAGGCCGGTGGCCGTGGCGGTGCCGGCGGACAAGCCGGCGGCGGGAACACGAATTCGGCTTCGGCGGGCCTCGACAGCTCCTCGCTCGCGGGCAACCTGGGCCTGGCGCTCGGTATGACTTCGGTCACGAACGATTCGCTGGGTCTCGGCGGTTTCGGCGCGGCGGCGATTAACGGCGGTTTCGATATTGGCGCATCGGCCATACCTGGCGGAGGTGGCGGCGGCTTCACTCCCGGCGGTGGTGGCGGTGGTGGCGGTGGCCGCGGAGGTGGTGGCGGAGGGGGCGGAGGCGGAGGTGGTCGGGGCGGGGGTGGTGGCGGCGGACGCGGTGGCTCCACACCCAGCCTGCGCGGCGCCTTCGGCGGCCAGTTCAATCAGATGGGAAACCGCCGGAAAAATCCCTACAAGCCGACGGGAACGCTCTCGTGGAGCGGTACGAATTCGGCCCTGAATGCCGCACCTTTCAGCCTGAACGGCACGGCGGCGCAGAAGCCTCAGGCCATGACAAACAGCTACTCGGCCACTTTGGGTGGCCCTCTGGTGATTCCCCACGTCGTCAAGTGGACCCGGATACAGTACAGCCTGAGCTATTCCGGCTCGCACAACCTCCAGGGCATCGACAGCCTCTCTACGGTCCCCACGGCATCCGTGCTTTCCGGCAACTTCAATACGCTGAGCAGGCCGACGGTGATCTATGACCCGACCAGCGGTCTCCCTTTCGCGAATAACACCATTCAGGCAAGCCGCATCAGCCAGGCGGCGCTTGGCCTGTTGCAGTATTTCCCGACACCCACTTACAGTAACCTGCTGGTGCAGAATTTCCGCCTGGTGGCCAACACGCCCTCGAACAGCCAAAGTTTCGGCGTCCGGATCAATGCGCCGCTCAGCAATAAAGACCGGGTGAATACCAATATCCAATACCAGACTCGGGATTCTTATTCGCTGGCCAACTACGGAGAATTCAAAGACACTTCCACCGGTAGCGGGATCAGCAGTTCTCTCGGCTGGAGCCATAGCTTCAAATCCCGCATCAGCAATTCCGCCAATTTGAGTTTCAGCCGGAACCTTTCCAACAGCTCGCCGTATTTTGCCGGGAGATCAAACGTGGCCGCTGCTCTTGGAATCAGCGGAACCACGCAGGACCCCAACGCCTGGGGTCCGCCGTCCATTCGCTTTACGAATTTCGGTGGCATCAGCGATGGCAACATGAGCACGAGCCGCCCGCAGACGACGGGCTTTACCGACACCTTCACCTACATCCTGGGCCGCAAGCACAATTTCTCCTTCGGCTTCAGTTATCAGAAACAACAGTTCAATAACCTGAGTTACTCGAACACGCGCGGCTCTTTCAGCTTCACCGGCCTGCTGACCAGCCAGACTGGCCCCACGGGGACGCCTCTCACCGGCACCGGCTATGACTTTGCCGACTTCCTGCTGGGACTTCCGGCCTCCAGTTCACTGCAATTCGGCTCCACCAACCGCTACTTCCGTCAGCACAACATGAGCGGCTACGCTCAGGACGATTTCCGCTTTTCACAGGGCATGACCCTGAACATCGGCGTGCGCTACGAGTACTTCTCTCCCGATACAGAGTTACGCGGCAATCTGGCGAACGTCGTCATGAACCCCACAATGACTGCCGTCGCGGTGGTCACCCCGGGGATGAAGAATCCTTTCGGTGGCGATGATCTTCCCTCCAGCCTGGTGCGTTCGGATAAGAAGGCGTTTTCGCCCCGCCTCGCTCTTGCCTGGCGGCCGTCGCAGAAACACAGTCTCACCACGCGCTTTGGCTACAGCATCTTTTACAGCGGTTCGGCGTATAACCAGATCGCCAGCCAGATGGGGTCCCAGCCGCCATTCGTGAACGCACAATCGTTCAGCACCCAGGGGATAGGGAACCCGCTGACACTTCAGAATGGATTCTTCGGGCCATCCACCATCACCACCACCGATTCCTACGCGATTGACCCCAACTACCGGCTTTCTTACGCGCAGACATGGAACGCGACGCTTTCCGAATCCCTCAAATGGGGCGTGCTCGCCGAAGGGGAGTACATCGGTACGAAGGGCACGCGCCTCGGCATTGTGGAAGCACCCAACCGGTCGCTCACCGGCGCGCTGCCCATTCCGACCGCGGCGCAGTTCACTTATCAGACGTCGAACGGCAATTCCATTTATCACGCCGGGCAAATTCGACTGACCAAACGTCTGACCGGCGGCATGGCCGCTACCGCGCTCTACACTTACTCGAAATCAATCGACGATGTTTCCAGCTTCAATGGCCCTGGCGGCACCGTCGTCCAGTACATCAACAATGTGAGTCTGGAACGCGGGCTTTCGAGCTTCGCGCAGCCGCATAATCTCTCCACAACCTTCCAGTACACGTCGCCGGTGGGCGTGCGTGGCAGGATGCGCAACACGAAGTGGTACACAACGTGGATGCGGGGCTGGGCGACCAATGGCTCCTTCAACCTCACTTCCGGCACGCCGGCAACCGCCACGGTGTCAGGCAACCTTTCCAACCTGGGCGGAGGTGGCGCCATCGGCGGCACGTTACGCGCTCAGGCCACGGGGCTGCCGATTGACGCGCCCGGCTTTCCCTACTTTAATACCGCAGCCTTCACTACGCCGTTGCCGGGGCAGTTCGGCAACGCCGGCCGCAACACGATTCCCGGCCTGCCGCATTCAAGTTTCAATATGAACTTCCGGCGCACCTTCCGGCTGGGCAACGAAGCATCGCAACGCACGCTGGCCTTCCAGCTGAACGCAAACAACGTGCTGAACCATCCCACAATCTCCGGCTTTGGCACCAACCTGTCGTCCAATACCTTCGGCCTTGCCACCGGAGCCTCCGCAATGCGTTCGGTATCCATGAATCTGAGGTTTTCTTTCTGATGCGCTTAACCTTTCTGCGGAACGCCGGCCTCATCATTCTGGCCACCACCGGGGCCGTGTTGCTGGCACCGGCCATCGCCCAGCAGGGCGCACCCGCACCTGCCACAACTGCTCCTGCAGCGCCACCCGCCGCGCCTGCCGGTGCAAAACCCGCGGCGGACGGGCCCGTTCTGTTCAAATCGAACACCAACCTGGTCATCGCCGATATCACAGTGAAAGATAAGTCCGGCAACCTGATCCCGAACCTGAAGGAGAGCGACTTCACGGTTTACGAAGACGGCAAGGCGCAGAAGATTTCCGTGTTCGAGTATCAGGAACTCGGCATGGAACCGGAGCCGCCGGAAGAACTGAAGCTTTCCGACGAACTGAAGCTGCCGGAGAAACCCAAAGCCGAGCTGACTTCGCCCACACCCGGCCAGCTGCACTTCAAAGACAAGCGCCTGATGGTGTTCTATCTCGATTTCTCTTCCATGGGAATTCCTGAGCAACTGCGTTCGCAGGAAGCGGCGCTCGATTATCTGCAGAAGCACATCACGAAGGACGATCTGGTGGCCATCATTCTCTACGCCAGTACACCGATTGTCCTCAGCGATTTCACGGATGATCGCGACATGCTGACCACCGTGATCCGGCAATTGCCGATCGGCGAAGCATCAGAACTGGCAGCTTTGGCGGATACAGGAGACGAGAACGGAGCCGATACGGGCGCGGCCTTTGTGGCCGACGAAAGCGAATTCAACGTCTACAACACCGACAAGAAGCTGATCGCTATAGGCCAGGTGGCGAAGATGCTCAAGAGCTTCCCGGAGAAGAAGGCTTTGATCTACTTTTCATCGGGCGTCTCAGGCACCGGCATGGAAAACCAGGCGCAGTTGGAAGCCACCATCAACCTGGCCGAGAAGGCCAACATGGCGATCTTCCCGATTGACGCCCGTGGCCTGATGGCGGACCCTCCCGGCGGCGGTGCCAGCACCGCAGGCCCGCGTGGCGCGGGTCTCTATAACGGTTCGGCCTACAACTCGCAGCGTGCCGGCATCAACGCATCGCAGGACACGCTCAACTCGCTCGCGGCCGATACAGGCGGCAAGCTCTTTGTGGACACGAATAACCTGAGCGTTGCAATCCAGGGCGTGCAAAAGGCGATGAGCAGCTACTACCTGATCGGCTATTACAGCAATAACGATAAGGATGATGGCAAATACCGCAAAATCACTTACAAGCTGAACAGTAAGATAGCCGGCGCAAAACTGGAAGGCCGCGAAGGTTACTACGCCGATAAGAACTGGCAGAAGATGAACGGTGAGGACAAAGAATACCAGCTGACCCAGGCGCTGTCCTCCGGCGACCCGGTGACTGATCTGCCGCTGGTTCTGCAGCTCGATTATTTCCGTATTTCGCCTACCGCATATTATGTTCCGGCCTCGATTCGCGTCCCGGGTTCCGTGGTGGCGACCGCTCAGAAGGGCGGCGCTCTGGAAACGCAGCTCGATTTCGCAGGCCAGGTGCAGGACGAGACCCGCGCACCGGTCGGCAATGTCCGCGATAACATCAAAATCAAGCTCGATGGCACCAATGCCGAGCGCGCCACCAAAGGCACATACCAGTACGACGCGGGCTTCACGCTCCAGCCAGGAACCTATCACCTGAAGTTCGTGGTGCGTGAAAACGTCACAGGCAAGATGGGTACGTTTGAGACCCGTTTCGTGGTTCCCGATCTGGCGGCGGACACGCATGGCCTGAAGCTCAGTTCAATCATCTGGAGCAACCAGCGCAACCCGGTAGCGTCCGCTGTAGGTTCAGCCGAACGAGCATCACGCCAGACGCTGGCGGCCAATCCCCTTGTCGTCGGCACGGAGAAGGTTATTCCGAACGTCACCAAGGTCTTCCGCCGCTCGCAGACCCTGTACGTCAACTTTGACGTCTATGATGCGCTGCCGGACCCGGCCAATACTAAAGAGCGGCGTGTCAAGGTCAGCATGAGCCTGTTCAACAGGAACGGCGTGCGGGCATTTGAAGTGGGGCCAATCGATGCAACTCAGGTCATCGCCACGCGTCCCGAAGCAGTGCCGGTGCAATTCTCGGTGCCATTGAAAGATGTGCCGCCTGGAGAATACACCAGCCAGATTTCCGCGGTGGACGAGGTCGGACGTAAGTTTGCGTTCCCCAGGGCCCGCCTGGTTGTCCGCTGACGGCCCACACCTCGCCCTGTTAGAATCGGTGTTCCATTCGGATGCCTTTTCTCTCCACCCGCTGGCGTGTCGTCATTCTCGTAGCCCTCGCGGTCATCGCTTATCTGCCCGCACTGACCCTGCCGTTCATCGTGGACGATTACCACCAGATTGCGCTCGCCCGCGATTTTGCCGCTCAGGGCTGGACGCCGCTCTTCCACAACCTGGAATTGCGCTCCCGAGCCACCTACATGCTGATGAGCGCTTTGCTCGACCGCGTTTTCGGCTTCACTCCCGTGGCCTTCTATGCCGCAGGCATCCTATTGCACGTGTGCTGCGTTCTCCTTGTCTATGCCAGTGGCACTTGGACCGAGATCGGCGGAGCCACCGCCTTCTGGGCCGCCGCCTTTTTCGCCATTCAGGAGGGCCACCAGGAAGCCATCATGTGGCCGGCCGCGGCGGGCGATCTGCTGGTCTTTCTCTTTGGCATGGCGGCGTGGGTCTGTTGGGTGAGATGGCTGCAGGGTGGCCAGTGGAAGTGCTACGCGATCGCCATCTTATCGTTCCTGCTGGCCGTCCCGTCGAAGGAATCCGTCTGGATCTTTGCCGCGCTCATGCTGATCCCCGTCGCATCCGAGCGGAAGCTCCTGAAGCGAGGGCTCGCGGGTGCAACTCCGTTTCTCGCTATTGCTCTGGCGTATGTGTTGTGGATCTGGATGAATCGGGTGAGCGGGATGGGCCATCAGGACGCCCGGTTTTCACTTTCCGCGCCGTGGCTTCATATCCTGCTGAACAGCTGGTGGAAACTGCTCTTTCCCTGGGGTCTGCTGGCTATCGCGATCTTACTCTGGCTCGGTCGACCCTCTGACCGCCGTCGCGCCGCTGCCGCCATGATCTGGATGCTGCTGGCGCTGGTGCCATTCTGCTTCCTGACCTACATGCTGCAACTCCCCAGCCGCCTGACGTATCTCGCGAGCGCAGGACTTGCGTGGCTCTTTGGCACGGCAATTGCCCGACTCGTTGAGCGCGGGCGTTACTCCGTCACCGCCCTTCTCTGCTTGGTTACGCTGGCGATCAACGTGGAGATTCTCTGGGTCAAGAAGATGTCGCAGTTCCGCGAGCGCGCCGAGCCGAGCGAGTTACTGAAGAAGGCCGCCGCGGGTGCCGATGGCACAGTCTCCGTCGGCTGCGTGCCGCTCCCCGATTTCGTCACCGTGGCGGTGCTGAAGAGCGTTGGTACCACTGTGGTATTTCAACACCCCGACGCGCCTCACAGCGACAGCTGTTATTCCGTCGACTATCGCGACCATCAGGGCCACCTGGTCCACGAGGCGCGCAAACTTGGTGCCGCCCGGCACGGCACTTTCTACTAAGGCGAGACAGCCCCACCAAAAAAATCGGCGCGCGGGGCGGATTCTCCGATGCGCCCCACGCGCCGCAAACTCAGCCAGACGGAGGAACTTCGTCTTAGCCGAGGAACCCAAGGTTGGACGTCGCAAAATTGCCGACGTACGGGAAGATGGACGGAACGTTAGCGGCGCTCACGCCGAACCACTGCGCCATGGTCGCCGCATACTGATCCACGGAAGTGGACGGAATCAGCGTGCCGCGATTGTTCGCATCGTCCGGACCGCCCAGCGCGAGAGACGGGAAAGTACCCCAGATCTTGCCACCCTGCAGTGAGCCGCCGCTCTGTGCGCCAGTGCCGATGACGAAGTGATGGCTGCCCCAGGCATGGTCGGTGCCGATGCTGCCGTTGGGTTGCAGCGTGCGGCCGAATTCCGAGGCAGTAAACGTCGTGGTGTTCGTATCGGTACCGACTTCCTGTGTTGCCTTGTAAAACGCACCCACCGCCTGGCTCAGCTGCTGAAGCAGATCGTCCTGCCCCTGAGTCAGGTCGTTGTTGAATACGTTGGTCTGAGCGCCGTGAGTATCGAAGCCTCCCAACTGGCAGAAGAAGATCTGCCGTCCGATACCGAGCGCCGCGCGAATGCTCATGATCTGCGCCACGGTCTTCAATTGCTGACCGATCAGCGTATTCGGGAACACCGTATTGACCACCGCAGTTTTCAGCGCGTTCGTCAGAGTGGTGGAGAAGCCGACGCCGCGATTCAGGTTGGCGTTCGCCGCGGTCACCAGCTTCAGGCCGTTGTCGAACTGCATGAGCTGCTGAACCGCCGCAAGCCGACCCTGGGTAGTCACGCCTGAGAGAAGCGATGCCCCACCCACCGGCACGGTGGCCGCGAAAGTGTTCGCACCATTGCAGAACAGTCCGCAACCGGTAGTTGCCGTTACCGGCGTAAAGCTCGCCCCGGCGTTATATGTCGGCGTCAGATTGTCTTCCACGCGGCCGCCCCAGCCAGTGGAAGCCGTGCCAGTGGGAATTGCCGCCTGCCACTGGTTCGTCTGGTCCGAATGAGAGAACAGCTGAGAAGGCAGTTTCGCCAGATTCTGACTCTGGAAGATCTGCCGCGTGGTGGGTTGCACCAGCATGCCTACATTGGCGACAATCGCCGCGTTGCCGTTGTTATAAAGCGCTGCGATCTCCGGCATGTTCGGATGCAGTCCGTACGCAGCTCCGCCGTTGGCAATCATGTTCAGCTTAGCCTGTGGCATCGCCAGATGCTGCCGGGCCTGCGCATAGAGGCCGTATCCCGCGGCGTCGACCGGTATCACCATGTTGTGACCGTCATTGCCGCCGGCAAGGTAGATGCACACCAGCGCCTGGTAGGGTGAATTTCCACCCGCCAGCAGATTCATTTCTCCGAATTTGGAAAGAGCTCCTAATGCACCCACCGATGTGACGGCGGCTTTCAGAAAATCACGTCTGGATTTGATCAGCATTTTTGTATTCCTCCTGGGTCTTGTTTTATAGGTTTAAGATCTGCGCCGCTTTTAGTGCCAGACGTTGTAGTAGTTTGACATCAGAATCAGATAACAGGCCGTCTCCACGCGATGAAGATTGCCGTTCTGGTCCCCCGTGACAGCATTGGTGATGATTTGATTCAGTGCCGCCGGCATAGTGCCATGGGTCAATGTCAGATCGAGTGCGCTCACCAGCGTCGCGGGCGTCGGTGCCAGCGCCAGGAAGGGTGTCAGATCGAGCGTCGTACCCGGACCGTTACTCTGCACGGGATTTGAATACTGGGAGAATAATTGCGCCACCAGATTTTCCCGCAGGATTGCTGCGTTCGGATTGTTGATCTGGAACTCAGGTCCCTTCAAGCCACCCGTTCCCGCTACCGTATAGCCCGGCGAGAAATAATTGAAGACGCTGGCCGGGTTGTAAATGTCTTCTCCCAGCGCGGCAAGTGTCTGTGCATAGTAGTTCGCCGTCGTCATGGTGCCGCTGAAGGCTCGGACCAATGCCGGCAGGAACAATGCTGGTTCCTGAAGATGCCCGTCAGTGGGCTGGTCGGCGCCGCCGGCATCATTGGCGCGCGCTTCCTGATCCAGCAGAATCGCCTTGATGATGGTCGGCATGTCGCCGTTGCTCTGCAGGAAAGCCTGCGCCACACGCTTCACATATGCCGGACTCGGATTGCTCTTCACCAGGTGCTGAATCAGTTGCTTCGAAATGAAGGGTGCCACGTTCGGATGGCTGGCGATGTTGTCGAGCGCGGCCGTAAGATCCTGCTGCGGCGTCAGATTCGCTGGCGCGACGTAGCCCATGAGTAATGACTTGGAACCGAAGTCATGCATTGGCGTATAGGGCACCATGGGGCCGCTCGAATCGATGTACGAGGGAAAACTGATCTTTCCGCTCAGGTGCGAATACGTCCAGCCGGTAAACACCCGTGCAAGTTCAGAGATATTCGGCTGCAGGTAAGCGGCAGCAGGCAGGTTCGTCGAGGGATCAATCTGTACTGTGCCGTCCTGGTTCAGCAGGACATCGCCCATGCTGAAAAGCTGCATGACTTCACGCGCATAATTCTCGTTGGCAGCTGTTCCGGCTGCGGGATTCGCCTTGGCATTGTTTGCCATGTCGAGGTAGTAGCCCATACCGGGACTGGTGGTCACGTCACCCAGAATCTTCCGGTAATTCGTGAACGCGTCGTTGATCAACATGTCCTCATACGGGATCATATCGCCGTTCCAGATGATCTTGGTGATGGAGATCACGAAGATCTGGCTGAGCGCGAATGAAACCCGTTGCCGCAACTGGTCTGGATTGGTAACGGCGTTCGCCAGAAACTTGTTGGGGATTCCCCCCTGACTTCCGCCAACCGTGGAGTAGTCTGAAATTACCGGCATCGCCAGTTGTTCGTCAATCCAGGCATCGAAGCCAATTGTCTGGACGTGTGCCGCGTCCGCTGGAGTCGGGCCGAAGGCCGCCTGCTCCAGAAACCGCCGCGCGGCCGAGGCCGAGACCATCGGGTTCTGCACGCCGATTGGCACCACCAGGGGTGCCGAGACAATTGGTCCGTTTGCAACCGTCAGATTGGCGGAGCTTGCTGGTCCAGCGAAACCGGAGATGGTCAGGGTCGTCGGATTCACGTAAGCAGTAGTCAATGCCACACCACCAAGCTGCGCCTTCGATGCGGCTGTGAAGCCTGTTCCCGTCAGGGTGGTGGAAAATACTCCGAGCGGCAGAGGCGAAGTGCTGACGGAAACTGCGGTCGGAGGCACATTGCTCACCAGCGTGATATTCGCCACGGACTGACCACTAGAGTTCTTTGCTGTCACCGTATCGGTGCCGGAGGAAGGCATGACAGCGGGGGCCGTATACAGGCCGGCTGAGGTCACAGTACCGGCGACGGCCAGCCAACTGGTTGCGCCCGGTGCGGTGAATTGTTGCGTGGCACCTAGTGCCAGAGTCGCAGAAAGCGGAGCAATCACTGGTCCCGCTACACCTCCGCCGGTACCTCCGGTGCCACCAGTACTTCCGGTGTTGCCGCTGGCTCCCGTCACCGGGACGGTAATCGTATTGCCAAATATGGTGGAGGGGTTCCGGACAGCAAATGTCGTACTGCTTGCCGGCGGCTGATAGCCGCTGGCTTTGATGATGTTCGGTGTTATCGAAACCGTGGATAGCTGCACATTGCCGTCCCATACCACCGCGCCGGTGAGGAAGCCGCTCCCCGTGATCGTGACCGTAAAGCTGCCTGCCGGCAGAGGGTTGGGTGATACCGAGGTGATCTGCGGCCCCGCGCCGAGTAGATATACGTAACCGGTGGCCAGAGCGCCCTTGTGCCCCGCCAGCCCAACACCGATAACCGTCATTCCCGAGGGAGGCATCGTCGTCGGTGCGGTAAACAGGCCCGCCTGCGTAATCGTTCCAACGGTTGTATTGCCCCCGACAACTCCGCCCGCCATCCAGATTGGTGTCGTCGACATGTCGCCGGTCGCCCCGGTCACTGTGGCTGAAAACTGAACCGTCCCGCCGGGACCGGCTGTAATGTAGCCTGTCGGCGCAATCGCGACGGTTTGCGCCTGTGCGATGCCCGTCGCCAGCGTGGCTGCAAGCATCAACAGCCCGATGGCTGAAATCTTCTTTTGCATGAACACTCCTCCGTTGTGTCGGGCCTGTCGCGCCGTCTGCCGAAGGCAGACTTTCTGTCCAAAATACGGGGCGCGCGGCACCGATTCGTTTATGGAGTGTCGCGAAACAGTACGAACATTACCTTGACATTAAAAAATTCAAGGAGTACGGTTTTTCGCGTCGGCTGTATAACCTTCGACATTGCAGGAGATACATCCTGTAAACTGGGTGTTTCAACCCTATGACGCTCGAAGAACTTGAACGCGAATACGCGCCCCTCCGTGAACAGGCATCTGCCGTGCGGAGTTATCTTTGACGCGCCAAAAAAGTCAAAAGAGATAGAGTCCCTCGCGGAACAGATCTCCGCGCCTGACTTCTGGTCGAATCCCGAACGCAGCCAGAAAGTCATGCAGGACCGTAAACGTCTTGAGGAAGCGGTGGAATCCGACGCGAAGATTGCCGGCCACACTGACGACATTGAAACCCTGTTCGAACTCGCCCGCGAAGGCGAGGACGTTTCCGGCGACATCGGCCGCGAACTGAAAGGCTTCGCGGAGTTGCTGGCAAAGCTCGAAACGCAGATGCTGCTATCGGGCGAAAATGCCCAGCTTCCTGCCATTGTCACGATTCATCCCGGTGCCGGTGGCACGGAGTCGCAGGACTGGGCGGAAATGCTGCTGCGCATGTACCTTCGCTGGTGCGAACGCAATAAGTTCGGGACTGTCATTACAGATCGCCAGGAAGGCGAAGGGGCCGGCATCAAATCGGCCACATTTGAGGTGAATGGCGTCAACGCCTACGGGCTTCTTCAGTCCGAGATCGGCGTGCACCGCCTGGTCCGCATTTCGCCCTTCGATTCCGCCGCGCGACGACATACCTCGTTTGCCTCCGTCTTCGTCTTTCCCCAGATTGACGACGAGATCAAGATCGATATCAAGCTGGAAGATCTCCGTATCGACACCTTCCGCGCCGGTGGTGCCGGCGGTCAGCATGTCAACATGACGGACTCCGCCGTTCGCATCACGCACTTCCCGACTGGCATCGTGGTGCAGTGCCAGAACGAACGGTCGCAGCATAAGAACCGCGACAGCGCCATGAAACAACTGCGTGCCCGCATGTATGAGCACGAACTGGAAAAGAAGCGTGAAGAGACGCGCAAGACCGAAGCCTCGAAGCTCGAGATCAACTTCGGCAGCCAGATTCGGAGCTACGTTTTGGCACCCTACCGGATGATCAAAGATCACCGCACCAAGCTCTCCATCGGCGATGTCGATAAGGTGCTCGACGGCGATATGGAAGAATTGCAGCACGCCTTCCTCGTCTGGCGCAAGACCGGCCGAACCGCCGGGGTGGGCGCTGACGACATGGAGGACTAGCCCGCCATGTCGGAAGAAATCGCGCGCGCTGCTGAGTTACTGCGTGCCGGCAAACTGGTTGCGATTCCCACGGAGACGGTTTATGGGCTGGCTGCCAACGCTCTTGACGAGGCTGCTGTGCGGCGGATCTTCGAGGCCAAAGGCAGACCAGCCTCCAACCCTCTGATTGTTCACGTCTCAAACGTGGCGATGGCGAAAGAACTCGCGCTCAACTGGCCGCCCGAGGCCGATCGGCTGGCCACCCATTTCTGGCCCGGGCCCTTGACTATCATCGTTCCGAAGCACCCAATCGTTCCCGATATTGTGACCGCCGGTTTACCCAGCGTGGCGTTACGCATGCCTTCGCATCCCGTAGCTCTGGCGGTGATTGAGGCTGCGGGAGTTCCGCTGGCCGCTCCCAGCGCGAACCGTTTCACTCAGCTTTCTCCAACAACTGCTCAACACGTTCGCGATGGCCTCGGTTCCGCAGTCGATTTCGTCCTCGATGGCGGACCCTGCACCGTCGGCATCGAAAGTACCGTGATCTCGCTATCGGGACTCAATCCGCGAATCCTGCGCCCCGGGATGATCTCCCGCACGCAGATTGAGGGCGTAATCGGTCCCGTAGATGTCGGTGCGGGCGAAGAATCTCCCGGCCAGCACCCAAAGCACTATAGTCCCCGTACGCGGGTCGTGATTGGCGATTCGCCGCTCGAAGGCCACGGTGTACGGCTCGATGCTTCCAATATGCCGGGTGACCCTGCTACCTACGCGGGGCAGCTCTATGGCAGACTGCACGAACTCGATCAACAATGCCTGGATTGGATCGCGATCGAACTGCCCCCGGACACACCTGAGTGGGCTGGCCTGAGAGACCGGATCAGTCGTGCTGCGAATTAGGCCGCTTCACTGCGACCAGCTTTGGAATCGCGGCGGGGTTCCAGTTCGCCACAGCGGTCCGCAGAATCTCGACTGACGTTGAGCCCGCACCCTCCTGCTGCCCAAGGAATCTCAACGCTTCCCGTAATTCCCTGGCCGGCGCCGATGTGTCCAGCGGCGGTGCAAGTGTCTGTTTACTCAGCTTCTCTCCGGCGTCGTTGGTTGCCACCGGCAAATGAAGGTATCGCGACAGCCCGTATCCCATCAGTCGCTGAAGATGAATTTGCCTTGGTGTCGAATCCAGCAGATCGGCCCCGCGAACAACGTCAGTCACTCCCTGCTCGGCGTCGTCCATCACCACTGCCAGTTGGTAGGCAAAGAGCCCATCGGCGCGCAGAACCACGAAGTCTCCTGCCTCTCGTTCCAGATTCTGCGACTGCCACCCCAGAAGCCGGTCCTCAAATCCGACTTCAGTACCTTCCACCCGCACCCGCCAGGCCAGGGGCTTCGTCTGATCCGCCCCTCCGCTGCGACAGGTGCCCGGATACACTGGCCCGCCGACCTCCCGCCGTGAGCACGAACACGCGTAGGCCCAACCCTCAGATCTCAGATAATCCAGAGCAGCCCGGTATAACCCGGTCCGGGAACTCTGATAAACCACCGGGCCATCCCATTCGAGGCCGAACCGTTCCAGCGCCCGCAGAATCTCCTGATCCGCCCCTGCCATCGTCCGTGGGGTATCCACATCTTCTATGCGAACCAGCCACTCCCCTCCCACCGCCCGCGCATCCAAATAGCTGGCGAGAGCCGCCACCAATGACCCAAAATGCAGCGGCCCGGTCGGCGATGGCGCAAATCGCCCTCTGTAGACGGACGCACTCACGATGCCGCCACGGCCACCTCGGGCGGATTTGCAATCATGTCGGCAATCGACATCGCCTCCATGCCGTCTCCCATCTGGTAGCGCGCCGTCCCGGGGTAGATCACGATGATCCGGTCCAGCCGCAGAAGTTTCTTTGCGGCACGCATGGACCGCGTGGCCACCGGCGCATCGGCAAATTTGAACTCCACGCCGATCCGTTTGCCACCCCGGAACAACAGAAGATCCATTTCAGGCCCGTTATGCACCGCCCAGTAGAAGGCCTCGCCATTCGGGACCTTCCAGGCGCGCAAAGTCTGCTCCAGAGCAAAACCCTCCCACGACGCGCCCAGCTTCGGATGCGATTCCAGGGTCGCCCAGCCCGGCAGACTCATCAGCGAATGGAAAATGCCGCTGTCGCGAAGATAAACCTTCGGGGCGCGACGCAGACGCTTGCCCACATTCTCCGTCCACGGCAACAGCTGACGCACCATGAACGCCCCAGTCAGAATGTCCAGGTAATGCCGCGCCGTCTTATCGCTGATCCCCAATGACCCCGCAATCTCCGCGCTGTTCCAGGTCTGCGCATGGTAGTGGGCCATCATGATCCAGAATCGCCGCATCTGCGCCGAGGGAATCGTGATTCCCAGTTGCGGAAGGTCCAGCGTCAGAAAGGTTTGTACGAATTGCTCTCGCCACTCGAAACTGGCCGCATCGCTGGTAGCTAGATAAGAACGAGGAAACCCACCGCGAAGCCACAGGTCCCGCCAGTTCTCCGGGCCGGTCTCCGTAAGGTCGAAACCGCCCATTTCCACCACTGCCACCCGGCCCGCCAGCGACTCCGAGACGCCCTTCAACAACCAGGGCGAAGCGCTCCCCAAAACGAGGAACTGCGCAGGCATCCCCGGTCGATCCGCCAGTACCCTGAGGAGCGGAAACAACTCCGGCTGGTGCTGAATCTCATCGATCACCACCAGTCCCCGCAGGTGGCTCAGCGCTTGCTCCGGATTCTCCAGCCGGGCCCGGCTGGCAGGCGATTCCAGGTCAAATCGGTTCTCTTCGAAGGCCGGATTCCGCTCCGCGCCAACCTCCAGAGCGAGTGTAGTCTTGCCACATTGACGCGGTCCCACTAAAGCTACAACAGGGAACTGCTCAAGAAGTCGTTTAATATGTGCGGCATAGACAGGCCTCTGCATAAAATGAGAAATGTCGGAATTGTATTCCGAATTTTCATAATACCACCAAATGCGCACACCAAGGCTCCCCGAAACACACCATCAGCTATGTCGTGGCTGTAAGTACCTGTATAAAAATCAGATACCATAGAAACATGAAATTTCGGAATGTAATTCCGGTTTTTCAAGTTTGGTCAGAAACAGGTAGCGGCTGCCCTCTCCCCGGGCATATAATCTCGTAGTGATGAAACCGGTCTTCTTCCTTCTCCTCACCACGGCGATCAGCGCTACGGCGCTCGACTTCCGCAACGCCACCATCGTGCTCCCGCCCACAGCCTCCGTCCCCCAGAAAACCGCCGCCCGCATGCTGAGCGAGGAAATTACAAAACGGACCCAATTGCGGCTCCCTGTCTCTTCCGTCCTGCCCCCCAGCGGTCCCGCCATCCTGCTAAAGACTGGAAAACAATCAGCCGCTGAAGCCTTCACCCTCACCTCTCCGCACGAAACAGACCGGCCTATTGCCACCGTCACCGGGGCCGACGACCGTGGCGTTATCTTCGGCGCTGGCTTGCTCCTGCGCCAGTTACACATGGGCCGCCAAAAGCTGGAACTTGCCGCCGATCTCAAAATACAAAGCGAACCCAAAACACAGATTCGCGGCCACCAACTCGGCTACCGCCCCAAATCCAATACCTATGACGCGTGGACAGTTCCCATGTGGGAGCAATACATCCGTGATCTCGCAGTCTTCGGCACGAACACCATCGAACTCATCCCCCCGCGCTCGGACGACGCCGCCGACAGCTCCCATTTCCCGCTAACGCAGATCGACATGATGGCTGAAATGTCTAAACTGGCGAATCAATACGCTATGGATGTCTCCATCTGGTATCCCGCCATGGATAAGGATTACTCTGACCCGAAGACCGTCGATTTCGCCCTCAACGAGTGGGGCAATGTCTTCCGCAGGTTGCCGCGCATCGACGCCGTCTTCGTCCCAGGCGGCGACCCAGGCGACACCCAGCCGAAATACCTGATGGCCCTGCTGGAAAAAGAAACCGCTGTCCTGCACCGGACGCATCCCAAAGCCCAGATGTGGGTCTCGCCGCAGAGTTTCAACCAGGCCTGGCTTGATGAGTTCTACGGCATTCTGGACCAGCAGCCGACCTGGCTCACCGGCGTGGTCTTCGGCCCGCAGGCTCGCGGCAGCATTGAACAGCTGCGCGCCCGCGTGCCAAAGCGCTACCAGGTCCGCTTCTACCCCGATATCACCCACACCCGCCAGGCCGAATTCCCCGTGGAAGACTGGGACCCCGCCTTTGCCACCACCGAAGCACGAGAGGTCATCAACCCCCGTCCGCTCGCCGAAGCCGCCATCTTCCGCCGCTACGCGCCGTATTCGAACGGCTTCGTCACTTATTCGGAAGGCTGCAATGATGATTTCAACAAGTTCCTCTGGAGCAGCCTTGGCTGGAATCCCGATGCGAAGGTGGAAGACGTGGTCCGGGACTACAGCCGCTATTTCATTGGCGAGGACCTGGCCGATGATTTCTCCAACGGCCTTCTGGGCCTGGAACGCAACTGGAGGGGTCCGCTTGCTGTGAATACGGGAGTAGACACCACCCTTGCGATCTTCCAGGGCATCGAAAGACGCGCCACTCCGCAGGCCAAACTAAGCTGGCGTCTCCAGCAGGCGCTCTATCGCGCTTACTATGACGCGTTCGTTCGCAAACGGCTCGCCATCGAAACCAGTCAGGAAACCCGTGCCATCGCCGCCCTGAAATTTCCGGAGAGCAGCGGCGTGACGGAAGCAATGGCGGTGGCCACCAGGATTCTGGATGCCGATGAACTCACTCCCGAAGTCAAAGGCCTTCGCGCCCGCGTCTTCGAACTCGCCGAAGCGCTTTACCAGAGCATTCGGATGCAACTTAGCGTGTCCCGCTATCAAGCGATCAGCCTCGGTCGCGGCGCTAATCTGGATTCCGTCGATTTCGCGCTAAATGATCGTCTCTGGCTGAAGAACGAATTCGCCAAAATCGCCAAAGCGCCCCGCGACCAGCAAATCGCGATGCTCAATCGCATCGTGAACTGGACCGATCCCGGCCCTGGCGGCTTCTATGACGACCTGGGCGACCCCGGCCACCAGCCCCATCTGGTCCGCGGCGAAGCCTACGATCGCGATCCCGACTTCCTGCGCTCGCCTTTCATCGGCTTTGGCGATGTAGAACCACGCAACGGAGCCCGCGTCTCCGGCTACACAACCGCCGAAACGCTCGGTGAAACTCCCCTGAAGCTTCACTACATAAGTCTGGACGCCAAAGCCCAGTACGCCGTTCGCGTGGTGTATGGTGGCGATTCTCCGAAGGTCCAGCTCCGCCTCATGGCCAACGGCAGTTATGAGATCCATCCCCTGCGCGACAAGCCCGCACAGCAGGCTCCGCTGGAGTTCGACATCCCGAAAGCAGCCACACAAGCGGGCGATCTGACGCTGGAGTGGAACAGAACGGCCGGCCTGGGCGGCAACGGAAGGGGCACGCAGGTTTGCGAAGTATGGCTGATTCGAAAGAACTGAGCGCGGCATACCGTTGGCAGGTAGTCGCGATGCTCTGGGGCATTGCGTTTTTCAACTATGCCGATCGCCAGGCGATTTTCTCCGTCTTCCCTCTCCTGCAGAAGTCAATGGGCCTCACCACCCTCCAACTTGGACTGCTGGGCAGCGCCTTCGCATGGGTCTACGGTCTGGGGGCGTTGTTCGCCGGCAACATCGTAGACCGCATACGGCGCAAGACGGCTATCCTGGGCGGCCTCTACGTCTGGAGCGCCATTTGCGTCTGCACCGCCGCCGTCAACGGCTTCAACGGTCTGTTTGCCATGCGTGCACTCGAAGGCATGGGCGAGGCCTTCTACTTCCCCGCCTCCATGTCGCTTGTCAGCGATTACCACGGTCCGGCCACGAGGTCGCGCGCGATCGGCGCGCACCAGACCAGCGTCTATGTCGGCACCATTGCCGGCGGTTTCTTCGCCGGTCTCATCGGCCAACACTACGGGTGGCGCTGGTCATTCATCGTCTTCGGCGGCTTGGGAATCCTGCTGGGCTTTGCGCTGAACCGCTGGCTGCTGGAACCGCAGCGCGGCCAGTCCGAACAGCTCCAGGTGACAAACAAACTTCCTTTAGGCGAAACGCTCCGCGTCATCCTGCAGCAACCCGCCGCATTACTGCTGCTGGGCGCCTTCCTCTGCGCGAATTTTGTGGCCGTCGTTTTACTCACATGGATGCCGAAATTCCTCTTTGATCGCTTTCACATGAGCCTGGCCATGTCGGGGCTGACCGCCACCATCTACGTGCAGTTGGCCAGCATGGTTGGGGCGGTATGCGGAGGGTGGCTCGCGGACAAGTGGCGCGCAAAGCGGCGTGGCGGCAGGATGCTGGTCCAGATGCTCGGAGTCTTCGGCGGTGCGCCATTCGTCGTGTTATGCGGCATGACTCAATCGCTTGGTTGGCTGATTGCGGCCCTCACCGTATGGGGCTTCTTCAAAGGACTCTACGACGCCAACATCTTCGCTTCCGTTTTCGACGTGATTCGCCCGGAGGCGCGTGGCTCGGCGGCAGGCCTGATGAACACAGTCGGCTGGCTGGGAGGTGGCGGCTCCGCACCCATCGTCATCGCATGGCTGGCGGGGTCGTACGGCCTCGGCGGCGCGATCGCGATGGCCTCAGCGGTCTACCTGGTAGCGGGCCTGTTGCTGTTCGCAGCCGCCCGTGCGTCCGAAGCGGAACCACCTGCGGTCATGGCCTGAGCGAAAACGGCGCACCAACCTTATCGCTCACCAGCAGGAACATGGAGAAGCCGTGGTTATCCCATCGCCGCGCCATCCGCATGTTCAACTCGCTGGAAATTTCCTCAGCAGTCATCGGGCGTTCATAGGCGTAAAAGCGGCCAAAGAACCACTGGAAAGCCTGCGTGGACTGCACATGCCAGGGGTCCAGTTCGGTGTTGTAAACCAGCATCAATGGAGGCGGATTGTCCTTCAGCGCCGCAATCGTCGTGCGTCGGAAATCCGGCAACTCGCGTACCGGATGCGGCAGCATCAGAAACCCGTTGTTCGGATGCGCCAGTGCTGTCGTCATCGGAAACGTGGTCGCCACTTCGCCCGCGTAGGTGTCGGCTGCAAATGCGGCCTGGCGCTGCGCATCCACAAAGCCCACGAACATCAAATTGTTTTCAAAGGGAAACGGATAAGGCGGATTAATGAAATTCGCGAGTACCAGACACCCCGCAAGGCACCCGGTGAGTATCCTTCCGGGGCGCTCCGCAACGGCTCTCATCGAAACCGCGAAGGCCGCGTAGAGGATAGGCAAAACCGGCAGCAGGTATCTTTCCAGCACAGCCCCGCCCAGCACGCTCACCGTCACGACATGAGCGATCATCACCGTAGCCGCAACGCGCCACGGCCGGTCCCGCAGCAGCGGCATGCGCTTCCATGCATACAGCACGACCACCGTGCCAATGATGTGCCCGGACCCGATCAGCACATAGTAAAGCCGCCGAAACAGCGCGTATGCGAGACGTCCTGGATTCAGCGGAAACGAAAGGTTGTAATTCCCGAACTCCGCATTGCCAAACCAATTCCCGGTGAAATACCGCAAAGCAATCAGCCACAGTACCAGCGGCAAAAGCGGCACCGCAAACCACAGCGCTTCTTTCCGGCTCTCCTCGCTCTTGCGGCCCTCATATCCAAGCCAGGCCGCAAACACCAGCGGCACTACAATACCCGTCTCTTTGACCAGCACCAGCGCGACGCACGCCAAAGCTGACGCCCGTAACTTGTTCTGCAGGAACAACAGCAACGCGAGCGACGTAAACGCCATCGCCGGCATATCCAGCAGCGCCATCATGGATTGCGCGTAGAACAGTGGCGACAGGCAAAGCAGCATCGCCGCCGCAAATGCGGGTGTGCCCGGACTGCCTCGCGAAAGTTCAATCGAGAGCAGGAACGCCGTCAACACGCCAAAAGCGGCCAGTACCAGCATCGCCAGTCGCGTCGTGACGATGGCAAACCCAAACAGATGCCATGCCAGCGCCAGCCACACCATGACTCCCGGCGGATGCACATTGGGGGTCGCGCTGTGGGAAATCCAGGACCCGCTCGTATAGAGATCCGTGGCCGCCGGAATGAATTGACCCGCCTCGTCCCAGTAATACGGCAGTTCCAGCAGCGGCCCGTGCGCCAGGATCAGTACCGCGGCCACAAGCGCATAGATCAGAAGGTACCGCTGGGGCCGAACCCGTCTGCGCACCTCAAACATTCGATTACTGAACGAAACCCGACCCGGCCCTGGGCTCCAGCTTGATTTCGCCGAACGCCGCCTCGTATTGGCCCACGTTCTGCTGCAAAAGGCCCAGCAACGCCTTTGCCTGCTGCGGGCTCACGAACACGCCCTGAAAATTCTGGATCTCCACCTGCTCCGGACCCGACTGATTAATCGTGCCGAACATCAGGTAGAAGTCCCACAGGTTCACTCGAATCTGAACGCTGTTTGCGTAGGTCTCCCGGTAATCGGCGGTCTTGTGGAGAACAATCCGGGTAGGGTTGGGTGTCATCGATATTCATGGTATCCCCGGCTCGTCGTTCCCGCAAGTTCAAACGCCGCCGGAACAACGGCACCCGTCTCCCTGTCTCCCGGTTGCGGCCAGCGTACCCGTCGCGCTACCATTCCATTTTCTCCACCTTTCTATTCATCCGAATGCCAGTTCAGACCCGCAAAATTCTTGCAGTAATGACAGACCTTTTCTTTTCGGCCAAGATTCACGACATGGCTAAGAAATACGGCATGTCGGTTGAGTTCCTCAAAGACAAGGCCACCATCCTCGAAAAGGTGAAGGAGAAGCCGTCTGTTGTCATCTTCGATCTCAACTGCGATGCCGCCGAGCCTCTCGAAATCATCCGTGCCATGAAGGCAGATCCGGATACGAAGCGCGTCAGCACCATCGGCTTCGTCTCACACGTGCAGACCGAACTCAAGCTGGAAGCCCAGAATAGCGGCTGCGATATGGTTGTGGCGCGCAGCGTCTTCGCGCAAAACCTCCCTGTAATCCTGAAGCGCCACGCTACTGCGCCCCCTCCGCGCTAGCCCCTGATGAACGAAACCCCGGCCAGGCCATCCGCGCTTCGAGCCATCGGCAACACGCCGTTGATTCGGCTGAGTAGCGTTGTACCTGCCGGTGCGGCCCACGTCTTCCTGAAGCTTGAGTACTACAATCCGACTGGCTCTTACAAAGACCGTATGGCGCTCTCCGTGATCGAAGGCGCGGAACGGCGCGGTGCCCTGATACCCGGAATGCGCGTTGTGGAATATACCGGCGGCAGCACCGGTTGCGCGCTCGCCATGGTCTGCGCAGTCAAGGGCTATCGCTTCACGCCGGTTTCCTCCGACGCTTTCGCGCGGGAGAAACTGGAATCCATGCGAGCACTGGGCGCCGATTTGATTCTGGTGCGCAGCGAAGGCGGCCGCATCACGCCGGAGCTGTTCGACCGCATGAAGGCGGAACTGGCGCGCGAAACCTGTCAGCCCGGTGTCTTCTGGGCCGACCAGTTCAACAATGCGGACGTGCTCACCGGCTACATGGCTATGGCCGACGAACTCCTGCGTGAACTGCCCGGGGGCATCACGGTATTTTGCGGCGCGGTCGGCAGCGGCGGAATGCTGGTGGGTGTGTCCCGAGCGCTCAAAGCGGCGTGCTCTCCCGCGCGCATCGTGGCGCTGGAGCCGGCGGAATCCCCCTTCATCAGCACAGGGCGCGGCGGCGCGCATCGCGTAGAAGGGGTCGGTGTAGGCTTCCTGCCGCCACATCTGCAACCCGGAGATATCGATGAGATTCGCGCCGTCCCGGAAGCCACCGCCAGAGACATGGCGAAAGGGCTCGCCCGCGAGGAAGGCGTCCTCGCGGGAACCTCCACCGGACTGAATGTCGCCGCGGCGATTCAGCTCGCGAAGGAACTGGGGCCGGATGCAAATGTAGTGACAGTTGCCTGCGATTCCGGCCTCAAATATTTGGCTGGCGATCTCTACACAGCCTGAGATTCCACGACTCCCCGTCCTTGTGCTAGCCTGAAATTGCTTCAGCAGCACGCAGGCGTTGTTTTGGGAAGCTGGTGTGAATCCAGCACGGCCCCGCCACTGTAAGCGCCGAGGATCCACTCACAGGCCACTGTCCCTTACCGGATGGGAAGGCGAATGGATGCCAATGACGCGCAAGTCAGGAGACCGGCCCGCGTGAGCCATGGACGAACGTTGTCCCATGGAAAAACTGCGGAAGCGGAAAGGACGGCAGCCAGGGCTGCCCGATATATGACCACATCCAGACTGTTTTTCTGCACGCTCGTCTGTTTTTCCACGTGTGTGTTTTTCTCTTCAGAGGCCAAAGCAGCCGAACTAAAAGGCGTCGTCGTCGACCCGACGGGCAAACCGATCTCCGGGGCCCAGGTCGCCGCCACCAACGGCCTTGGTGTGATCACGCAACAGGTCACCGATGATCGCGGTGTCTTCGATCTCTACGTTTCCCCGCTTTACGAAAACGTTCAGCTTCGCGTCGCCGCCCAGGGTTTCGCCACTTCCGCTTCCGCACCGTCCGCCGTCGTCCGTCTGGCCCTTGCGCCGCTGAACGAATCCGTCCAGGTAGCAGGTTCCGCCATTGATGCTATTCCCAGCCAGCAGGGTTCGCAGGTGAGTGTGGTTACCAGCGTCGATCTTCGCGAACGTAACGAAGCTCAGGCCGTCGACTTACTTCGCACTCTGCCCGGCATGGTTTTCGCGCAGGATGGAGCGCGCGGTTCCGTAGCTGATCTGTTCGTGCGGGGCGGGAATTCCAACAACAATCTGGTGCTCCTGAACGGTATCCCCGTCAACAGCTTCTACTACGGCGGTCTGTTCGATTTTGCCCATCTTCCTGCTGACGCTCTGGAAGAAATCCGGGTGGCGCGCGGCCCGCAGTCCGCTATCTACGGTTCCTACGCCCTCGGTAGCGTGGTGAGTTTCGAAACCCGCTCTCCCGAAAGCGGCCCCGCACTCGACATCGCCGCCGAAGGTGGCACGCACGATGAGAACCGGGTATCCATCAGCGGCGAAGCCATGATTGCGCGTGGTTGGGGCCTCGCCGGATCTTTCTCCAGCCTCCTCACCAATGGCCCCGTTCGCAACGCCGACTACCGTAACGACAATGGCCTGCTGGTCCTCGACCACCGCTGGCGCGCCAACAAGCTTTCCATCTTCGGCGATTTCAACTCCAACAACGTGGGCGAGCCCGGACCCTATGGCTCCAACCCCGCTGGCCTTTATTCCGGCCTCGACCTTATCAGCCGCAGTAAGAACAATACCTCCACCTACGGTGGCCACTATAGCGGCGACCTCACCGACAAACTGCGGCTTGACCTCATCGCCGGTGCTTTCTGGAATAACAACCTCTACCTGAGTCCCTATGGAGCCAGTTTCAACAAAGATCTGGCGGGCAACGGTGAGGCGCGTGCCACTTACACCGTCAGCAAGACGTGGACCCTGGCTGCCGGCTCCGTGTTTCATCGCGAAGAGATGCGCAACACCTACGTCAACACGACGAATGGCTCCAGCTTCCTGCTGCGGCGTGACGACGTCAGCGAATACGTCGAAAATCGCCTGAACTTCGGCAAACTGTTCGTGAACTTCGGTGTTCGTGCGGAGACCTACCGGATGCCGTTAGTCCCCGGCAATGCGTACGGCTATCCCGCTCGCCCCGATTTTCCCGCCCGCACCGACCTCGAAATCAGCCCCAAAATTGGTGCCGCGTGGCTCGCGCGTCCGGGCACCCGCATTCACGGCTCCTACGGCACCGGTATCCGGCCGCCCGGTGGCTCAGACCTCGCCTTCACCAACAACCCGGCACTTCTGCCGGAGAAGACCCGCAGCTACGATGCCGGCGTGGAGCAGCGCTTATTTGGCAACAAGCTGTCGCTCGATGCCACCTGGTTTCAAAACCGCTATCACGATCTGATTGTCTCGCTCGGCGGCTCACTTTCAAAATTGTCCCAATATTCCACCGGAAACCTGGCGAATGCACGCGCGGAGGGCATCGAAACCTCCGCTCAATTCCGCCCCACCAGGTGGCTCTCCATGAACGGTAGCTACACCTGGCTCGAATCCGAAGTGATGTCGCTCAACGGCAGCACCGGTCTGGTGCAGAACTACTACTATCTGGGCCAGCCCCTGTTGCGCCGTCCGAAGCAGTCTGGCTTGTTCGTGACCACGGTTCGCTACGGCCGTGCCGACGTGAACCTGACGGGCAATTGGCGCGGCCACACGCTGGACGTGGAACCGAACTACGGTGCCTACGCTGGCTTCTACAAGAGCGCGGGCTATCAGAATGCCGGCATCAACATAAACCTCCGGGTCCGCCACAACCTTACCGCTTATGTGAATCTGCGCAACGCCCTGGATCAGCACTATGAAGAGATCTACGGCTACCCGGCTCCACTCCTCAATGTGGTGACGGGCCTCAAATGGAATCTCGCCCGCGCACGTTAGGAGAAATGTCATGAGTCACGACGCCTTCAACGAACCCCGCCTCGCCATCAATCGCGTGTATACGCGACGTGGCGATTCCGGCCAGACAAGTCTCGTGGGCGGCCAACGAGTTTCGAAAGACGATCTTCGCATCGAAGCCTACGGAACTGTTGACGAATTGAACAGTTTCGTCGGGTTCGCCAGGGAGACCGCCCTCGAACTTTCCAGCCAGACTCCGGCCCTGGCAGAACTGGCTACAATCCTTCGCCGCGTGCAGCACGAATTGTTCAACGCGGGCTCCGTCCTCGCCACCCTGCCTGAAGATATCCATCCGAAGCAGCCCCGCATCACATCCGCCGAATCCACCCAGCTCGAACACGAAATGGACCGAATGAATCGGGGCCTGCCAGCTCTTCGTTCCTTCGTCCTGCCGGGTGGGTGTCCGCTCAATGCGCAACTGCATATATGCAGAACCGTCTGCCGCCGCGCCGAACGAATCTGCGTGGCGCTGGCGGCCCGAGAGCGCCTGGATGCGGAAGTGATCACCTGGCTGAACCGGCTGAGCGATGCGTTTTTTGTGTGGAGCCGCTGGGCCAGCCTGCAACTCGGCGCGGCAGAGAATCTTTGGGAACCAAACGAAGCAGCATCGGTTTCGAAAATTACAATTCCGGACAGCGCCGGAACAGAGTTACTATAAATGGAGATACAAATGAGCAACCAGAATAATTCCCGCAACTATGCCATTGGCCTGACCGTTCTGAGCGCACTGGGCCGCCTGGTCCCGCATGCCCCCAACGTAACGCCGCTGGGCGGTTCCTGCCTGTTCGCGGGTTCCCGGATCGCCGGACCCCTGGCCTATGCTCTGCCCCTCGTCGTCATGCTCGCCACCGACCCGATCGTCGGTGCCGCTGCCGGCGGCCATAGCGGTTACACTTCCACCTCGCCCGTCATCTACGCCAGCTTCCTGATCAGTGTCTGGATCGGCCGGCGTGTGGTGAGCAACGTCACCGGCATGCGCGTCGGCCTGGCGGCGTTTCTGTGCAGTCTGCAGTTTTTCCTGCTAACGAACTTTGCCATGTGGTTTAGCGCCTCTCGAAGCGCCGTTCCGTTCTACACCCCGAACTTCGCCGGCCTTGTGAGTTGCTACGCCGCCGCGCTGCCCTTCTGGGGACGCACGCTGGCCGGTGATTTGTTCTTCTCCGCCGCGCTGTTCGGCATGTACGCCTGGCTCTCGCAACGTGTTGCAACCGCTGAAAATAGGGTTGCAGTTTAAACGCAAAATCGGCGAAATATCTTGCGGCCTGGCAGCCGTGTCCTTATACTGAGGATAGTAATACTAAAGGTAGTCCCCCGTAGACGGGGCGCTATCTCCAACTCAGGCTAAAGCGGACGAATGTCAAACCGAATTCTCAAGGGACTCGCGGTGGTCGCCGGTACAGGCCTCGCCATGGGTTTTACTTCAGGGCGGGTGCGCGTACGGTCGGCTTACAACGGCTGGATGCCGCCACCTCCGCCACCTCAAAATGGTAACCCGCTTCCGTATGCCGGAGGCAATGGCTATCCAGCTCCGTATCCTGGCAATGCCGGGCCCGCACCCTATGCGGGCAACGCCTACACGGTTCCCGGTGCCCCGGTGTCGTATTCAGAAATGCCCCACGGCGCGCCGCAACCGCAGAATCCCTTGGCTCCGCCCGCGTATAGCGCACCGCATCAGGCACCGCCGCAGACCGATAGCTACACGGACATCAACGAAGTGGAACTGTTGAATATTGAGCCTCTGCTGGACCGGCTGGAGCAGGTGGAGTTCCGCATCGAGAGTATCGAGCAGCGCCCGCCGGTCGTCATCCCGCCGCCTCCGCCGCCCCGCACGGAGTCGCCCGAACTGATCGCCAAAGCTGCGGCGGAGTCCGCCGCCTACACAGCGAAACTCTCGGATCTGGATCGGCGGGTGGAGCAGAACACCCACGAGTTATCGCTGCTGCGCGAACAGGTCGGTGAAGCTGAACGTCGCATCAATGAATCGATGGCGTCGGTACACCGCAAGATCGAGGAAACCCGCCAGGAGATTCCGGTTCTTGTCGAGAACAACGTTAATTCCCGGATCACGGAACTCGGCAATCGCTTCGCGGTTGAGATTGAGCAGTCGCACCAGCGGACGCTCGAAACATTCGAACGAGCCATCGATGAAAAGATTTCTTCGCGCATCGGATCCATCGAGCGCGCCCTGGCCGAGCAGGCGGGATCCATTGAAGCCCTGCGTGTGCGCGCCACTGAGACCGACGACAATCTGCAACGACTGGTTTCGGCCATCGAGAAGCTTTGTGAACGAGCCCAGCTGATTGCACCTGCGCCGGCACCCGAAGTCCGGCTGCCACAACAGCCCCAGTTTGAAGGCCAACTGCAGGACGCGATGCGCCGCGAAATGGTCAAGCCCACCATGGTTGGCGAGGAGCCCGTGGTCAAAGCGGCCGCCCGTCCGGTTCCCCCGCCGGCGTTTGCCGCTGGGCCGGCAGCAAAGACGCCCCCCCAGGCACCGCCAGCCAAGAAATCCCGCTTCCTGTTCCGGAGTCTGTTCGTCCCGGCTGTTACGAGTCTTCTCGCGTCCCGTACATTTTGGAAGTAACCGCCGTCCGGTCAGCGCCGATATCGTCCAGCCTTAGATGGAGGCAGCGACGCTATGCGTCTCACTGTCTGAACGGCAACGCCACGCGTCTCACTGTCTGAACGGCGACGCTACGCGTCTCACTGTCTGAACGGCGACGCTACGCGTCTCACTGTCTGAACGGCGACGCTACGCGTCGCTGTCAACACCCGTCCCAGCACTCATATTCACGCGCGTGCCACCGCTCGGGCCGCTCATGTTGATCCGCCGGATGCCCTCGCTGTCCGCACCCTTGCTTCCCGCCCTTTTGCTGCCCGGGCTCTTCGCCGGTTGCTGACTGCTTCCGCCCAGATCTTCCACAGTCCGCGCCGGATTGTAGTAAAGAATCCGACTGCAGCTTTCGCAGGTCATGATGGTCTCGCCCTTCTTGAGATCCTGAAAGAATTGCGGCCTGAGTACGATGTTGCAGCGCCCGCAACGTCCCGCCACAGCCTCCGCAACCGCCACGCCCGCGCGGCCCTTGCGAATGCGGTCGTAGTTTGACGCTACCGACGGCGTCATCTCCGCCACTATCGTGGCTCGCTCCGCCTTCAGGGTGTCGATTTCCTGCTGATCCGCCGCTGTCCGCTGACGCGCCGTGGCTTTCTCCGCTTCCACTTGCTGCCGCTCGATGGCAAGCGAAGCTTCCGCAGCCTTCACGTTCTTATCCAGAGGTTCGGACTCTCCCATCAATTCAAGAATGCGGTCTTCCGCCTTCTTGATTTCCTGAGTCGAAAACTCGATCTCATGTTGAAAGGCGCGATACTGCTCATTGTTCTTCGCCTCCATCATCTGACCCTTCAGCTTTGAGATCTTCTGGTCGTGGGTCTGGATCTCGCCTTCCAGCCGTTTGCGGTCCCTTAGATTACCGGCCAGCGCGGCCTTATCCAGTTCCAGCCGACGCTGATGGCCCTCGAGCTTCTTCTCGATTTCCGCGATATGTTTCGGCAACCCCAAAATCTCTTTTGTCAGCGCGGTGACCCTGTCATCGAGTATCTGGAGACGGATTGCGTGCTGTATGTCGGGAAGCATGGAGTATCAGTAGTTTAACAAACCAGGGAAGGCAGGCCGACCACCCGTGTTTCCGTTCACTGCTCAGCGACGGCCTATCCTGCGCAGCACAGCTTTCCTCGCCTCCGCCAGTTCGGCGATTCCCAGTGAAGAGGCCGCAAGATAAAACACAAGCCCCCCCGCCGGGACCCCCAGCACAACATCCAATATGCGCGCAGTCTTTATGGAACCGACGAGGCCGTGCGATGCCGCCGTAACTCCGTAAACCACACACCCCATCACCGCCGTGGCGAACAGAATCTTACCAAAACTGGTCAGGATCACCCCGCCATTCACCCCACCGATCCGCTTTCGAATGAACACGACAAGCAGTAGCGCATTCAAAGTGGAAGCTAACGAAAGCGAGAGCGCCAGTCCCGCATAGCCAAGCCCCGCGCCCCGCACCAACAGGTTCGCCGACGCAGCATTCACCAGGACCGACACCATGCTGACGCGCATCGGCGTGCTCGCATCGCCAAGGGCGTAGAATGCCGGAGCCAGCAGCTTCATTGCCGCGTAGCCCGCCAGACCAACCGCGTAAAACGAGAGCGCGACCGCCGTTCGGTGGGTGTCCGCCGCCAGAAAATGGCCGTGCTGGTAGACAATCCCGATCATGCTCTCCCCCAACAGCAACAGACCTGCGGACGAAGGCAGCGTCAGCAGGAACGCCGTGACCATGGAACGCGAAAGCGTCTCCCGAAATTCACCGAAGTTTCGTTCAGCGGCGCTCCTCGCTATGCGCGGCAGCGTCGCTGTCGCAATCGAAACGCCAAAAAGCCCCATCGGCAACTGCATAAACCGGTAGGCGTAAGAGAGCCAGCTCACCGGACCGTTCAAGACGTGGCCCGCGGCATCGTGTAATCCGGCTGCAATATTGGTATTTACCAGCAGGTTGATCTGCAGTGCGGCGCTCCCCAGAATTGCCGGCCCCATGAGCCGGAAGATCTGCCGCACGCCTTCATGCCGAAGATCCCACCGGGGCCGCCACCCGAACCCCGCGCGCGCCACCGCCGGCAACTGAAACGCCAGTTGGGCTGCTCCGCCAACAAGAATCCCGTAGGCCATCCCCTGCACCGGGCTGATCCCGAGCGTGGGTCCGCACCAATAACCCAGAACCAGCCCGGAAACCACGGAGCCAATATTGAATAAAGCCGATGAAAACGAAGGCACTCCGAATTGCCGGCACGCGAACAGGATTCCCTGCGCCTGCGCCGCCAGTGCCACCAGGAGCAGAAACGGGAACATCGTGCGCACCATTCGGGTGGCCAGTTCAAACTTGCCCGGCACCGCATGAAACCCCGGCGCAAAAGCCTCCACCAGTTGAGCGCTGAAAAGCATTCCAATCGCGCAGAACGCGCCGACCACCGCAAGGATCAGCGTGCCCGTGATGTTCGAGAGTTCGCGCGCCTCTTCCCGGGTCCGGGTGGTCAGGTAGCGGGTAAAGGTGGGGACAAACGCCGACGACAGCGCCCCCTCCGCAAACAGATCCCGCGCCAGATTCGCTACGCGGTAACCGACCGCATACGCGTCAAAAGTGGCACCGGCCCCGAACAGCCACCCCAGCACGCTTTCGCGTGCCAGGCCTGTCAGTCTGCTGGCCGCCACCGCCCCGGAAATAATGCCGGCGGATTTGAAGAAGCCGTCCTGTGCCTTCTGAACTGGTAACCGACTCTGCGGACCTGCTTCGCTCTCGGGCATCGTCGCTACCGGATGTCGTGGGCGAAAATGTCGGCGGCGGTACGGCTCACTGTTCAACCTTGCGAAGGTCGATATCGGCCCGAATCGCGCGCGCCTGTTCGAGCGACGCAAACTGCATCCCCGGCAGCTTCGCCGAGGCGGTTCCGGCGGCCACTCCCCAGGCCAGCGCAGCCGGAAACTCTTCGCCATTTTCAATTGACCACAACAGGGCTGCCGCCATGGCATCCCCTGCTCCGATTGGCGAGATCGCCTCCACTCGTGGCGGAATCGCCTCCCACATCACATCTCCCATCGCCCCGATCGCCCCACGACTTCCCAGTGAAAGGACCACCGCCTTCGCGCCCATTGCCTGAATGCGGCGAGCCGCGCCCACCGCGCTCGAACGCGTCAGCAGCACGGCGTTGAGCAGATGCTCCGCTTCCTGCTGGTTTGGCGTCACAATCGTAGGCTCGGCCTCAATGCCCCGCGAGAGCGCGTCGCCATCCGTGTCGAGCAGCGTGCGAACGCCTTTTTTGTGAGCCCGCTGAATCAGGTGGGCATAGAAATCGGCCGGAACGCTGGGCGGCAGACTCCCGCACAGCATAAGCCAATCTGCCGACCCCAGATACGCCTCCACCGTGGATTCCACGTTGGCCACTTCCTCGGCATCGAGACGCGGCCCCGCTTCGTTGAGCTTCACGGTAAGTCCGTGGCGATCCGTGATCGTCAGATTGAGCCGAATGTCGTTGCGGATGGGCACCGTCGCCACCGGGAAACCACAGTGGTCCATGAATTTTTCAAAGCGCACGGCGGGCTCGCCGCCGGCGGGCAGAATCGCCAGCGTCTTCCCTCCGAAGTTGTGGATCACGCAGGAGGCATTGATCCCGCGACCGCCCGCCGAGTCGTTGGTGGAGAGGATATAGGCGCGGTCGTCGAAGGCGAGGCGGTCAACCGCGATAGTGCGGTCAATCGCCGGATTCATGGTGAGCGTGAGTATCAAGTAACTATGGTGGCATATCGCCACGAGAGACTGACGGGCGGAGAAAGACAGTGGGGGTGTAGACTGGGTAAATCGGGCTGTAGCGCAGCCTGGCTAGCGCGCTTGCTTGGGGTGCAAGAGGTCGCGAGTTCGAATCTCGCCAGCCCGACCATACCCCCCTCGAAACTTCAGCCAGGCGTACCCCCCCGGTACCTGCGGCTGGAGTCCAACTGGTATCGATTTCCCGGACGCCGATCTAAACTTAGAACGGTCTCTCATGAAGCGCCATGCCCTCATCTTCGGTCTCGTCGGCGGCACCCTCATCGCCACGCTCCAATACACGGAATACCGATTCGTCGTCCTCGAGCACTCCGTGGAGCTTTACGGCGCCCTCGTCGCTGTCCTCTTTGCTGCCTTTGGCATCTGGCTCGGCCTCCGCATCACGCGCCGTCGCGAAACCATCCGAGAAACGGTCGTACTGAAGGAAGTGCTTGTCCCGGCGGAAACCCCGGCACTGGAACCCTTCGCGCCCAACACAGAGCAGCAACGAACGCTCGGCATCACGGCGCGCGAACTCGAAATCCTCGCCCTGATCGCCCGCGGCCTCAGCAATCGCGAGATCGCCACGGAGCTTTTCGTTTCCGAAAACACGGTCAAGACACACTGCGCCCGCGCCTTCGACAAGCTCGGTGCCGCCCGGCGCACCCAGGCCGTCCAGCGCGGCAAGGAATTGGGAATCCTGCCATGACCGCGTCGCCCGAAAGCATGATTTCCATTCCGTATCCCGCAAAATCACCCGAAAGGATGACGACATCCCGCACCTTTACACCGCAAAATGACTCCAGTTCACTCACACAAGGAGCCTCACATGAAGAAAACAGTTTTCACCTTTGGCCTCATTTCCGGCCTCATCATCTCCGTCCTGATGGGCGGCTCGCTTCTCCTGGCCGACAAGATCGGCTCCGGCCACAGCATGGCTCTCGGCTACACCATCATGGTGGCATCGTTCCTGCTGATCTACTTCGGTATTCGCAGCTACCGCGACAACACCCTCGCCGGCCAAATCTCCTTCGGCCGTGCCTTCGCCTGCGGCATTCTGATCGCCCTCATCACCTCCGTCTGCTACGTCGCCATGTGGGAGGTCCTCTACTTCAATTTCATGCCCCACTTTATGGACAGCTACTTCGCCGCGCAGGTTCATAAGGTCCAGGCCTCCGGACTGGATCCCGCCACCACCGCCGCGCAGGTCGCCGCCATACAGCGGTCCCAACAGCTCTACCAAAACCCATTCGTCAACATGGCTTATACCTTCATGGAACCCCTGCCCGTCGGCCTGATCATTACTCTGATCTCCGCCGCCATGCTCCGCCGCAAGACCCCTGCTGAACCCTCCGCCGCTCCCGCGGCCGTGGCCACGTAAATCAAAAAGACAGGGGCTCAGGCCGCGATGTTCGGCCTCAACGCCTGGCAGGGAATGCAGATGGAATCCCGGTGAATCGACCGCGTCGGCTGACGTCGCCGAACGAGTCACCGGGCACAGCTTCGCCGGTGAGGCAGACTGGGCCCTGGGCGCGTGGATGTCGAAGGGCTGTAAGCGCGTTTCGTGGCCCGTTGATGCAAAGCCTGAGAGTCCTTTGCGGATGTCAATTCGAAACCGCGATCCAAACAGCGCCGTCGACCGTGGAAGCACTGCCCACACGCACGACCACTGGTACGTAGCCTCCGGGCCGGACACCCAACGGGACCTGAAGATTGACCTGCAACAGGCCGGCGACTGCGCTGAAAACTCCGCCTGCGTACTGCACAACCGCAGGCGCGCCATCGATGGTCGCGCTCACCGGAAGATTGGGTGCCGGCACAGGTATGACTCCCAGCTTGCCGTCCATTCCAGCGGGCGTCGTCTGCCCTTCCCCTGTGAGATAGAGGGAAATGTAGCTGCCAATCTTCACAGGACTGGCTGCATTATTGAGAGTGCCTTCAACCGCATTTACAGCGGCAGCCTGCCCCGCGCCCGTCTGGTTTGACGTGAAGATGCCCGGAGACGAGGCGGCGAGTGGCAGCGGAAACGGCTGCGAGACCTGCCCCTGGTAAGCCACCGTGACGCTCGCCGTCGAACCGGAAATCCCGTACGGAACGATGGCGATGACCTGCCCATCGGAGGCATAGATCACGGGGGCTGCCACACTGTTGACCGTCACGGTCGTCCCGGAAAGCTGGCTACCGAAGGAGCCGTTAGCCGGTGAAGCGAGCGCCCCGGTGGAAGGTCCGAGTCCGCCGCCGTAGATGGTCACAATCTTGCCAGGCGAAACGGGAACCGCGCTTTCACTGCCAGCGTCGATCACGGCGCTTACGAACGCGGACTGATTGGTCAGCGTCAGTTTGCGAATCGCGTCATTGCCGGAGTCGGCCACGTAGAGATTTCCCGCAGCGTCAACCGCAATTCCGCCCGGATCGTCGAGTTCCGAACCCGTACTCGGTCCCCCGTCCCCTATATATCCGGGATTTCCATTTCCTGCCAGCGAGGCGACTATGCCGGACGTAGAAACCCTGCGGACACGCTGGGTATAAGGATCCAGGATAAAGAGGTTACCGGCCCCATCGACAGCAACGTCGCCCGGATAGGCAAATTGCGCCGCCGTGGCGAGTCCGCCATCCCCGGAGAATCCGCCAACGCCGTTTCCCGCCACAGTGGTGATGGTTCCCGCCGGCGAAACCTTGCGGATGCGAAAGTTCAGAGGATCCGCGATGAAAAGGTTGCCGTTCCCATCGAGCGCGATGCCCTGCGGGAGGTTGAGCGCGGCATTGACCGCCAATCCGCCATCTCCGCCAAACCCGGCTACGCCGTTGCCCGCGATAGTGGTTATGGTCCCGTTCACTGACACCTTGCGCACGCGGTTATTTGAGGCGTCGGCAATAAAAAGATTGCCCGTGGCGTCTACCGCAACTTTGCTCGGGCCATTCAGCTGGGCATTCACGGCCAGCCCGCCATCTCCGCCAAACCCGGCGGTCCCGTTGCCCGCTACCGTGGTGATGACGCCGTTCGCGGCTACTTTGCGGACACGATTATTGCCCTGATCGGAGAAGTAGAGATTGCCGGAGCCATCTGCCGCCACGCCATACGGGCCCGCCAGTTGAGCGCTGACGGCAGCGCCGCCATCCCCGGCAAAGCCATAGCTTCCGCTCCCCGCCACCGTCGTAATCGTGCCGCCTGCGGACACTTTACGCACTCGATTGTTGTTCCGGTCCGCGATGAAGAGATTGCCCGATGCATCGGCGGCGACCTGGATCGGGTTGTAGAGCTGTGCGACGGCGGCGGGTCCGTTGTCCCCTGAAAACGAACCGTCGCTCGTCCCGGCCACTGTCGTGATGATTCCGGCGGACGCGATCTTCCTTAAGCGGTAGTTTCCGGTATCCGCAACCAGAAGGTTGCCTGAACCGTCGAGCGCAATTCCTGTCGCCACATTGAGCTGTGCACTCAGTGCGGCCCCACCGTCCCCGGAAAGGCCTGCCGTTCCGTTACCCGCAAAGGTGGAGATGGTTCCATTCGCAACCAACCGGATCCGGCTGTTGCCCGTGTCTGCGATGAAGACATTACCCGAGCCATCGGCCGACAAGCCATAGGGTCCTGAAAGCTGCGCGCTGGCGGCCGCCGCGGCGTCTCCCGCAAAACCCGGGATGCCATTGCCAGCAAGCGTCGTGATGGTCCCGTTGGCCGTTACCTTCCGGACCCGATTGTTACCGGTATCGGCAATCAGCAGATTGCCGGATGGGTCGAAGGCCAGCCCCCCAGGAGCGGAAAGCTGAGCATTCGCGGCAGACCCTCCGTCGCCTGAGAAGCCCGCGACACCCGTTCCCGCCACAGTGGAGACGATCCCGGCGGTCGAGACCTTCCGCACTCTGTTATTGGCCGCATCGGCGATGAACAGGCTGCCGGATGCGTCAATCGCCAGGCCGTTGGGGTTTTGCAGCTGCGCTGTGACGGCGGGACCGCCATCCCCGGAAAAACCGCCGCTGCCACTGCCGGCAACAGTGGTGACGATGCCGGACGTGGAGATTCTGCGGACCCGGTTGCTTCCATCGGCCACAAAGATGTCTCCGTGTGCGTTGATGGCAAGTCCCGACGGGCTCGTCATCTGTGCGGCCGTGGCTGGCCCGCCATCACCGGAGTACCCCACTCGGGAGTTGCCTGCAATTCGGGTAATCGTGCCATTGCGGTCCAGCTTGTAAACGCAGTTGCCGCTGGTGAAATAAACGTTACCTGCGGAATCGGTAACAACGGACCGCGGCCGCCCGATGGTTGCGGCCGATGCCGCAACAGGTGTCGGTATGGCCGCGCCGCCCGCTACAGTGGAGATCACGTACTGTTGTGCACACAACGAACCGGCAAAAAACAGAAACCAAGCTGCGATGCCAGGTCTTTTCATCGTACTCCTCAGCCTTACTGTGCGTGGGACAAAGCAAGCTGGATATGCGAATTGCGACAGCGCCATCTCAAAATGGTAGCCGGTCGCGGATTGTCATGGAATTGTCCCGATCCCCTGTAACCCGCACACCCCGCCAGATCCTGGAGTTCGGCGGGCTTCTGACCTGCCTTCATTTCGCACTGACCTTGCGCCGCATCGCCGGGCGAACCCGCCAGGTTCTGAGCTTTCGTGGGCTCGGAAAAGTTGAAGACCGGCAGCGTCTTGTAATCTCCACCGTAGGCTTTAATGGAAAAAGGGCCTCGAATTCCGGTCTGGACTGCCATAAAAGTAGCCTCCTGCTGTGGGAGTTTCTAGAAAAGGCGAGTATGCCCGAAAGCGATATCCGGTGTCTCTTTTGTTTCTGTGAATATTTGGCTGTTGGCTCCGGGAAGCGCGGCAGGTTGCTAAGATGACTGTTTCACCCGTCTGTTTTGACCCCCGTCGGTCTCCGGGTTTCATCCCGCTAAGGAGAACGCAAATTGAATTCCCTCAAACGAAACTTTGTCATCGCAGCCTTCACGGCATCTGCGACCGCTGGTTTGTTCCTGCTCACAGCAGGGCTCAGCCCGGCCCAGTCCAATGACGCCGCCCTGATCGCCAAAGCCAAAGGCATCCACAGCCGGGTCCTGAAACTCGATACCCACAACGACATTGAACCCGTCAATTTCATGGCGGACTGCAACTACACCATGCGCCTCACCACCCAGGTCAATTTGCCGAAAATGGTGGAAGGCGGCATGGATGTCTCGTTCATGATCGCCTACACAGGCCAGGGCGCGCTCACACAGGAAGGCTATGACGCCGCTTATAAGGACGCCGTCGCCAAGTTCGACGCCGTCCACCGCTTGACCGAAAAGATCGCGCCCGACAACATCGGCTTGGCCCTCTCCCCGGCCGACGTTCTCGCCCTCCACAAGAAGAACCTACGGATCGCGGTGATCGGCGTGGAGAACGGTTACCCCATAGGCAATGACATCAAACGGGTCGAAGAGTTCTACAACCGCGGTGGCCGTTACATGTCTCTGGCCCACAACGGCAACAGTCAGCTTGCCGATTCCAACACCGGCGAGACCCAGGGCTACCTGTACAACAATGGTCTGTCGCCGCTTGGCCGTCAGGTCATTGCCGAAATGAACCGTCTCGGAATGATGATCGACCTTTCGCACCCCGCAAAAGGTGCCAACCTGGAGGCCATGCGGCTTTCCCAGGCTCCGGTCATCGCCTCACACTCCTCCGTGCGCGCCCTTGCCGACGTCAGTCGCAACATGGACGATGAGCAACTGCTCGCCCTCAAAAAGAATGGTGGCGTGATCCAGATTGTCGGGTTTGCGTCCTACGTCAAAATCGATTCGAAGGAACGCACCGCCGCCCTCACCAAATTGCGTGAGGACTTCGGCATTTCCGCCGCAGCCGGTGGTCGTGGTGGCAGTGGCGTGGGTGGTGGCGGTCGGGGACGTGGCGCTGCCGGCGCCTCGGGCGTCGAAGCAGTTCGGGCCTGTCCTGTAGAGGGCACGCCCGCTGCCGCCGCTGCGGGTCGGGGCGCTGGAGCGGGCGGTGGTAGAGGCCGGGGAAATGCCGGCCTCGACGCGCTCTCAGCCGAACGCCGGGCCGATTATGACAAACAACTGGCTGCAATTGACGCCAGGTTCCCGCCCGCCGGACGCGCCAACGTGCAGGATTTCGTCAACCATATCGATTACGCCGTAAAGCTCATTGGCATTGATCACGTCGGCATTTCGTCTGATTTTGACGGGGGTGGGGGAATCGACGGCTGGAACAGCGCGGCGGAAGCTTTTAATGTCACGCTGGAACTGGTGCGGCGAGGCTACACGGAGGAGCAGATCGGGAAGTTGTGGAGCGGCAACCTGCTTCGCGTCTGGGGCGAGGTCGAGAAGGTTTCGCAGAAGCTTCGTAAAGGATGATGCGGTAACTCGTAGACGTTGGGGATCAGCTGGCGGCGGTAGCCGCGTTGACCAGCTGATTGCTGGCCACGGTCCAGACCGTCTTCACGCTCGCGCCGCCGTTGCGGAAGATCGCCGAGGCGGACAGGACGATGAATGCCATAAGTAGCGTATATTCAACAAGATCCTGCCCGTTTTCGTCCTCCAGCAGGCTTTTGATAACGTGTTTCCAATCCAGGCGGTGTGTCATTGATTTTGTCCTTGTGTCATTCGTCTAAGCTGATGTTACGCCGCAGTTCCTCCGTTGTATAGATGCCATGCGATAACGTAGTGTCTGTTGGCGAACGCCTCCCAGGTACTATATGACCGGCGCCGAGTGCCTCCTGCGAACCCTGTTGGCTCACGATGTGAACCTGTGCCTCATGAATCCCGGCACTTCCGAGATGCAGTTCGTTTCCGCCCTGGACCGCGTGGCCGGGATGCGCGGCGTTCTCGGGCTCTTTGAGGGCGTTTGTTCCGGGGCTGCCGACGGCTACGCCCGCATGACAGGGAAACCGGCTGCCACTCTTCTGCACCTGGGACCCGGCCTGGCCAATGCCCTCGCCAATTTCCACAACGCCCGCAAAGCTCATTCGCCGGTGGTGAATATCGTCGGGGAGCATTCCACCCGCCATTTGGCCTTTGACGCCCCCCTCACTGCCGATATTGAAGGTTTCGCCCGACCGGTCTCCGGCTGGGTCCACACCCTGAAACACCCTTTGGCGACGGGAAATTCCACGGCAGAGGCTATCGTTGCCGCATTTGGCCCACCCGGCCAGGTGGCAACACTGATCATTCCCGCCGATTTTTCCTGGAGCGAGGCAGGCGCTCCTGTAGCCCCCAGGGTTCTTCCGGTTCGGGAACTCCCCTCATCCCCCCGTGTGCGGTATGTGGCCGGTCTTTTGCATTCCGACTGGCGAGTGGGCCTTCTCCTCAGCGGTACCGCCCTCCACGCCCCCGGCCTGCGGGCCGCCGATCGGATTCGCCGCGCAACCGGTGCGCGAGTCTTTGCGAATCGAAACTCCGGCAGACTCTCGCGCGGAGGCGATATCCCCCCCGCCGAGCGCATCCCGTATTTCCCGGAAGCGGCGCAGTCTCTGCTGGCGGATCTCGACTGTCTGATCCTGGTGGAATCGAAGCCACCTGTCTCCTTTTTTGGGTATCCCGGAGTTCGGTCTACCCTGGCACCTGAGGCCTGCGAATTTGCCACCCTCGCTTTTGAGGGAGAGGATGGTGTGGGTGCTCTGGAATGGCTTGGGAACGAATTTGCGAGTGAGGCCGGGAACGAAACTGCCGCCCCGAGTCATCCGCGACCGGTACTGCCCCACCGCGAACCCCTCACGGCGGCCGCCATCGGTCGAACCGTAGGCGCACTCCTGCCTGAGGGAGCCATTATTTCCGACGAGTCCATCTCCTGCAACGAGCAGATTTGGCCGCACTTAGCGGCGGCCAATTGGCATGACCACCTGCCGGTCACCGGCGGTTCCATCGGTCAGGGCCTCCCGGTCGCCGTCGGGGCGGCTCTTGCAAGTCCGGGTCGAAAGGTGGTCGCGCTCCAGGCAGATGGCAGCGCCATGTACACCCTCCAGTCTCTTTGGACCATGGCACGGGAACGCCTGGACGTGACCGTGGTCATTCTGGCCAATCGCCGTTATCGCATCCTCGACGTGGAAATGAAGCGCACCGGTGCCGGATCGGTCGGACCATTAGCCGACGCCATGCTTGACCTGTCGAATCCGGAGCCCGACTGGGTGAAACTGTCCGAGGGCTTCGGCGTACAGGCCGTCCGGGTCGATTCCGCTGATGCCTTCATCCGGGAGTTCGCTGCCTGTATGCGGGAGCCAGGCCCCCGGTTGATCGAGGCTGTTCTGTAGGCTGGCCTCGGCCTACAGGTTTCCCGCCTTCATCTCCAAGACCATGTGATCCGACGCGCGCATCGCCAGTGCCAGAATCGTCAAGGTCGGGTTTTGGGACCCACCCACAACGAAGCTACTGCCATCCACCACAAATAGATTCTTTATGTCATGACTCTGGTTCCACTTGTTCAGGACGCTGGTTTTTGGGTTGTCCCCCATCCGGCAGGTACCCAGCTCGTGAATGCTCTCGCCAGGCGGTACCATCTGGTCGTGCTTCTCCAGAACCTCAAAGCCAGCGTCGTGACAGAGCTCGTCCAGCATATTCATGGCGTCCCGTGCCATGTTGAATTCGTTGTCTGTGTACCGGGCTTTGATGTGAAGAACCGGTATGCCCCACGCGTCTGTGGTGGTCTTGTCGATGGATACGAAATTTTCGAACCGCGGTAACACCGAGCCCATGGTGGTTGCGTCAAATCCCGTCCCCCGGTGGCTCGCGATTGCCTTCTGAAGAGCCTCCCCATAAAGTGGAAAATACTTCGCGTTGGGGGTTACGCCGCTACCAAAATCCACCGAAAACCCACGGATGTAGTCCTTCTTTTTTGTGTCAAGATTAACACAACGGGGAATGTAGCCAGAGCCGCCCATTAAATTGGTCGCACCTTTGCCGTCGAGCGCTTCCGGCACGATCGCCTGTACAGTGTTCTTGACATAGAATTGGTCGAACAAATAATGGCCGAGGACGCCGCTCGAATTTGCCACTCCGGAATTCAACAGGATCCGAGTGCTCTCCAGGCAAGAAGCGCCCACAACTACTACGCGGGCAGTTGCATGGAGCTCCCGTTTGGAGTGCCGGTCGATGTAATCAGCCCCATTGATAAGATTCGTCTTACTTACGGTAAGACGCCGAACCACGGCATTCGGGACGATGGTCAGGTTCCCGGTTGCCAGTGCCGCCGGCAGAAGAAGGTTCACGGAACTCGCCAAAGCCCCGGTTGCCCGCCGCGGTTTCGTCGTCGGGATGCCGCGCTTCTTGGCCGCCTGAATGAAGCGGGTCAGACTCAGACTGTCAGTGGAAGTATCTTCAATAAAGACGCCGTCCGGTAGTTGGGGTAGGCCTTCTTTCCGGCCCGAGACGTGAAACAGTGGCTCGCACTGGTCGTAGTAGGGAGCCAGATCGGAGTACGAGATCGGCCAGTTTTCCCCAAAGCCGTCGTGGTCTTTCGCCTTGAATTCATAGTCGCTCAGCCGCCAGGAAGCCCGCCCCCAAAGCAGCGTCTTGCCACCCTGCCTTCGCACCCGCACCCAGTAGTAAGGATCCCCCGGGTCGTAGGTGTACGGGTTCTCTTTTTCGTCCGCCCAGGCGTTCGCGTTGAACTCATCGGCCTGCGTGACATGGGGAAACCGGCCCGGCTTTCCGAAGCCCCGGTAGGGCAAGTCGTACACATGTCGTGCTACGCGGTCGTGATCGAAATCGGTCGGCGGACCGGCGTCCAGCATTAGACACTTCAGCCCCTTCTGCGTCAGGTTGTACGCCGTCATGCCTCCGGAGGCACCCGACCCGATAATGAGAACGTCATATGTAGGAGCTGACATGATATTAGGTTCTCTTATTCTGCCGGGAGCCAGTAGGTTCCGTTTCCACCCCCGCCGCCCCGGTTCTTTTGGGCTGCGGTAACCCATTCCCGGGAATTGGAAGTAGCAGTCAGGATGTCAGCTTTGGCGTGTCGAAGGAATACTGCAAACGGGTCCGCTGGCTCCTTATAAGTCCACGACTGATGTAGTGGAGAGAGGATAGCGTCGGCCTGCGTGTCCTCCAGCACGGAGAAGGTCTTGGCAAACTTCGCCGTGGCCCGAAGGTTCAGAGTCTGGAGCCCGTTCCGGTAAAGTGTCTTCGTCGGGAGCAACGATTGCCCCACCAGGAAATCCAGGAATTCCGGAACTCCCGCCTCCAAAGCTCCGGGTGCGCCGCCAATCGAGGGCAGCACGAGATCGCTCAATCTTCGCAGCGCGGCAAACTGCGGTGCCGCGAAAAACCGGGTCACCGGCGCACCCACGACATCTGTCGCAGTAGCGTCCAGCTTCGGAATCGCCTGACCGGCCAGGAATTGGCTCAGCAATTCCGGCGATACGGTCAGAAACGGAATCGCACCAACGAAGTGCCGTCGTCTCATATACTTATGGATATTCTATACGAAACCGCGTGCTTTGAAACAACATTTTTGGTGTTTTTGTTGCGCGGCTCAGTCGTCTTCCGGCCTGCACGTTTCGCCATCTCCAGCCGTCTGGGCTTGTGTATGTAGAAGGAGTACCGAAGTCACCATGAAGCTCAAAGCCCTCCTGCTCGCCCTCGCCGCCTGTTCAATCGGCGCATCCGTCGCCACCGCCCAGCCGGCCGCTCCAGCCCCGACAACATCGAAGACCTTCACCGTCGCCGGGGCGACCGCTCCTCAGGTCATTCAGGAATACGCCACCGTCCTGAGGACAGTCCTCGACGTTCGGGACCTGACCACCGATCCCGCCACCTCCACGGTGACCGTCACGGGTTCCGCCGACCTGCTCATCATGGTCGATTGGCTGACCCGCGAGCTAAACTCGCCGCCTGCGGCGCCCAAGTTCCGCAATGTTCCGATGGAACAAATTCCCGTGCCGGCCTCACTTCCCGCAATGGGTCCGGGCCCCAGAGACGAGGCCGTACGCGTTTTTTTTCTTGCACATACGAAGACTCCGCAGGCCATGCAGGAACTTCTAACCACACTCCGTACGGTGGCTGACGTCCAGAAGGTCTTCAACTACACCCTGCAGACCGCGCTGGTCGTTCGTGCCCCCACCGCCCAGATGGCCCTGGTTGCCTATCTAATCGGCGAACTCGACGCGGCCCCCGGTTCACCCCATACCGCGCCCGAATTCCCGTTCGCTCCTCCTGTGGGCCCCGCGAGCGTCGTGCGGGTTTTCTTCCTGTCCCACGCGACTTCGCCCGCTGCCGTCCAACAAATTCTGACGGCCCTACGCACCGTGGTTGGCATCATGAAGGTGTTTAATAACACAGCTTTAGCCTCCCTCACGGTGCGTGGCACTTCGGCGGACCTGGCCGCTTCTGACTGGCTCATTCGTACGCTGGATTCCGACCCCGGCTCAAATGCCCAAACCGTCTCCCCCGAATACCGCATCTCCGGGGCCGCCCCAAACGACGACACCATTCGGGTTTTCTACTCCCCCCGGAGCATCGGCCCAGCCGGGATTCAGCAGTATGTATCGCTTCTCCGCACCCAGCAAACGGCCCTGAAAGTGTCGTCCTTCGCGTCACCCACAGCCCTGATCGTGCGCGGTTCGGCCAGCCAATTGACCCAGGCGGAGCAGTCCCTCGGAGCCGGAGACTGGGCAAAAGCCACCACCCCCTAAGCTGGTTTTCCGCCGATCCCGGAACTTTCCGCCGGAGCAGCGCAATGTACAGACAGAAGGCACGCTGCGTTGCGCGCCTGTTCATTCCGCTCGGCAAAAGCAAACGGGGATACAGCATGCACAAGAAATCGTTAGTTTACTTATTGATGACGGCCGCTCTGGTCTTCGCCCAGGGCCCACTCGGCCGACCAGGAGGTCCGGGCCGTGGCTCAGGCCCAATGTCTCGTGGCGGGGGTCCAGGTGGTGGGGGTCCAGGTGGTGGCGGTCCCGGAGCGCAGGTTGTGACCGGAGCGCCCTTCTCGGCCGTGGAAGTCCGCCAGTTTCAGGAACAACTGGCCGATGGAAACACGATTAGCCAGACTTCCCAAACTACCCTTTATCGCGACTCGCAGGGCCGAACCCGCACCGAGGCCACGGTGACTCCGCCCGCAGCCTCCGGCAAGCAACCCTATACAATGATTACAATTACGGATCCTGTGGCGGGCCTCGAATACCGGCTCGATTCCTCCACCATGCACTCGCATACCAGCCGGATCCCGGTCTATAACGCGACGGTCGCGGCGGCGGCCGCCACCCGACGCGCGGCCGCAGGCGCATCACGCACCTCCACTTCCGGCTCCGCAACCGCTGCGGTACGCACCGGGCGTGCGGGTTCGCAAATCGTCACCGCGGAACTGGGATCCCAACTCAAGAATGGTGCCCTCGCGACCGGAAAACGCGAAACGGAAGTCATCGCCGCCGGAGCCGTGGGAAATGCCCAGCCGATGACCGTGGTCCGGGAGACCTGGTACTCTGAGCAGCTCAAGCGCAACGTACTGGTCAGAGTCACAGACCCAGAGCGCGGTAACAGCACTACCGAACTCACGAACCTTCTGGCTGGCGAACCCAGTTCGGCGCTCTTCACGCTCCCCGCTGGCTACACCGAAACGGGCGGGGGACGTGGTCCCAGCGGCGGCTGGGGTGGCTCCGGTGGACGCGGTCCCGGTGGTCCGGGAGGCGGACGCGGTCCCGGCTTTGGACCGGGCGGTCCCGGCGGGCCCAGTGGCGGACGTCGCGGCTTCGGTCCTCGTGGACCCGGCGGCTTCAGCGGTGGGCGTTTCCGTCCTGCCCCTGCCCAGTAAGTCACTTATTTACAACAGAAAGCAGAAGGGGGGAGGCAGCCGCCTCCCCCCTTTTTTTCGTTTATTCGGCGGGCTCTTCCGCCTCTTCGTCGGCATCCTCTTCGTCCGGCTCATCTTCCCAACCCGCCGCTTCTGCCTGCGCCGCTAGTTCCTCGTCCGTCAGCGGAGTCACCAGCATCTGCAGCGCCTGATTCGCAAATTCCGCCGGCACCATCAGCTTCCAGTTATTGGGCTCATGGTCCACGGTGGCAGGAATTTCCGCCGCTTCCAAAAGCCCCCGCGCCAGATCCGCCTCGTCGGGATAATCGTATTCCGCAACGCAGGTCAGTTCTTCCACCGCAGCGTCTGGATCCACCTCCGTGGCGGCTGCATCCGCCGCAGGCTCAGGTTCGGCCTCCAGCAATCCCCGCCGCTCCATTTCTGCGGCAAGGCACTCCCCCGCGACGGCAGTTAGTTCATCGGCATGGATCTCGAGCAGCGCGTCGTCCGACAAGCTCTCATAGTGCTGGCGAAAATCTTCGGCGGTCAGGGCCATAATAATTCCTCTAGCAGTCAGTATGCACTGCCCGGCCCACCCCAGGAAACATCCGCCACGAATTCAGCCCGCTAATTCTTCTTGATCGTCATCGTCCCGCGATCCGTTACCACCGTCAGCACAGGACCGTTACCAACCTTACCCTTCACCGTAGCCTCGCGCCCATCGCTGTGATTGCTCAGCGGGGCACCGAACTCGTTGTTCACCTCGCCGGCAGCCGTCTTCCCGTCCAGGTCGAAACCTGCCTTATCCGGCAGCGTCAGCGTGATATCGCCATTGCGCGTATGGACATCCATTTTCGGCAGTGGCGCTCTTGTGCCCGTGACCTCAATATCGCCGCGATCCACGTTTAGTTCTAATGAGTTAGTTACGTCTGTGACCTCAACGTCCCGCGAAGTGGTGCGGAACTTGACCGGCCCCACCGCGTTCTCAATCTTCATATGGCCCAAGTCCATGGTGATCGAACCCGGAACCTGTTCCACCCGAAAGTCCGACCGTGACGACTCAAAATGCAGCGCCTTCGTCAGCGCCTGGAACTCCAGCGTGCCGGAAAATTCGCCGTTGACCGTCACCAGGCCCTCAATATGCTCAAACTGGACATCCCCGCCCCTTCCCTGCAAATCAACCGAGCCCTTCACGTTGTCCGCCCGCACCAGACCACCCCGGGCGTTCTGCACCCGAACGTCCTTGCCAATGTTCGTCAGCCGGACGTCGCCTCGGCTGTCCGTTACGCTGACCGAGCCGGCCATGTCCTGGACAGTCAGGTCGCCCCGCCCTCGAGCTTCGACGTTAAGTCCTTTTGGAACAGAGATATCCAGATCGTTGGAGACGCTCAACATACCACTGTGTGCTGGCTCGGATACCCGCAAAACGAGCGAATCCCCCTGCCGTTCCAGCTTGACCTCAGCGTTCTGGTTGGCCCGATCCGCCTCGCTCCGGCTGAAGGCCTTCACATTCCGGTGTCCTGAGGCAGTCACCTCAACACCGTCCACACCATGCACGGTCAGCCCGCCATCAATATTGTCCAGCACCAGGCGGGTGATTCCGTCCGTTCCAGCCGATGTGTGCACGTCGTAATCATAATCGCTTCCCAGAATGCTGATGGATCCAGGCGCGTTGATCCGCCCGATGTGGATGCCATCCCGCCGCGCACTCCATACCGCCAGAAACAGGCAGAGCATCACAATCCAGAACAGCCCGCCGCCCCCCCGCGCTGGCCGCATACCCGGACCGAAGTTCTCCGGTCCGCGGGCGAATTGCGCCAGCACTTCTCCCAGGCGAATCAGGCCCAGCCCAATCAACAGGAACGGCCAGTATTCCGTCAGGTAGTGCCAGAACTGAATGTCATGCCCCAGATTATTGAGTAGGAACAGGACGCCTATCCCGATTAGAATCAGCGGCCCGGTAATAGATCGCTGTCTCATGAGTGGGCCTCCCCTGACTTGTCTTCAGCAGCTTCCGGTACCGTCGGTTCAGTCGGAGGCGGAGCGGGGGCACCAGTAGGCTGCGATGGCGTATAGGCTTGCTGGGGTCGATACGATGCACTCGAAGGCGGCGGCGCCGAAGGCGGCGGAACATAGTCCGCCCGGCGTCGTCGCCCGCCCACCAACTGCAGGATCCCGATGACGATCAGCAGCACCGGAAACGTCTGCCCAAAGCCGTAGTTTGTAAACTTATCGATCGCGAACAGGACTCCCACCGTGATCAGAATGACGGGACCACGGATCGATTGGATCAGAAACTGACTGCGGTCGTTCATCTCCCCACCTCCACGCCGCTGCTGTGCCGATCCGGCCCCGGCCGCGATGCCGGTGCGCTGGCGGCCGGTGCCGAATTCGTCACCGGATGGGCGGTCTCGGAATGCAGGCGGTTGTACAGCAAATACACGCCCAGCAAAATCATCCCGAGCGGCCAATACTGTACAAACTGATCGATGCTGATGATATTGGTAGTGTCGAGCAGAAGGATAAAGCCCAGTCCTATCAATATGATGGCACCAACCGGAACCCTGCCCCCAACGCTCCGGAGCTCAAAATGCCCGGCAAACTCATCCACGGGAATCCCCAGCCGCCGCTTCCGTGCCGTGTGGTAAGCCTCGAAAACCATGTAGAACATCCACGCGGCGATCATGATGCCGATAAACGCCGCCATCCCGGCGCTGCCGTGTGAATTGATAATGGCGCTCAGCAAGAGTCCAAACACCACCGCATGGACCAGCCCCTTCGCATACTGTCCGTTGTAGGTTGCACCTACGCCCGGAATGAACCCGAGGAGTAGCGCCAAAACCGGGTGCACCGAATCGTCCGGCCGAACCGGCGGCGCGGCCGAAGTGTAGGGCGATGCCGTGTGCGGTGTGGCGTAAACAGGAGGCACATAAGCCACCGGTAGCGCTGTTGACACCGAAGTCTGCGCTGGCTCCGGTGCGAACGGATTCACGGACGGCGGTTCAGGGGCCTGAGCGGTCATCGGCAAGTGCGCTTCGCAGTAAACCGACCCCAGAGCGGGCCGCTGGCACTCCAGACACATCGGCGTTCCGCACTCCCGGCAAAATGCTGTCGCTGTCGTTTCAGTATGTTGCGCGCAATTCATGTCTCGTCCTCTCGCTTCCCGCTACTTCTTGTCCGGCTGGCCTGTGGATTGCCCACCCACCGGTACATTCACTTGCCTGCTGTTGGCTTTCGCGTCAGCCGCCGCATCCGCTGCCGCCGCCTGCTGCTTGTTCCAGTCGTCGATCTGGTTCCGGACCTCGTAAACCAGTCGCATACTCTCGTAACCCTTCACCGCCCGGTCCCAGACCCGATGCCCGCGACTGTCGAGTTGCGTCCACAACCGCACTGGATCCAGATCCGCCGCCGTCATCGTGCTCTTCGGCCCCCCGGCGCACCGCGTCAGCATGGTCAGCGACATTACCGTCAGCATCGCGCCCATTACAAAGCGCGGCTGCAGAATTGGCGCAAACAGCCGGTTGATCCACCCGCGAATTCCCGCTTCCCGCAACTTCAGTTCCCAGCCTGAGTTCGTCGCGTGCAGAATCCTGGCGGTCAATTCCGCCGGCGGCTCGGGTTCAGCCGCCAGTTCCATAAACGATACGGCGCTCCGAACTTCCTCCGCCATGGCGGCGCAGGCCGGGCAGGTTTCCAAATGTTGCGCGAACGCGTTCCGCTCTGACTCACGGCCAGCGGCGGCGAGCGCCCCGTCCATGGAGTCGGCCAGCAGAACTTCAAATTCAGCGCAGGTGATCATTTCTTTCAAAATCTTTTAAAACGCTTCCCGATGTTTCTTCAACAACCGGGCCAGTTCCGCCCGGCCACGGTTCAAACGCGACTTCACTGTGCCTTCCGGGATGTCCAGCACCTGAGCGATTTCACGATACTCCATTTCCTGTAAGTCTCTCAGAATGATCGTTTCCCGCAACTCGGGCGACAACCGTGCCAGCGCCGCCTGAAGCATTTCGCTCGCTTCACGACCCGCCAGCGCCGTATCCGGCCGGCTCACCGAGACAAACCCCTGCTCCACCCGTGGCAACTGCTCTTCAATGGAATCCGTCACCCGCTGGTTGCGCGTGCGCCGGTAGTGGTCAATCAGCAGGTTCCGTGTCAGCCGCGTCAGCCATGTGGTGAAGTAGCCTTCTTCGGAGCGAAAACTCCCCAGCGCCCGGAAGACCCGCAGAAAAACATCCTGCGTCAGATCCTGCGCTTCCGAATCGCGTCCCGTGAATCGATAGCACAGGCCATAGACACGCCGCGTATGCTGACGCACGAGGTCTTCCCATGCGCTGGCATCGCCGGTCAGGCAACGTTCGACAAGTGTGCTGTCCAGGTCCAAGCTATTCGACGCCGTTCCGGTCCATATGGCCACAGGGTTCGTCCAGTTCGGACCAACCCAGCTCACCGATGCCGCTTCCGCCATGCTGCCAGCCTCCTTCAAGGGCTCCAGACACCCGTACCGCCGGTGTCTTCACAATGAACAAACGAGGCTCTCCCATGATAGGTTCATTTTTTCGGGAATGTCCACCAGTCTCGCCGTTTTGGCGCCATTTGCGCTTGGCGACCTGTTATTCTATTATTTTGATCAACTTATGAGGAGTCCGGCCAGCCACACGGCAAACCCCACGGGAGGCAGCCACCAATGACCTGTCCCTTCTGCGGCAATATTGAGGACCGCGTCATCGATTCCCGCGAGAGCCGCGAAGGCGATTCCATCCGCCGCCGCCGCCAGTGTACCGCCTGCGAAAAACGCTTCACCACTTACGAGCGCATCGACGAAGTCCCTTACATGGTCATTAAGAAGGATGGCCGCCGTGAGAAGTTTGACCCTTCTAAAGTACTGAAAAGCCTCATGCAGGCTTGCGGCAAGCGCCCCATCAGCATGGTTCGCCTTTCCGACATGGTCAAACAGGTGGAAGTCCTGGTCACCGAATCGCCCGACCGCGAGATCACCACCGCCGAGGTCGGCGAGTTCCTCATGAACGCACTCAAAGCCCTCGACAAGATCGCCTACGTCCGCTTCGCCTCCGTCTATCGCGACTTCCAGGACGAACAAGCCTTCATGGCCGAACTGGAACGTCTGGCCAAACCAATACGCTAGACTAGACCCCACGTCCGCCGGAACCCCGCTGTAACCTTTACGGCCTCCGGGCATCTAACCATAATGTAGGCTCCCCGGATTGACGATCTGATCCAAAGCTTTTGAAATGTATGGGAACCGGATGCAGCGCACCTGAAATGAAGAGGAACGAATGCGGGGTATCCATGTTAACATATAAAATCGGGAGTTTTCTGTTGCCGATCTTGGCCAGAAGCTCCCTGTTTGCGTGTTTGGCTTGACCCGATTCCCGGCAGTTCAGCACTCATAAAAATAACAAACGAAAAGACATGATTGGTAACCCTGTAGTTCTTGCCGGATCTCCCGCGCAGGAGGTGATTTTCGATGGAATATGATGATCAGTTTCTTCCGATAGCTCCGATTGCGATTAACTTCGACGAAGAAGCTAAGTTTTTTGACCCTGAAGCCGAAGCCGATTTCCTCCAGCCGCAGCAACAGGTTGAAGAATCGATCTATACCGATGACCCCGTTCGCGTCTATCTGCGCGAAATGGGCGCGGTCCCCCTGCTCACCCGCGAGGGTGAGGTCGAACTCGCCCGCCGCATGGAACGCGGCAAGCTGCGCATGCAGAAGGCGATCAGCCGTTCCGCGCTCGTCCAGCTCGCTGTAGTCGAAGTCGCCGAGAACCTCAAGAAGAATCCCGAGGAACTGGAAAACCTGGTCGACGTCGGTGGCGTGGAAATCGAAGAAGGTTCCCCTGCCGATCTGAAGCGCCGCGCGGACATCCGCGAGGTCTTTGGCTCCATCCAGACCTACCACCGCAAACACGCGCAACTTGTTGAAAAGCTGGAAGAAGCTCCCGCCGCCAACAAGAAGGCCCGCAAGAAGCTGCGCATGAAGATGATGCGCGCTTACATCGACACTTCCATGTCGATTCGCAAGGTGCCGTGGATCTCTACCCGCTGGCGCGACCTCACCCGCGAAATTGAACGCGCGGTGGAAGAAATCAACCAGTTGGATCGCGAAATGAAGAAGCTGGAAGCGCGCAGCAGCGCAGCCCAGCAGCCGCGTATCCGCGAACTGAAGCGCGAAATCCGCAAGCGGGAAGTGACAGCCGGTGCCTCGCTTGAAGAACTCAAGCACACCGTGACCGTCATCCGGCACGGCGAGCAGGAAGCTGAACGCGCCAAGAAAGATCTGGTGGAAGCCAACCTCCGCCTCGTCGTTTCCGTCGCCAAGAAGTACGTCAACCGCGGCCTGCACCTTCTGGATCTGATCCAGGAAGGCAACATCGGCCTGATGCGCGCGGCAGACAAGTTCGAATACCGCCGCGGCTACAAGTTCTCAACCTACGCCACGTGGTGGATCCGTCAGGCCATCACCCGCGCCATTGCCGACCAGTCGCGCACCATCCGCATTCCCGTTCACATGAACGAGAGCATGAATAAGTTCCTTCGTGCCTCCCGTGAACTGGAAAAGGAAATGGGCCGTACGCCCACCAACGACGAAATCAGCCGCCGCATGGACATCCCGGTGGAAAAGGTCCAGAAGCTCAAGACCATTTCCCGCGATCCTGTCTCGCTCGAAACCCCGGTCGGTCGCGATGGCGAATCTGCCCTGGGCGATCTGATTGAGGATCGTTGGGTTGGCTCCCCTGTCGATGCCGTCATCGAAACCAACGTCCGCGACGAAACCGCCGGCATCCTGAAGACTCTCTCCCCGAAAGAGGAGAAGGTGATTCGGCTGCGCTTCGGCATCGGCTGCGAACGCGAACATACGCTCGAAGAAATCGGCCAGGAGTTCGACGTGACGCGCGAACGTATCCGCCAGATTGAAGCGAAGGCGCTGCGTCAGTTGCGCGCTCCGGAACGCGCCCGCCGTCTGCGGGCTCTGTTAGCCGCGCGGTAGTCGAGGGGGGCAATACCCGCCGAGATCCGTAAGTAACGAATAATGCCCCGGTTCACCGGGGCATTTTCTTTTTCCCCTACCCCTCCGCGTCCCATCGGAACCGGCTCACCGCCAACCCGCCGAAAACCACCGCGCTCCCCAGCAGCGCCGCAATCGGCCAGACCGCATCGGCGAAACCCAGCCCGCGCCAGGTCATCGCATCCAGGCCATCCATCGCCCACCGCGTCGGTACAAACATCGTCACCGTCTGGAGCCACTTCGGAAAAACAAACGACGGCACCCAGGCCCCACCCAGCATCACCAGGATCAAAGTGGCGAACGTAGCCAGGCCCCGCGTCGCTTCCGGCGTCTTCCCCATTGCCGCCACCAGCAACCCGAATGCCGCCGTCATCAGCGAGAACGCCACGCACACGCCCAAGAACCCAGCCATGCTGCCCTGGATACGCACCCCGAAAATCACCCTCGCAGCTCCGAACACCACCAGCAGGATCAACATCGAGATCACGGCCGCGCTGATCGCCCGGCTGCCCAGCAGTAATCCGCGCGAAAGCGGTGCCGCGCGCAGTCGTTTCCACAAACCACGCTGTCTTTGCAACAACATTCCGATCCCCGCGTCAATCCCCATGAACAGAATGAACTGCACGCTCATCCCGCCAAACGAGTGCGCGTACCCGTTGTAGGCCACCCCCGTGCGCGATGTAACCGCCTCCTGATGGATTTCAAACGGCACCGTCAAACCGCCCGATAACCCCGCCCCACCGCTGGCGCCGCTCGCGCCCGATGCCTGCGCCCGTTCATTCCATTGCTCCACGCTCTGCAGCAGGCCACGCAAAGTCTGTTTGTCTGCCGCCGCCAGCCCCTGTGACTGTTCAATTTGTGCGAGCGAATCCTTCACCACACTCTGGCCCGTGGCCCCGCTGAACATCTCGCGGCTCACCACACGCATCACGGAGCCAGTCAGAATTCCCTGCACCATCATCTGTTCGGCGCTATGCGAGGGGTCGTACAGAACCGCAATCTCCGGCTTCGTGCCCGGACGGAAGAACGCGCGCCCGGCGTCCGCCCCGAAATCCTTCGGCACCTCCACCGCCACACTCGCCGTCCCCTTGCGAACCGCCTCCCGGGCGGCATCGGCGGAAGCCTTCTTCACGTCCAGCGACGGGCTCCCGGCCAAATCCGTAAACAGCGCGGCGGAAATCGCGCTCGCGTCCTGATCCACCAGCAGCACGGAAATCCTGCTGGCATCCGTCGTCCCGCCGTTGCCTCCAAAGATGTACCCGAAGAACGCGCCAATCACGATCGGCGCCACAAAACTCATGATCACCGCCCGCTGGTCCGCGAAAAATATCCGCAAATCCTTCATTACAAGAGCCTTCAAAGGAATCATCATGAGTCGCGCAGGCTCCTTCCCGTGAGCGAGAGAAATACCGTTTCCAAATCGGGCCGCTCGCTCACCACGTGGCTGTAAAGGTGGCCGCGCGCCGCCAGCCATCCCAGAATGGCGGGTGCGTCGCTGGAAAGATGATGAACGCCCACCTTTAATACATTGCCGGTCAGTTCCGCCGACTTCACCCCCGCCAGTGCCTGAAAATCCGCCATCGCCGCCCCAAAGTCCGAATTCTCCAGCTCGAGAGACAGAACATTGGTCACCGGCAGCAACCCGTACAGACCGTGCAGCGTGTCGTCCGCAATCACCTTACCGTGATCGATCACCACCAGGCGATCGCAAAGCCGCTCGGCTTCTTCCATGTAATGGGTCGTGTAAAGCAGGGTCTTGCCGCGCGCCTTCAGGGTCTCGAGATTGTCAAAGATTGCGTTCCGGCTCTGCGGGTCCACTCCTACGGTCGGCTCGTCCAGCAGCAGAATGTCCGGATCGTGCAACAACGCGGCCGCCAGATTCAGCCGCCTCTTCATGCCGCCGCTGAAACTCTTCACCTTGTCCTTCGCCCGCTCAGCCAGCCCCACCAGCTCCAGCGCCTCGGCAGCCACGCTTTTTAGCTTCGCGCCGTCCAGTTCATATAAGGCTGCGAAAAAATCCAGGTTGTCGATGGCCGTCAGTTCGTCGAATAAGGCCAGATCCTGCGGCACCAGCCCAATCTTCCGTTTGATCGGATCGGTATCGCCACCGAGGGCGCGGCCATCAATGAGCACTTCGCCCGAATCGGCGCGCAGCAGACCGGAGATCGTGGAGACCGTGGTCGTCTTTCCCGCCCCGTTCGGACCGAGTAGCCCGAGAGTTTCCCCGCGCGCGATCCGGAAGCTCACGCCGTCAACCGCGACGTGGCTACCGTAGCTCTTTCGGAGATCTTTGACCTCAAGCATGGATGTTCCGCAGTGTAGCATCGGGTGCGAGCACATGGCGACAAAAATCGCGCGGCTTTGGCTATTATGGAAAACACACCACAATGACATCCAGGCCCCATGCCGTCAGTGTGATCCTCAGAGGCGGTCTCATCGCCGGAACTCTCGACATCGCTTACGCGTGCGTGTTCTGGTATCTGAAGGCAAAGGTAGCACCAGTCCGGATCTTTCAGTCCGTGGCCGCGGGCCTGCTCGGACCTGCGAGCTTCAAGGGTGGTATTGAAACCGCGGCCCTGGGCCTTGGACTGCATTTTTTGATCGCTTTGAGCTTTGCCGTGGTTTACGTCGTCGCGGCGCGCCAGTGGGAGCAGATGCGTGACCGGCCATGGGTTTTCGGCGCGATGGCGGGGCTTTTACTGTATACGTTCATGAATTACGTGGTCCTGCCGCTCTCCGCCGCCGCGCCTCCTTCGAAAGACCCGCTCTGGATCGTGCTCAGCGTGCTGGTCCATGTCGTCTTCGTGGGTATCCCCGTCGCCCTCTGTGCGCGCCGCGGCTGAAACCGGCCACGCGGCAGGTCATGCGATAAGCTCTCTTTTGGCCCACACCACTGGAGTATCGGGAGTAGCAGATGCCGAGTCGTTCAAATCCGGAATGAGGCATCTGGCCGCGCACGTTTGCCTGATCACCACCGCCGGGCCCGATGGCGCCCGCCAGGGGCTTACCGCCACAGCCGTCTGCTCCGTCTCCGCCGATCCCCCCACCCTGCTCTGCTGCGTGAATCGCCAAATCGCCCCATTCGCCGCCATTCGCGAATCCGGGCGCTTCGCCGTCAATGTTCTCGGCGTGGAGGACCGCGAACTTGCCGAACGCTTCGCCGGAACCATTCAGGGCGAGGCCCGCTTCAATACTGGCGTCTGGACCTCGCTCGCCACCGGCGCGCCGGTTCTCGAAAGCGCCCTTGCCACGTTCGATTGCCGCCTGACGCGACTCGAAGAAGTCGCCACCCACGGCATTCTTTTTGGTGAGATTCAGTCTGTCCGCTCCCGCGCCTCGATTGCCGAGCCTCTGCTGTACGCCCACGGCGCGTTCGGAGCGTTTACCCCGCTCCTACAATCCTGACCACTACGCCTCAAGCCTGCCGCTCCGGTGCCGATAAGGCATCTGAGACAGCAGAACCATGCGCCCAGCTATCACCAGAACAACTTTCGGCCTTCTAGTCACCTGTCTCGCCTCGACGGCTACCGCCCAGACTCCGGATCTGGCCACGCTGTCGCTGGAAGATCTGTCGAAGATGCAGGTACAGACGGCCTCACTCCATAGCGAAAGCGTGGTTAAGGCACCCGGCATTGTCACAGTGATCACGTCCGATGAGATTCGCAAGGCCGGCTATCGCACGCTGGCCGAGGCGCTCAACCATGTCCCCGGATTCTATCTTTCTTCCGACCATATGTAAGGCTCAGTCGGGGTTGCGGGCTTTTCCGTTCCGGGCGACTGGACCACGCGCATTCTCGTTATGATCAACGGCCATACGATGAATGACAATGTGTTTGGCTCCGCCGCCTATTTCGCCGATGACTTTGTACTGGACATGAGCCTGGTTTCGCGCATCGAAATCGTTCGCGGCCCCTCCTCTTCTCTTTATGGCAGCAACGGCATTCTCGCGACCATCAACGTGATCACCAAAGATCCCGCGCGCGAAAGCGGCACCTCGGTGCTCACGGAAGGCGATACTCTGGGCGAAAAGAAGCTCACCCTCACGCACGCAGCCCGTTGGGGCGGCGCTTCCCTGCTGCTGTCCGGCACCGTCTTCAACACCAGCGGCATGAGCAGGATGTACATTTCGGCCTTTGATGCCCCCGCCACAAACAACGGGATCGCCGTGAACATGGATAGCTCCCGTGGCTATCGCCTCTTCGCCGATCTCAAGGCCGGAAACTGGGAGATTCTGTCCCTGGCCGGCTCCCGCGAGAAGATCCAGCCCATTTCCTGGGGCGACAGTGTCTTTAATGATCGCGGTACGCGAGCCACTGACCAGCGCGCCTTCGTGGAACTCCAGTACACCCGCGAAACCCGCGCTGGCGGCTCTCTCCATTGGAAAGCGTACTTCGATCAGTACGACTACCACGGTATTTATCACTACCCACTGGTGGACGATGGCACCGGTACGGCCAACGGCGGGATTGACGTGAATCACGAATTCGATGCGGGCGATTGGGCTGGCAGCCAGCTGAGCTACCGCTTCGTGTGGCTCTCCTTTGGAGATTTCAAGGGACACCTGACTGCGGGGATCGAAGTCAAATTCGACTTCCGCGCTCTGCAAAGCACCGAAGACGTGCGGCCAGTCTACGTGGCCGGCCTCAACGTCAACAAAAAGGACCGTTACGCCGCGGGCTTCCTCCAGGAGGAGTGGAGCCTCGGCGATCACTGGAACTTCACGGTAGGCGGGCGCTACGATTGGTCGCTCTACCGGAGCAGTTCCATCACTCCGCGGGCTGCGGTGATCTTCCAGCCCGACAAGAAGACCTCGCTCAAACTCCTCTACGGCCGCGGCTTCCGTAACCCCAACGCCAACGAACTCTTCTTTAATGACGGCATGCAGAACAAGGGTAATCCGAACCTCCTTCCGGAACGCGCCGACACCTTCCAGATCCAGGCCGAACGGAAAATTCACCACTCCTGGAAAGGTACCGTCACCGGATATCACGTTCAGGACAGGGGCGTCATCGTTCCCGCCTACACCGCCACCGGCCTGATTCAGTTTCAAAATGCCAGCCAGTTCCTCGGTACCGGTGCGACGCTGGAGCTCAATGGCAATTTGACCAGTCACCTGGAACTGGCCGCCAGTTTCCAGAAACAACACGCCAATCTCGACGGGCAGACGCCCGCCAATTCACCTTCGAATGTGGGCAAAGTGCGGGTGAGCAGCCCTCTTTGGTCTCCGAATGTGACCCTATCCGGCGGCCTCCTGGTCACGAGCGGGCGCACGACCCTCGCCGGTGCCTCCCTGGGCCCTGTCTATCTGCCCGAGGCGACATTCACCGCCAAACTGCCGGACGGCCTCGACTTCCGCGCCGGCGTCCGCAACCTGTCCAACTTCGGCTACTCCGATCCCACTGGCCTCACGCCGCTGGTCGACACGCTTCCGGAAGCCGGGCCGCACCTTCTTTTTTGCGCTGAACAAACATCTGCGGCAGTGACTCCAGGTGTTAACCTGAAGGTTCCCGCTATGAGCAGCTTACAAGTCACCCTGCCGGATGGCAGTGTACGTCAGGTTCCCCAGGGAACCAGCGCCTTCGATGTCGCACAGAGCATCAGCCCCCGTCTCGCCGATGCGGCCCTCGTGGCCAAAGTCAATGGCCGCCTCTTCGATCTGAAACGCCCCCTCGAAGAAGACAGCGTCGTCCAGATCCTCACGCCCAAAGACGAGGAAGCCCTCGAAGTCTATCGCCACTCCACGGCCCACCTCTGCGCCGCCGCCGTACTCGAGCTTTTTCCGGAAACCAAGCTCGGCATCGGCCCCCCCATCGACACCGGCTTCTATTACGATTTCGATCGCCCCGAAGCCTTCACCCCGCAGGATCTGGAAAAGATCGAAGCGCGAATGTGGGAACTCCAGGGCAAAGCCCTCACCTTCGAGCGTAAGCTGATCGACAAGCCCTCCGGCATCAAGAAATACGAGGCAATGAATGAGCCCATGAAGGTGGAGCTCATCACCGAACGCGCCGACGATGTTTTCTCCGAATACACCCTGGGCCCGCATTTTATCGATTTCTGCCGCGGCCCGCACGTCCCGGATACCTCAAAGATCAAGGCTTTCAAGCTGACGTCCATCGCCGGCGCCTACTGGAAGGGCGATGAAAAGAACAAACAGCTCCAGCGCATCTACGGCACTGTCTGGTTCACCAAAAAAGACCTCGACGACTACCTCACCAAGCTCGAAGAAGCGAAGAAGCGCGACCATCGCAAGATCGGCAAAGAGCTCGATCTCTTCTCCATCCAGGAACTTGCCGGCCCCGGCCTGATCTTCTTCCATCCCAAAGGCGGCATCATCCGCAAGCAACTGGAAGACTGGATGCGCGACGCTTATCTGAAGCGCGGCTACTCGCTCGTCTACACCCCGCACGTCATGCGGCGCGATTTGTGGAAGACCTCCGGCCACGCCAACTTCTATTCCGAGAACATGTTCACTCCCATGGAGCTGGACGACGCCGAATACCAGCTCAAGCCGATGAACTGCCCGGGCCACATCCTGATCTACGCGGATGGCCAGCATAGTTATCGCGACCTGCCCGTCCGCCTCGGCGAACTCGGCACCGTGTATCGCTATGAGCGCTCCGGCACCATGCACGGCCTGCTCCGTGTTCGCGGCTTTACGCAGGACGATGCCCACATCTTCTGCACCCCCGAACAGATCGAAGACGAAATTGTGAACTGCCTCGATTTCGCCATCGACACGCTCAAGACTTTCGGTTTCAACGAATACAAGGCTGAGATTTCCACCTGGGACGGCGGTGCCAGCGGCAAGTACGATGGCGATCCCGAACACTGGGCGCTCGCCGAAGGCGCTTTGCGCAAAGCCTGCGATCGCCTCGGCATCAAAGCGACGGTAATTCCTGACGAAGCGGCCTTCTACGGCCCGAAGATCGACATGAAGCTGGTCGATGCGATTGGCCGCCTGTGGCAACTCTCCACCGTGCAATTCGATTTCACGCTGCCGAAGCGCTTTGAACTTGAATACGTGGCGGAAGATGGCAAGAAGCATCGCCCGCTGATGGTGCATCGTGCGCTGTTTGGCTCGGTGGAACGATTCTTCGGAATTCTCGTCGAACACTACGCCGGCGCGTTCCCTGCCTGGCTGGCTCCGGTGCAGGCGGCAGTGCTGCCCATTACGGACAAGCAGTCGGAATACGCCACTCACGTTGTCCATGCTCTGAAGGCGGCAGGCGTCCGGGTTACGGTGGACGATCGCAACGAGAAGATCAACCTCAAGATTCGCGAAGCACAGTTGCAGAAGGTTCCGTACATGCTGGTCATCGGTGGCCGTGAAGCCGAAGCCGGCAAGGTGGCCGTCCGCCATCGCAAACGCGGCGACCTGGGCGCAATTCCGCTGGAAGAATTCGTATCGATCATCACGGCGGAAATCGCAGCAAAAACCGAAGCGTAGCCGCAAACACTCATTTACGCCCGAGACGCAAACGCCCGCTCCCTGAAGCGGGCGTTTCTCATTTGCCCGGTTCGCCGCGGTGCCGAAACCGTTCAGCCGAACATTTCCACCATCCGTCAAATAACCGAACCATTTCCTGGCCTGCTCCGTTATCCTCGAACAGTAGCCTATGCTTAACCATCTTTCCAACCAAACGGGACGGGACACGTAATGACCGACAATCTGGCCATTTCCGTGCAGGACCTGCACAAGAGTTATGGCGATTTCGAAGCTGTCCGCGGCCTCGATTTCGAAGTCCGGACCGGTGAAGTCTTCGGCCTGCTCGGCCCCAACGGCGCGGGTAAGACCACGACGGTCGAAATCCTCGAAGGCATCCGCCAGCGCACCTCGGGCGATGTTCGGGTGCTCGGCTTTGACCCGGACAAGCAGAAAACCCTGCTGAAAGATCGCATCGGCGTCTGCCTCCAGGCCACGAATCTGCCGGACAAGATCAAGGTCATTGAAGCGCTCGAACTGTTCGGCTCTCTCTACAGCCGCATGCTGAGCCCGGACATGCTGCTCAAGCGCCTGCAACTGGAAGACAAACGCAACGCCTTCTATTCGACGCTCTCCGGCGGCCAGAAGCAGCGCCTCGCCATCGCGATGGGCATGATTAACGATCCCTCGCTCCTCTTCCTGGACGAGCCGACCACGGGCCTCGACCCGCAGGTGCGGCTCGAGATCCACGCCCTCATCGAAGAGATGCGCAGCGAGAAGCGCACCATTGTCATGACCACTCATTACATCGAAGAGGCCGAACGCCTTTGCGACCGCGTGGCCATCGTCGATTCCGGCAAAGTCGTCGCCATCGGCACTCCGCGCGAACTGCAGGATCGCAGCAAGGGCAAATCCGCGATTGAAATCGTTTGCGACGCTTCGCTGACTGACCGCGCGCTCCCGGAGTTTCCCGAGGCGCTCAGTTCCACACTGAGCGACGACGGCAGAAAGCTCACCGTGCAATCGTCGCGGCCCGCGCGGACCCTGGTAGAAATCGTGAAGTGGGTGGACGCGCAGGGCATCGGGCTCGAAGACGTACATCTGAGCCGCCCCACGCTGGAAGACGTTTTCATTGAACTGACGGGAAAGAGGTTACGAGATTGAAACCCTATCTGGCATTAATCCGCAACGATGTCCGGCTGGCATACCGGCAGAAGACGGTCATCTTTTTCAACTATCTGATGCCGCTGATGTTTTTCTTCCTCTTCGCGCAGGTGAACCATGCCGAACGCGGTGGCGTGATCTCACAGGTGGTCACCATGGTGCTGGTGATCGGCATCCTGGGCAACGGCCTGTTCGGCGCCGGCCTGCGAGCGGTGCAGGATCGCGAGAACAATATCCTGCGCCGCTATAAAGTGGCGCCGATTTCGCCGCTGCCGCTGCTGGTCGCTTCCACGGTAACCGGCCTGCTGGTTTACATCCCGCTGCTGGCGATCATCCTGACCCTTGCACACTTTCAGTACGGCATGGTGTTTCCGGTGAACCCGATCGCACTGGTGGCCTTCGTCCTGCTGGGGGTTGTGGCCATCCGCTCCATCGGCCTGATCATATCCTCAGTTGTGAACTCAGTGGCTGAGAGCAACATCCTGATTCAGGTGGTGTACATGAGCATGCTGTTTCTCAGCGGCACCACCTTTCCGCTCACCATGTTCCCCGGCTGGCTGAAGATCGTGTCGCAGTTCATTCCCGCCACGCATGTGGTCAGCGGCCTGCAGAACATCCTGATGGAAGGCGAGAGCCTCGCGGCGAACTGGCAGTCTGTCGCGGCGCTCGCGATGACCACAGTCATCGGCCTGCTGCTTTGTGTCAAACTTTTCCGCTGGGAGAAGGAAGAGAAGATGCGGCCCACCGCGAAGCTGTGGATTCTCGCGGTGCTGGTGCCGTTCGCCGTAGTGGGCGCATGGCAGGCTCACGCGCAGGATAACGTGCGCAAGTCGAAGCTGGTGGATCGTCAGATCTCTCGTACCCGCACGTACCTGATTCGCAACGCCCGCATCTTCATCGGCGATGGCCGCGTAATTGAGAACGGCGGCGTGCTGGTGAAGAACGGCAAGATCGCCGAAGTGTACGACGGCAACATTCCCGATGAGAAGTCAGTCAATGCCGATCCCATTGAGGCGGCTGGCAAGACGATTCTGCCGGGCCTGATCGACTCGCACATCCATCTGGCATCGCCCGCAGGTTTCCTGGAAGACTGGAGTAAGTACGACGCCGGTAAGTCGATGGCTCGTGCACTGGCGGCATATCTCTACTGCGGCGTGACTGCCGTCAAGAGCGTGGGAGACCCCCTGGAGGGCGCTCTCAGCATCCGTGCTCTGGTGAACAGCGGCGAGAAACTGGGCACTGAGTTCTTCACCGTGGGCCCGCTTTTCACCACGGCGGGCGGGCATGGAACGGAGATCATGCGCAGCCTTCCGGAAAACATACGCGCTTCCGTCAACGCGCAGTTCCTGCGGTTACCGCAGACGGCGGCGGATGCGCAGTCGCGGCGCTGAAGGCACAGAATATAGATGGCATCAAGGCCATCATGGAATCGGGCGGCGGCGGAATCGTCTATAACCGGCTGGACCCGCAATTGCTGAATGCGATCGCAGCGGCCGCAAAGGCGAACGGCCTGTCGATCGTTGTCCACACGGGCGACGCACGGGATATCGAAGACGCGCTCAAAGCAGGCGTCAACGGCATCGAGCATGGGTCCTTCCGGCAGCGCATTCCCGATGAGCTCTTCGCGCTCATGGCGAAGAACGGCGTGACCTATGACCCGACCCTGAGCGTGGCCGAGGCCTTCCCGCAGTACGCGGCTGGAAAACTCGACCTGCTGAGCCGTTCCCTGGTACAGCAGGTGGTCCCGAAGGATCTGCTTGCTGGCACGAAGAAGATGATGGAATCGCCCGAAGCTGTTGCCTCGCGCAAGAGGATCGGCGAGTACCCGATCGATTCGGCTATCGCCCGCGACAACCTGCTGCGGGCCTGGAAGGCAGGCGTGCCGCTGATCACCGGCACGGACGCCGGCAACATGCTGGTATTCCACGGCCCCACCATTCAGCGTGAACTGGAGCTATGGGTGGCGGCCGGCATTCCGGCGCAGGTGGCCTTGCAGGCCGCGACGCTGAACTCCGCGAAGGCGCTCGGCGCGGGTCAACGGTTCGGCTCGGTGGAGAAGGGCAAAGACGCGACCATGCTGATCGTGGATGGCAACCCGCTGCAGGACATCAAGGCGACGGAAGCGATCTCCTCGGTGTTCTTTAAAGGCGAGAAGGTTAACCGGTCAGAGCTGTTCGATCAGGAGTAGTGGCAGAAGGGGCGTCGTTACGGTGATGCCAATGATGGCCGGCGAAGATTGCGACCATCAGCAGGATGAGAGCGCCGCCGGCGGTCGCCACCGTATCGACGCCCATCAGCCCGCGCGCTCCCCAGCGTTTGTAACCGAGGCCATCAAGCCAGACCATGTAGGCGATAGCCGCGTTGCCTGACCCGTTGAGTACCGAGTAAGCGAAAGCTGCAGCGCGTTGGCTCTTGCCGACCACATCCAGCAGGAGCGCCGTATAGACCGCATAGGCGATGCCCGCAACCAGCGAGTAACCGGAGAAGGCCGCAGCGAACGTGAAGGGAGTTGCCGGACCCAGAGCGAGCCAGGCACCGAATATGGCCGTCAGACCTCCAGTGAGCGCATAGGCCTTCATCCGACTCATACGATCCGCCATGAAACCGCCGACAAAGCAGCCGGCAGCTGAGAGGCAGCCGCCGATGACGCCGGTGAAGAGAGCCACCTGATTGCCAGAGGCGTGATAGTCCTGACCGACGCCGGATATCAGATTCCCAATCGCCATCGTCCCGACGGGCGAGAGGAAAAATACGAGGCCCAACCAGGTTCGGCGCGACTTGAGAAGATCCCGAAGATCGTGGGCCATGCCGAGTAACTGCGGACCGAGGGCGCGCTGAATCGGCGCGGCCTCCTGTACGAGGAGTGCCGCAAGTGCCGGAAGCAGCATGGCGGCGGCGACCGTCATCGCGAGAATCGGCAGGGAAGTATGGTCGCCGAGTGAAATGGCGAGCCCTCCGCCGAGGGTGCCCGCTCCGATGTTACCCGCCTGATACCAGCCGGCAGCGCGGCCGCGAACTGTCTCCGGTAAAGCCGACAGCAACGCCCCGCAGGCAGCGCTCAACAGGCCGGTGAATGCATTACCCAGAAACAGCAGCGCGGTGAGGATAGCAGGCGGGCCGTGGATGTCGAGAATCGCAGTGGTCATCGCGGCACTGGCGCAGACCGCGGAGACAATCACCCAGGAGCGACGCCGCAGGCCTGTATCGGCAAGCGGTGCCCAGAAGAAAGACCAGATGGAGGGGAGGATCGCAATCGCGACGATTCCGGCGATCCGGTCGACCGGCATTCCATACTTGCGCAGCAGATACGGCATCAGCAAAGAGGTGATGGTGCCGGTGAAACCGTAGGGCAGGACGAGAAGGCCGAACAGCCACGGCGGGTTGTGCGTCGGCGCGGATGGGAGAGTGTCCGTGTGCGGTGTCAGATTAGCTGAGTGTACAACGGAGCCGAGTGTTCGCAGGCTCCGAGTAGTAGCGGGCAACCAGATAACCCAGGACTCCGGCGACCAGGATCACGATGCCGAACAACCCGGGTACAGCAGCCATCGGCCTGCCCGCTGCCACAAAGAGATCGAAGAAGGCGAAGACGACGAACATGTGGGTGAGATAGACCTCATAGCTGCTGCGGCCCAGAGTAAGGAGGGGAGCGAGAAACCCGGAAGCGCGCCACTCCGTCTTCGAAGCGGTCACCATGATCAGGCAGGTGCCGAAGGCTATCACCGACATCTCCAGTCCGGTGCGTCCGAGGCCCAGTTGGCGGGCCTGCAACGTGAAGCAGATGCTGAAGATTACCATCACGGAACCAAAGGCACCGCAGAGCCGAAGCGCGGTGGCGGATAGTCGGAGTCGGGGTGTCAGTATCGCGGTGAGGCAACCGAGTGCGATGGCGTCCATGCCGCCGAGATACGAGTATTCCTGCCAAACGTCATTCCATGCGAGGGTCCGGGCAAAAGGCCCCATGACGACGAACGCCAGCAGCAGGCCGATCAGCCATCTGCCGCCGCCGAGGATGCGGCAGAGCAAAGAGAAGAAGAGATAGAACGTCTCCTCCACCGAGAGGGACCATAGGATGTCCCAGGTCGCGGGCAGGTAGCCGCGTGTGGCCTCCAGCAGGTTGACGTGGAAGGTGAGCGCGGCGAGCAGAGCGCGACCGAGTCCGCCGGTCTTTGGTTTCACAACGAAGTCCTTTACCTGCGCGAAGTGCATCGCACTGAGAATCGCAAGCAGCGCCAGGAGCAGAGGCGCAATGCGGGCGAAGCGGAGGCGATAGAAGCCGCGGATATCCACCTTCGACAAAGTGCCCCAGCGACGGAGAGTTGTCGACGTGATCAGGAAGCCCGAGACGGCAAAGAAGATCTGGACACCGAACTGGCCGCTCCAGAATGAGGTGAGAACCAGTTGCTTCGGCAGGCCATGAGTGTATGGCACTTTCGCGATCGCCAGGCGCATGTTGACGTGGTTCATCAAGACCAGGAAGATGGCGACGCCGCGGAGCAGGTCGATGCCGTCGAGCCGTTTCCACGGACGCGCGGTCACTTGCGGCCCGGCGGCTGACTGGAGAGGAGTTCCAGCACGGACAGGATTTCGGCACGATGGGCGGGATCGAGGCGCAGGTATTGCCTGTCGCCGGAACCAGGAGTGAAGCGGGTGAGGCCTTCGGGGGTGACGGTCACGGTGCCGTTCTCTGAGCGGGTGAAGTAGCCGCGACCGGGGCGCACGGCTTCGAGGGCCGCGGTGAGATCCCATGTCGGACGGTCATACGGCATCTTCTTGTATGCCTTGTACGACTCGGCTATCGGGTGGGGCGCTGCCCAGGTGAAGTCGTTTTCGATGAACGACGCCGGAATTGGCAGGTCTCGGCCGATCTCAAAACCGCTGAACACGATGGGCGTGGGCCAGCGCTCGAAGACGGCTTTCGCGGAGGCGACATCGATGTGGACGTTGTATTCGGAATTGGTCTCTGCGGTGAAATTGCCAGCCATCGCGACCACGAGCGAGACCTTGTCGCGAATCAGGGCGATATCTTCGGGCGAGTCAAGGAGCGCCGCGAGGTTGGTGCTAAAGCCAACCTGGACGATCACGACTTTCTCTGTGGCTGCTCGGAGCAGGCGGCGCAGCACAACGTCGGCCGGGTCTGCAGCGGCGGCCGGGATGGCGTTCATCGCATGGAGGGCTGCCGCCATATAGCCATCGCCATTTCCACCCTTCAGGTCCCGGATGGCTGCGCCAACGGAAAGCCCGGGGCGGCCATAGAAGCTGTTGACCATACGGACGTACGGCACAGCCGCTGGATTGGCGTTCGTAAGAGTGACTCCGATGAGATTGCACTCGCCGCGATCGGTCAGGGCGTGGAGCATGGCGAGGGCGAGAGCATCGTCCACGTCATTGCCCATGTCGGTATCGAAGATCACCGGCGGCGCGGCAATGGCCACCGTTGCAAGAAACAGGGAAGCGATCAGAGTCCGCAGCATCGGTATTCAGAATACCGCGCTGTTGGCGGGTTTAGTGGCGAACGGTGGTTTCCGGTTTGGCGGAAGCGAACATCTGGGCGATGGAGACCATGGGCGGATTGGTGCCGGAAGCGATGGCACGGAACTCGCCGCGATCTTCGGCGAGCTTCTGCTCGACGAAATCGACACCGGCGGCTGTCAGGCAGTAGTCGCGGTCGGTGGCGCGGGCGTAACCTCGCTCGCAGTTGTACCAAAGGGAGAAGCCGAGTTCACCCTGGGTACAGCCCGTGAGCTGTTCGAGATCGTACATGGACAAGCCCGGGTGTTCATAGTTGCTGGTGCCTTTGCGGTAGAGCAGGCAGAGGATAGCGAGCCGGCGGTTCTGTTCGCCCAGCACGCCGGAGAAAAACTCGGCGGAGCGGAACTGGAAGCGCGGGCTGGAGCGAACGGCGATACGTTCCGCGTCGTAGGCTTTGCGGCGTTTGGGATCAGAGAGCACGCGGTGAGCTTCCGCCACCCGCAGGAAGGTTTCGGCGTCGCCGGTTTCCGGGTTATCGGGATGGAAGCGCCTGGCGAGCTTGCGATAGGTACGCTCGATGGTTTCCTGTTCGGCTCCGGGACTCAGGCGCAGCAACTCATAGTGGTCGGTTGCATAGGGATCGTTCTGCAGAGTCGTGGTGCGGGCGAGGAAGCGAAGGCCCAGTACGTAGATGCTCTTTTGCCAGGTGCAGTGTTTCACCTGTACCAGGGCTGCTACGTGGAACCTTGGCACGGTGACGATGACGCTGCAAAGAAGCGGGAGAGCTTCCGGACATTCGACGGCGACGCCACCTTCGGTGATATCGATGGCGCGGCAGTGGCTAAAGACTTTTTCGCCCTGCTCCGATTTCCAGGTAATCTCCACGTCGCAGTCGGTTGGCAGGCGCACTTCGAGACGAAGGCCGCTGGGGTCGGGTTGAGCCGCGATGGCATCCGATTTTGCGGTGGGGGGCGGAGCAGGAGTAAATGGCATCGATGTCGTCATAGATTGCGGCTTTCTTCGCTGCAATCCATTTATACCCCGCTATGGATACAATCACCAGTCGGCAGGGGTAAGTACTTAGTACGTTAACCGGTGGGTATGGACGTGTTTGTTTACCTTGTGAGATCGGGGAGTTGGTTAGGAATGGCGCCGTAGCCGTAGTACTTGTTGACGATGCCCGATGGGGTGAGTTCGGCTAAGCGGAATCCGGAGGGGTCGTCACCGAGGGGGCGGCCAGCAGCGCAGGTGATGATGATCTGGAGATCGCCGTCGCTGGCCGTGGCGTTCTTGTGGAGATGGCCGGCGAAGACGTAGTGGACTCCGTATTTGTGGAAGAGGGCGAGGAGCGTTTTGCGGATTTCGGGCGGGAGGTTTTCGCCGGAGGGCTCGTCGACTTTGCTGACGAAGGGGGCGTGGTGCATGAAGACCGCGATGGTCGCACCGCTGGCCTGAGCTTTGGGGAGTTCGGCTTCCAACCACTGGAGTTCCCTGGCCTCTTCCGCCGCTACGTTTTCGGGGGCTTTGAAGAGAGTGGAGTTGAGGACGATGCCGTAGATGCCGGGTTCGCGGAAAGAGTAGTAGTCTGGGCCGTGGTTCTTGCGATAGGCGGCTACGGTTTCCGGAGTCGGGGTGTTGGTCTGGTCATGATTGCCGGGGACGCTGTAGAGATGGATTGCGGGATCGAGGCTGCGATTGATGCGCTTGTATTCGGCGATCTGGTCGGCGTCGCCGGCTTTGTTGGTGAGGTCGCCGGTGACTACGAGGAAAGCCGGGTGGAGGCGATTGATGTTTGCGATGGCGAAAGTCCAGTTGGCGGTTTCCTGCTGGAAGTTGGCGTTGTCGGCGAACATGCCGAATTGGGGGTCGGAGGCCTGGACGAAGTAAGTGGGGTCGGCGGCGAGGGCGGTGGCGGCCAGGAGGGTGGCGAGGATACAGAGGCGCGCGGCGGGTTGGAGATCCAGGTACCGCTCCCTTACGGTCACGGCTCGGTTGAGTTGGCGTGGTTGGTCGGGTTGGGTGAGGCGCGCGAGTTCAGTGTGATGGTCGGGTTGAGCGATGCGGATGGGTAGGGTGCAACGGTCGGGTTGAGCGGCGGGACTGGAGAGTCGAGTGCCGCTCCTTCCAGTCGCGGTTCGGTTGCGTCGGGTGGAATAGTCAGGTTCGGTGGCGCGGTTGGGCTGGCCGTGGAAGGGCTGATGTGGCGTGCGGTTGGAGATGCAGGCGGTTCCCGGCATCAGTTTGGCCTCACTACGAAGTTGATTAGTTTTTCGGGGACGGCGATTACTTTCACGACTGTCGCGGTACTGATTAGAGTCGCCACGGACTGGTCGGCCCGGGCGGCGGCTTCTAACGCTGCTTTATCGAGGCCCACCGGGACTGTGATGCGCGTTCTCAGTTTGCCGTTGATCTGGACTGGGATTTCGACGTCGGTCGCTCGGGCGAGGTCGGCGTTAAAGGCCGGCCAGCTTTGTTTGATGACCGCACCTTCGTTGCCCATTTCCTGCCAGAGTTCCTGGGTGACGTAAGGAGCGAAGGGCGAGAGCATCAGGGTCAGGATTTCCAGACACTGGCGCATGGCCGCGGCGGAGATGCGCGACTCCTCGGCATAGAGCACGTTCACCAGTTCCATCATCTGGGCGATGGAGGTGTTGAAGTGCCAGCGGCTATCGAAATCTTCGGTGATGCGCTGGAGAGTCTGGTGGAGCTTGCGGAGTACGTCCTTGTCGGCCGAACCGTCGCCACCGGGTGCATCGACATTGCGTGTCACGAAGCGGAAGACGCGGCCTAAGAAACGATAGACGCCTTCGACGCCGGCATCGATCCAGTCCACATCTTTTTCGGGCGGGGCGGCGAAGAGGGCGAAGAGACGGGCGGAATCGGCACCGTGCTTGTCGGCAACATCGTCGGCCGCGACTACGTTGCCGACGGACTTGGACATCTTGGTACCGTTGCGAATGACCATGCCCTGGGTGAAGAGTTTCCTGACGGGCTCGTCGCAGGTGGTGAGGCCGATATCGCGCATGACCTTGGTCCAGAAGCGCGAATAGATCAGGTGGAGGATGGCGTGTTCCACGCCGCCGATGTATTGATCGATGGGGAACCAGTAGTCGATCTTTTTGGAATCGTAGGGCGCAGTGGTGTTCTTCGGATCGCAGTAGCGGTAGAAGTACCAGCTGGAATCGACGAAGGTATCCATGGTGTCGGTCTCGCGGCGCGCGGGTTCGCCGCACTGGGGACAGTTGACATTCACGAATTCCGGCACTTCATCGAGAGGCGAACGGCCTTTGCCTGTGATTTGGATCTGCTGCGGGAGCAGCACCGGGAGTTGGTCATCCGGGACCGGCACGACACCGCACTTTTCGCAGTGGATGACGGGGATCGGCGTGCCCCAATAGCGCTGGCGGGAGACGCCCCAGTCTTTGATACGGAAGGTGACGGCGGCCTTGCCGAAGTCTTCGCGTTCGGCGTGGGCGGCCATTTCTTTGCGCGCCTGCGCGCTGGGCATACCGGAGTATTGGCCCGAGTTTTCGACAACGCCATAATTGCCAAAGGCTTCGTTCAACGGGACGTCGGCGAGCGCGCCATCGACGGGGCGAATGACGGGACGGATGTTGATGCCGTATTTGGTGCAGAATTCGAAATCGCGCTCATCGTGCGCGGGGACGGCCATGATGGCACCGGTGCCGTAGCCCATGAGGACGAAGTTGCCGACCCACACCGGAATACGCTCTCCGCTGAAGCGATTGATGGCGGTGAGGCCGGTGTCGCAGCCTTCCTTTTCCACGTCGCCCAGGCCCTGGGTGGCGCGCGCGTCGATCATTTTCTTCGCGTGGGCCTGCGCTTCGGGGCTGGCCATGGTGCGGACGATTTCATGTTCCGGCGCGAGGATCAGGCACGTTGCGCCGTAGATGGTATCGATGCGGGTGGTGAAGACGCGAACGGGGCCGTAGCCATCGAGCGTGAAATCGACCTCCGCGCCTTCGCTGCGGCCGATCCAGTTGCGCTGCATGGTGAGGACGCGTTCCGGCCACTTGCCTTCGAGCTGACTGATGTCGTTGAGGAGCGCGTCGGCATAAGCGGTAGTGCGGAGGAACCATTGTTCGAGAGCGCGCTGTTCGACGGGTGTGCCTTCGTGACGCCAGCAGCAGCCATCGACCACCTGTTCGTTGGCGAGTACGGTGGCGCAGAGTGGGCACCAGTTGACGAGCGCCTTCTTGCGATAGGCGAGGCCGCGCTCCAGCATGCGGAGGAAGAACCACTGATTCCAGCGATAGTATTCGGGCTCACAGGTGGTGACTTCGCGGTCCCAGTCATACGAGAAGGCGAAACGACGATGGGTGCGCTTCATCTTCTCGATGTTGGCGAGAGTCCATTCGCGAGGGGGCCGCTGGTTCTTCATGGCGGCGTTTTCGGCGGGAAGACCGAAGGCGTCCCAACCCATGGGGTGGAGGACGTTGTAGCCGCGCATCCACATGTAACGCGCGAGGGCGTCGCCGATGGAGTAATTACGAATGTGACCGATGTGGAGAGCGCCGCTCGGATAGGGGAGCATCTCGAGCACGTAGTACTTCGGCTTGGTGGAGTTCTCCTCGGCCTTATAGAGGGAGTCGTCCTTCCAGCGCTCGTGCCATTTCAGTTCGATCTCGTTGTGGTCGTAAGTCTTTTCTGGCATTGGGGGAAACTTCAGTTTCTCAAATAGGAGAACGCGCTGGGGGGCCTAAACGCAAAGTGTGCCAGGCACCGCGGAGTACACCAGGCGGAAGCTTCAGGCTGCGCGGAGTTGCGCGGGGGCGTTTTTACCGCAGCAGCGCTTGAATTTCAGGCCGGAATTGCAGCGGCAGAGGGCGTTTCTGGGCTGCCCGGCGGGCTGTTTTTCATTTTTACAAAGCGAAGCCAATTCAGTGGAGAACGGGTTGGGGGCTTTGCAGTAGGCCTCGATTTCGTTGAGCTCGCGGCGGGACTCGGCGAGGTTCTGACGGGAGAGATCTTTGGCTACGGTTTGGGTGTCAGCGAGGGCGAACTGGTTGAGGTCAGTACCGACGGGGTTGGTCTCATTGCGGAAGTGGCGTTCGGTCTGGAGTTTGCGGAGGTCGTTCATGGCTGCGCGATGGCGGCGGGTGGCCTGGGCGCGGGCGCGGTCGACGGAGAGTTGGATTTTGGCGGCGTTGCCTTCGGATTCCATGGGGTCGAGCGGGCTGGCCAGTGCGAGGCGGGCTTCGACGAGGGAGCAGCGGCGAATGCGCCAGAGTGCGCGGTGGATTTCGGCGGCGCATTCGTGTTCGAGGTTGGTGCAGGGGATGAGTTCCTGGTAGAGGGAGGCGTGGAGGTCGTCGTATTCGGCCTGTTCGCCGGGGCGGATGTAGTCGGCGGAGGTGTAGAGGCCGATGGACCTGCCGTTTTGGGAGGAGATGGATTTGCCTTCGGGGGTCTGGGGGCCGGTGGAGGCCTGGGCGTTTTCGCGGTTGGCGAGGATTTGAGCGGAGGTGGACATACGTTTCGTTTCCTTTCGGGGATGGCGTGGGGCGCTCCCGGTTTGATTCGAACATGCGGGGTGGGGGAATTTCGGGGGGCGCGGAGCCAAGTAGCTGAAAACAGGGTGAATATATTTTTTGAAATTTGTGACCGGGAAATTTGGGGGGCCGAACACTGGTCGCACGCCCCGCGGAAGGAGGACGCCCGGAGGCTAATCGGCAAAGTGGAAGGCCGCCAGCACGTGGCAGACCTACTGAATTCGGCCGAGCGACCCGGCTCGCCGATGGGAGCCGGTTTGGGGCATTTCGCCGAATGATCAGGAAATCGCTCGAAACGAAACCTCGTTGTAACCCACTTGTTAAACTGGAAGTAACTCCCCCAGCCATGTTCGCTGCTCCAACCATCTCTGAAGAGATCCTGGATCTCAAGAAAAGCCGCCACGCCATTCTGTTGGCGCACCACTACCAGGAGCCCGAAATTCAGGAACTTGCCGATGTTGTCGGCGATAGTCTGGAACTCGCCCGCAAAGCCCTCCGGTTCGAAGGCGACGTCATCGCGTTCTGCGGCGTCTGGTTCATGGCCGAAACGGCCAAGGTTCTCAATCCAACCCGTACCGTCGTGGTGCCGGACCACAAAGCCGGGTGCAGCCTGGTGGACGCCTGCCGCGTGGAAGACCTCCGCGAATACCGCCGCCGCCATCCCGAACACGTCGTTGTGAGCTACATCAACACCTCGGTGGAAGTGAAAGCCGAAAGCGACATCCTCTGCACGTCGCGCAACGCCGTCAAGGTAGTGAATTCCATTCCCGCAGATAAGACCATCCTGTTCCTGCCGGATAAGAACCTGGGTGCCTGGGTCCAGCGCGAGACCGGTCGCGAAAATATGAAGATCTGGCAGGGTGCCTGCATTGTGCACGACACATTTCCGGCCCGCCGCCTGCTGGACGCCAGGGCCGCCTACCCGGAAGCTATCGTTGTAGCCCATCCCGAATGTACCGCGGCCGTGCTTCGACATGCGGATTTCATCGGTTCCACGTCGGCCATTATCGAGTACTGCGCGAAAAGCCTGGCCCGGGAGTTTATTGTGATGACGGAAAGCGGTGTCGCCTGGTCGCTCGAGCGCGCCGCGCCCCACGCGACGTTCCATTACGTGGCCAACGAAAACTGCAACTGCAGCGAGTGCCCCTACATGCGGATGAACACGCTGGAGAAACTGCGCGATGCACTGGAGACCCTGGAACCGCGGGTGGAACTCGCGGAAGAACTCATGAGTCGCGCACGGCTGCCGCTGGAGCGTATGCTGGCTATAGGGTGAGCCTGCCTTCTTCCACCAGTCACGCGCCACTGATCGACCGCTTCGGGCGGGTTCACGACAATCTGCGCATCAGCGTCACCGACCGATGCAACATCCGCTGCTTCTATTGCATGCCCGAAGAAGGCGTGCAGTTCATGAACCGGGCTGAGATTCTCACGTTTGAAGAAATTGAACGGTTCGTGCGCGCCGCGGTCCCTCTCGGCATCACCAAACTGCGCCTCACTGGTGGCGAACCTCTGCTGCGCAGGGATCTTCCCTGGCTCATCGAACGCCTGGCCGCGATTCCCGGCATTCGCGATATGGCACTCACGACGAACGCAGTCCTGCTGGAAAAACATGCCGCGGACCTGTATCGCGCCGGTCTGCGCCGGCTGAACATTCACCTCGATACGCTCGATCGCGCCCGCTTTGAAAAGATCACGCGCCGGGATGACCTGCCGAAAGTACTGGCTGGCATCGATGCCGCGGTGGCAGCGGGATTCCGGCACACGAAACTGAATATCGTCGCCGTCAAAGGTTTAGTGGAACCGGATATTGTTCCTCTGGCGCGCTATTGCCGCGAGCGCGGCTTTGAGCCCCGTTATATCGAATTCATGCCGCTTGACGCCCAGTCTCTCTGGGATCGCAGGAGCGTTCTGACGGCGGATGAAATGATCGACACCCTGGGGCGTGAAGTGGGCCCGCTCCGCGCCGTGCCGGATGCCGACCCCCGCGCGCCGGCGACCGAATACGAATATGAAGATGGAGGTGGACGGGTTGGTTTCATCGCCTCCGTCAGTAAACCTTTCTGCCTGAACTGCAATCGCATCCGGCTCACCTCAGACGGCAAACTGCGTTACTGTCTGTTCGCGATCGACGAAACCGATGTCAGGGATCTGCTTCGCTCGCAGGCTTCAGACGACGAGATTGCCGCCGTCATACGGGCCAATATCGCCGAGAAATGGCTCGGTCACGAGATCAATTCGGCGAAGTTTGTAGCCCCGCCCCGGCCGATGTATTCGATCGGCGGCTGACCAGTTCAACCCGCGCGGTATCTTGATGTCAGGCAGGTGAAACCCAATGAGAAGAGAAGAGGTTTGCCTTAAAATTCGGGAGGTCGGCATTGTCCCGGCGATTCGCGTTGCCAACGCTGATGATGCCTTCTTCGCCGCAGACACAGTACTTGGCGGCGGGATCCCCATTGTAGAGATCACGATGACGGTGCCTGGAGCTCTCGACATCGTTTCCACCCTGAGGAAGCGACATCCACACGCGGTGATCGGTTCCGGCACCGTGCTCGATGCCAACACGGCGGTTCAGTGTATCCACGCCGGAGCCCTGTTCATCACGAGCCCGGGTCTGGACCGGGAAATTGTGGAAGTCGCGAAACAGGCCGATATCGCGGCTATCCCTGGCGCTCTCACCCCGACGGAGATTATGGCTGCGCTCAGAATCGGTGCGGACATGATCAAGATTTTCCCCTGTTCACAGGTTGGCGGCGCATCGTACATCAAGGCCCTCCGGGCGCCTTTTCCTCATGTCTCCTTCATCGCCTCGGGCGGAGTGAATCAGCAGACTGCCGGTAGTTTTATTCACGCCGGAGCGGCGGCGCTGGGAATCCGCGAAGACCTGATTCCACTCGCCGCCATTGAAGCGCGTAAGGCAGACTGGATCCGGGAACTGGCGCACCGCTTTTTCGGCATGGTGCAGCGGGCAAGGACGAACGGCTGAACGACAAATGCAGGGCATTCTAAAACAGATCAATCGTTCCAACGGTGGCATGCCGAAACGGGCTGTAGCGCATCCGGTGATGCTGTCCGAGGCGTCCGTGGAGGGCGATCGCTGGCGCAATCCCGTCTTTCACGGGGGCCCCAGAAAAGCCGTATTGATGGCATCGGCTGAATTCATCGATAGCCTCGCATCCCGAGGCTTCCCGGTTTTCTACGGTGCTATCGGTGAGAACCTGACCGTCTCCGGACTCGACCCGCACCAATGGCGCGAAGGTCAGCGATATCGCGTGGGGCAAACTGCGGTCATTGAACTGACTACCCTGCGAACGCCCTGCGGCAATCTGGATGTTTACGGCACCGCGATTAAGGCGGAACTCTACGACAAGCGCTGCAAGGCGGGCGACGTGACCTCTCCGCACTGGGCCCATGGCGGTTTCTACGCCAGGGTGGTGACGCCGGGCCTGATTACGCCCGGCGACACCGTGGTCCTGGAATCGGAAATGGCTTAATTTCACAACCTACTTCTTCTTTTTCCTGTGGGCCGCCGGCGCAGCCTTCTTTGCAGTCTTCGCGCTCTTAGCTCCGGCTACCGGTGCGGCTGGCGCGTCGCGATTGTCGATATCGGCCACAACCTTCCAGGCACCGTCGGCCTGCTTCTTATAAACAGTCACGTACTTGCCCTTCTCCACTTCGGCCTTCTTCGTCTTTGCATTCGTTTGCGTGATCGAATAGGAACCCTGCGTGTAGGCCAGGTCGCCGCCTTTCGATAGAGCCACGTTTGACGGCGTGAAACTCAGCGCCAGGTTTTTGTCCGCCAGGAATCCTTTGATAGTGGTTCGAATGGAATCCCTGCCTTTCACCAGCGGCATATCGGTTAACGCAAGCGTGGCGTCATCGGCATAGTGGGCCGCAATCTTATCCGCGTCCTTTGCCGCCCATTCTTTAACCCAGGTCTCTTCGCCGTCGCGAAGGGCTTTCTGATCGGCGGCGGACGTATCCGGCGGCGGCGCGGGCGTATCCGAGCATCCGGCCAGCAGCATCAGCAACCCGACGGCACTACCTGCTATGTATGTTCGTTTCATTCAGGATTCTCCCGGATGAATGCTATCGCACGCGGCGCTTCCAGTCAAAGGGATAATCTTGTGTGGCATTCGTCGGGTCGGCGTCGGATAATCGAACCAGTGCCTGAAGCCGCCTCTTTATCTCTTCTGGAGGAACTTGAATTTCGCGATGCCCAGCGCGTGGCCCCCGCCATCGCCGCGCTCGAACAACTGCCGCCCGACGTCTATCGTGTGGTTCAGGCGCTCCTCCGCTCGCTGCCGAATCGCGACGATGCCGTTCATTACCTGAAGCGACTGATTATGGAAGCGCCGGGCGCGGCCCGGTCCATCGCGGGGAATCTCATCGCGCTGCGTTATGCCCTGACCATCTTTTCGTGGAGCCGTTTCCTTTCCGAGGCCGTGATCCGCTACCCCGAGTGGCTCCTCGATATCGCCACAGCTCACGATCTGCACCGGGGTTTTCTGGCTGAGGACTATGAAGACGCGTTGCAGAGCATCCTGGGCAACGCAACACCCCGGCCTGTGGATCTGGCGCTCTTCCGGCGGCGGCAGCTGCTTCGTATTGTGCTGCGGGATGTACTGAAATACGCCGATCTTTCTGAGACGGCCGAAGATCTTTCCAACCTCGCCGACGCCATTCTGAACGTGACGTGGCGCGCCGTGCGGCGCGATCTGGCGGGCGAACGCGGGATGCCATCCGCGGCAGGCGGCGTCATTCCCGAGTTCAGCGTCATGGCTCTCGGCAAACTTGGTGGCCGCGAACTGAATTACAGTTCCGATATCGATCTGATGTTCGTCCACTCCGGCGGAAGCCAGGCGGCGGAAGAAGGAACGATCACCCCGAAGGAGTTTTTCAAACTTGCGGCTGGCCGCATGACGGAATTGCTCTCCACCTACTCGCCGGAAGGCCTTTGTTATCGCGTGGATCTGCGCCTCCGGCCGGATGGCAAGCTGGGTGAAATCTGCCAGTCGATCGGAAGCTCCCGGCAATACTATGCGACCCGCGCCCGCGATTGGGAGCTCCAGATGCTTATCAAGGCGCGCGTGGCAGCAGGCGATACCGCGCCCGGCCATGAACTTCTGGATTTTGTGGAGCCCCTCATTTATCGCACTACTACGGATTTCCGGACCGTGGAGGCTGTTTCCGAAACGCGGGCGCGCATCCATGAGAAGCAGGCAAGGGCGAAGCGTGCGCGGGTTGAGAACAACAGAATCCGGCAGGGCCGCACGTCTGATAAGACACCGGCCGACGATGCGCTCGACGTGAAACTCGCCAAAGGCGGCATTCGCGATATCGAGTTTCTGGTGCAATGCCTCCAGCGTCTGCATGGCGGTCGCGAACCGTGGGTGCGGCATGGTGGGACGCTGCTGGCACTTTCACGCCTGCGCGATAAGGAACTGCTCTCACCTTCGGAATTTTCCCGGCTTGCCAACGCCTATCAGTTCCTGCGCCACGTGGAACATCGTCTGCAATTCGACGAAGATCGGCAGACTCATACTCTGCCATCCGACAAGGAAGATATCGACCTTCTCGCCCGAAAGATGCCTGTGGGGCTGCCTGGTTTGCCCTCCGCCGGCACCCTGCAGCGCGAACTGGATCACCATTTCACCAATGTGCAGGATCTTTACGAGCGCGTGATTCACTCACACCGTCCGGAGACGTTTACGATCCCCTACGACTTCCCTCTGGTCCAGGGAACGCCGGCGATCCCCGGCACGGAGAGCGACGCCCCCGCCCGAAGTGAGTTTCCCAGCGTCAATCTCAGCCGCTTTCTGGAACTACGCGCTCCCGCATTCCGGCAATTGATTTCCAGCGGCGGCATTGTCCGCAGCCAGGATAGTTTTGAATCCTTCCTCGAAAAGGCTGTCGCCAATCCGCATTGGCTCACGCTGCTCGATTCCAATGCCGAAGTAGCCCGCTGCGTGATCGATCTTTTCGAACACAGCCAGTACTTCGCGGACCAGCTGGTCCGCCATCCCGCACTGCTGGCCGAAGTGGAACAGGCCTGCGGTGCAAAGCAGGGGAGAACAGGCTTCAGCGCACCGCGTGACGCGGCAGCGCTTCGTCTATACTTTCGGCAGCAGATGGTCCGAATCCAGGCCGATAGCGTGTACCATCGCGTGCCGGTTTTCCGAACTCTGCAGCGCACCTCGGATCTGGCGGATTCCATCATTGCCGCCGCCTATGACGTGGCGCTCGAAGAAGCGCTCGCCATCGCTCCGCCCTCGAATCCGCGCTACCGGGCCGTCAATCAGATGATGGTGATCGCTCTGGGACGGCTGGGCATGCGCGAGTTCGATCTGGCTTCCGACGCCGACCTGAACTTCGTGCTTCCGGACGCGGATGCCGCCGAGACTGCCTTCTGGAACCTGGTGGCAGAGCGGCTCATCGGCGTGATTGGCGCTTACACTGGCGACGGCGTCGTCTTCACCATCGATACCCGTCTCCGGCCCAATGGTCGCGAGGGAGCGCTCGTGCAGACGGAAGGCACTTACCGGAAGTACTTTGCCCAAAGCGCCCAGGCCTGGGAAGGGATTTCGTACATGAAAGCCCGCGCCATCGCGGGCAATCCGGAATGTGGCACGGCTTTTCTGGGCGAGTTGCAGACGATCGACTGGGAGCGCTACGGTCAGGGACGGCGCTCGCGGGAAGAACTCGCACACATGCGCAAGCGCCTGGAACGCGAACAGGGCGTTCGTAATCCCCTGAAGGCCGGCACCGGCGGTTACTACGATATCGATTTCGTGCTGATGTACCTCCGGCTGCGCGACGCCGGGAGCTTTTACAAAGTTCTCAATACTCCGAAACGTATTGCTGTCATTGTGGAATCCGGAAATCTGAGCGCCGAAGACGCGGCGTTTCTAAGCGACGCCGCCACATTTTTTCGCGCCGTGGACCATGGCCTGCGCGTGGCAACCGGCCATGCGGAAGGGCGTCTCCCGGCCAGCCCGGCGCAGATCGCGGTGCTCACCGACCTGGTGCGCCGCTGGACTCCGCCGTCGCTGAATCAGGGAACCCTGGAGTCCGTCAGCCGGCGAATCCGTCACGACACTCGGGCCTTTTTTGAGAGAATCTTCGCTCCCGAATGAGCGTGAGCCGTTTCCGGCGACGCGTTCCATATAAAATAGGAATTCATAATGGTTCGCGATGGCATTTACTACGCGCTCGGCTTCACCGCCGCAGGCACACTGATTTCATGGCTGCTCGGCCCCCTGGTCGCCCTGCCACTGTTTCTGCTCGCCGCATTTTGCGCGTGGTTCTTCCGCGACCCGGAGCGTCCCATTCCCGTCGGTCCCGTTGCCGTCTCCCCGGCGGATGGCAAGGTCGTGGCTGTGGTGGCCGAAGGAGAGGGCCTGACCCGCATCAGTATCTTCCTGAATATTTTTGATGTCCACGTCAATCGAACGCCCATCTCCGGCATTGTGACCGACTTCGTTTACCAGAAGGGTAAGTTCCTGGTGGCAAGTCTGGAAGCCGCCTCCACCGATAACGAACAGACCATCATTACGGTTCGTGCCCAGGATGGCACCCAGGTGGTGTTCAAGCAGATTGCCGGCCTGATCGCGCGTCGGATCATTTTCAGCAAGAAGCAAGGTGATTTTGTGCAGGCGGGCGAGCGCATCGGCCTGATCAAGTTTGGTTCGCGCATGGACGTGATCCTTGGTCCTGAATGGCGGATCGAAGTGAAGCCGGGTATGCGTGTGAGTGCGGGCTCCAGCATTCTGGCGCGGCGCGCCGGTGAAGTGACGTTGCCGCTTGCCATGAAGGCGGGACTAAAGGAGCCGGCGCTTTGTCAGACATAAACCAGTCAGACATAAACCAGTCAGACATAAACCTGTCCGATGCAATAGATCCGCCGCCGCAGAGAAAACGTCCCTCGCGCGCGGCCTACGCTCTGCCCACTCTCTTCACTGCCGGCAATATCTTTCTCGGCTACCTGTCCATCGTCCGAACCATTCAGGGTGCCCTGAATTTTGGGATTCACCCCGCGCTGGCGCAGCAGGATTTTGAAGTGGCCGCCAAAACGATCGGCCTGGCTGTCGTGCTGGACGGTCTGGACGGGCGTATTGCCCGCATGACGAACACCACCAGCGAATTCGGGCGTGAACTGGATTCGCTCGCCGATGTGATCAGCTTCGGTATCGCGCCCGCCATCCTGGCTTACATCTGGGGCGTGCAGTTCGTCAGTGAGTCCATCGGCTCCTTTCCGTTGGATCAGCTGCAACGAACAGGCAAGCTGCTGGCGTTTCTCTTCCTTGCCTGCGGCGCGGCACGCCTGGCCCGTTTTAACATCCAGAAGAACCCTGTACCTTCCAACCCGGGCGCTCCCCACAGAAAGTACTTTGTCGGCTTGCCGATTCCGGCCGCCGCGGGCATGGTGGCTGCCATTATCTACGCCGCCGGCAGCAACCCTCTGACGGATTTTGTCTCTTCCGCTGCGTGGCTGGTACTCCTGGCCGTGCTGGGCTTCCTGATGGTCAGCGCCTGGCGCTATTGGAGTTTCAAGGAACTCAATCTGGGGCGTCCGCGCTCGCCGCTCATGCTGGTGGCCATGTGTGCCGTGATCTACGGCATCTGGAGCTGGCCGCAACTGGCGCTGTTCCTGCTCTGCACCATTTACGTCTCCAGCGGTATTTTCATTCGCGTTGGCGGCATCCTTCGGCGAGTGCTGAAGCCCACGCCAAAATCCCCTCCGGAGGCATCCCAGGTTGGCTGACATCATTGCGCTGGTCGGAAGCGAGACGCTTCTGGGCCGCGAAATCCGCGAAGTGTTTGGAGAGACGTCGCTGGGCGAGCAATTGCGCCTGCTCGCGGGCGATGACGATGAATCCATTCGCATCGCGACCATCGGCGAGACGCCCGCGGTTCTCACTAAACTGGAACCAGCCGAACTGGAAGACGCCGCCGTTGTCATCCTGGCGGGAACCGCAGAATCCTCGCGATTGGCGCTCGAAGCCCGGCCCGAAGGCCTGGTTATCGATCTGACCGGTGCCACAGAGGAAGACCCCGAAGCCCGCGTGCGCGCTCCGCAGGTGGAAACCAGCGACTATCGGCCGGATCACGATGGCCCGCAGATCGCAGCGCATCCCGCCGCGGTTGCCATCGCGCTGGTCCTGGGCAGGCTGCATATCGCTTTCCCGATCGTGCGGTCCATCATCCACGTGTTTGAACCGGCCAGCGAGCGTGGTCGCGGCGGCATCGAAGAACTGCAGAAGCAGACCGTGAGTCTTCTTTCCTTCCAGCAGTTACCCAAGGAAGTCTTCGCTGCGCAGGTCAGCTTCAATATGCTGCCCAAACTGGGTGAAGAGGCTTCGGTCCAGCTGCACGATGTGGAAGACCGTATCGATCGTCACCTGGCCACACTACTGGAGCGCGCCGAGACGGGCGTTCCGATGCCTTCCATCCGCCTGACCCAGGCACCTGTTTTCCACGGCTACAGCCTTTCGTTCTGGATCGAATTCGAGGAGTCACCCGATGTGATGTCCATCGAGGAGGTGCTGAGCGGCGACTGGGTGGATGTGCGTACCGCCGAAGTGGAGCCGCCGGATAATGTGGGTGCAGCCGGGCAGAGTGGCATTACCGTTGGGGCCATTACGCCGGATAGGAATGCCGGCAACGCGGTCTGGCTCTGGCTCGCGGCCGACAATCTTCGCCTGTTGGCGGAGACAGCGGCGTTAATCGTTCGAGAGGTTTTGTGAGCCGCGGGTTCGCGCCGTTGATTCTGGCCCTGGCACTCACACTCTCCGGGTGCGGCTACCAAATCGCAGGGCAGGCCAGCCTGCTGCCGAAGGACATTCACACCATTGCCATCGCACCCTGGGGCAATGTCAGCATTCACTACACGCTTTCCAACTACCTTGCGGCGGCGGTCTCGAAGGAATTCATTTCGCGCAGCCGCTACAAGATCGTTTCCGACGTGTCAAGAGCAGATGCCGTCCTTTACGGCTCCGTTGCCAACATGACTACCGGCGGCACCATCTACGACAACACAGCCTCCCGCACCACAGCGGGGCAGATCACCGTCCAGATTCAGTACCGGCTGGTGGACCGCGCCGGAAAGGTCCTCATCAGCAAGCCGAATATGGAGTTTCGCGAGCGCTATGAGATCGCCATCAATCCCGGACAGTATTTCGACGAGAGCGAGGCGGCCATGCGGCGTCTGAGTACCGATGTGGCGAAGGACGTTGTCAGCGCCATTCTGGAACAATTCTGAGGCAGTGAGAACGGAATCATGACCCCGGCCCAGTTTCTTGCGCGCGCTAAAAAGAACGACCTCCCTGCCGTCTGCCTGTTTCTCGGCCTTGAGGGCTACAATCGTCAGCGGTGCCGTGAGGCTCTGCTGACAACCCGCGCCGTGCAGCCTGAAACGTTCGACCTTGCGGAATCGTCGCTGGCCACGGTCATTGACGACGCCCGCGCCATGTCGTTGTTCGCTTCCGAGCGCCTGATGATTGTCACCCGGGCTGAAACTGCAATGCCGCGCGCCAGTCGCGCAGCAGCCTCCGATGACAGCGACGACGACGATGACGACTCACCAGCCGGGGGAGCATCGCGCTCTTCCGCCGCAAAGGGTGAAGAAGGCCTCCTCGCGGCCTATGTGAAAGATCCGACTCCCGGAGTCACGCTCGTCTTCGAGGCTACCCGCTGGGATTTCGATGGCGATGATAAGACAAAGACCGAGCGTGTTCGCAAGTTTTACGGTAGTATTCCGGACGTGGTGGAGTTCCGGCGGTTCTCAGCAGACGAAGCTCGGCAGGAACTGGAGCGGATGGCGCGGGCGGCAAAGATCGTCCTGGAGCCCGCCGCCGCCGAAGCGCTAGTGGAAGCTCTGGCAGCCGATGTGGGCCGCATCGCCGTGGAACTGGAAAAACTGCGCCTCTACGGCAAACCCATTACGGCGGAAATGCTGCCCCTGCTGGTGCCCGATGCGCGCCAGAGTACCATCTTCGGTCTGGTAGCTGCACTGGGGCGGCGTGATCGCGCGAAATCGCTCGAAGCGCTCGATTCACTGGTACGCGAAGGTGAATATTTGCCGCTGGCGTTGACCTTCCTCGCCGGCCAGTTCCGCATGGCCCTGGTGGCGAAAGAAGCTAACCTGAAGGGTTCCGCGCAGGTGCAATCGCACTTTCAGCGCACGGGCGTCCCCATGTGGGGCTCGCGCGCCGAGCAGATCTGGCAGACGGCCTCGAAGTTTTCAAAGCCGCAGCTGGAGCGCGGGCTCACGCTGATTTTCGATGCGGACCGCGATCTGCGCAGCGCCCGACCGGACGACCGTACCGTGATTGAAAACTTCGTTGTGCGCCTCTGCGCCTGATGCCCTTTCTTACAATAGGATAATGTCACCCGAGCCGCCCCCCGATTCGGGGCGAAATCTCATCCGCCTTCTCCGCGCGCTTTCCGTTCTGCTGGCCATGGCGCTCAGCTGGCTCGCGCGCTATGCCTTTGATCCCGACGGCGTCGCTTATGCCGACGTGGCCCGCGCCTGGCTCCGTGGCGACTGGCACAACGCCCTGAATACTTACTGGAGCCCGCTTTACAGTTGGCTGCTTGCGATCGGCTTCGGAATCCTGCACCCACCCATCGCCTGGGAAACCTGGATCCCGCATGCCATCGTATTTCTTGGTTTTCTGGCCTCGCTCGCCTCGGCTGAGTGGATGCTCCGCGAATGGGAGCGATGGCAGGGGCCGCCCGCGCATCGCACTTTAGTCACCATTTCATTCTTTTCTTTGTTCCTGTGGGCCACCCTGCGCCTGACCGGAATGGAGTTCACGTCAGCGGATATCTTTCTGGTTGCCGTCTGGTGCATGACCGCCGCACTGCTGATCCGCATTCGCTCCGGCATCGGCGGAACCCGTGACGCCGTCTGGTTCGGCGTCATCCTCGCTTTCGGCTTCTTCACCAAAGGCGGTTTCCTGAGTGCTATCCCGATGTTTCTCGCCGCGCTCGTCGGTATCACCGGCCTGCGCGACCGACGCCCGTACCTGGCCGCCGCCGCGACCCTCTGCACCCTGCTGCCATTCGGTGCCGCAATGTCGCTGGCTCACGGGCGTCTGGTCCTCAGCGACGCTGCCTGGCTCAACTATTCCTGGCTGGTCACCGGGGCTGCGGTGGAGGGCTACCACCAGTCCGATGCACCCCCACCCACCGACATTCCACATCCGGTCCTGCGCCTCCTCGACAAGCCTCGGGTCCTGAGTTATCAGGACCACGTGGTCGGCACCATCCCGATCCACAGCGACGCCGCCTGGTGGTCGGAAGGCTATCCGGTTGAGTTCGACTTTGATCGGCAGTTCGCCGTGCTGGCCAACGAGGGCTCCTACACACTCGGCAAGGCTCTGCGTTCACCCGCTCTGATCTTTTTTCTGCTTTGCCTCATTTCCGCCGGCTGGCACCGAACCGCCGTAGAGTTTGGCCGGCTATGGTTTCTCTGGATTCCAGCTCTCGGCGCGTTGTTGTTCTATAGTTCCATCCACATCCTGGACCGCTACATTTCGCCGCCGCTGGTCGTTCTCGGTTTCGCCATGATTGCTGCAGGCTGGAAGTCGCAGCCGTCGTTTGGCCAGGCGACGAAACCGGCGGTGACCGCGATCACGCTCGTGTTGTCTGTAGTGGGCCTGGCGTCCGTTCGCTACCAATTAAACGCGCCACTCTCGGTATGGGAAGAAATGGCCGGCACCCGTCAGCCTGCGGATATCGGCACTGTACAGGTCGCCAGTTATCTGCACAGCCTTTCGCCGCTATCGGGCCCCCGAATTGGCTTGATTGGCAGTTCGATCGTCGTTCCCTGGCTGGAACTTGCACGCGGCCAGATGGTCACTGTAGTGCCGGGCAGACTGGGCAACGAATCGTGGGCGCCGGGCCGTCCTTCGACTCTTTCCTTCGGCGAGGTGGACGGGTTCTGGAAGAGCGACGCAGAGACTCAGGCGAAGGTTTTCGCCGCCATGCGGCAGGCCGGGGCCGATTGGGTAGTTGCCGATTCCGTGCCGGTATGGGCAGACGTCACAGGCTGGGATGTCGCGGGCCCCGCTATCATGATTCGGCCACCGGGCGTGCAGCGCCCCTCAGTTTATGTTCGGCACTTGTGAGGTTTCCTGGAGCGGCTGGAGGGGAGTACGCCCGTCGAGTAGCCGGAGCGAAGCAACGGCGGCCCAAGCTGCCCCTAACTTAAACCAAGCGGCCCCAAAACCAACCTGCTTAGCCGCCGCTGACGGTATGCCGGCGAATGGACACCGCCTTGCCGGTGGCATCATCCACGTCCACAATCACCGAGTGGAACTCCGCACCCAGCCGCGAAGCCTCCATCTTAATCGGCATCGCAGTCAGGAACTTATTGATAATAGGATCCTTCTCCACCCCAATAATCGAATCGTACGGACCCGTCATACCGCAATCTGTCTGGTAAGCGGTGCCGCCCGCCAGGATGCGAGTATCCGCCGTCGGAATGTGCGTATGAGTCCCCACCACGGCCGAAACCCGGCCATCCACGTACCACCCAAAAGCCATCTTTTCACTGGTGGCCTCGGCGTGGAAATCGATAAAGCGCACCTTGACGTCGTCCGGGATGGCCGCAATCAGTTCGTCGGCTTTGCGAAACGGACAGTCTGTCGGGACCATGTGGACGCGCCCCTGTAGATTCATCACGGCGCAGCGCGGCCCGGAGGGAGTCGTGTGGATATAGATCCCGGTACCCGGAGCCGGTGCCGGATAGTTGGCGGGCCGGATCAGGCGTGGGGTCCGCCCCAGATAGTCGTAAATATCCCGCTTGTCCCAGATGTGGTTGCCCGTGGTCATCACATCGATGCCATAACGAAAAAGCTCGTCGGCAATGTTCGGAGTGACACCGAAGCCTGCTGCGGAGTTCTCGCAATTGGCGATCACAACGTCAATCGACTGCGACGAGCGGATGTCGGCCACGTGGTCGGCAACAATTCGCCTGCCCGCCTGTCCGAATATATCGCCAATGAAAAGGAGTTTCACTGCCGGGCTTTCAGGGCGGGAGAACCCGGGTCAGACACCATGAGGAAGTTTGGGGGAGTCAATAAAACATTATATTCGTGTGCGGGGCGCAGCCCGGGTCCCTGTTGATTCCGGAATGTGACGGTCGGCCCGATCAGCGCCCCAGAGTGAAGTTCACGTCGACCTCCGTCAGTACTTCCACCGCGTTGCCGTTCAGCAGTGTCGGCTGGTAGCGCCATTGCCGTACCGCGCTGAGGGCTGCGTCGACAAGCAATGGCGGACCGGACACAACTCGCAGATCCCGGATGCCGCCATCCGTGCCGATTGTCGCCGCCAGGCGGACCACGCCTTCGGAGCGGGCGGTGATGGCCAGGCGCGGATATGCCGGATGCGGGCCATAGACGAGCTTCGCGGCCTGGACACCGAGACTAACCTGAACTGGCCCGACGGGAGTTTGCTTTGTTACAGTTGCGGCGACAGGGGGCTGGACTGGCGGCCGCCCCGGCAGTATTGTCGCATCGGCGGGGTTCAGCGGGAACCCCGACATCGATGGCCCTGCCGACCAGGTGCCTACCGGCTCAAAATCACTGCCTGGCCCTTCAATGTGCCTGATTGCACCTGTGGAGGGCTGGTTGGGGATAGGCACATAAATTCGGTTTGTTCTCGCCGGTGCAGCGGTTGTTGCAGGGGTGCTTGCCTGTTGCTGAACCATCGGCTGCAGATTTACCCAGGTGCTGATGAGTTTCGGTTGCGGCAGTTGGGGCATCCGCAGAGCTTCCGGATGCAGGAGCGGGAGCACCAGGAGCAGTGCGATAGCCAGACACTGCAGGGATAACGAAACAACGACGGTCCATGGATTGCGCGTGCGACTTTGCGATTGTACGAAGGTTTGTTCAAACATTGTGCTCTCTCCTGGTCAATCAGACACCGGGAGGGTTCGGGAAGTTCCGTTTGGTAAAGCATACGTACGTATTTGACTTTAGTACGTACGTGTTATACTCAAGGCATGCCAATGACCGCTTCCCGTCTCCGCATGGACGTCTACAAAATTCTGGATGGCGTGCTCGAAACCGGCGAGGCGGTCGAGATCGAGCGCAAGGGACAGATCCTGCGCATTGTGCTGGACCTCCCCACCGGGTCAAGAGCATCCCGCATTAAGAAGCGGCCGGGGCTGATCAACGGAGATCCCAAGGATCTCGCGGACATCGATTGGTCTAAGGAATGGAACCCGGACGGTAACGTCTGACCTACCTCGATACCCATGCCGCACTCTGGCTGTGTACGGGAGAGGTGCGGTTGCCGGCCCGGGTTTTGGGGCTGATCGAACGAGAAGAACTGCGGATCTCGCCGATGGTGCTGCTGGAAATGCAGTTCCTGAGAGAGATCAAACGCGTCAACATTGGCCCGGACGAATGGCTGGAGTTTCTCCGCAATGACTTTGGCGTGTCGGTTTGTGCCGTGCCACTTGCTCAGGTGGTCGCGGAAGCGTTCAAACTATCGTGGACGCGCGATCCTTTCGACAGAATGATTTTGGCCCAGGCGATTGCCGGTAAAGGCAAACTGATTACCAGAGATGAACTGATTCACGCGAATTTCAAGGGCGCTGTCTGGAAATAGGTTTATCGCGCTCCGATTTCGTGCATGCAGCGGTTGATCCACAACTTCGTCAGCTTCTCCTGCGCGCCGTTTTGCGTGAGACGGGTTCGCAGGTTTCCGAAGTCGACCTTATCCAGCGGTTGGTCCTGATTGAAGCAGGAGAAGACCACTGTCTCTTCGCCGGTGATGGGATCGCGATGCATCTGGAGACACTGGGCGCAGATCTCTTTCATCATGCACTGCATCGGTGAGTTGATGCTGCCGATTGCTTCATGATCCGGCTTGAGGAATTCGGCCAGGACGCCGTGACGCGCCTGCTGTACCGCGCGCATCATGCCATCTGAGCCGATGGCGAGGAGGCGATCCACCGTATTGAGCGGGATGATCACCTTGCCCAGTTGCCCGCTCGCGTAGGCGGCCATCGCGGCCACGATATTTCCGACGAACGTGGCATCCTGCGGTCGGGTGGGCTGGAAGCCTGGAGCCTCGTCGCAGCACCAGACCACAACGTCTGCCGCGCGTTCGATCTCATCGACCTTGTAGCGATCAATGACCTTCTTGTACCCGGCAAAGTAGATGACGCGGGAACCTTCCGCGCGCAGTTTCTGGCCGATGGAAAACAGCACCGCATTGCCCAGGCCGCCGCCCACCAGGAGCGCGGTTTCATTGGCCGGCGTCTCGCTGGGAGTCCCCGTGGGGCCCATCAGGATGACTGGTTCTCCCTTCTTCAGCAGTACGCAAAGATCCGACGAGCCGCCCATTTCCAGAACGATGGTGGAGAGTAAACCCTTCTCCATATCTACGGAAGCGCCTGTGAGAGCGAGGCCTTCCATGCCAAGCACGGTATCTTTCGTGCGCGGTGCGAGCGATTCGAAGTTCTGTAGCCGGTAGAATTGCCCCGGCAGGAAGGCGCGCGCGGCGATCGGTGCCTTGACGATGACTTCCACAATGTTCGGCGTCAGGCGAATGACGTCTTCCACGACTGGGCGGAGTTCGTCGTCCAGGCGGGTGGCGAGAGCGTCTGCTGCTGGAGCCGAGGTTCCAATACGCGCGAGCATGCGCGAAACCACCGGATAGCCCTGCTTAGCACTTGACATCGCCTTCACGACGTTGCCGGAGAACGACGGGTGCAGATCGCCAAAGAAGCTAATGGAACGGCCATCCGGGCGCACTGACATCAGTACATAGACCGTGCCCGGCTTGGCGATCTTCTCCGGCTTTACTTTGCCGCCGTCTTCGCCATAAGCCTGGAAGTAACGGCCATCGAGTGTCACGTTGTGTTCGTCTTCGCGGGCAAGGACAGTGTTCGGCTGGGTACCTGCGGCGACCAGAATTGTGCGGGCAGGCAGGGTTACGGTCTCGTTGGACTTCACCAGTTTTCCGGCCGCATCGTCCCAGTGATATTTCTGGAAGCGCAGCGCGTTGGCAGCACCGGCGGCGTCCACTTCCACTTCTTCCGGGGTCAACGATTCGGCAAAGCGTACGCCTTCTTCAAAGGCCTTGGCGACTTCTTCGTGATTGAGCGTATAGCTGGGCGCGTCGATCAGGCGGCGGCGATAGGCCAGCGTGACACCACCCCAGGAATTCAGCAGATCAATGAAGCGTGGACGGCGGGCTTCACGTGCAGCAGCAGCGCGTTCCGCGCGGATGGCGCGGGCGTGGGTGAGGAATTCGCTCGCGATCTCAGCTTCTTCCGGAGTCCACTGGGCGCGAACTTTCGCTTCGCCCAATTCGGCTGCCAGAATTTCGTGCCGCTTGAGGAACTTCTCTACCTGGACGACGTAGTAGGCCAACGATTCCGTCGCGGTATCAACGGCAGTCAGACCGCCGCCGATGACGACGATGGGTAACCGGACCTGCAGGTTCGCCAGTGAATCGGGTTTCGCCGCACCAGTGAGCTGGAGCGCCATGAGGAAGTCGGAAGCCTGACGGACGCCGCGGACCAGGCCGTTTTTCATGGGAATGACGGTTGGGCGACCGGCTCCGGCACAGAGAGCGATGTGGTCGAAGCCCATTTCGAAAGCGGTGTCGACGGTAAGGGTGCCACCGAAGCGGACGCCGCCATACATGTGGAATTCATTGCGCCGCTCGATCAGGAGGCGGACCACTTTCAGAAAGTTCTTGTTCCAGCGAACCGTGATGCCGTATTCGGCGACGCCGCCGAAACCTGCCATCACGCGCTCATCGAGCCGTTCGTAGATATCCGTCACATCATGCAGCGGACGGAAGGGCACGCGCTCTCCGTGGGGCGTGACGCCGGAGATTTCGGAGGGCAGCGGCTCGATCTTCAGGCCGTCTACCGCGAAAACCGTGTGGCCGTCGTTCATCAGATGATGCGAAAGAGTGAAGCCTGAGGGTCCGAGTCCAACGATAAGGACTTTCTTACCGGTGGCTTCGCGCGGGAACGGACGGGCGAAGTTGAGCGGATTCCAGCGGGTCAGCAGACCGTAGATTTCGAAGCCCCAGGGGAGTTCCAGCACGTCTTTGAGCGTGCGGGTTTCCACCTGCGGAATATCCACCGGCTCCTGCTTCTGGAACACGCAGGACTTCATGCAGTCGTTACAGATGCGGTGCCCGGTGGCGGCGGTCATCGGGTTATCGATGGTCACAACGGCCAGAGCGCCGATGGGCACGCCATCGCCCTTGAGCACGTTCATCTCGGAGATCTTCTCTTCGAGAGGGCAGCCGGCCAGCTTCACGCCAAATACGCTGGCTTTGAAAGAACCGTCCTTTTCTTTGAGGCCGTGCGAGCAGGAGTCCTTGCCCTGGTTGTGACACTTGATGCAGTAGCCGGCCTGGTCAAGAGCGCCAGTGAGGTCGGTACCGGGGTCTGTGAGCTGGAAGCCTTCGCGCTTGCGCCACTGATCTGAGGTGAACTGGAGTTGCACCAGGCCGTGGGTTTCGGCCGAGGTGTATGGAACCAGGTGGAGCATATCCAGCTTGTGGGGCTGGCTGAAGAGCACGCCGTGATGGTGAAGTTTCTTACCCTCCGGTGTCAGGACCGCCCAAGCGGCGTAGAGAGCGGCCAGGCGAAGGGCTTCAGCGTGCTCCGATTCGTTTTCCATCCAGCGGGCGACGTGATCGGCGTAGCTGCGTTCGGTGAGTGGTTCGAGCGTGAACGCTTCGAGTTCCGCGCCGATGGCGTAGCCGTCGATCAGGCTGGCCTTTTCGGGGGTATAGCCGGTCAGGGCTTTCTTCTGAATGAATTTGCGCTTCACGGTGTGGAGCGGCGCGAGCTCATTGTGCTTTGCCTGGAGTTCGTGGAGCGACTTGTTGATGCCGAAGAGCTGGCCGATGAAATCTTCCAGATGCGGTGCTACGGCGAGGATGATTTCGGACTTCTGCTTGAGGGCGAACTGGGACTCATCCGCTCGTGCGGCCAGGAGCTGGGCGTGGAGTTCCGGCGCTGCTTCGTGGAGAGTTTTCAGAAAAACGCTGTCCAGGCGGGCTAAGGCGTCGCGATTGTACAGGTCCTCGAAGGAAAAGCCGAAGGCAAGGTTCAGGGCGCGGTGACTCCGCGTGTCATTGGGTTTATTCACGATGTCAGGCAACGCAGTCCGGCGGAGGCCATGACTGCTTGCTCTATTTTGACAGATGGGCAATAGCGGTCGGCTGGGTAATTTGTAAGTCCGGGTAACGGCCACCTGATTGCAGATATCGAACTTCCGGGCAGCGGGTTGCGTAGGGTCAGAGGGAAGGAAGTCCGCGCATGCTGAAGTTTCTGGTTTGGTGCATTCTGCTGGCGGTGTGTTGGCCGCTGGCGCTGATCGCTTTGGTGCTTTACCCGTTGATCTGGCTGGTGCTGTTACCGTTTCGAATCGCGGGAATCGCGGTCGGTTCTGTGATGGTGCTGGTTGGCGCGATTTTTATGCTGCCCTCCCGGATTGTGAGGAGTTTATAAAGCTATGGAAACAATCGACAATATCATCGAAGAGATCAAAGTTCTGGGTCAGGATCTGGCGGAACGGGTGAAGGAACTGATTCACGAAGGCAACGTTCGCCGGATCATCATCAAGGACGAAAAAGGGAACACCTTCGTGGAGATTCCGGTGACGGTGGCGGCGGTGGGTGCCGTGCTGGCACCGATTGTGGCGGCGGTGGGCGCTCTTGCCGCGATGGCGGCGAAGTTCACTATTGTGGTGGAAAAAGTTCCGCCACCTCCGTCCGAGGCGAAATAGGCAGAACATTGGCGCGGCTGGCCTGAAGCCACGACCCGGCAAAGGCGGCCGTCATGATGACCGCGCCGCCGGTCATGGCCATGCCGCTGGGCGTTTCGCCGTGGATAAGCCACGCCCAGATAGGGCTGAGAACGGGCTCTACCAGGAGGAGTGTCGCGGCGTCCAGAGCTGGGACGTGCCGGATGGAGCGCGTCAGGCAGACGTAGCCCAGTCCGACCTGAAAAAGCCCAAGCCAGGCGAGCACGGCGATGGAACTGACCTGTAGTGACGGGCCCTGGGTCGCCAGCGGCAGGCACGCGACAAATGCGATGGCGTTGCCCGCGATGGCCACGGCGGCTGCCGATTCCGCCTTGGGATTGTGTTTTCCCACCCGGCGCAGGACGGCTATGGTCAGTGCCCACGCAATTCCAGATGCCAGTGCGATGATGTTCCCCCGCATGGGGTCCGGGGCAGTCGCGACGATGTGCTCGGATCCGGAGAACAGAATCACAGCTCCAAGGCCGACCCCGCCGACGACCGCGACATCGACGGCGTGCAGCTTTTCTTTTAGAAAAAATGGACCAAATAGAAGTAAATAAACGGGGTACGTGCCCTGCAGCAGGATGGCGTTGGCGGCCGTGGTGAGCTTGTTCGAAAGAACAAATAGAACCACCATGACGGCATAGACAACACCTCCGGCCAGGGTGCGCCACGTCCAGTTGCGGCGGGCGGCGGGAAGGACAAGACAGAGGAATATGGTTGCGATGCCGGCTCTATAGCTGGCAATCTGCCAGCCCGTGAGCGCCGCCAGTTTGATGGCGGCACCCCCGGTCGAGAACAGCAGAGCCGCCAGAAGCAGCAGGATTCGGCTGGTGCCGATGCCGGCTCGCATACCCGTTACTTTAGCTGGCGCAGAAGTGGTCAAAGGCCGAAGTCAGGAGCTGGGCGATTTCCGGGGCCTGGCGCGGTTCAATGTCCCGGCGGTGGACCATATAGACGGGTTTGCCGTCTTTGAAGAGGGCGATGGACGGGGATGAAGGCGGGAAATCCGCCAGAATGTCGCGCAGGTGAGCGACGGCCGCTTCGTCGGCACCGGCAAACACGGTGGCGGCGCGATCAGGCTTCACAGAATGCTGGAGCGCCATGCCGATGCCTGGACGGGCACGGCCGGCGGCGCAGCCGCAAACGGAATTGACAACCATCAGGGTGGTGCCCGGCTGGGCCAGAATACGATCTACGTCGGCGGGTGTTCTGGCCTCCTCCAGGCCGAACTTGGTGAGGTCTTCACGCATGGGGGTGACTAACATTTCGGGATAAGGCATATAGCTGTATTATCGCTTATGCGGCGGGCAAAAGAGTTGTGAAACACGGGGAGCAACAGATGGATGCCACTTATGATCGGTTGGCGGGCAGGAGTATTGAGCGACTTGCCGGGTTGAGCGACGGCGTTTTCGCAGTTGCAATGACTCTGCTGGTGCTGGACCTGCGGACGCCGGTGAGCGAGGCAATCCATAGCGAGCAGGCCCTGCTGCAGGCGGTGTGGGGCCTGGGACATCGCGTGATCGCCTACCTGATGAGTTTCATCACGCTGGGGATTTTCTGGAACGGCCAGCAGGCCCAGATGATCCATTTCAAGCGCAGTAACCGTCACCTGACTTGGATCAACCTGGCGTTTCTGTTTTTTGTGACCCTGTTGCCGTTTTCTACGGGTCTGCTGGCTGAGTTTGTCACCTATCGGTCTGCGTTGCTGGTGTACTGGAGCAATATCCTGCTGCTGGGTGTAAGTCTCTATGTCAGCTGGTTTTACGCGCGGTGTGCCGGCCTGCTCCGGGAAGACACGCCGCCGGACGTGGATTCCGTCATTCGACGCCGGGTCCTGATCGCCCAGTCGCTGTACGCCGTTGGGGCGGCGCTCTGCCTGGTGAATACCTACGTCAGTATTGGGGTGATTATCGCGGTCCAGCTGAACTACGCCATCGCGCCCTCGTTCCGGGGCCGCCGGACCGGCGCGCGGTAAAAACGGCTTTCGAAAAAACGGAATTGCCCAAAATGCGGGGATTAGGGGCATTTTCGCCGCTGAAGATGCGGTGATTAAGGGCGACGTGCGGTGATTATGTGGTATAATCACCGCATGGGATACGGTGATTATGTGCACCAACTCCCGGGGTGGCCCCGGTTCGAGTGGGACCGCGAGCGACTGGCGGAACGCTTGGCGGAGGTGCGGCATCAACAAGGTCGGCTGATCGGGCGCATGGAGGCGCTTGGATTTTCGGCGCGACAGAGCGCGGAGCTGGAAACCCTGACCACCGACGTTCTGAAAACCAGCGAAATCGAAGGGGAGCGGCTGGACGCGAGCCAGGTGCGGTCGTCGATCGCGCGACGCCTGGGGGTGGATATCGGAGCTTTGGCTCCGGCTGACCGGAATGTGGACGGCATCGTGGAAATGATGCTCGACGCCACTGGCCTTTATGACCAACCACTTACGGAGGAACGCCTGTTTGCCTGGCATGGGTCATTGTTCCCCACGGGCCGGAGCGGCTTGCTGGGAATCGCGACCGGAAAGTGGCGTGACGATCACGGCGGTCCGATTCGGGTGGTCTCCGGACCGTTTGGGCGGGAGCACGTGCATTATCAGGCACCTGCGGCAGACCGCCTGGAGCGGGAAATGCGCGTTTTTCTGGATTGGTTCAACGGCAGAGTGCAGTTGTTCCGGGACGGGTCCGCCATGGAGCCGGTCTCGAAGGCGGCGCTGGCGCACCTCTGGTTTGTGACCGTCCATCCGTTCGACGACGGCAACGGCAGAATCGCTCGCGCCATTGCCGATATGACGCTATCGCGTTCGGAGAATTGTCCGCAGCGCTTCTATAGTATGTCGGCACAGATCCGGCTGGAACGCAGCGATTACTACGCCATCCTGGAGAGCACGCAGCGGGGAACGATGGATGTGACCCCATGGATGGAGTGGTTCTTCGGGTGTTTGGGACGGGCCATCGAGGGTGCGAAGACGACGCTGGGTTCGGTGCTGGAGAAGGCGCATTTCTGGGAGAGTGTGCAGGGCATCCCGCTTTCCGAGCGACAGAATCTGGTGCTGAACCGGCTGCTGGACGGCTTCGAAGGGAAGCTCACAACCTCAAAATACGCGAAACTGGCGAAGTGCTCCGAAGACACGGCGCTGCGGGATATCTCGTATCTTGTGGGGCGGGGCGTTCTTTTGCGCGGTACCGAGCGGGGAAGAAGTACGAACTACGTGCTGGCGCGGATGTGAGGATTCCGCGCCGACACGTTGGCATTAATGGCGCTGCGCGTATTGGGGAGAAGTACGTTGCGGTTGGTTGTGCCGATGGAAGTCGGCGGATGTGTCAAGACTTTTGTGTAAACGACGGTTCCGAAGTGTCTTTTGTCTCCCGCCGCACCTCAACGTCCCGGCCCGATGACTGAGCCTTGCATTTTCTCTTACCCAGGCCGTTCAGCCATGATGGCGGAGGCTGTCAGG
>CAIQWJ010000024.1 GCA_903875575.1 uncultured Acidobacteriia bacterium | reverse complement strand
GCTTCGGATTCGCCTGCGCGCATCATTCTGCTTTCGGGTTTCATTGGTGTACTTGGTCTCAACCAGGAGAACACCGGTGCCGATGAACTGATTCTCAAGAGCAATAAAGAAGTGCCTGAGTTACTGCGCGCAGTGCGCAAACTGGCGCAGCAGTCGCCGCGGCGACGGCCACCGGCACCAGCCTCGACGCGGGTTGCGGGCAGGCTGGTGGCGAGAAAGTCGGCGGGCAGTCGCTGATGGTCTGGAAGCCGTGGCCGGAGAATCCGGACCCGCTTCGATTCCGGCCGGTTCCACGCCGCACTGCCACTCTCATTTTGAGCGCGTGCGTTGCTCTGGCGGCGACCGGCAATTTGGTTCTGGCGGCATCAAAAGCTTCCCGCAAGGCTGCGCCGAAAGTCACCACGAAGAAGACGACTTCGAAGCCGGTCGCTAAACCGGCCTCTAAACCAGCCGCACCGGTTTCCGACGAAGTGGCAGTGGCGCGCTGGATGGCGTCGCTCAGTCTTCGTGAGAAAATCGCTCAACTGGTGGTCATCCCCTTCAACGGGCATCCGCTCAAACGCACGCGCGATGCGGCGAAGTTCATGAATCTGGTTTCGCGCGAACATGTGGGCGGACTCATTCTGGTGAATCTGGCCAACGGGAAGATCGTGGCCAAAGCAGATCCGCTGCAAACAGCCAGCTTCATTAACCGGATGCAGGGGCTTTCCCCGAAAGTGCCGCTGTTGGTCGCGGGCGATTTCGAACGCGGAGCGTCGATGCGGGTGGAAGGCACCACGATCTTTCCGCATGCCATGGCGTTCACGGCTTCGGGCGATCCGGCCGAGGCGCGTGTGGAAGGCGAAATCACGGCGAAGGAATCCCGCGCGATGGGCTTCCAGTGGTTGTTCTATCCGGATGCCGACGTCAACAATAACCCCGATAATCCCATCATCAACATCCGGTCGTTTGGGGAAGATCCTGCGGCGGTTTCGAGCTTCGTAAACGGCTTCATTGATGGCGCTCACGCGGACCCGAAGACTCGCGTCCTGGTGACGGCGAAGCATTTCCCGGGCCATGGCGATACCGCGACTGACACCCACATGAATCTGGCGACGATTACCGGGGACCGGCCTCGACTGGAAGCTCTGGAATGGACGCCCTTTCGGGCGGCTATTAAGAACGGCGTGGACGCGATCATGACGGCGCATATCGCGGTGCCGGCTTTGGACGAGCCCGGTCTGCCAGCAACGCTTTCGCCGAAAATCCTGACCGGTATTTTGCGCGACGAGATGGGGTTCAGCGGGCTGGTCGTGACGGACGCGTTGGATATGGGTGGCATCGCACATGGCTTCACGCCAGGCGACGCGGCGGTGCGGGCGCTGGAGGCCGGTGCGGACGTGCTGCTGATGCCGGCAGACCCGAAGGCTGCCATCGACGCGGTGGTAGCGGCGGTGAAGAGCGGGCGTATCACGACGGGGCGAATTGACAACAGCGTAATGCGGATACTGAAGGCCAAGGCGCGCGTGGGGTTGGCAAACGGCAAGCTGGTGAATCTGGCAGCGCTGAAGACGCTGGTGGATACGCCAGAGAGTAACGCGGCGGCGCAGAAGATTGCGGATCGGTCGGTGACGCTGGTGCGGAACGACGGCGGGTTGGTGCCACTGGCGGTGCCTTCTACCCGCAACACTGTGTTCTACACGATGGTGGAAGGGCCATCGTCGGTGGAAGGGAACGCTTTTGCTGCGGAAGTACACAAACGGCTGCCGCTCGGGAACGTGATTCGGACGGATTCCACGATGCCGGAGGCGGAACTGGATGCTGCACTGGAGAGGGGAGCTTCGGCAGAACGGTATGTGATTGCCGGGTATGCTTCGGTGGCTGCGAACCGCGGGAGCGCCGGAATGGGTGGGTCGCTGCCGGCTCTGGTGCAGAAGTTGATTGCGACGAAGAAACCGGTGTTTTTTGTCGCGTTGGGAAATCCTTATTTGCTGCGGAATTTCCCGGGAGTGGCAGGGTATCTGGCGATGTACAGCACGGTGCCCCCTTCGGAAGTGGCGGCGGTAAAGGCGCTGTTTGGGGAGATTGCAGTGGAAGGCAAGCTGCCGGTTTCCATTCCCGGATTTGCAAAGCTGGGGGACGGGATTGTGCTGCCGGCCAGTTCGCGGTGTTGCGGCGCGGGTATGCGGTAGGCGAGGCAGTGCTCGATCTGGATTCCGAAGTCAGGCACGGGCTTCGGAATTCCGGTTCAATGCGTTCTTGTGCCAGCCAGGCCGGGCGGAAGCCCGGCTGCAGGGCCGAAGCCCTGACCCTACGCCCGTACTACAGGATGACGCCGCGGCGCAACTGGAGAATCAGGCTCATGACTTTCTGCTCCAGGACATCGCGGGTCTTGCGGAAGGCTTCGATCGACTGGCCGTAGGGATCGACGATCTTCCATTCCAGCAGGTTGGCGGGCTGAACTCCGGGTAGCGGGTAGTCCGACATGTTGATCACCACGTCAGCCAGACGGCCCTTCACCGGGTCATATCGCCGCGAGAAGTGATTCGATATGTCGATATTCTTCTCTTTCATGGCGAGAATGCCCGTGCGCGGGACGTGAGGTACAGGTGCCAGCCCGTAACTCTCCGCCCGCAGCACGTCGGAACCATAACAATTGGCGAACCCTTCCGCCATCGGGCTCCGGCAAACGTTGCCGAGGCAAACGAAGAGGACGAGTTTCAGATCTTGCTCAGGAATAATTTGTGTACCCTCGTATCGTCAGTCAGTTCGGGATGAAAGGTGGCGGCCAGATGCATGCCCTGCTCTACCAGTACCGGATCACCGGCGTATTCAGCCAGTACCTTCACCCCAGGCCCCACGCGGCGAATAATGGGAGCGCGAATGAAGACCGCCTCCACATCCCCCACTCCGGCGCGATTCTGAAAATCCGGCCCTGGTGAAATGTTAGCAACACGGCTATCGATCTGACGGCCGTACGCGTTGCGCTCCACCGTAAGGTCCAGTACCTCAAAGCATTGCTGCGACGGACTGAGAACTTTGTTGGCCAGCAGGATGACGCCGGCGCACGTTCCGAACACCGGCTTGGTGCGCGCAAACTCCGCCAGCGGCTCCACCAGGTTCATGATGTTGAGCAGCTTGAGCATGGTGGTGCTCTCGCCACCGGGGATGACCAGGCCATCCACCGACTTCAGACCTTCAGCCGTGCGGACTTCAACTGCGGTGCCGCCGGCGCGGGTGATGGCTTTGGCGTGGGCGTCGAAATCCCCCTGTAATGCGAGGATTCCGACGCGCTTCGATTTTCTGCCGTTCGCAATGGCAGCCATGGCTACCACCCACGGGTCTGCATCAACTCGCTTTCGGCCATTTTCGAAATCTCCAGGCCCGGCATGGCGCCGCCCAGATCTTCGCTGGCTTCGAGCAACTTGTGCGGATCTTTGTAATAGGTGGTGGCCATCACAATGGCGCGGGCGCGCGCCGCCGGATCTTCGCTCTTGAAGATGCCGGAACCGACGAAGACTGCTTCCGCTCCCAAATGCATGACGAGCGCCGCATCGGCGGGAGTGGCGATACCACCGGCGGAGAAGTTTGGCGTGGGCAGCTTGCCGTGTTCCGCTACCCATTCGACGAGTTCCAGCGGCGCCTGGAGGATCTTGGCTTCATGCACCAGTTCTTCCTTGCCCAGCACCGTCAGTTGCCGCATTTCGCGCACGATGGTGCGCATATGCCGTACGGCTTCGACAATGTTGCCGGAGCCGGCTTCGCCCTTGGTCCGGATCATGGCCGCGCCTTCGGCAATGCGCCGCAGCGCTTCGCCCAGGTTACGCGCGCCGCAGACGAACGGCACTTTGTAATCGCGCTTGGAGATGTGGTGCTCTTCATCGGCGGGCGTCAGCACTTCGCTCTCGTCAATGTAATCGACGCCCATGGCTTCGAGGATCCGCGCTTCGGAGAAGTGGCCGATGCGGGCTTTCGCCATCACCGGAATGGTGACGGACGCCATAATTTCGCGCATCTTGCTGATGGGCGACATGCGGGCCACGCCGCCTTCCTTGCGGATATCAGAGGGCACGCGTTCGAGCGCCATGACGGCGCAGGCACCGGCTTTTTCGGCGATTACGGCCTGTTCGGCGTTGACTACGTCCATGATGACGCCGCCCTTGAGCATTTCGGCGAGGCCGACTTTCAAACGGAAATCTTCGGTAAATATCATTGTGTTGTCTCCTTTTTAATCCTGTTAAACAAAAGCGAGCGTCGGCCTGGACGCTTCGTCACGTGAAGTCGTTGCGTTGCGCACCACGTCGCCAAGGATGCCGATGCCGCGACGGATTTCGACGGGGGTTAGACCCGCAAAGCTCAGTCGCAGCCCGGTATCGAGCGAGCGCGATACGGAAAAATAACGTCCGGGAAGATAATCCACTCCCGCCTGGCGTGCGAGGCCACGCAAAGCGCCGGAATCGAGCCCGTCCGGAAGATCCAGCCACATGTTCATGCCGCCATCCGGCACGGTAAACCGGCAGGTATCGAGACTCTGCGCGCAGGCCTGTTCCACCGCGCGGAGCTTTTCGCGGCCGGCGGCGATGACGATGGCCTCATGCTTTGCCAGCCGCCCGGTTTCCGCGAAATGCAGCAGGAAAGCCTGCGAGAGCTGGTCGGTGTGGAGATCGGTGAGCTGCTTGAGTTCGGCGGCGCGGGAGATGACGGCCTTCGGGGCGATGATCCAGCCGACGCGCACGCCAGGGAAGGCGATCTTGGAAAAACTGCCCAGCAGGATCACGTTCGGATCGAAGGATTTCAGCTTCGGCTGTTTCGTGCCGTGATAGACCAGGTCGCTGTAGATGTCGTTTTCAATGACGACCGCGCCAGCGTTGCGCGTCATCGAAATCAGAGCGGCGCGTGCGGCGGTTGGCATGGTGGCGCCCGTTGGATTCTGGAACGAGGGCGTGATCACAACGACGCGGGCACCGGCATCGAGCCCGCGGCGCAGGGCGGAGAGGTCCATGCCGTCATGCGTGACGGGTACGCCGATGAGTTCGGCCCCGGAATCGAGGAAGAGATTGCGGAGGCCGGGGTAGACGGGTTCTTCGATGGCGACCTTGCTGCCGTGCTGGGTGAGGGCGCGGCGGAGGATGTCGACCGCCTGTTGGCAGCCGTTGGTGATCAGGATGTCGTCGCCGGGGCCGGCAAAGCCCTGTTGGCGGGCGCGGTCCAGCAGCCATGAGCGCAGGGCAGGGTAGCCCAGAGGCGAGCCGAGCTGGAGGAGCGACTGGAGCCGTGGATGGGCGAGGACTTCGGCGCAGGATTCGCGGAAGTCGTCGAGCGGGAAGAGCTGTTCGGAGGGGCGGGAACTGGAGAAATCGACTACGTTCGCGGCGGCGGAGGAACCGCTGGAGGCGAACATGGAGGGGGTGAGGGAGCGGGACCAGTCGATGGTTTGGGCCGGAGTGGGTGCGCCCTGTGATTCGGCCGATTGGCCAAGGACGAAGCTGCCGCGGCCGACGGCACCGAGGATCAGGCCTTCGGATTCCAGCCATTCGTAGGCAGCGGAGACGGTGGTGCGGTTCAGTCCAAGTTGACCAGCCAATTCGCGGGTTGGTGGGAGCCGGTCGCCGGGCTGGAGGTCGCCCGCGGCGATCAGGCGCTGCACGTAGGCGCCTAATTGGCGGTAAAGCGGTACTTCCGACGTGCTGTCCAGATCCGGGCGGAACTGCATGTAAGGATCATACCATCCATATTGGACTGTCACAAGGTCAGCCAATGGATTTATTGGATGCGGCTATCAGGAGGTGGGCGGAAGCAGCGTCTGCTGGTATCCAAGATCGATTTCATGCAGCATCTGATCGATGTCGGCGGTCGGAAAAGAGAAATCCGCTGCACTTCGGATAACTTCCATTTTCGTTTCCACATCGGAGCCGTCGTTTCCGGTCATACTTCCAGCTTAACCCGGCGAAGCCCCGTTGAATCCGTTGCGCGAATTGCCCGTGTTTGAAATCCTGCTGGCAAACCGCGGGGTCAATGGCCCACTCTAAATCCGCGAATCCACGTCTTGCGGATAACCGCCGCACTCTATTGCAGCGAAATTACCACGTACGACGGCGTCTTCTGCGCGCTGACAACCGCCGAAAGCGGCACATCCCCCGTACCAAAACCAGCCGGAACGGTCAGGTTGAACTGGTAAAGCCCGGCGGACGTTAAGCCCGCGAACGCCGGCGTCACGCTCTTGCTATTGATCGACAACTGGACTTGGTTGGTTGTCGTCGCGGCACCGGCAAATGTCTTCCCTGCAGGTACCGTCGGGTTGGTAGGGCCGAAGCCGACTCCAAACAGCACCACCGAATCGCCCGCCTTCGCTGGCACCGTCTTATAACCGAGCGAGGTCCCCTTCGGGCCGACGATGTCGTATGAGTTCACTCCGGAACCGTACGTTCCGGACCCATCGGGGCGCAGGATGATGCCAGCCACATGGCTGGCATCCAGCAGACTGAATGAGGGGCCTACGGCCCCCAGAGTGACATTCGACGTTGTGCTCCCCCACGTGTTTGTGACTACCACGTTCACCGAGCCTGTCGCGGTATCGTCGGGTGCCTGCAGATTGATCTGGGTGGGGCTCACGAGGGACAGATAGGCTGGCTTTCCGTTAATCGTGACGCTCGTCCCGGCCAGAGTGACGGGAAAGTCGCCCTTCCACGTTGCCGTGTCTGTGGCCAGATTGCTCCCATAGATCGAAATCCAGGAGCCCGGCTGGACGGTGGTGGCCGTGCTGTCCAGCGGCACCACGCCGCCAGGAGAAATTTCGGGACCGACCTTCATCGAGAAGGCGCGGGCGGCCATTTGACGCTTCGGCGGGGTCGTGCCGCCGCCCTGACACCCCCACAGGGAGAATACATATCGTGTGGTGGAGAGGTGCGCAGACTTTGCGCCCAGCGACATAAAAGTTGGATAGTAGCCGTTCCAGGCCGGGCATCCCCCGGACTGGTCGAATGTCGACCATGTACCCGTGATTTCCTTCGGCTGAGCCCACTGAGTTGGATCCGAAAGAGTGTAGCTGGTGGAGTAAAACCAGGCCCCGCCTTCTCCTCCCCCATTGCCGGGTCCGAGCGCGGGGTCGCCCGGCGAAACGCAGATGAAGGTGAGGAGATACTGCTGGGTTGCGTCGACGTAGCTGACGGAACTGCCCCATTGAGCCTGGGCCGGCGCTTCGCAATTCTGGAAAGCTCCGGTGGGCAGGACGCCGACATCGGCACCGCCGATACCGGGTGAATCGAAAGCTTTTCCGTTCCACTTCAGGAAACTGAGGGGCGCTGTACCGCTGTTCAGCTGTGCGCGCGCCATCTGGACCGGGCCGGAAAGCGCATAAACATAGGGCGGGGAAGAGCCCGCGATATCGTCAACAAAGCCGGAAATCTCCTGGTAGCCGAATTTGCTGGTGAGCGGCTGGGCGGCAGCCATGAACGATGCCAGCGAACCGGGCTTGGTGGCGATGGGGTAGCGCCCGTAGCTTGCCGGCGGCGTGGTAGTGCAATCATTCCCCATACAGACGTTCTTGCCGAGCGCGCCCGTGGGAGCGTTCGGCCCTGTGACACCGTTGGTACCGGGAAGAGGGTCGAACGCGTAGGTGGCGGTGGCCCGGTAGGATGGCCAGGTCTTGCCTTAATCGAGCGACGTTGCCACGGCCAGGGAAATGTACGAATCGCCATTATTGAGCATGGGGCCTCCCGCGTTGGCGATGCAGTTATTGGTTCCCTCATAAATCATGAGGACGGAACCCGAGCTGCCAGTGGGGTCTTTCACGACAGAGCCCGACGCCGCGTAGTTAAGGTCAAACGTCTGGTCCTGATGCGCGGGGTTGCCATCGGCAACCGTGGGGCAGTTGGTGTTCTTAAAAGGATTCGTGAAGACCTGTCCGTAACCGCCCGAGTAAGAGCCGTAGCCGTCAGCGACCGGCAAATTCAGCGTCCACTGCCCGTTCTTGTTCGGTCCGCTTCCACCGGAAAGCACCGACACTCCGATACCCGGGTTATTGCCCAGCGGACTGGCCAGGAAAAACAGGTATTCGCTGTTCGTTCCGAGTGTGCCGGGGGCAAAGACCGAAGAGTGCTCATCCGGAACTGGTCCCACGCCCAGAGTGCTTAAGTTGATGGAGCCTCCATTCGGGCCCAATACCTGTTGCAGCGAATCGGAGGTGCCGCTGGGGCAGCTTCCTTGTCCTCCCGTGCCGGTCGGACTACAGATTGATATCGACGCGATGGGGGGCGGATGGACAGTGGTCTGGGCCGAAGCGGCTGCGGTGGTGCATAAAAGAAGAGCTGTCCACTTCGCGAATTGCGCCCGTGTTGTTGTCATGTGCCCCAAAAGACGCCAGTCTAACAAAGTTTCGCCGGGATTCCCAATGCGAAGGGAACAGCGGTTTATCAGCCTTCGGGATTCTCCTCCGCCAGCAATTCCTCCAGTCGATCTAACTGCCGGTCCCACGCGGTGCGTCGATCACGAATCCAGCCTTCCGCGGCGGCCAGTCCGATCGGGTCCACCTGGCAAGTGCGCACGCGTCCCAGTTTCTCCGTGCGCACCAGGCCGCTTTCCTCCAGCACCTGCAAGTGCTGCACCACAGCGGCCAGCGTGATATCAAGCGGAGCCGCCAGTTTGGAAACTGAAACGGCTCCGTGGCCAAGCTGCTCCAGAATGGCGCGGCGCGTGAGATCGCCCAAAGCGTGGAAGATGCGGTCGATATCGGGCTTTTTCTGACGCGGCTTTTTCTGATGCATTTTGGGGCGCGCTTTCAGAGTTGGCTCGATAACTCGTCGAGCATCCTGCTCCAGCCGCCCTTGCGCATTTCCGGGCCGTCGGAGTGCTCGAAGAACATTGCATGGTGGGTGAAGATGAGGTCGGTGCCGGTTTCGGTGGGCAGCAGTTCGAAGGTTTCGAGCGAGGCAGACATGATCCTGCCCTCCAGCGACATGGTGGACGCCATGATGATGCAGCGGTCGTTCTCAATGTATTGGTAACGGGCGTCGCGCGTGATCAGCATGTTGGCGATGGGGGTGTTCGGACCCATGCGCATGTCCACTCTTTCCAGGCCGCCGGTGCGGAAATCCATCTCGCAGTGCTCGAGTTTGTGATGCTCGCCTTCGAAGGACCAGCGGATTCGCTTTGTGGGATCGGCAAAGGCGGCGAACACGCGGTCGGGCGGGGCGGGGTAGCTGCGTTCGAGGACGAAGGTGCTGGGGAGGAGATTCTGTTGTTTCATGTGTGTTCCTTTCTCTGTCTGTTAATTAGTTAAGCAGATACTTTACTATATTCGGGGTTGCCGTAATAGTCAAGTGGTAGCTAAAGTATTTGTCACGCGAACCGCATGGCTAGAATCGAAGCTTACGGACCTTGATGGCACGCCGACTATTGGAGATGAGCCTCGCTGCGGGTGTGTTCGCTGCCTCGCTGCTGGCGCAAAACACGCCGGGTTCACTGCGGACTCAACAAGACAAGAACAACCAGACGCTGCGGGAGCCGAAAGACCCTCCGCTGGTGGCGGTGGGGGATGCCGAACGCCTGGTCTTCCATGTTTCGCCGCTTTCGGGTAAGGGGTTGCTTTCGGAGCAGACGCGCGACGCCCTCAAGGCCATTCTCAAACTGAACGGCGGCGGTCAGATCGTGCACATCCGCGCGCTTTCGGCAGGCAATGGCGACGTCCGGCGCATCCCGCAGATTGTGGCCGACGTGCTGGGCGATAAGCACGGTCCGCTGCCTTCCATCAGCGTGCTGCAGGTGGGCGGCTTGACGGTGGACGATGCGCAGATCGTGCTGGAAACGGTGTCGCTTGGCAGGAAGACGGTGAACAGGGACGGGGTCACGTTCCACGCGGCTGAGACGGTGACCGCGACGGAGCCGACCAACCCGCTGCCAGGTTTGCTGCAGCGTGCCGCGGAACAGCTTGCCGCGAAGATGAATGGCAGGCAGGCGCTGGCGGTGACTTGCTTCGTGAGTTCGCTCGAAGGTGCGGCGGAGTTGATCCGCACCGTGACGACGCGTTTTCCAGGCGCGGCTACGGATCTGGTGCAGCCGCGAAGATTGGCGTGGCAGACTGAGGCTTCGTGCGAAGGCGTTTCGCGCGGTGGTTCGCATGCGGGGCGAATTGCTCTGACTGGTACGCAGGTGGCGTTCGGGACGGAAGAGAAGGATGCCGCGCTGGCTGCGCAGCGGCTGGATCGGGCGCTGGCGGAGGTTGGTGCGGCGCGGCTGGGGGAGGCGTCGCTGGTGCGGCTGTATTTGCTGGCTCCGGGGACGGCGGGCGTGGCGGGTAAGCCTGTTTCGGGTGCAGCGGCGGTCGCGATGTATTCAGTGGAGAGCGTGGGGCCGGCGTCGGGAGGGTTTGCGATGGATGCGGTTTCGCCGGTAAAGTAGCGTTATCCTGCCGTAGCGACGCTCTGCGCCTGGCTTTTCTCTTATACTCAACTCTCTTATACTCAACATGTGCGACACCTGATTACCTGCACCGCCCTTCTTTTTTGTACGCTGCCCACTCACATGGCACAGGCGGCGACCCCTGCCACCCCGGAGCCCGCCGCGCGCCGCGAAAAGCTCCGCAAGTCCATCCCGGATGGCGTTTTCGTTCTCTTCGGCGCGAAGGAAAGCGACGACCTTCACTACGGCTTCTTTCAAAACACGAGCTTTCTTTACCTGACCGGATGGCAGGAACCGGGTGCCATCCTGGTGGTGACGCCCAACCCGGAAAAAGATGAACCTGGCTTTGCCGAACGCTCCAAAGCGCCCCGCGAAATCCTGTTCCTGCCGCAGCGCGTCCTGAGTGCCGAGAAATGGACAGGCCGCAAGATCGGCCCCGATGACGGTACTGCGGCCACCACCGCCGGCATCGCCACCGTCATGGCTGCCGAGCGCTTCGAAACCGAGCTGAAAGCCCTGTTGGAGATTTACCCGAACCTCTACACCATTGCCAGCGATCCGGGCTCCGCCATTCTGCAAAAGCTGGCCCCCGCGCGAACTATCCTCGACGCACAACGTTCCATCGCCCGTCTCCGAATGGAAAAATCGGAGGCCGAAATCGCGCTCATCCAGAAGGCCACCGACGCCTCCGTCCGAGCCCACCGCGCCGCCTGGCAGATGCTGGCGCCGGGCGACTATGAATACGAAGTGGCGGGGACTATGGTGGGCTCTTATATGAAGGAAGGCTGCCGCCGCGGGTCCTACGCTCCCATTGTCGGCTCGGGGCCGAACTCCGTCACTCTCCACTACTCGCGCAACTCGCGCCAGATGGATTCCGGCGAAGTCGTGGTCATGGACGTTGCGGCGGAATGTGGAAACTATGCCAGTGACATCACGCGGACCTTGCCGGCCAACGGCAAATTCTCTGCGCGCCAGCGTGAAATCTACGACATTGTCCTCGGCGCGCAAAAGGCTGCCATTGCCGCGATCAAGCCAGGCATGACGCTGGGCCGCACCACGCCCAACAGTTTGTCTAAGATTGCGCTGGACTACATCAATTCCCACGGTAAGGATCTGCATGGTGAACCCCTCGGCAAGTACTTCATCCATGGCCTTGGCCATCACGTGGGTCTTGACGTCCACGATCTTTCGGAGGCGAACGACCCACTGAAGGCCGGCATGGTCATCACTATGGAGCCAGGGATCTACATTCCCGAAGAAAATATCGGAGTCCGCATTGAAGACGTCGTCCTTCTGACGGAAACCGGTGCAAAGATACTTAGCGCCGAGCTGCCCAGCGATCCCGACATCATTGAGCGTGAACTCGCGTCACGGAGGAAGTAGCTGCAGGCGCTCGATCGATGTCATTGCTCCGACGTTTTCGAATGTAGCGCAACGACATGGAATACGGATCGCGTCGGGTTGCACTTGAGGGACTGATTGTCTTTTTCGCGGTATCATCACACTATGGCGGTTACGAGGGCCCTTCTGAAGGTGGTCGAGTTCTCTCGCCTGTCTCAGCCTGCCGGAGGAGTCCGTCAGGAACTTCATCACGGAGAACTGGTCGAGTTCCTTCCCGTTAAGAAACTGCACACGAAGCTCCAGAAGCGCCTTGTCAGTCTGCTGGAGGCCTGTCTGGACCCGGATCAGTACGGGGTCGATAAGGAATTTCCATTCCGCCCTGCCTCGGAGTATGAAGTCTGGGTTGCCGACGTCGCGCTTTTCAGTCTGCAACTCTGGGAACAGACACCTGACGATGATTACTTTCGTGGTGTTCCGGCGATTGTGATTGAGGTACTCTCCCCATCGAATAGCGCTTCCGAGATGCTGGATCGCGAGGCGATTTGCCTGGGACACGGCGGCCAGGAGTTTTGGCTGGTGGATCCCCAGCGCGAGAGTGTGAAGGTGATTCGGGCGGGTGGAACGTCGAGCGTTTATGATGCCGCGGGTGTGATCAAGTCACTGGTGGGAACAATCGCCGTGCGAGACATTTTCGTTCGCTGAGACCTATACGCTCATGCTCCGTCGGTCTATTGTCTTCGCTTGTGTGCTATCGGGTGGGGTGATTTGTAATGCGGCCTCGTTCGATTACCAGGTTGCGCAGGCGCACGAAATCAAGCCACATCGCCGTATTATCCCAATGGCTGGTATCCGGCCCAACCAGGACATTCAGATTCACCTCAAACTAACGGTTTCGCCTTTGGGCGACGTAGTGGGGGCCGAAGCGAAGGGCGACACACCAGGCATGGCACTTTGGCCGCAGGTTCAAAACGAGATCAGGCAATGGAAATTTGTCCCTTTTGAGGAAGGGCGCAAAGCTGTCAAGGCTGAGGTGGAGGAGTACGTTGATCTCGTCCAGCCGGAACGATTGCCAACGAAGCACATTGCTCATCCCGAGCTGCGGCCGGATTCGCAGGTTGCTATCACGCTGGAGCGGTCGCAATGCTACGGTCGTTGTCCAAATTACAAGGTTACCGTCAGCGCGGACCGTGTCCTTTTTGAAGGGCAACTGTTCGTTGTTGCCGTCGGAGCATACACCGACGTCGTGGTGCCCGATAAAGTGCGAATGCTCGCGAAGAGGTTTCTCACCGCCGACTTCTACTCGATGGAAGACAGCTACCAGGCGCAGGTGACGGATATGTCTGCCTATACACTCTCGCTTACGATTGACGGACATTCAAAGAAGATCATAGATTATGTCGGTGCCTCGGTTGGAATGCCAGCGGTTATCAAGGACCTGGAGGACGAAGTCGACGCCTTGGCCGGCACCAACCGCTGGATCGACGGCGACGAAGGCCTGGTCCAGGTCCTTCGCGACAACCACTTCAACTTCCAATCGCCGGCAGCAACAGCAATCCTCAAAGAAGCGACGCGTCGCGGCAAATCCGTCACCGTTCGGCAGCTGCTGGAAGCCGGGGTACCGCCGTTACTGCCGACAGTTCCCAGCGCAAATCCGCGCCCTGCCAAATAGGCGTATACTGGCTTCACCATGTTTTCCCACTACCGGATCGCGGCTCTGTTCGCCCTGACCACATTACTTTTCGCCGCCGAGAATACGCCGAACCCCGCCCACACAGGTCGCCTCTTCTTTCTGAGCATTGGCGGTGGCGGTCGCGTCGTCTCGGTCAATGACGATGGCTCCGACCTCAAGGTCCTCGTCCCTGGCCGCAACGCCGGTCCCGACGGCATCGTGGTCGACACTGCGTCGAAGAAAATCTACTGGACCAACATGGGCAACGTCAGCGCGAACGACGGCACTATCGAACGTTCCGATCTCGATGGCGGCAACCTCACTACCATCGTGCCCAGGGCCGGCACCTGGACGCCCAAGCAACTGAAGCTCGATTCCAAACACAACAAACTCTACTGGTCAGATCGCGAAGGCATGCGCATCATGCGCGCCAATATCGACGGCTCCAATATCGAAACGCTCGTCGAAACCGCGCAGGGTGACGCGGCTCGCAAAGACGCCACGAACTGGTGCGTTGGCATCGCGCTCGATATCGACGGCGGCAAAGTTTACTGGACCCAAAAGGGCAGCGGCGGCGATGGTCGCATCTTCCGCGCCAATCTCGAAATCCCGAAAGGGCAGACCGCGCTCAACAGGAAAGACATCGAACTCCTGTTCGACGCGCTGCCGGAACCCATCGACATGGATCTGGATCTCGCCCACCGTACCATGTACTGGACCGACCGCGGCGATCCGCCCGCAGGTAACACCGTGAACCGCGCGCCGATGGATCCGCCCGCCGGCGTGCAGCCGAAGGCGCGAAAGGATCTGCAGATCCTCACAGGTGGCCTCAAAGAAGGTATCGGCCTCGCGCTCGATCTCAAAGGCGGCCGCATGTATTACACCGATCTCGGCGGCAATGTCTACAGCGCGAAGCTCGATGGTTCCGACAGCCACACGATCCTGACAGGGCAGGGAAGCCTGACCGGCATCACCTGGGTTGATCTCAAATAGGGTCGAGCTCAAATAATCGGACGCACAAAAAAAGCGCCCAAGCCGGAAATCTCCGGTTTGGGCGCTGAAGGCTGACAGCGGATCGCTGAAAGCTGTATTATCTTCCCGCTGCGAAACGGCTGCGACGCGGCTTGAACGACGAGAACGACGGCTTGCTGTTGCCGAACTTCTTCGCCGCCACATTGGCCTCATGCGCATAGGCGCCGTGGCGCTTCGGCATTTCAATGACCGGAGCGGCCGAACGATCCTCGCGCACGATCCCTTCCGGGAGTTCGCGGCGCGTGAGCGTCATCTTGAGCGTGCGTTCAATCGCGCGAATGCCATTGCGTTCGGCGCTGGTAGCAAACGTGGAAGCCACGCCGGCCTGACCCGCGCGTCCTGTACGGCCGACGCGATGAATGAAATCTTCCGGAGCCTGCGGCAGATCGTAATTGACCACGTGAGCGATGTTGTCCACGTGAATGCCGCGCGCCGCCACGTCAGTTGCAACCAGAACGCGATACTGCCCGTCCTGGAAACCCTTGAGTGCGGAGTTGCGCTGATTCTGCGAACGATCACCGTGAATCGCGGTCGATTTCACGCCACCGATGGCCAGCTTCTTTGCCAGCTTTTCCGCGCCGTGCTTGGTACGGGCGAAAACCAGGAACGAACCCTGCTGCGTTTTCAGCAGGCTGTTGAGCAGGCCGAGCTTGCGGTCCTGATCCACCTGGTAAACATGCATTTCGATGTTTTCCGCAGGCTTGGTGGTGGAGCCGACCGTAATGCGGGTCGGATTCTTCATGTGCTTGGAGATCAGCGCCGCGGTGGCACCCGTCTCGAAAGTGGCCGAAAAGAACAGGGTCTGACGATCTTCCGCCGTGAGACGCAGAATGCGTTCCACATCGGGGATGAAACCCATGTCCAGCATGCGGTCCGCTTCGTCGAGGACGGCGATTTTCACGCAGTCGAGTGCGACCAGCCTCCGCTTGAGGAAATCGCACAAACGGCCGGGGGTCGCGATAACGACCTGTACGCCGCGCTTGATTGCCTGCAATTGCTTCTGTTCACTCATACCGCCGACGACAACCGCGGCCCGAAGACCGGTGTTGGCGGAAATCGCGGTGAAAGCTTCGTAAATCTGGATTGCCAGTTCGCGGGTCGGAGTGAGGACCAGCGCCTGCGGTTTATTGCTCTGCGTTTGTTTGTCAAGCGCGGCCCGTCCCAGGAGTTCAATAATCGGGAGCGAGAAGGCCAGCGTCTTGCCGGTGCCCGTTTGGGCGGTAGCAACAATGTCGAGGCCTAGAAGAGCGGGGGGAATAGCCTGCGCCTGGATCGGCGTGGGCTCAACGAATTTCGCCGACGCCAGGTTCTTGCGCAGGACGGGTGATGCTATTAAATCTGAAAAAGTTGTCATCTATTGGTTTTTTGGTACAGGAAAAAATCGGCGAGATCCACAGATGGTGCAAAGACTACGGAAAGGGAAAGCGCGGATCAACTTCGTATACAAGATTAGTTTACCACAACGGGGTGGTGAAATGTTTTGCGGCGTTTGTAATAGCTCGTCTACTTCCGCTTTTCCTTTAGATCTTCCGGAAAAACGCCGCGCCCATCCGGCGGCGGGAACAGTGATTTCAGCAGTTCCAGACGCTTGCGCAAACATCGGCTTGGCAACTGACGCGGGCCCGTATCCACGTCGATATCGCAGCAAATCCCGTGCAGATACAGCGTCATCGTATCTTCAAACGACTGCCGTGCATACTCGCGAAACGGCTTGCCGTCACGACGCGCATTCATCGGCCGCCGCAGCAGCGCCTGCTTCTGCCGCCAGCTACGCTCGTCCACTTCGCCGTGGATTTCGGCGCTCAGCTCCTCGCGGAGCAGCGCGTGCCATATGTCCATCGTTTTCTTCGGCCAGCTGTGCGAAAGCAGGGCGGAGAGTTCGTCGTAGAAGAAATAATGATAATCGGCAACCTGCTCGCCCTTCACGGTGAAAAACAGGGTGGCAAATCCCGGGCCTTCTACGCGGGCGGAGAGTGCCAGTTTCGCTTCCGACGGCTTGGTATCCACAACGATTGTTCCCGCCTGACCGGTGCCTTTTTCCAGATAAGGAGCGAGCACGACGGCGATCTTCGGCAGCAGTGCCAGCGCCGCAGCGGGAAGGGACTCGATCGGGTCCTGCAGGTACTGACGCTGGTCTTCTTCGGCGATGGGGAACAGCGGATGCCAGGCGAACTGCTTGTTGAGGGGCGTCAATTCCGGGCGCAGCCGACGCGCGAGCTCTTCAATAGTGGACCCCGCGTGAGTGTCCCGGACGGGGAGCTCGATAGCCGGGGCTTTCAGTGCGCCGGTCTTGCGTGGAGAGGCTTTACGGGGTGAAGGCATCTTTGAATTGTTAAGGAATTATGCAACGAATGGAACGACCTGATTGTAACAGGCAAGTCATGAAGTGTGGGGCAGGCGATTTGCCTGCCAAGTCAGAGCGAGGCGATTATTCAGAGGTCGACGTCGCGACCGCAGTCCAATTCTCGTTCAAAACCCATATTGAGTCCGTTGAACGGGGATTCCGCAAACAGTTGCGCCATGCTCTTCCGGTCCGCACGTCCTTGCGGATCCGGCTCAGTGGCAGGAATGCCGTGCTCGTCGTATCCGATGATCTCGTCCGGCGTTCGCGGATCGAGGACTGGCAGGGACGAAATTCGCTCCGCGATTTCCATGACCCGTTCCAGCGCGCGCGTTTTGTCGGTGAGCCTCGTCATTCTTTCTTTCCACTATTCTATCCCTCGCCGAAAGCGATAGAATCCATTCCATGCTCCAACGCACCATCGCCATCACCTTCTTCTGCCTGCCGGTACTCTTTGCCCAAACCACTCCGTCCCCCAATCCCCTTCAGGACCTCATCGAAGCAGCCCGCGCCGATTCCCCCCGCCTCGCCGAACTCCTCGCCCGCAAAGACGCCTTCGGTTATCGCCTCCCCGAACTCGCCGGGCGCGACGGCGTCGCGGTCTGGGGTCAGGAATTCCTGTTCGCCGTCGAAACCCCGTCCGATGCCACCGTCGTCATCGATAGCGAAGCGCCCGTCCCCATGAAACGCGTCGCGGGCACCAATTACTGGTACCTGCTGAAGATGCTGCGCCTCGGCACCACCCACCAGTACCACTATTTCGCCAATGGCCGCGAGCTCGGCGCCTATCAGGTGGCCGGCTATAACCCCGACTCTTACCCGCAGCCCGGCGTCGCGCGCGGCAAGCTGAGCGAGCGCAAGACGTTGGTGAGCAAAGTGTATCCCGGGATGCAATCGAACTACTGGGTCTACGTGAACCCGGGTGCCGACCTTGTCAACGGCGCGCCGCTCATGGTCTGGCAGGATGGCGAGACGATTGTCGGCAATCAGGACCTGATGCGGCTGCGTTTGCAGATCGTTTCCGATAACCTGGTGGCGCAGAAGAAGATTCCGCCGATGATTCACGTCCTGATCCAGCCGGGCACGGGCGGGCCGGAGGCTACCGGACCTGGGGCCGCCATGCGCAGCATTGAATACGATACGGCGTCAGACCGCTACGGCAAATACCTTCTGGACGAAGTCCTGGCCGATGTGGAGAAGACTTACAAGGTCCGCAAGGATGCCTATTCGCGCGCCATCGCGGGGGCGTCGTCTGGCGCGATTTGTGCCATGAATGTGGCCTGGTATTATCCAGATCAGTTCAGCCGCGTGTTATCGCACATCGGCAGCTATACGGCGATCCAGTGGCATCCGGAGAAGAACGAGGATGGCGGCTACATTGTGGCGCATCGCGTGCGGCGGGAGGCGAAGAAGAACCTGCGGGTGTGGATGTCGGACGGGTCGGACGATATGGAGAACAACACCGGCAGCTGGCCACTGAACAATATTCAACTGGCCAACAGTCTGAAGCTGCGCGGGTACGATTTCCATTTCCGGTTTGGCGTGAGCATGCACGCGATTGCGCAGGGCGCGCTGGATTTGCCGGAATCGCTCACGTGGCTGTGGCGGGATTATGACCCGGCGAAGACGCAGCAGGTTTACCAGATGGAGGATGCGGAGCGCGCCAAGCCGATGTTCCGGGTGAGTGTGACGAATCGGGAGGCGTGGTAGGGGGGGAATTTCGTTCAGCCAATATACCGCAGCAAACCTTCCGAACTCAGGTCCTCGTCGATCTCCGGCCAGTGAATTCCATAACCTGCGCCGCTGACCTTCCAGTGGGCGCGCTGTTGGGCTGTAGCATTCAGCAGCCGTGGATACCACGCCAGCGGAACAATAATCGTGCGTCCGTCGGCAAGGTCAACCGCCAGCGTGTCCTCTGTGACGTGCACGTTCCGCACGCGCTCGCCGGAATCAGGATGGGAAGTGATCACAACCTCAGCTAATCGCCCGTACCGCCGCCAGCGCCGGCGGTACGAGCCTGAATTCCGCTCTCTGCGCCATTCGCGGAGTCCCTCGCCCCCGGGCCAGCGATCGACCCCGCCGCAATGTCAATCGGCTCATCTTCGCCTGCACGTTGAAGGTACCACTCACGATCTAAAGGGAGTTTCATATTCCTTCTCCTATCTATCTAACAAACTTATCGGCCTGTGCCGCGTTCATTTCGAAATAAACCAAATCCTGCTTCTCCGGGTCGCCCCCAAGCTCCGTCATCCGGCACTTGTCGCGATAGAACGCCTCGGCCTGCCCCAGCGAGTGCAACCCAATCCTGCCTTTGAATCCGTTCTCCTTACTGCTCTGAATGGCTGCCGCAATCAGCACCACGCCGACCAGCCCGAATCGGGGCTGAGCAACCACGCTCTTCAGATTCCACGGCGCTGCCTCGATGTAGTCGACATACACCAGATCCTTCCCCGCCTGTTCGGGCAAGCGGGCATTGCAGCCAGCCATTTTGAGCAGCATCAGCCCCTGCATTTGACCATTGCACTCAATTCCCAACATCCGGTAGGCCAGCAACCCTTTCGTAGAGCGATGCTTCCGATCCCAATCCCAGTGACTATGCTGTAATCCCGCCGAGCCAGGCAGGCGTTCACCTTCAAAGCCGGCGCGCTCCCGAACCGCCTTCCATTCGCGCTCCGCCTCCGCCACGGCCGCAGCCGGAACGCCATCGATCAAACTCGCCCCAACCAGTTCGTTCGCCGCCCGATGGAGCAGGAAGACGGGTGCACCTCACAAAACCACTAGCTCCGAACGGTTCTTCTTGTCCTTCTCTTCGAAGAAGACGCTATCCCCCTGGGCCAGCCTTGTGTCCAGCAGTTGGTAAAGCCGAAGAGCCTGCCGCAGCACGGCCGTTTTGCTTAAGTCTTTTTGTTTGCAAAGCGATTCCAAGGCGTCCATCTCCGCCTCGGTCAGGTTCAGCGTCATTGTTTTTCGCGCCGGCATAGGTGTCTACAGAATTAGTATAGCATAGTTAGCTGAAAAATGCACATTATATGGCTGCCAAATCGTGGCCGGCACCTTGCCGCCAGATCACGCGGCTTCGAGATCGAAACGGACGCGCCACCCCAGTGCGGTCGCAATGTTCACCAGCGCGTCCAGCGAAAACCTGGAAACCCGGCCACGCAGCAGATCGTTGATTCGCGGCTGAGTCAGACCGCAGCGGCTGGCCGCCTCCGCCTGCGTCCAGCCATGCTGTTTCACCAGTGCGGTGATCTTCTGCATCAGTTCAGCCCGCGATCTCAGGTTTGCCGCCTGTTCCGGGGTATCCGCAATCGCGTCCCAAACACTCGCGTAACTTTCCGGTTTGCTCATATCCTGCCCGCTTAACGGTCGCCCACCAATGTCTGGCGATACCTATCCATCATGACAAAGCGGATATTCTGCGCATACGAACTCATTAGTCATGGGTAACAGGAAACGCACCGATCCTTTTGACAACCGTTCAACGTTTCGAGCGTATGAGCAGCATCCATTCGCGGGGCCCTCTGACTCGTCTCTCGGATCTGGTACGATCACGCATAATGAATTCGATGCAATCGGGTAGAAGATTGCGGGAGGTGGCTGTGTTGATATCTGACGCCTTACTGGGCGAGGGCTCCACGAGCCTCTTGCAGCCACCGTATACGTTAGAGCAGCAACTGCTGCCTGGGCTTGGGCAATGATAGAGAAACTCATCGTCGGGAATCTGTATTCGAATGAAGAAATCCTGAAGTCACTCGAAGTCTCCAATGCGGGTGGGATACGTTTGCGCGTGCGGGCCGGCTTTCCTACCAGGGCTGCGATTATGACCTCTGCGGGCGGTTTACATGGTGCAGGAGAGAATCCCTACCATGACCGGCTGGAAAGCGGAGCGCTTATATATACTGCCGCCGGGAAAACCGGCGCACAGACGCTGTCGGGTGCGAACAGACGGCTGATTCAACAAAAGGAGTTGAATTTTCCCATCCATGGCTTCACGCTGATCGCAAACAGACGAGACAAGACCGTTGGCCCGGAACGGTGGAAGTATTTGGGGCTACTTGAATACTTGCGGCCACTATCCTGATGCACAGTTGGACGCCGAGGGCAACGTTCGCGACGTCTGGTTGTTTGAATTCAAGATCCACGATGAGCCGCTTCTTGTGCCGATTGCGTTTGACGGTGCTGTCTCGGCGGAGGTGTTATCTGCTTCCAGGTTGCTCAGTGCTGGGGATTCCGATGACGATGAAATCGTAAGGGAGGGTAATCGACCAGCCGACGACGTCGTAAAGATCGAGCAGCTTCGGAGCAAACTGCTTGCCTTGGAGCCGAGGCGGTTTGAATTATTTATCAAAGATCTGTTGGTTCATTGCGGGTTTGCAGACGTCTGTGTCACTAAGTACAGTGCGGACGGCGGAGTCGATGTGAACGCCCGAGCAGGCCAGCGGATGTGGTTGCTTTCAAACACGATGTTTCAAGTGCAGGCAAAACGGTGGCTGCACTCGGTAGGTCGGAAGGAAGTTGCTGAACTGCGAGGCAGTTTACAGCCATTCGCCAGAGGTGCTGTTGTCACGACCAGCCACTTCTCAAGAGCCGCTATTAATGAGGCAAGCGAGGCCGGCAAGAATCCGATTGTCCTTATAGATGGTTTCAGATTGTCAAAAGTGGTCATCGAAGAGTCTTTTGGACTCGTCGATTAAACCTAAAAATATTGCCTGTTCGAAACAGTCTGGAAGGAGAGAACTCATGAAGAACGACGTGTGGTTTCGGGAGCGGGCCAGGGAATTGTATCACTGCGAGGGCGCACTTGAAGTAGACGATGACGCAGCAGTCTCGATCGGGGCGAGCGGCGGCGCATATGTACAAGCGTGGGTATGGGTCGACACAATCCCGGAGGGAGCCCCGGGCATGGAGACGTGAATCTGCCGTAAGGTGACAGTTGCGATTACGGGTAACGGATCAAAAGCTCATCTCTACAACTCCGCCCCCCAACCCGCTAATCTAAATACTTGCCCCGTCCCCCCAAATCCATCCTGATTTCCGCCGGCGAAGCCTCCGGGGACTACTACGCCTCCCTCCTCCTCACCGAACTCCGCCGCCGCTGGCCTGACACCCAATTCTTCGGTTGCGCAGGTGCCCACCTCCGCGACGCCGGCCTCCGCCCCGTCATCCGCGCCGAAGATCTCGCCGTAGTCGGCATCGCCGAAGTCGTCGCCCACCTCCCCCGCATCTACCGCCGCTTCCGCGAACTCATCGCCGCCGCCGCCCGCGAAAAGCCCGACCTCGCCATCCTGACCGACGCCCCGGATTTCCACTTCCGCGTCGCTAAAAAACTCAAGAAATTGGGCATCCCCGTCGTCTATCTGGTCGCCCCCCAGGTCTGGGCCTGGCGCGAAGGCCGCGTCAAAACCATGCGCCGCATCATCGACCGCCTGCTCTGCATCTTCCCCTTCGAAGAGGCCTTCTTCCGCGAGCGCGGCGTCCCGGTCACCTATATCGGCCACCCGCTCGCCGGGCGCGTCCGGCCCCGCCTCACCCGCGAGGAATTTTTCCGGAAACACAATCTGCCCACGGACCGTCCACTCGTAACAGTGCTACCTGGCAGCCGTCCGAGCGAAGTTCTGCGCCACATCCCCCCGCTGGTACGCGCCGCGGAATTGATGCAGCAGGGCCGCGCCCTCAGTTTCATCCTCCCCGCCTCGCCCCACTGCGGCACCGCCCTGTTCGAAGCGCCGCTCGCGGGCAGTCCCATCCGCGCCATCGCCGGCGAGGCCTGGGATGCCATGGCGCACTGTGATCTCGCGCTCGCCGCCAGCGGCACCGTCACCGTGGAAGCAGCCCTGCTCGGCGCGCCGATGGTGACCTTCTATAAGGTGACGGGGCTCACGTACGCGATCGGGAAGCCGCTCGTGAAGGTGCCGTTTTACTCGATGGTGAACCTGATTGCCGGGCGGAAGATCGTCGCGGAACTGATTCAGGACGACATGACGGGTGAGCGAATCGCCGCCGAAGCGGGCCTGTTACTTGACGGCAGCCCGAATAGAGCGAAAATGAAAGAAGAGTTGGCGGGAGTCGCGGCCGCGTTAGGCGGCCGGGCAAATGCGTCGGCGTTAAGCGACGGAGGCATGGATGCCATTCAGGCAGCAGCCGACGCCGTAGAGAAAGTTTGGGAGAGGTCCGAATGAAAAGACTATTGGTAACGATCCTGGCGGCGACCGCCGCGATACCGGTGTTTGCCCAAAGTCCGGCGACGCATATCGACGTGGATGGCTACACCATCGACGCCCAGATCAACCCCGCCACCCAGACCCTCAATGCGCGCGTGGCCGTACGCTTCGCGGAACTGGATGATCAGGCCAACTCCGCCACCTTCGAACTCAACAACAACCTGAACATCTCGCAGATCACGGACGCCCGCGGCACCCCGCTGAATTCGTCGCGCAATCAGGCCGAAAACACGGTGCGAGTCACGTTCCCCGGCACGCTGCCGCGCGGCCAGATGACCACCATCACGTTCGTCTACGATGGTCGTCTGTCAGGCGAGGAAGAGTCGCCCATTTACGGCATCAAGTTTGCCGCTATACAGAATGATTACGCGTTTCTGCTGTATCCTTCCCGCTGGTTCCCCATCAGCGGGTACACGGCGGATCGCTTTACCGCCACCATGCACATCACCGTGCCGCAGGATTATCAGGTCATCGGCAGCGGTCTGGGGAGTTCTGCGGCAGCGTCGGGCGCGGGGACGGTGTTTACGTACGAGTTCACGAAGCCCTCGTTCCCCGGCAACATCGCGGTGGTGAAGGGTCAGCCGGTGAAGACTCAGACGGATGGCACCACCACCACGCTCTGGTTCCGCGGCCCGCAGGCAGAATTCGCCAATGCGTATGGCGAGATGACGGCGCAGATGATGACGCACTTCACCGGGTTATTCGGGCTGGCTCCTTACGCGAACATGACCGTGGTGGAGACTGCCGATGGCGCGCCGAACGGCTATGCCGCGCCGGGGCTGCTTTTCCTCGCGCCGCGCGCAATCGCGAAGGACGTGAATACGAATGTTCTGGCCAACAACATCGCACGTCAGTGGTGGGAGGTGGATGTTTCGCCCGTCAATCGTAATCACATCTGGCTGGAAAACGGCATGGCGTTGTACGCCGAGGCGCTGTGGGTGGAGCATGACAAAGGTGCTGCCGCGATTGAGCAGCGCATGCACGATACGGCAGTGACGTCGCTCACGGTGGATGACGTTCCCATGATCCAGACCAGCCGCCTGGAAGACTATTCGCCGGAGTATTGGGCGCTGAGCGCGAGCAAGGGCGCGGTCGTGATGGGGATGCTGCGCAGCACCATGGGCGATGAGAAGTTTTTCTCCGCAATCAAGGCTTTCATGAAGGATAAGGCGTGGCAGTCTGTCACTACCGCCGATTTCCGCGCTTCCTGCGAGGCCGCCATGGGCGAGGAGTTGCGCTACTTCTTCATCCAGTGGGTGGAGAACAATGCCGCGCCGGAGTTCAAGCTCGATTACACGATTTTCCGCACTACGAAGGGTTTCCGCGTGCAGGGCAAGATCTCGCAGGATCTGGATACTTTCCGGATGCCGGTGGATCTGAAGATTGAGACCGATGGCAATCCGGAAGAGAAGCGCGTGGAAGTGATGGGCACGTCGTCGGAGTTCTCGGTGGACACGTTCGGCAAGCCGAAGACCGTGACCATCGACGCGGGTAACAAGGTGCTGCACCTGAATCCGCAGATGCGCGTGGATGTGGCGATCCGCAAGGGCGAACAGTTCGTGCAGGTGGCCGAGTTCTCGGAAGCGCTGAAGCAGTACCAGAGGGCGCTCGATACCCAGAAGACGAGCTCGATGGCGCACTACCGGGTGGGCGAGGTGTTCTTCCTCCAGCACAGTTACCAGTCGGCGGCGAACGAGTTTCGAGAGGCGCTGAATGGCGATAACAACCCCAAATGGGTGGAAGTCTGGGCGCACATTTATCTGGGCAAGGTGTTCGATATAACGGGTCAGCGGGATCGCGCGGTGAACGAATACACCCAGGCGCAGCGCACGCGGGACAACACGCAGGGCGCGCAGGATGAGGTTTCGAAGTACCTGCAAAAGCCGTATTCGGAAAAAGGCAAAGACGCGGTTTAGCGCCGGATGCGAATTCACCGGCTGAGTGCAGTCTTACTCGTTATCCCTGCGTTGTTTGCGCAGACGGCGGACCTTGCCGTCACGAACGCGCGTGTCTACACAGTCAATCCAAAGCAACCAGTGGCCTCAGCGCTGGCCGTTCGGCAGGGACGCATCGTCGCCGTCTCCGATAACATCTCGAAGCTCATCGGGCCATCGACGAAGGTGATCGATGCCCACGGTGGCACCGTTGTCCCCGGCCTGATCGACTCCCACGGGCACATGCTTTCGCTCGGCGCGGCGCTGGAGACGCTGGATCTGCGCGGAGTGACTTCCGAGCAGGAGATTGCCGACAAGGTTCGCGCAGCGGCCCGCAATCTGAAGCCGGGCGAATGGATACAGGGTCGCGCGTGGGATCAGAACCTCTGGGCGACGAAGCAGTTTCCGTCGTCCGCGTCGCTCTCCGCCGCCGCACCCGCCAATCCGGTGGCGCTTTCGCGGGTAGACGGTCACGCGGTCTGGGCGAACGCCCGCGCCATGGAACTTGCGGACGTGACGACAGCCACCGTTGATCCTCCTGGCGGGAAGATCCTGAAGGGCGCCGATGGCCGCCCCAGTGGTGTCTTTCTCGACAACGCGCAGGGATTGATCCAAAGCAAGATCCCTCCGGATTCACCCGCCCAGATTGAACGCCGCCTTCGCCTGGCCATGAAAGAGTGCGCACGGTTTGGTCTCACAGCCGTGGACGACGCGGGCGTCGGCAAGGGCGAAGTGGAAGCCTATCGGAAACTCGCGCGTCAAGGTGAGATGCCGATTCGGGTTTATGCGATGATCTACGGCCCCGGTCCCTATATGGATGACTGGCTGAAGCGTACGCCGGAGTTCGGGAGTTATGGCGCGCTCGGTTCGCGCGGGGCGTCTTTGCTGGAACCGTGCGATGCTGCCAATCGCATGGTGCTGGAATCCTACGCGGCAGCGCTCAAGGGCACCAACGACAAACGCTTCCGGGTCGAGCATGCACAGATCATTGCGCCTTCCGATTTCGCGACGTTCGCGAAGTATTCAATCCTCGTCTCGATGCAGCCCACCCATGCCACCAGCGATATGCCATGGGCTGCGGACCGTCTGGGTCCCGAGCGAGTCAAGGGCGCATATGCATGGCAAACGCTGCTGCACCTCGGTGTGCACGTGCCGGCCGGCTCCGATTTCCCGGTGGAGAGCCCGAATCCGCTGTGGGGCTTTCATGCGGCTGTGACCAGACAAGACAAGGACAACCATCCCGATGCCGGCTGGTTCCCGGAACAGCGGATGTCGCGTGAGGAAGCACTGCGGGCGTTCACTATTGAAGGCGCGTATGCGGCGTTCGCCGAGAAGGACAGAGGCTCGCTCGAAAACGGTAAACTGGCCGACTTCGTCATTCTCTCTGACGACATCATGACGATTCCCGTCGAACGGCTTCGCAACGTGCATGTGACGAAGACAGTAGTCGGCGGGAGAATAGTTTTCAGCGAATGAATTTCTCCGGCATAACGAAGATCGCAGTCCTGCTGCTGGCGGCTTACGCACTTCCCGGAGCACCCATTCAGGCGCCTGCCGAACCGCCGGGGCCATCTGAAGTCTTCGTCCTTCAGGATTTCCGCTGGGTTCCCGTGGTGGTGAAGAAGACGCCGACGTCGATTGATTGCCATTTCGAAGTGATCAGCGGCAATCCCACCGTTCACGTGGAACTGGTTTCCGAAAGCGATTTCAGACTGTTTGCTCACCAGCGTCCCTATGAAACACTGGCGGCGACGACGCCCTCGGCGTCAGGTGGCTTTCATCAGATGATCGAAGAGCCAGGCCGCTACCGCGTTTTGATTCTCAACGAACGCGGCGCGCCACCGGCTCCGATATCCCTCGTGATCCAGACGGACGTCGATCCCGGCATCTCGTCTTTCCCCAGCGGAATCTCGAAGCAGCGGCAGCTCAGCGTGATCGCGATCAGCCTCGCGGTATTCTTCGGAACCGTGTTCCTGTCGGGGCGAAAGTTGCTGTTCGCCTGGCGTCGTCGCCGAATGCCGGAAATCTAAATCTGGAAGTAGTAGCCTTCGCCGCGAACCGTCACGATGTACCTTGGCGACTGCGGATTCTCTTCCAGCTTTTGCCGAAGCCACGCGATGTGAACGTCGACAGTGCGTGGACCAATGAATGGCTGGTCGTGCCAGATCCGGGCCAGTAGTGTTTCACGCGACAGAACTTCTCCTTGGTGTTCCATCAGTTCGCGTAGCAGAAGCAGTTCCCGGGCCGCCAGCTTGACAGGGCGACCGGCGCGCGAAACTTCCCTGCGCTCGGAATCGACAATCACGTCGCCGAATTGAAAATGCCCGGCTGCACTCGTTGACTTCCGTCCCAATCGCCGCAGCAGCGCATCCGCCCGCGCGACGAGTTCATTGGAATCGAAGGGTTTGATCAGGTAATCGTCGGCACCGGAGCGGAGCCCTTTGACCCGATCATCTACAAGGGTTCGTGCCGTGAGCATCAGGATGGCTCCCGCGAATCCGCGATCGCGCACTGCGTGGCATAGAGCAAAGCCGTCCATTCCGGGCAGCATGACGTCCATGATGAGCAGGTCGAAGGGCTGTTCGCCGGCCAGCCGGAAACCTTCCTCCCCGGTACTGCAAACAACCACGTCATGGTCGTGCGCGCGAAGGAGGTCGGCAACGATCATTTGGACGTCCGGCGCATCCTCCACGATGAGAATGCGGGCCTTCATCCGATATCCTGTGCGTCCGGGAACCAGATGGTGAAGTCTGCGCCTTCACCGGGCGAGCTCCTTACCCTGATACTCCCGCCGTGAGCCAGAATGGTGTTGCGTGCGAGACTCAGGCCGAGACCCGTACCGCCGCTTCTTCCGGTTCGTGCCTGCTCGCCGCGATAGAACGGCTCAAAGATCCGCTCCTGTTCGTCTTCAGGTATGCCGGGCCCATGGTCGCTGACCTGAACGGTCACTCCGGATTCGCTGGCAGACGCCGCCACGCCGATCCATCGACCTGCGGCCGCGTGCCGAACAGCATTGCCGATGAGATTGCGAAACGCCTGTTCCAGGGACAACGCATCTCCCTTTACTGACGGCAGTCCGAACGCGATTTCCATTTCGATCCTGCACCCCGCCGCTTCGATCTCGGATGCCATGCCGGCGGCGGTCCGCTCCAGTAGGGCGGAGATACTGAGAGGCTCACGTACCTTTTCTTTCGTTTCCTGCAGCGTCGAAGTATACGCGAGTACGTTCTCCACCATGCAGGTGAGTTCGTCGGCGTTTCGCAGGATCAACCGGTTGTAGCGCTGAACTGCGCCGGGGTCCTGAATCATCCCGTTTGCCAGATTGTATGCGGCGCCACGGATCGCGGTGAGCGGAGTTCGCAGGTCATGGGACACGCCGGCGGCGAAACGAAACTGCATGTCCGCCAGACGCCGCGAGCGGGCGGTGACGCGCACCAGGGCCGAGGCGGTGCCGGCCAGCAGTCCCGTGAGGAGAAGAGAGATGAGGAGATTTCGGGTCTTCGCGTTTGCCACTGCCGCTTCGAGCGAGCCGGACCGATGACGGACCGCCAGCACCCACCGCGCCGCTCCGGCCAGCTCCTGGTGCTCTCTTCCGGGGTCCGTGAGCTCCTGCTTTGGCCGTATTCCGGCCTTGGCGACGAGATTTGGGCTGAACAACCCAGCCGTAAGATCGGCACCCGACAGAACCGGCGAGCCATCCCGACGCGTAGAGAAGATCACGTCCTGTGGCGCGCCGGTCCGGGTCACCGATATGTCAATCTCCGGATATTCTGCTGCGATCCCCCGCAGAAAACGATTACGAATAAAGTCCCGGTTCACTTCGAAGATCATCCACTCCAGCTTCGCTCCCCCATTCCTGCCCTGGTCTTCGGTTACAGGAAACTCAATCAGATCCGAGTCCGCCGGTATAGTTGGCACGGGTCCCTCGCCCGCAATGCGCTGCAACATCGAGGCGCGAAGCGGTTCCCGCCCTGTCGGCCGGTTGGAAGGCTGCATCTGGCCATCTGAATCCAGCACGTAGAGGCGGAGTTCGCCGTGTTCCGGGATTGCAACTTCGATGCGTTGAAAAAGCCCCGCTACGCTTGCGTCAGAAACCCATTTGACGTAGCGAGTTCGGTGAGCGGCCGCCGTTCCGCCTGCCTTGATCTCGCCGGCGTCCGGCAGCAGCGCGCGGCAGGCGGTTTGGATCTCGTGGTCGAACGAGCGCACAATTCGACGGACATAGCCTTCCAGATTGCCGCGCAAACGGGAACGCTCGGCGCGGTCGAGTTCGTCAGTCCAGCGGTATTGCAGCCAGATGGTTCCGGCGGCGGCTAATCCGACGAGTATGAGGAGCGCCACTTCGAGCCGTGGCTGCGTCTTTGTCTGCAAGCTCTGAGTCTGCACCCTTTTTCATCTCAAGCTTATCGGACCTGAAGCCGGACCGCAGCCGTATGGGGAATCTCATAACACTCCTTAACGTGACTGGCTTCGCGAATTCGTGCAGATTGGTAAGTATGAAGAGAGTTTTTCTGACGTTCATCACTTTCGCGACGGCCGTTGGCCTGATCGCGCAGACCGCTCCGAAGGCACCGGCCGCGAATGGCATACAGCCGTATTCCGCGGACGAGAAGACGGAGCAGATCCGGTCAAATAAAACTACTGTCGTCTCGACGGCGCACATTTATCGCGATAGCAAGGGTCGCACACGGCGCGAGGTGACGTACGCCGATCCGACAGGTGGCAACGCCAAACGGACGGCGATCACGATCTCCGATCCAGTGGCAGGCGTGCTGTACGAACTGGACCCATCGACGAAGACTGCCTACCGCGAGGCGCTGCCGAGCGCAGGAACGGGGCGAAGCGGTGGTGGCGGTGGCGGCGGGGAACGCGAACGCCGGGAGGGCGGCGGCATCGGTGAAGGTGGACGAGGTGAAGGTGAACGAGTTGAAGGTGGCGGTAGCGGTGGCGCGGGGGAACGTCGTGAGGGTGGTGGCAGTGGTGGTGAGGGCGAACGGCGCGAAGGTGGCGGTGCACAGAATCAGGGCGCGCGCAAGCATGAAGACCTTGGCATCCAGACGCTCAACGGTTTCAGCGTGCATGCGTCTCGCAACACGGTGACAGCGGCGAACGGCGCGACGGTCGATGAGCGTTGGGTTTCGGTGGACCTGGGAGTCGACCTGAAGTCCGCTCACAGCGACACGGTAAGCGGACAGACCATCCACACGCTCACGAATATCAAGCGCACGGCACCAGCGGCGTCATTGTTTCAGGTTCCCCAGGGTTACACCCTGAAGCAGCGAGCACAATAATGAGCGAGCGAATCCGAAAGGCCTTTTTCTGGATCCATCTCTCTCTGGGTTTGGCGGCAGGGATCGTATTTCTGGTCATGTGTGTGACCGGGATTCTGGTAGCGTATCGTCCCCAACTGGAGTCGATGCTGAACCACTGGGGATTGTCATCGGTGCCCCCAGCGCCGGGCGCGAAGCCTTTGCCGATCGACGTGCTTGCCGAACGAGTTCGGGAGAACGCGGAAGCCTCGCCACAGGCCATCACGATCCGTCCTGGAGATCGCGCAACAGTGGATGTGTATCTGGGAAAGCGCGCAGGCACGGTCTACGCCGACGCTTATACCGGGGCAGTCCTCGGACGTCCCTCGCGCGAAGTCTTCGGCTTTTTCGCAAAGACGATGAGTTGGCATACGGCCATGGGTATCAACGCGAGTAATCATCTTGGCATGACCCTGATCGATACAGGCAACTTCGTGTCTTTCGTCAGCATCGTGGTCGGACTCTATCTCTGGCTGCCGAGAAAGTGGACGTGGCGTCACGTTAAAGCAGTGCTCCTGTTTCGACCAGGGCTGGCAGGGAAGGCGCGAGACTTCAACTGGCACAACGTCATCGGCATCTGGGCGCTGGTCCCGCTGGCGGTGATGGTTTGGTCGGGTGTTGCCATGTCTTATCGCTGGGCAGATCAGGCAACGGTGAAAGCCGTCGCCCTGGTTCAGCCGGAGCCACCGGGCCTTCCGCCGTTGCGGGACGCGAGTGGAGGGGAACGCGATCCCTTCGATGTCAGAGTGGCTGGTCTCAATGTGCTGGTGGAGCGGGCCAAGTTGAGGGTTCCGGACTGGAAGTCGATCGATTTCACAATTCCCGATTCCTTCGTGTCGTCCGTGATCTTCACCATCGACCCGACAGGCTATGGTCTGATCAAGGGCGGCACCGCGTCGCGATTGCAACTGGCGCGCTCCGGTGAGGAGTTAGCCTTCCAGACTCCCAACCCGATTCAGGGCAGGGGCGTATATCGGTTCGCACACACGGGCGAGCTTTGGGGCCAGTGGGGGCAGACCATTGCGATGCTTGGGAGCCTGGGTGGCGTGTTTCTGGTGTATACCGGAGTGTCGTTGAGTCTGCGAAGACTCTGGTCGTGGCGTGAGCGCAGAGCGAAGCGACATCTTAACCCACTCGCGGCGTAGTAACTCTTCGTAAATGAAAGAAACTTCATAATCGCTCGTGCGTCGTTAAGGCATGACGACCACTACCACCAAACCCACCTTCAAGCCAGCCCATCGGTCGCACACCAGCCTGCTGGCGGCTGCAGAGAAACGCACCCTCATCGCAATTGCTCAGCGGCTTCCCGCCGGGGTGAATTCTGATCACCTCACCGCGCTCGGCTTCATCGCGCTCCTGGCGGCCGGGGCCAGCTACGGCTATGCACTGTTCAATCCGGTTGGGCTACTGCTGGTCATTCCCCTGCTCATCATCAACTGGTTTGGCGACTCGCTTGACGGCACACTCGCGCGTGTCCGTGATTGCCAGCGTCCGCGCTACGGCTTCTATGTGGATCACATCCTCGATGCGATCGGGATGTCCGCCCTCATGACCGGCATGGCGTTCTCCGGCTTTATCTCGCCGATGGTGGCAGGTGTGTTTCTCATCGTGTACCTGCTGCTCTCGATCGAGATTTACCTTGCCACTTACGCGGTCGGCGTGTTTCATCTCTCTTACTGGAATTTCGGGCCGACGGAGCTTCGCATTCTGCTGATCGCGGGCAACCTGTTCGCGCTGCGCAGGCCCGATGCCGTGATTGCGGGCCATCGCTTCCTGCTGTTCGATCTCGGCTTCGGCATCGGAGCCTGTGCACTGTTTGTCATCCTGCTTCAGGCCGCCGTGAAGCACACTCGGCAACTGTATCGCGAAGAGCCATCGCGGAGATAAAACACATGAAAACCTGGCTGCGGTTCAATGCCGTCGGCATCATGGGTGCCGGCGTGCAGTTGGCGGTGCTCGCTCTGCTGCTGCGTTTCAGGATGAACTATCTGCTTGCCACGCCGCTCGCGATTGAGGCGGCGGTGCTCCACAACTACACGTGGCACTGCCGGTGGACGTGGGCGGGGCATCGCGGCGGGCTCTGGCGCTTCCATCTATCGAATGGCCTGCTCGCGATGATCTCGAATCTGATCCTCATGCGGATCTTCGCCGGGGCGTTTGGGCTGCCGCCTGTGCCGTCGAATCTGGCGGCGATTTCGCTCACATCGTTCGCGAACTTCGCGCTTGCCTCACGCTGGGTCTTTGCTCATCGCGCAGGTCCGGGCTATCATGTGAGTGTCCGCACTGGACGCTAGCCATGAACACGGTCGAAGTACCGCAGGCAGGGCGAAAAGTTTCCAACTGGCTTGTACCCACGCTTGGGTACGGCATCTCTCTGGCATCGCTTTGGTGGGCATTCGCGCACTTTCCGTTGGCGCAACTCGGTGAGCATCTGCGAACTCTGGGCTGGTGGTGGCTCTCGCTGGCGGTGGTGATTGAAACCGGCTCGTTCGTACTGGACGCGTGGCGATGGCAGCAGCTTCTCAAGCCAGCGAGAGAACCCTCGCTTGGCGCGGCGGTACAGTCGGTGTTCGCAGGACTCTTTGTCAACGACCTGATACCGGCGCGCGCCGGCGAAGTGGTCCGCTGCTTCCTCCTTTCTTACAAGAGCGATATTCATTTGCCGCTCGTCATCACCGCGGAGGTGATTCTGCGAGTAATGGATGGGATCTGGATTGTACTGCTCTACCTGGTGACGGCGTGGACAGTGGAGGGGATTGGCGCGGTCACCAGCGTGATGGTGATTTACGCGGCGGTGGTGGGCGGGCTGGCATTGCTGCTGCTTTGGGTCTTATTCCGCCGCCATGACGCACACACGTTCATCAGCAACACCGCGTGGGGTGCGAAGTTCGTCCACTTCCTGGACGAGATCCACAATCTGGCCAACTGGCGCGAACTGCGCATTGTCATGGTGTCATCCGGCATCTACTGGGTGATGCAGGTGCTGGCGATCTGGGCGATCACGCGGGCGGATAACTTCTACTTCAACTTTGGGCAGATGTCTTTCCTGCTCATCGTCAAGAACGTGGGGACGCTGGTGCCTACTGCGCCAGCAGCCGTGGGCGCGTTCCAGGCGACTACCATTTACGCGTTGCGGCACTTCTTCACCGAAGCGCCGGATGCGAAGATCCTGGCCGAGTTGCTGTTCGCCTTTCTCACGTTGCCGGGTCTTGTGGGCGGGGCGATCTCGGTGGCGATGGCTGGTTTCAATCTGAAGGATCTGGTGCGTCACGCCCAGATGGCACATGAGAATCACAAGAGCCCGAAGCCATGATTCGTATCCAGATCACCGATGGGTCAGGCCGGGTTGAAGTTGCTGCAGAGGTTGATTTCATTCAGGTCCGCGAGCCTGGGCTGAGCGTTCGGGCTTTGGCGGATTGTGTCCGCGGGTTGGTGCAGCAGGGTGGGCCTCGCGTACTGGTCAATGATCGAGCCGATGTTGCGATCGCCTGCGGGGCGGCCGGGGTGCACCTGCGGGATCACTCGCTTTCGCCCGAGGTGATTCGACCGATCGCGCCGAAGGGCTTCCTCATTACCGTGGCTTGCCACTCGGCTGAGGCGGTCCATCGGGCGGCTGCGGAGGGGGCGGATTACGTGGTGCTCGCTCCCGTGTTCGCACCTTTATCGAAGCCACTGGATCGGCCGCCGCTGGGGCTGGAGGCGTTGCGATCTATTGCTGCTGATGCGAAGATTCCGGTCATTGCGCTGGGCGGTATCACGGAGGAGAACACTCCTTTTTGCGTGGCAGCAGGTGCGGCTGGCGTGGCTGGCATCACTTTGTTCCGCTGAGCGCGCTGGTGTGTGCGGCGACTCCTTTGGTTAAGCCATCGAGGTTGTAGCCGCCTTCGAGGACCGAGACCACGCGACCCTGACTGTATTGATCGGCGACTTCCATGAGCAGGCCGGTCATCTCAGCGAAATCGGCATCGCTGAGTAGGAACTGGCCGAGGGGATCGCCCGCGCGGGAGTCGAAGCCGGCGGAGATCAGCACCAGATCGGGTCGGAAGGTGTGCATTTCCGGGAGCAGGCGGGTGCGGAAGGCACCGAGGATTTCGTCGCTTCCGGCGCCAGCGGGGAAGGGGCAGTTCATCGTGGTGCCGATGCCTTCGTGTTCGCCTCGCTCTCTCGCTGCGCCTGTACCTGGATACCAGGGGGACTGGTGAGTACTGAAGAAGAAGACCGAGGGGTCGTCGTAGAAAATGTCCTGGGTGCCGTTGCCGTGGTGGACATCCCAGTCGGCGATGAGGACGCGATCAAGTCCGTACTTCTGCTTCGCGTAGCGAGCGGCGATGGCGACGTTGTTGAAGAGGCAGAAGCCCATGCCCCGGCCGGCGGAGGCGTGGTGGCCGGGCGGACGGACGATGCAGAACGCGTTGGAGGCTTCGCGGTTCATGACGAGGTCGACGGCGTTGAGACATGTGCCGGTGGCGCGCAGGGCTACGTCCCAGGAACGCGGGCAGATGTCGGTATCGCCGGTGGAGAGTTGATCGAGTCCGGCCTGGACGTCCTGGCGTGCGGTGTAGAGGTAGTGCGGGGTGTGGCAGAGCAGGAGTTCTTCGTGGGTGGCGTCTCGGGGCGGGGCAGGAGTGAGCGGTGCGTCGCCGAGGCCTCGGAGAGCGGCGTCCCAGCGGGCGGGGGACTCGGGATGCGCGGCGGGAGTGGCGTGGTCTTTCGCGAGTTGGTCGGCGAGGAAGGCGGTGGGCATATTATTGGCCTCCGGCTTTGCGCAGGGCGGCGATGCGCGGGGCGCGGGAATTGGGGCTGTCGAGACTGAAGGTTCTCGCGTCGCCGAGGTCTTCGCGGATGTAGGCTTCCGTCATCGCTACCGCTTCTTTGAGGGAAGCATCGGTCTTGACGAAGGAATCCCAGGCGATAGTGCCGGTCTCGACGTCAAAGTCCCAGCGACCGACGATGCGACCCCGGTCTAAGATCAGGTGGCTGGAGATTTCCATCAACGAACCGGGACCAGGCGCGAGATCTCCTACAGCATCTTCGTCTGCGATCAGACTGTAGGTGGCGCGTCGCAGATGAGCTATGTTGTCGAGAGTGCCGGTCAGGACGTAGTGGGGCTTTTTCGGGACCTGGAATTTGGCGAAGGCTTCGGCGTCTTCCTGCGTGGCCATGAGGTCACCCTGGACGGAGACCAGTTTCAGCGGATCGGTGGCTGCTTTCGCAGCCTTCACGCCGAGGCCTGAGAACCACTGGAATTCGGCTATGGATGCCACGCCGATCCATTTGTAGTAGCGGCGGGCCAGTTCGGTGAAGGAGGCGTCGGTATCGAGTTTCCACTTCGCGAGCGGGTTCTGTTTCCAGAGTGTGTATTTGTAGCGCTGCTGGTCGATGCGGCCATTCACGGGGATGCGACGGATCTCGCCTTCGGACTGTAGAATACCCAGCGCGAGCGGCAATGTGGTCGCGAGGCCCTTCTTCACCCCTTCGGGGCCGAGGCTTCGTGCGTCAGGGCCTACTGCTGTCTTGATGGCATCGGTGTCGAGCGGATCTGAGGCGAGGGCTTTGAGGACAGCGGCTTTGAGTTTCGAGACTTCGGCATCGGTCACGCCGAGCTTTTTGGCTGTCGCGATTTCTGTTTTGGTGGAGAAGTTCTGCCCGACCTTGAGAGCCAGCGCGTAGTCCTCGGCGGGAACAACGTAGGTGCAGCCACGGGCGGAGGGGAGTTCGTGAATCTGCTGTTTGGCGAGATCGGCGTCGATCTCGGCGCGTCTCAGACCGGTGCGGCCGAGCAGCGTCAGATACGGGCTCGCGCCGCCTACCGAGCGCGACCAACCGCTGTGGTTCAGCGCCTCGCGCGCCGTTTTGCCCACGAGACTGCCATCGAGTCCCTGACGGTGTGACCACCAGGCTCTGAGTTTCGTATCCATGGGATTATCTTAGTTCTTCAGGATGGGCAAGAGGACAACGTTGCCATCTTCGACGCCCAGCACGGGCGGGTAATTGGGCTGCTTCTGCTCCCAACGCTGTGGGCGCAGGACCTTGACGACGGCGATTTCATCGCAGGCCTGGAACTTCGGGCAACGCAGGCAGTCTTTCCACGCTTTGAGTGGCAGTTCGCCGCGTTCCACGGTGTGGAAGCCGGCTTTGGCGAAGAAGCCATCCACATAGGTGAAGGCGAAGACGGCATCGAGACCGTACATCTTCGCTTCATAGACCAGCGCGTCGACCATGAGTCGGCCGATGCCGTGTTTCTTGTGGGTTTCGGCGACGGCGAGCGAGCGGACTTCACCCATCGTCGGCGAGTAGAAGTGCATGGCACCGCAGCCGGCGAGGACGTTGCCATCGTAGGCGACCATGAAGTCGCGCATGTTCTCCGACATTTCGAACTCGGTGCGCGGGAGCATGACGCCCTTCGCGGCGTAGCCGTTAATCAGGTTGAGCAGGGCAGGGATGTCCTGCATGGATGCTTTGCGAATCTCGATGTTCTTGTTCGATACGGTGGCGTACTGAACGTCTTCAGGCGTCAGGGCACTGATCATGATCGATCTCCCGCGATGATTCTGGTGCCGACGTTTTCACCCGCAAAGACGCGGGCGACGATATCGGGATCCGAGCCGCGCACGATGCGCACTTCGGCGACTCCGTGGGTGACTGCGTTCGTAGCGGCGTCGAGCTTGGCCTGCATGCCGCCGGTGGCGACGCCGTCGGCAATGAGCTTCGCGCAATCGGCAACGGTGAGGACGGGCAGAATGGTCTTGGTGGCGTCGAGAACGCCGGGCACGTCGGTGAGGAAGACAAGCCGGTCGGTCTTCCAGGCAGAAGCGACGGCTACGGCCATGGAATCGCCATTCACGTTGAAGACTTCGCCCTTCGCGCCGCCTGCTACACAGGCCACCACGGGCATATAGCCCGCTACGGTGAGCGTGTTCAGCAGCGCGGGATCGGAAGAGGTCACGCGACCGACGAAACCGAGTTCGGGATCGAGCTGATCGGCAAGGGCAACACCGGAATCGATACCGGTGAGTCCGACACCGCGAGCGCCCGCTGCACAGAGCGCCGCGGTGAGTTGCGTATTCACGCTGCCAGCGAGCACCTTGAGGACGGCGTCGATCGTTTCATCGTTAGTGACCCGCAAGCCGCGCACGAACGTGCTCTTGATGCCGCGTTCTTCGAGGAAGCGCGTCATTTGTTTGCCGCCGCCGTGGACGACGGTGACCTGAATACCGCTGGCGGAAACCGCGGCGATCTGGCGCGCGAGACCGTGGCGCGACGTGGCGTCATCGAGCAGACTGCCGCCGATTTTGATGAGTGCTTTCACTGGAATTACAATAACCCCGCTGTTTCTTCGATGCCGAGCGCGAGATTCAGATTCTGAATCGCCTGTCCGGCGGCGCCCTTCACCAGATTGTCGATGGCAGAGACCACCACGCAGCGGCCGGTGGCGGGATCGGCCACGACGCCGATGTCGCAGAAGTTGGTGTGGGCGACGCTGTGCAGATCGGGCACGTTGCCGGCCTCATGGATTCGGACGAAGGGCTCATGGGCGTAGTGTTTCTGGTACACGTCGGCAATGATTTCGGCGGCGGTGACGGATTTCGCGAGGCGGAAGTAGATGGTCTCCAGAATGCCGCGATCAATGGGGATGAGCTGCGCGGTGAAGCTGAATTCGGGCTCTGTGAGGCCGCTGACCATGAGAACTTCCGGGACGTGGCGATGCTTGAGGATCGAGTAGGCCGAGAAGTTTTCGGTCACTTCGCAGAAGCTGTTCTTGAGGGTCGCTTTGCGGCCCGCGCCGCTGACGCCGCTCTTGGCGTCGCAAACGATGCCGGCGGCGCGGTCAATGAGGCCGGCTTCGACGAGGGGTCGGATGGCGAGATTGGCGGCGGTGGGGTAGCAGCCGGGGTTGGCGATGAGGCGCGCTTTGTGAGCTTTGGCGCGGTGGAATTCCGGGATGGAATAGACGGCGTCCGGGAGCAGGTGGGCGGCTGTGTGCTCCTCTTTATACCAGTGCAGGTATTTCTCGGGCGTTTCGAGCCGGAAGGCGGCGCTGAGATCGACGACGATGGCTCCGGCGGCGAGGAACTGGGGGGCGAGCTCCATGGAAACGTCATGCGGGGTGGCGAGCAGGACGGCGGAGAGGCCTTCGGTGGCGACGGATTCGGGGCCGGCGTGGGCGCGGCGGATGGTTGGTTTGCGGATGAGCTTCGCGCCATCGTTGTCCGCCCGATGAGAGAGGAGAACGGGCTCGCAATGGGGGTGGCGGGAGAGGATGCGGACCGCTTCGGCGCCGCTGTAGCCGGAGAAGCCTACGATACCAACGGAGTATTTCATATGATTAAATATGCAGTGCTATGAATAAATATAACACGCGCGTGGTGCGTTCGTTGACCGTTTAGCGTTCTCCGTTTACCGTTTTTGGGCGGGTGGGACGTCGGGAGGTGCCGGGTTCCGGGGTGCGTCGAACCCGATTTCCGGGTCTTCTCGGGTTGTTTCCCGGGTTTTGCCGGGTTATTCCCGGGTTGTGGAAAACTGTTAAGTGGTTGTTTATCAGCATGTTCCCAGGATCTAGTTGTCCCCGCGTTTTTTTGGGGGAAAATCGGGTGGAGTGAAGAATGACATGGCCACAGATGAACACGGATGGACACAGATCCGGAAATGCGGCGGATGGTGACGGATTTCCGTGGAGGTATCATATGAAAGTTGTAACATGGCGCGGAGTGTGGATTTTCGTATGTTTATGATTTGATTGATGAAAATCGACAGCACTCAGAAGGGCTGTGCGCCACAACGGGGGATGGAAAAGATTTCAGCGGGGTTAAACTACCTGAGCCGGAGCGTAGAACAGGCCCGTTGTGCGCGCGTGGGGCGGTTGCCCGAAAATCACCTATACTGAGGCAGATGACACATCCCGGTACAACCCGGATGGCGGGATTGCGTGCAGTTGCATTCCGTCGGTGCCTAACGGCTTCCGCGGCGGATGTGGCACTAAGAGTTAGACGATATCTTTCAGGCTCAACATGGCGCGGTGGCCATATCTTAGGATGTGGGTGCGCGCCTTCGTATGTAACGTTGATGTGCCGTGCCAGCCGAGCTGGCGGAGGTGTTTTGCCTTCGTCCCGAGACTTGGATCGGGGTCTTTTCAGTTAGAATCTGTAGGTGGAGGTCGCATGTTGGGAAGACTTTTAGTATTGGTCGTATTGACATCGGGATTCGGAGGTCTGCTTTTGCCACAGGAGTCCTCAACTCAATCTGCGGGCAGTCGGCCTGCGTTTGAAGTTGTGTCGATTAAGCTGTCCGGGCCCAAAGGCATGATGGGGTATTTCACCTATCCCGGCGGTCGCGACCGCTTGGGCCATCAAACTCTTGATGTCCTGCTCATGCGGGCACTCAGCGTGCAGTACTTTCAAGTGTCTGGCGGACCTGCATGGGGGCATTCTGAGCAATACGACATCGAAGCCAAACCTGCCGCCTCGCCGGACTCCGACAAGCTGTACCCAACCGACGGACTTGCGCTCAACACCCTTCAACGGCACATGCTGCTGACTCTTCTTGAGGATCGATTCCAATTGAAATATCACCGCGAGGTTCGGGAAGGCAGAGTCTATTTCCTGACACGAGGAAGCAAACCGCTGAAACTTGAGAATTCGAAGTACACGGATCCGGATTTTTCGTGGGTTGGCGGCCCGCATCTTGGAGGAATTAGCGGGGATGGAATTGCCGGGCACCATGTGTCGATGCCGGCTCTCGCCGCGAATTTAAGTCCCTTCCTTGAACAGCCTGTTTTTGATCAGACGGGCATCAATGGCTTCTTCGATTTCCAATACGAATATGCGGCAGACGTATCGCCTGAGTCGCGGCCCGATGTCGTGGCGTCGATCATCACGTCGCTCCAGGAAATTGGCTTAAAACTCGTGCCCGGCCGCGGGCCTGTAGAAACCATCGTGATCGATTCGGCCCAAAAACCATCGGAAAATTAGAAAGGCGGTGCGCGGGCGCCGCGCCGGTTTCAATTCCCGATGCATGTAGACCTCAGCCTTGTTTTAGAAAATGTCGCTTGGCCATGACTTATCCGCATTTTACCCAAGACGGCGAGAGAGCCCACACATCACCTCGACCGTTGCGGGCACACTCAAGGCACGGCATCTGGAACTGGGCCTCGGCGACCGTCACAAGTTTGCTTAGTAGGTGCCCATAACTGCCAGCGGCGACTGAAGCGTGTTCGTCTGATATTTGGGAACCAAGTTGATCACCTTGTCGACGAATCTGTACGTCGCAAGCGATTGTAGTCTGGAGTTTGTCAAACTTTGACTGATTGCGGTCGATAGGGCGGCGCTCGGGCTCTTGGAAAGATTAATCGTCCAACGTGCTGCAACGATCCAGGCAACTGGGTCGGCTTCGCGAAAACCCGGTCGTTCCAGCAGTAAGATGAGCGAATTTGCGGCCAATCGGAGCATTTCGTTGTCGTCGACTTGCTTTGCAATTTCCATTACCGTCACCACCTGGACGAACATTCTGTAGATGGCCGTGCCCCGGTCGAGATGCAGCGATGGATCGTCCAGATCTTGACCTGCATATCTCGTGAGTTCGGACACGAGGCGTTCCCGGAGATCAGTCGAACCGCTCGTCTTAAATTTTGCGGCCAAAGCGTAGAGCGAATCCGTCGCCGAATCTAAAGGGTCAGCGGTCCCCGGCTGGTAAGTGCCAGAAGCGTATCTAAATTGCGACGGAGGCGTGATCCGGCCGAGTTGCAACAGGTCGGCGATTCGATTCGCTCTGTTCACCACGGCTGTTTCAGCCGTTCCGGCCGATGTCGTCTTGCCGTCGCTACATAATTCCACTCGCAATTCTCGACTGGCGTATTCCAGCCAAGCCTTCGCGAGACCCACCCGGAACACTTGGGGGAGAGGGGATGACTCCCCAACCATGGCCTCAACCGTCGCTCCCAGTTGGAGGGTCGTCTCCGTACCCGCAAACACCCTGCTACTCACGCTAACGTCGAGCGCGCGGGAAATTGAGCCCATGGCGTAGCCCAATTGTGCCGTAGAGAGGTTCTTGTTATCTTTCAATGCCTTTAACAAGCTCGCGGCCTGCTGTGGTGTCGATACTCGTCCGACGACGCTCTCGAATTCTGCGGGCGCGATCGCCAACAGAGTTGGGTAGTAGCTGTTTCCGGTTACTGCAAAATCTAAGCGGTCACAGCCCGTGTCGGTCGGGAAATCGTAAGAGAATGTGAGCAGCATCCGCCGTGCGGCTTCCGGGTCGTGCACACCCACCCTCTTCAGCGCGCGGATCCTGATATTCGACGCGTCGAAGCCCGCGATCGACAGGAGACGGGAAAAGCCCAGGCCTCTGTCAGGCGCTTGACGCGCCGGCGCGAGATCAATCTGGTGTTTTCGCTGGGCCTCGTCCGCTCGGTTGTAGATCCTCGTTAGATACTGGACCGAGACGTCCGCAGGCACCCTTCCGCTGTCAGCCAGGGCAAAAATCAAGTCTGAAGCTTGTTCGACAGGAAGCGATGCAGATTGATCCAGTGCCTGACGAATCTCTTGAGGCAGCGTATCAGCCCACAGGTAGAACACCGTGCCGGCCGCGACAGTGGCCAAAACCAGAAATCCACACTTTTGAGCCAACACGCCGTCTCTCATTTGTGTACCTCGCAGCTTATTTAAAGTGAGACAAAACACATGTGCCCACACGTTTGGGTGAGGGTCACCAGTTCACAGTCGCAAGACATCCCATCGGGTATGCCAGCACCGATGCACCCCTTATAGACAACATTATTTATTCTACTCTCCGTGCGGGTCAGTGAATAGACAAATAGACAGACAAATTTACAGCGGCGCAGTCGACGGGAACGGGCAGTTTCGCAGATTGACATCGTGGAGTGAAGATCAAATCGCGATAGACTGGATTTATATGCCACAGGCGAAAATCGTCGCGAATCCGAAAATCATGCTGGGCAAGCCGACCGTGGCGGGAACCCGGATCACGGTGGAACTGATCCTGGAGAAGCTCGCGGCCGGACAGCAAGTGGAACAGATTCTGAAGTCACATCCGAGCCTGACGGAAGAGGGCATCCGAGCCGCCATTGGCTTTGCCGCCGCCGTATTGAATGCCGATGTTGTCTACCCGATGGAACAAGTTCAGGCGTGAGAATCGTCGCGGACGAGAATGTCGAAAAGGAGATTGTCGACCGGCTGCGCGCAGACGGGCACGACGTTCTATACATCGCCGAGACATCGCCGGGCATTGACGATGGGGCGGTTTTGGAAACAAGCCTCGATTCCGGCCGAGTCCTGTTGACTGCGGATAAGGATTTCGGCGATTTGATTTTTCGGCAGGGCCTGCTGCACGCAGGAGTCGTGTTGGTCCGACTGGACGGGGTTGAAGCCGAGATCAGGACCGGTCTGGTCGCGGCCACTTTCCGTTCGCACGGCGACGAATTGAGGGCAGGCTTTGCTGTGCTCACAGACCGGGCGCTCAGATTTCGAAAATTGATCCAATGAGGCTCGGGTGGATATTCGCAGTGTGGTGCTGTAGGATGTCATCATATTGTCCAATCGGAGCAATCAGATGAGGGTCCACCACTTTGTACCGTCCGTGAGCCGCTGGCTCCTGTCCCTGGGATTCGTCATGTTGGCGGTCGGCCAGGGGGCAGATCTTTTGAAGTTCAGGCGCATTGAGCCGCAGTACATCGCGGCCCTGGGAGAGCCCGGGGCCACCTCCGGCAGCGGCGCGCAGGCATGGGGCCTCTGGAGCCAGGATCCGGGTCCGCGCGGCTGCAAGCTGGACCGCTACCCGGAATTGAAGGCGGCCGGCGGCGTGGCACCATCACAGTGGAAATTCGACGCCGCGGACTGGTGGCTGGAGGAACACGGTCTGATCATGGAGAAGCCGACCTTTCCGCTGCCTCCCGGGAAGTACCTGGTCACGGGCGACCGCAAGGTGACGACCGTGCTGACCATTCAGCCGAGGGACAAGGACGGCAATCAGCGGTGGGAGCTTGCCGACGGCGCGACCCTCTACGATGTGACCCATCTGGGGTGCCGCTCCGCACGCTACAAGCCGGAGGCGGCTGACAACTCGTGCTCGCCCGCGAACGTTCGGACCACTGGTTTTCCTGTGAATCCAGGGGCAGCCATGCCCGTCGTGACTGGCTGCCGCAAGCAGGACTACGCGGTGCTCATCGTTGTCGGGCTGCCTGTCTCTCGTTGAAGTGGCGGGCCTTCCGTTTACTTCTTAATGCCGAGAGCGTAAATTCGCGCGTCCCAGGAACTCAGGTAGACAACGCCGTCGGAAACGGCGATACCGCCATAGTGATTCCAGCTATCGATGGCGTCGCCGCTGGAATACAGCTCGTCTCCCGTCTGGGGATCGAGAGCGTACAGAACGGCGTGCGTCGTGTCCCGGCCACCGGTATATCGCTGGCCGGCCTTTTGCGTATTGATGGCACGCCAGGCGGCATCCTTCTCATTACCCGGTACGCTTGCCTCAAGCGCGTTGCCGCCGCGTCCACCGCCACCGCCGCGTCCGGCGCCACTGCCACCAACCGCGCCGAAGCCGCCACGTCCACCCGCTGCGCCACTGCCTCCAGCCGCGCCGAAGCCGCCGCGTCCACCTGCTGCGCCACTGCCACCAGCTGCGCCGAAGCCGCCACGACCACCGCCAGAACCGCCGCGGCCACCGGCAGGTCCGCCAGCTCCACCGCCGCGACCGCCACCGCCGGACACGAGAGTTGCGCCTCTATCGCCGTTCGCCAGAATGAGAATCACGCCATTGGCGACCACTGCTACGCCAGGCAGATCGAGATCGCCGGAAACCCACTGCGGCACCAGCGTCGGTTTGGCTCCGGTGCCTTCCACCGTGAAGGCCATGAGCTGCCCATTGACCGTCGGCCCGTGAGTTTTGGGAAACAGCCCGATCGTGTCTTTCGCCGGCGGGCCGTAGTAAGGCGCGAGGATCCAACGCTTGCCCTTCTGATCCACCCACGTCGACATCACGCTCCACATGCCGTTGTAGCCGAACAACACCGGGTCGTTTGACCAGCGGGGCGAGGTGTAGAGCGGTGTGCGATGATCCGCGCCACCGAGGTTTTTGGCGTCCAACAGATAAATGACGCCTTCCTTTGCGGTGGATGCCACCAGGGTGCGGTCGTCAAAAGGAAATGAAATGGGGCTGCTGGAGCCGAGATCGAGATCCCACTTATTGAGATAGTCCATGTTGGGCGGAGCGAACGAATCGACGACGGAAACGGTTCTGTCCAGTTCCACCACCGAATTGCCCCAGCGACCGGAAGCCGGATCGTAAGCGCCATCCGCGGTTTGCGCCACGATGCCGAAGGGAGTCTTTGTGACACCGGCGCGGCCCCACGGGCCGGAGCCTTTGCCGTGACTCGTATAGAAGTGCGTCACCAAATGATCGGGATCGGCGACATCGATGCCCACGATCTGCGAAGTCGCATTCTGGCAACCACGCGTGGTGCCGGTGTAGATCACACCGTCCACCAGATTCAGACTGAAGTTGCGGGTAAAGGTGGGCACGATGCTCGTGGCCGGGAAGCGATCTTCGCCGTCGGCAAGACTGACGCCGCGAAGCTTGCCATCGGTAGGCAGGAAATACAGAATTCCGCTCTGCTTATCGACCACCGGCGTCGCGTTCATATTGTTCGGGCAGAAAGCGTAGGCCGCGGCCGCGGGGGTTGCCTTATTCGGGTAGTCTTTCGACCAGAGAATGGTTCCCGCGTTGGCGTCGATGGCGAAAATTTTGTTTTGTTCGTTGGTGCCGCCACCGACATAAAGCACTTTCTTCGGCCCCTGCTTCGTCTGCACATTGTTCATGACGAGAGGGTCGGTCATGGTGGCGTATTGGTTTACGGGGTCCGGCTTCACGTCCGTCTGCAGCTTCCACAGCAACTGCAGCTTCGATACGTTGTCCTTCGTGATTACGGTTTCTCCGCGGGCCCAGCCGGTGCGTTCCTCATCGTAGGCATAAGTTGCCCAATCTTTAGTGAAAGGTCCTTTGGATAAGACGGGCGGGGCACTGGTTGGGCGGGGATTGGCGGCCAAAATGCGCGTGATTGTCGCCACTGTCGCATCGACTTCCGTTTTGGGAGGCCGCGGAGTTCCGGTGGGCGGCATTTGATCGGACCGCATGCGGAAAGCGATGTTGTCCCAGGTATCGCGGTCATCCAGGAGAGAAGTTGTGGAGGCCAGGAGTCTTTGCATATCCACCTGACCGGAGGGCAGCCCGGTGTTGTGGCACGCGATGCAGTTTCTTTCGAGAAACGGACGCACGGACTGGGAGAGCGCGGAACTGGGACCGCCGTCGCCGGCAGCGGGCGGGGCCTGAGCCACCAGCCTGAGAACACCGGCACCGACTCCGGTGAGAAGCAGCAGGGTTCCCCCAGCCCGAGTGAATTTGGACATGTCAGAGATGATATAACGGTAGTACCTTTCGCCGCAGATGAACACGGATGTGTCTTACTTCGGGGTCCTCCCGGTAAGCGCTGAGCGCGAGGGACCGCATCAGCGGCGCGGCGATCGGCCTTCGATTCGAACTGAGTGATACGATTCAATCACGTTGGCAGCAGGTGGATGCCTCCGGAGAGGTCGATGATCAACAGACTTAGCGTACTGATACTCAGCGTTCTCTGCAGCGCACTTCAGGCTCAGACCAGTTCTGCTGAATCCGATATACGGGCTGCGAGACGGGCGTCGAACGACGCGATTCGAAATCACGATATAGCGACTTTTTCCGCCAGTCTGAGCGCCGACCTCATTGTGATCAGCGGCGACGGCACGTTCATCCCTTCGCGCCAGGCCTATATCGACCTGTTTGTGCAGGACTTTGCGGACCCCAGATCCATTCGTTTCGAACGCATTCCGGATAAGGTTGAGATCTCCGCAACTGGTCTGCTTGCGGCGGAACATGGCCACTGGATTGGAACGCGACCGGACGGAAGCCGGGTTATTGGCGGAACCTATCTTGCGATGTGGCGAGCCATCGGGAGGCGCTGGACGATCCGCTCGGAATTATTTGTGACTCTGCAATAACGGGCTGCGATCAGCGGGAAACCAAAACCTTTTGCCACAGATGAACACAGATCAATGGCACCCGAATCGACCTGCTTGTTTGGAATATAATGAGAAATATGCCTGCTGTCGAAACGCCGATGCTGCTGGTGCCCAGGATCGATTCGCATTTATCCGCAGCTGGAGAACGCGTCAGAGAGGCGGCGGCGGAGTTGGAGAGGCTTGGTATTGCCAATCCCGATGGGAGCCGCATTCGCACAGATCTGCCCAAAGACATGCAGGCTGATGCAGATCGGGACTTCGGCGGATAGTTTTACCCGGTCAGGTTCGCAGGGTTTGAACCGGATCTGAAGGCGTGCCTTCCGCGCCGCGCAGAAGGATCGTGTCGACTACTTTTCTTTTTTATGCCGCCCAAGATGTTCATCGTCGCCGGTCCGCCCGGAAGCGGAAAGTCTACAGCCTTTCCGGTGGCGGCTTTTGGTGTGGACTATTTCAACGCTGACGATCAGGCCGCGGCCCTGAACAAGGGATCGTACAGCGATATTCCGTGCGACATTCGCGCCCGCGTGAGCACATTGTTTGAGCGGTTCGTGCTCGCTCACATTGAGGGGCGAAGCAGCTGCGCTTTTCAAACGACGCTTCGCAGCGCGGTCACGTTTGACCAGGCGGCTTTGGCGAGGCGCGCCGGTTTCGTCATCGAAATGCGTTACCTCGGCCTCCCGAACTTCGAGATGCACCTGGAGAGGGTGAAGATGCGGGCCGACAGGGGAGGCCACAGCGCGCCGGAGCAGAAATTGCGCGGCATCTACGAGTCGAGCCTGGCCAACCTGTGACGGGCTATTCGTGAGATGGATTTGATTTACGTATACGAGAACGGCGGCTGGGGGGAAACGCCCGAGATTCTGTTGCAGGCCGAAAAGGGAGAAGTCGTCTTCCGGGCGCAACGTATCCCGCGCTGGCTTGCCGGAAGTCTGGCACGTCTTTGACACTCGAATCGGCATTCCTTGCCCGTGGTGAACGCCACCTGCTGAAGGCGCGCCTCGACGTCCGGGGGCCCAAACCTTTTGCCACAGATGCACACAGATGAACACGAATAAAGGCAAAGGCACTTTGGACTGGTTGGAAACACCGGGGCCCTAGTTTTTGGGTATGCCCTGTGTTAGGATACAGGCGGCTAAAACGGCGCGCTGGTTTCTGCTTTGAGTGGCCTTCGTGGCGTTCACATAGAAAGAGGGGCTGTTTATGAGCGGGAAGAAAGACTGCGTGAGTCTATACTCGCGTCGCGAATTGGGAAGGCTTGCGCTGGCGGCCGTGCCGGCGGTGGGCTTGATGACGAGGCCGGCGTCTCTGTTGGGTCAGGCGAAGCCAAATTCAACATGGGGCGGCGTGCCATTTGGTATTTTTGCGCCGTATCGGTTTGGCCCCGAAGCGACTGATCTTGAGGGCGCCCTCAAGGCTCTGGTGAGACTGGGTGTCAGCAACACGGAGCTGACAGCCGGCGTGATCGAAAACTACCTTGGCGCGCCGCAGGCGGCGGCAGGCGGACGTGGGGGCGGGGCACAGGCTGCGGCCGGACGCGGAGCCAACGCCGCACCGGCAACAAGTCCTGCGCCCGGAGCGATTGCGTGCGTCAACGGCGTGCCTGGTACACCTCCCGCCCCGGGCGGCGGCGCTGCCACCAAGACCCCGGACGAGATCCTGGCGTGGCGTACGTCCGTGCCGATGAGCAGGTTTGCCGAAGTGCGGAAGAAGTTCAACGATGCCGGCGTACAAATCTATGCATTCCGCGCCACACTGAACCTGGTGCAGTCTGACGGCGAGTACGAGTATTGGTTCAACGCCGCCAAAGCAGTGGGCGCTTCACAGATCACGATGGAACTGCCCGGTGACCCGGCGGTGTCGAAGCGGATCGGCGAAGCGGCGGCGAAGCACGGCGTGAATGTCGGCTATCATCTGCACACGCTCGCGAACATGACCGCCTGGGATGCCGCGATGGCGCAGTCGCCGCGAAACGGCATTCAGCTCGATATCGGCCACTACGTGGCGGGCACGGGCGTCAGTCCGGTGCCGTTCATTGAGAAACATCACGCGCGCATCTTCAGCATGCACCTGAAGGACCGCAAGAAGGTGTGCCATGACGGCTCGGAGAACATGCCGTGGGGTCAGGGCGATACTCCGATCCGCGACGTGCTGCAGACGCTGAAGAACAACAAGTGGGCGATCCCTGCCGGGGTCGAGTTCGAATACCTGGTTCCCGAGGGGTCGACGTGGGAAGCGGAACTCGCGAAGTGCGTGAAGTATGCAAAGGACGCGCTCGCGTAGGGCGATGCTTCAGCCAGGATCCGCACCGGATGTCGGGCTATTTGACACAGGAGAAGGCCGGTTGGAAACCGGCCAGCAGGTTAAAAACCTGCCCCACACGCTGCGCAGTTATTTTTGGACACTACACTAGTGAGCCGCGAAGCCGTTAGTTTTCGGTACCGCTCCTTTACAGTTCATCGGAAGGCAATGATTGCGTTGGTATCAGGCGAGCGCTTTCTTAACGGCTGCACGAACCTTGTCGATCCCCGTCTTCGCGTTCTCCTCGGCCGGCTTCTTGTAGTAGTCCGTGTTGAAAAGCTCGAGCGACAGATAACCGCGGAACCCGTTGTCGCGCAGGGCACGGAAGATGGTGTTGAGCGGCGCGATCCCGTCGCCGGGATAAACCCGCTGGGCGTCGGTGATCCTGGTGGGGTCGTCAGCCTGCGGATAGTCGTTCACATGGAATATATGCAGGGACGCTCCGTTGATTTGCCGCAGGGCTTCGAACTGCGTCCCGCTGCGATAGAGGTGCACGATGTCGAGCAGGAGACTCGCGTCGGGGTCGCCCGCCGCGGTGGTGACGTACACGCCGTGCGCGAGGGGTCCGAGTATTGCGTTGGAACTCCACAATTCGCACAGCGGCAGGACGCCCATTTTCCGTCCGAGGTCCAGGGCTTCGCGGTAGTACTTTGCCGCGTTGTCGAGGCTGACGGGTGCCGGAGCCGGCGGCGGGGTGAAGCCTGCAACGGCTCCGCCGGCACGCCCGCTTGCGCCCTGGGCGCCGCGACCGCTGCCGCCCCCTGCACCGCCACGACCGCCACCGGCGCGGCCGCCACCACCGCCGCCGGGAGTCGTCGCGATGTGCTTCGCGCCGATCTGTGCGACCTTGTCCATATTGAGTTTGATGGTCTCCATGCCAGCGGCGCGAGTCGCGTCATCATCGCTCAGCCAGGAGTTGAACGCGATCACGTTTTCGACGACGAGTCCGGCATCCCTGATACGCTGGCCGAGATCCTTCAGCGTGCCTCCCGCCTGGACGTAAGCGTCGAGTTCATTGGTCCACGGCTCGATGGCGTGAAAACCGACCTTCGCGGCGAGCGCGATCTCGGCGGCGATGTCCATCTGGTGACCGCGAAGGGTACTGGTGTTGAGGCAGTAGCCGAAGGGCTCGTCAGCGGGGCGGCGGGCCGCCGGCGTGGCGACACGGGCTGTTTGCGCGTCAGCCGGATGAACGCCGGCAATGGTTGCTCCGGCTGCGACAGCTGCCATGCTGCCCAGGAGCTCTCGACGGGAAGATGCTTTCATGGTATGTCCTCCATCGTAGAGGGGCACCGGAGGCATGTCAAGCCGGGCTTAAACTGGACACGGATTTCACACAAAGAACACGGAGGCCCCACAGAGAGCACAGAGAAGACGTCTGCCTGATATCATGCCGCAATGAAAGTTCTCGCCTGTCTGATCGGCCTGATGGTATTTGCCGCGCTCGCTCCTGCGCAACAGGCCTCGGCTGAAGCGCCTTTGCCGCCTGGAGCTGCTCGGCCTCAGCCACGTCCGCCCAACCCCACACGCGATCCCCACACAGCCGGGTATGTCACTGCCAAAGAACTGCCCGACGGGACCAACGCTCCCGCGAAGGAAGATGGCAACTTCATTCTGGGCCCGACGCATCCCGCGGCTTCTGAGATGACCGCGCAGGAAGACGTTCCAAAGGGCACGGTTTACAACTTCACTATGGAGTCAAAGGACAGCAAGTTTTATCCGGGGATTGTCCGCGAACCCAATACGGTGGGCACGCCTGATCCCGACGATCCCGCGAAATTCCGGGTCCCGACCAGCCACCCCGCGCCATGGATGCGGAGGGTCGCGGTCTATGTCCCCAAACAGTATGTGCCCGGCAGCATCGCTCCGTTTATTGTGGGTGCCGATGGACCTGATGCGGGCCTGTTCGTGTGCCTGGATAACCTCATTGCGCAGAAGCGCGTGCCGGTGATGATCGCCATCTCGATTGGCAACGGCGGCGGCGATGCGCAGGGCAGCGAGCGCGGGCTCGAGTATGACACGCTTTCGGGAAAGTACGCCGAATTTGTGGAAGCGGAAGTGCTGCCGCTGGTGGAGAAGCAGTACAACGTCAGATTGACCAGAGACCCTGACGGGCGCGCCACCATGGGCGGCAGCTCCGGTGGTTCGGCGGCTATGGGGATGGCGTGGTATCGCCCGGATCTGTACCATCGCGTGCTCACTTACTCGGGCACCTACATCAATAACCAGTGGCCCTGGAATCCCGAGACGCCGCACGGGGCGTGGGGTTATCACGAAACGCTGATTCCGAACAGTCCGGCGAAGCCGCTGCGTCTTTGGCTGGAAGTGGGCGACCACGACAACTACTACGTGCGCGACGGGATGCACGATTGGGTGCAGGCCAATGAGAACATGGCTCGCGTGCTGGCGGAGAAGGGCTATCACTACCAGTTCGTCTTCGCGCGCAATGCCGGACATACCGATGGCGCTACGAAACGGCAGACCCTGCCCGAAGCTCTGGAATACGTCTGGCAGGGCTACACGCCGGTGACGAAGTAGCCGGGCTGCCAATACTTGCGGATATCGACCTCCGAGGCCGGAAAACAGGGACTTTGGCTGTCAAAGTGCTTGTGCGATATCTCGCCATTATGAAAGCAACTATTGCAGCGTGCGCTTGCTTCGCTCTTGCATTTCTGTCTCCCGCGCAGGCGCAGAAGCGCCCCACTATCGGGCTGGCGCTTGAGGGCGGTGGAGCGCTTGCCCTTGCGCACGTCGGGCTGATCGAATGGCTGGAAGACCATCACATTCCCATCGATTACGTCGCAGGCACCAGTATGGGGGGCCTGGTCGGGGGCTTTTATGCTTCGGGGATGACGGCGGCCGAGATGCGGCGCAAGGTCGGCACCCTTGACTGGAACAAGCTGGTGAACGGCGAGGCAGATTACAAGAGCCTTGCATTCCGGCGGAAGGAAGACGACCGGACGCTGGCCAACACGACGGTGCTGGGGTTGCGCCACGGGATTGATCTTCCAGGCGGGCTGAATTCCGGGCAGGAACTGGACCTTTTACTGAACGAGATCGCGCTCCCGTATGGCGGCATTGCGAGCTTCAATGACTTACCCACACCGTTCCGCTGCGTGGCGATGGATCTGGTGACAGCGAAACAACAGGTTTTCTCCAGCGGGCCGCTGGACCGGGCTTTGCGGGCGACGATGTCGATTCCTGGCTACTATGCGCCGGTGCTCAAAGCCGTCGCGGGCCAGTCGTCGCAGGAATTTGTCGACGGCGGTCTGCTCAATAATCTGCCGGTGGACCTTGTGAAGGAAATGGGCGCGGATATCGTGATCGCGGTGTATATGGCGAGAGATCCGTACGATCCCAACACGCCCCACACGGCCATTGACGTACTGACTCGCTCGCTGACTGCGGTGACGATCGCCAACGAACGTCACAATATAGACCTGGCCGATATGGTGGTGCCGGTCAATCTTGCAGGCTATTCCGTGGGCGATTTCTCCAGGGCCGAGGAGATTATGAACCGGGGGGTGGAGGGAGGGGAGAAACGGAAGGCCGTCCTGACCAAATTCAGTCTGGATGACGAAGACTGGCTTGCGTATGTGCAGAAGAGGGAGATGCGGCGAAAGTCGCTGCTGCCGGTTCCGGTGTTCGTGACGATTGAAGGCCTTGATGAGTCTCCCGGCACGGCTGCGGGAAAGAACACTGCGCTTGCGGGTCAGCTGGGGAGTTATTTCGCCGGGCAGATCGGCAAGCCGCTGGACCCGGCGTGGGTGGAGGCGCAGATACGGACGATCAAGGGGATGGGGGTCTTTTCCTATCTCACTTATGCGGCGATTGAGCGTGATGGCAAAACTGGTCTCGCGGTCTATGTTCACCGATTCAATTCGCGCCCGCTAACGCTGCAGCCCGCCGTTGCCATTGATGGTTCCGACTATCTGAATACGAGGGCGTCTTTCACGGCGCGCATCACCGCGGCCGATTTCGGCGGCTTTCGCTCTGCATTACGTACCGACCTGATGATGGGTTCTTCCTGGGGCGTTCGCAGCGAATACTTTCATCCTTTTGCTCCACTCAGCAACTGGTTTGTGGCGCCGCGCGTATTCGCGGAGAACCGGGCCCTGGATTTCTATGAACATTCGCGCCTGCTGGCCGTGGATCGCGAACACAATGCGGGGGGAGGGGTGGACGTGGGATACAGTTTGTCGAATACCGGGGAGTTTCGGTTCGGATACGAAGCAAGCTATGTGCACACGATTACACGGGTGGGCGATCCGGCGGTGTTTCCTTTGGTTTCCGGGCGATACGGCGCCGCGCACGTTTCGTATGCGTTGGATCGGGTAGATGACGAGATCATTCCTCACTCGGGGATGCGGGCGCACGCGAACCTGCGTTGGGTGGATGCGAATCCGGATTCCGCGAAGGGCGTTCCGGTGTTTGATGGCGGGTCTGAGGCGTTCCTGCCGTGGGGTGTGCGGAATACTGTGTTCGCGAGCATGGAGAGCGGGACGGTTTTCAACGCGCACAATTCCGGCCTGCCGTTTTTCCGGCTTGGTGGTCCGCAGAGGCTCAGCGCGTATGGCACGAACGAACTGATCGGCAATCAGTACTTCCTGGCGCGAGTGGGAGTCATGAAGCAGATCAATGCGTCCGCTCCATTTACCGATGGCCGTGTTTACCTGGTGGCGAGTTACGAAGTGGCGAAAATGTACGGGGCGGTGAAGGCGACTGCGCTGCCGATGGACGGTAGTGCCGGGGTGCTGCTGCGGACTTTGCTGGGGCCGTTATTCGTGGGGGGCAGCGTGGGCGATTCGGGACATCGCAAATGGTATTTCCAACTGGGGCGGTTTTTTTAGGGAGGGCCGCCTCGCAGGCGGTTATTAAGCTACGGGTCCGAAGGCGACTACGAAGTAACGTGCTTTCGTGTCGGTGGAGGGGTTTCTGACTCCGTGTTCGTCGTTTGAGCCGGCGAAGCCGAGGCCTCCGGGTCCGAGTCTCGTGGTGGTGCCGTTGACCGTGAAATCGAGCGCTCCGTCAACGATCATGAACATCTCTTCGTTCGAGTGATGATGCGGCGGGTGAGGTTCGCCGCCTGGTGCGAGTTCCGTCTCGTGTGCCTCGATGCGGAAGCCGGAGTGGGTGAGTCCGTCAAAGATGGCATGGGAGATGTTTTTGCCGCTCGGCCGGGAGGGCAGGTCATCGAAGCGGTGTGCGACGGACTTGAGGGTCGGAAGGTCTGCGGACTGGGCGCGGCTTGCGGTGATGGCTGCGAGCGCGGGTAACAGGAGCGTGAATTGGTCTCTTCGAGTCGGGTGCATTGGTTTGATTTTATATGAATCGGGAATGAGGCAGCATGAGCGCTACATGATTGACTGTGGTGGGCGATGCGGCAGGCCATTCCCTGCAACGGTGGTAATGACGCCGGTTTGTGCGTCCACACGCCGGATGCGATTGCTTTCATATTCCGCAATAAACAGATTTCCGCGCTTGTCCATGGCGAGTCCATTTGGGCCTATTCGGGCCTTTATCGCCGCTCCGCCATCGCCACTGTATCCATCCTCGCCGGTGCCGGCAATTGTCTTCAGATTGCCGAGATTGTCGATTTTGCAAACCCGTCCCTGAAGGGCAAATACAAGGTTGCCGTTCGGGTCAAAGATCAATGAACGAGGGCTATTGAAGCGTGCCATTGCTGCGGGTCCACCTTCCCTGCTGAACTCCACAAACGGAATGAAAGTGGAACCCCCTTTGGCGGGTTCGGCCGCCCCGACAAACGAATCGATGACTCCGGTTCGGCTATCTATGCGGCGAATCCTGTTGCTGGTGTCGTCCGCCACGTAGAGACTTCCGAACCGGTCCACAGCCATACTCACCAGCACGCCGAACTTCGCATCGAGAGCTGGGCCGCCATCGCCACCAAAACCTCGCTCACCGTGGCCGGCAACGGTTGCGATAATTCCTGTCTGGCCATCCATCCGCCGGATACGGTAAGTGGAATCGCAAACAAACAGGTTGCCCTGTCCGTCATGAGAAAAGCAGTAGGACACCGCGATTCCTGCGTCAGTGGCCTTCCCACCGTCACCGCTATAATGCAGGTCCCCATTACCCGCCACGGCGTTGAGCGAGCGACTTGAGAAGTCGAATTTGACCAGTTGATTATACGTAAACTCCGAAAGAAGCAGGTCACCGGCAGGATCAAAACCGATTTTGCCGATCGGTGGAAGGCAACCGGTCGGACGAGGTTTCTTCCAGGGCTCAACGCAACCTGTCAGGATCGTCGTGATGATACCCGTACGGCCGTCAATTCTTCGGACGTCGAGTCCGACACCTTCGTACACGTAGAGATTGCCTTCAGGGTCGATCGTAATGGACGACGGACCGTTGAGCTCTGCTTTGACCGCTGGCCCTCCATCACCCTTTCGGGCGCGCACCACAATCGGCTGGCCGACCAAAGCGACACCGAGCAAAATCGTCAACGTGGGTGCTACCAACCACGAATATCTGATCATCTTGAGCATCATCACCGTTCGCATGGAGGACGATCTTAGTTTTCGCCTGGAGTTTTTTCGGCGTGGTCGATCACCAGGGTGTCGACTGGAACGGACTGGGTTTTTTCGAGACTCAGACCCAGTTGTTTTTCGAGCGCCACGAAGATTGTTTGGCCGCCGCCGTTGCCGGGGTCGCGCGCACCGGTTTCTGTCGGCGACTCCTCCACTATCGGGATGATCGAAATACCCGCAAATTCCAGGGTGAATTCATAGATTCCGGTCAGACCGGTCTTGTCGTTGATGCGCGGGACGTTTTTGCCCATTTCGACGCCGGTCGATTCGTTGACCATAGCGCCCAGGCCGCGTAGGAAGTCGGCGATCGACACGTGATACGTGGACCGAAAGGTGCCCCATTGTCCCCGCGGCGGGGTCCGCGTGACGCTTGCCATGCCCGACGGCAAGGCGGGGATTTCGTCAACGGGTTTGGCATCGGGTGGAGGGGTCACGAAGCGGGAGCCACGGCGGGGCGACGCCTCGGGTGACGCTTCTTTCAGTTTTGTTCCGCCCGGCGCGAGCACCAGGTTATAGCCGGGAAACCCTCTGGTTTCGTGGTGCAGGGTCAGATGAAAGCGTTCCGCCAGAAGAGCCTGGAGCATGGGTCGAAACTGCTCCATCGTGGTTTGCGTTGGAAACGTGGCGGAAATCGTATAGGCGTATTTGAAAGTTTCACCATCGAGCCAGGCCGGGCCGGAAATCTGATCCGGACGCACGTTGTAAGCCCAAATCAGAAGAGTTTGCAGACTCACGCCGGTGAAGGTGATGCGGCCCGGGTCGGCGGTCCCGGGGCCACCGTCTATGCGGCCGAAGGCACCGGGGATGAACTCGCCCGCGGGCTTCACCGACGCCACGTCGAACTTCGGCTGCTGCGGGTACGCCATGCAGGCGGCCGCGAAGAGAAGGACGACGGGGCGTGTCATGTCAGGAAGTATATAGCAAGCGTCAGCGACAACGGTGCGCTACCGAGAGCTGTCGCCGATGTACTTTTTGTATGCGGCGATCCAGTTTACGGCAATATCATGCTGCGCTGTTGCCAGGTCCAGGCTCCGGTTGCAGACCAGTTCGTGGAGCCGCTGCTCCAGCTTGTCCTTCACGCGGGCATTCCACTGCGCGGAATAGGGCTGCGGCCAAAGGTTGCGAATCGATTTCGAGCCGCCAAGGTCCGGCGTGATCAGATAATCCACCTCGAATTGATTGATCTGCGCGGATTTGATTCCGTAGGCGGCGAACACTTTCTGGCGCATCGCCTCGGGGACATCGTGGGAAATCACCTCGGCTCCGGAATAGAGGCAAACTTCTTCCAGCGTGATTGGCCGCGTCTCACCCGGTGTAATTCCTGATCGTGGTTTGGGACCCTCCGCGTTCACCGTACCGCCAAAAATCACCAGGACTGCCACGATGACCGCGAGAAAAGCGGCACCGGCAGCAGCCAGTCGCCCAAACGATGCAATAGGGAATTCAAAACTCAGCGGCGATCGGTGGGTGGGCTGAGCTGCGGCCTCCGCCATCCGGGCGCGCAGCAACGCACGTGGTCCGTCCGCGGAAGGCAGTTGCTCATTGAGTTCCACATTGCGGGCGCGAACGTACGAGACGATCGTATTCTGCAGGGTCGACATTCGCTCCCTGCAGGACCAGCAGGTTTCCAGATGAGCTGCTACCTCGGCCCTGCGCCGCGCCGGAAGTTCGCCGTCGGCGGCCAGGACCAGGTCGCTTTCGGATATATGCAGATTTTCAGACATTCATACCCTCCCTCAGCTTTTCTCTGCCGCATCCTGTTTTTCAGACCGAATGAGTCGCGACAGCGATTTTTCCAGTGACGCTGCCACCCCGCCGAGCGATATGCCGAGCACGCCGGCAATCTCCCGGTAACGAAGACCCTCCGCACGGAGCGACAGGCAGCACTGCTCCTGCTCCGGCAACGCCTGAACCACAGCTAATAAACGCTGCTGACGCTCACGGATAGCCAGACTCTCCTCGGGATTGGGGGCCGGATCCACCGTCACATTGGAAAGCCCCTCCACCTCAACAAAACGATCCGCATATCGCCGGCTCCGAAGCCGACACTTCAGGGCAGAGTGGTGCGCGACCCTGAATATCCAGCCCTGAAGATTCTCGCGGGATTTGCCCTGCTGCAAATGACGGAAGAGCGCCAGAAATACTTCCTGAAGGACCTCTTCGGCGTCGGAAACAGGGAGGCGAAATGACAGCAGGTAACGCAGGACGGGGGCGCGGAGCTGTTCAAACAGGGAAAGAACTTCGTCTTCGACCCGTGACGGGCGGGTGGCAGAAGCGGCTTCCGTCAGGGGAAGACCGGCTAACGAGTTGGTAGCTTCAGTCGCCATTTTGGGGTTACAGGCGCTCCCTTGCGGTCGCGGCTCTTTAAAATTCGCTCCTCCGCCTCGGCGTTCATATTGTATATTCCCGCCGAGGGCGCTTTGTTCAGGCTTTTTTGCGTGTCGGGGCGAAAAAGTGTGAACAGCGGGCACGGTGAAGGAATATACAGTATATGGGCTCTTTCAAAACCAGCTTCGTGGCTGGTGTTCGCGTTTCCTTCCTGATCCTCCTCAGTATTCCTGCTATGCTTCTGGCGCAAGCGCCCACCGGCGAGATCAAACTCCAGGTCAACGATTCCACCGGTGCGGCCATGCAGGCCTCGGGCACGTTGCGAAACGGTACCACAGGGACGATTCGAAATTTCCAGACGGACGCGAAGGGTGCATTCGATTTTACCGGTCTGCCTTTCGCAAAATACCGGGTTGAGGTCGCGCAGCGGGGTTTTAATGCCGAGTCGTTATATGTCGATGTGGCGTCGACGACGCCTGTTTCCAGCACGATTACGATGTCTATCGGGGCGCAATCCGTGCATGTGGATGTGGTGGCGTCGACTCCGCTCGCGGGCAGCGATCTGAGCGCAGAGCAGGTTCCCGGAGCCGTTCAATCACTGACATCCGCGGATATCGAGGCCACCGGCACAACCAATCTGACGGATTTGGCCAACCGCCGCCTGAACGGTGTTTATCTGAACGACATGGCGGGAAGCCCGTACCAGGCCGACGTAAATTTCCGTGGCTATACGGCGTCGCCGATTCTTGGAACTCCGGAAGGCATCTCGGTATACGTGGACGGCGTGCGGCAGAACCAGCCGTTTGGCGATGTTGTGGGTTGGGATCTGATCCCGCAAAACGCCATTTCCGAAATCACGATGGTGCCGGGTTCGGATCCCCTCTTTGGCCTGAACACACTGGGTGGGGCGTTGCCGATCCGGACCAAAGATGGAGTCAGCGATCCCGGGGTCGCACTTTCGGCGACTTATGGGGCGAGCGGCCGCAAGGACGTGCAGGGCGCCTGGGGCGGCGGCAAGGCGACGGGCTTCAACTGGTTTTTGGCAGGCAATGGGTTCCATGAATCGGGCTGGCGCATCGCTTCTCCTTCGGACGTGAAGCAGGGCTTCGTGAAACTGGGTTGGCGCACCGACAAGACTGACCTTGCGCTGGCCACCAGCTATGCGTACAACACGCTCGGCGCGAATGCGCTGCAGGATTACCGACTGCTTGCGACCAACTATACGAGCGGCTACACCTTTCCGGATACGACCGCCAACCGGTCGCCTTCGTTCAATCTGACGGTGCGCCACACCTTCAATACCTCGCTGGCGTTCAGCGGGAATGCCTGGTACCGCAACATTCGCACGGAGATTGTGAATCCGAACTATAACAACGACGCGTCCGGCAACAGTGTCTACCAGCCGAACACGGCGGAGCAGGCGGCCCTCAAAGCCGCAGGCTACACGGGGTACCCGACGAGCGGCGCCACGGTGGCCAATACTCCGTTTCCGTTCTGGCGCTGCATTGCGAACGTTCTGCTGAAGAACGATCCCGACGAACGATGCGACGGGGATACCGTCTATTCCAAGGAGCGGCAAAACGATTACGGGCTTTCTGCGCAGTTGACGCTGATCAAACCGATGCGAAACGGCAATAATCAGCTGTCTGTGGGCGTGACCGCCGATCACGGCAGCGTGCATTTTACGCAGAACACGGCGTGGGGCTATATCAATCCCGACCACACGATCACGACCGTTGCGGCATGGCAGGACGGTTCCACGAACGTTCCAGTCGATTCGCGCGTCAACCTGCATGGAGCCAGCCCGAACTGGAGCGTTTATTTCACCGATAGTCTACCTGTGTTTAAGAAGGTGAACCTGACGCTTTCGGGCCGCTACAACCAGTTCACGATCAACAATACGGATTACCTGAGTCCGGTTGCCGGTCCCGGTTCCCTCACTGCGAACTATACTTACAAGCGTTTTAATCCTTCGATCGGGCTGACATGGAGCCCCATTGCACAGTTGAACGGGTATGCGCGCTTTTCGCAGGGCAGCCGCGCGCCGACGTCAATCGAACTCGGCTGTTCCGATCCGGCGAATCCCTGCAGCCTGCCGAACGCGCTGCAAAGCGATCCTCCGCTGGAGCAGGTGGTGACGGATACGTGGGAAGTGGGCCTTCGCGGCAGACCGGAGCTTGCTTTCGCGAAGAATGTGAGCTGGAACGTGGGTCTCTTCCAGTCCGTGAACCGTAACGACATTCTTTTCGTTTCGTCGGTGGCGCTGGGTACCGGATATTTCCAGAATTTCGGCAGGACGCGGCGCAGAGGCTGGGACGCAAATCTCGATGGACGTGTGGGGCGCGTCACGTGGGGTCTGGACTACACCTTCCTCGATGCCACCTACCAGAGCCTGGAAGTCATGGGTGGTGCGGCCAACAATACCAACGACACGGCGCTTTCAGGCTATCCGGGACTGGACGGAAATATCTACGTACACCCGGGTAACCGCATCCCTCTGATTCCGAAACAATCCGGCAAGGCCCACGCCGAATACCAGGCGACGAAGCGGCTGGCGTTTGATTTGAGCGAAGTGATTTCATCGAGCTCGTACGCGCGGGGGAATGAGAATAACGCCTATCGGTCGGATGGCGTCTACTATCAGGGCCCCGGGGTTTCGCCTGGCTACGAGGTCACCAACTTCCGTGCTCATTACGATCTTTCCCGGCGCCTGCAACTGAATTTTCAGGTGGACAATCTGCTCAATCGGCAATACTACACGGCCGCGCAGCTCGCCGATACGGGTTTCAATTCGCTGGGTGGCGTGGCGACGCGACCGTTTGCGCAGTACACAACGGGGCCGCAGGCGGGAAACTATCCGAACCAGGCTGTTACGTTTTTTGCGCCCGGAGCGCCGCGGCGTGCCTGGGTGGAACTGCGGGTGAAGTTCTGAGGTTTTGGGGCCTCGCGGAGGATGCAGCGTAGGCCCCGATTCCTGATTGGGGTCTTCTCCGTGATCTCCGGTGAGGGCGCGTCCCGGCCAGAAGGCAGTCGGCCGCGGTGTCGTCTGGAGTGACGGAGCTTGTCGGGTGGGACATGACTTCGGCGACGGTGGTGTCTATTGAGGAACGTCCCATGAGGATGATTTTGCGGGCGTAGTTGTATTCAGGGAAGATGCCGAACAGACGTCCGGGGCCGATGATGGCACCAGTGTCTTTGACGGCCATTTGTGCGGCTTTGCAGACGGAAACGTGTGGCCCGGCTGGCGGGAGTGGCGGTGATGGACGGGGTCAAGTGAGTCCCGAAGTGCAGGCGCGGAGACTGGCGACGCAGCGGGAAGATCCGGAAGTTTCGATCTAAGGATACGAAGGAATTGCTAAGTCGGCTGCAGGGGGATCGACTGGAACTCAGTGCTTTGAAACGGCGCCGGAGGTGCCGCCGTTGACGACCCAGGTGGAAACTCCGTCGAAAGCAACTCCCTGAGGTGCGGTGTCTCCGGACACCGTTCCCTGCAGTGCGCCGTCCATGGCGCGCAGCCGCGTCACGGTGTTGTCTTCGGAGTTGCCGATCCACATGCTGGAGCCGTCGAAAGCGATTCCCAGCGGGTGCCTGCCCACTGAGAATATCCCGGCGGCAGTGCCATCGGCGGCGCTGAGTTCGGACACGCTGTTATCGCCATAGTTCGTGACCCAGATGTTCGCGCCATCGAAGGCCAGACCGTCGGGCTGCAAACCGACGGCGAAGGTTCCCGTGATTGCGCCGCTGGAGGGTTGAATCATGCTGACAGTGTTGTCGCCCGAATTGGCCACCCACATTTTTGTTCCGTCAAACGCCAGACCTTGCGGGGATGTTCCGACACTGATATTTCTGACGAAACTGCCATCGCTGGCGAGCAGGACAGTGACGGTGTTACTGCCGGAATTCGATACCCAGATGTTGACGCCATCGAAAGCGACGGCGGTGGGTGAACTGCCAACGAGGAAGGTGCCGAGCAATGTGCCATCGCTCGCCTGAATCTTCGCCAGGCTGCCGCCACTGGTATTGACGACCCACAAGTTGAGTCCGTCAAACGCAATGGTCTGCGGGTTATTCGCCGGGGGCGCAGGATGAGCCGTGAGATGTGCGATGGCTGCGGCACCGCCGCCACCGCCGGCTGGTACGGTGCTGAAGGTGCCCAACAGGACGCCGTCGATGGAGCCCAGTTTTGTGACGGTGTTGTTGCCGGAATTTGCCACCCAGATGCTGGCTCCATCAAAGGCGACGCCTGTGGGCGAAGTCCCGACCGGAAAGCTGTTCGTGTTGTTGACAAACCAGTGGAGAGTGGCGAGGGCGAAGACGCTGGGACCGGTTAACCCGGTGGTTCCGGCGAGTCCCTGGGCCCCGGTGGGTCCCGTGGCGGCGAAACCCGGTGCGCCGGTGGCACCAGTGGCTCCTGTCAGGCCAGTTGCACCCGGAGTGCCCGTGGGTCCGGTGACCCCGGTTGGCCCCGCGGTTCCGGTGATTCCCGTTGCACCTGAGGCTCCGGTTGCGCCGGTTGCGCCAGTGTTTCCGGTTGCTCCTGCACTGCCATCGATTCCTGCGGTGCCGGCGGTACCTGTGGCACCATTGGCGCCAGTTGCCCCCGTGGCTCCGGTATTGCCCGGCGCTCCGGTCGCCCCTGACGCGCCTTTCAAGCCGGTGCCGCCCGTGGTACCAGTGGTGCCGGTGGCACCGGGTGCGCCGGTCGATCCCGTCGCGCCGGTGGTGCCGGTGGCCCCGGGTGCGCCCGTGGTTCCGGTGGCACCGGTTGATCCGGCAGCGCCTGTGTTGCCGGTTGATCCGGTCGCTCCAGGACTTCCGGTCGACCCGGTGGCGCCCCTCGCTCCGGTCGCGCCTGAGTTCCCGGTCGCACCCGTCCCGCCCTTCTGTCCGGTGGCACCGGTGACACCGGGGGATCCAGTTGCTCCGACCGCGCCCGTGCTACCAGTCGCTCCTGTGGAACCGGTGGCTCCGGCGGTACCCGTTGCACCGGTGGCACCGGTGGCTCCTGCCGCACCGGTTGCACCGGTGGAACCGGTCGTTCCGGCTGCTCCCGTGGCACCGGCAGTTCCTGTTGAGCCAGCGGCACCTGTGGCACCTGCCGCTCCGGTTGGCCCCGTGGCACCGGTGGTGCCAGTTGCTCCGGCTGCGCCGGTATTTCCGGTGGCTCCGGTGGCGCCACCGGAGCCCTGTGATCCGGTGGCTCCCGCGGCTCCTGTTTGGCCGGTTGCTCCTGTCTGCCCTGTGGCACCTGCCGGCCCGGTCGCGCCGACTGCACCGGTGGCCCCGGTTGGGCCGGTGTTACCGGTGGCTCCGGTCGCGCCCGAGATGCCTGTTGCGCCAGTTGCCCCGGTCTGGCCGGTGGCTCCCGTGGGTCCCCTGGGTCCGGTTGGCCCGGTGGCACCTGTGAAACCGGTCAGTCCGGTATTGCCTCTTGCGCCGGTAATGCCTGTCGGTCCGTTGGGCCCGTTGGGACCGGCGGGGCCGGTGGGGCCAGTGCTGCCGATGACGCCGACAAGGTCGATCTGAAGGCGGGCGGGGTGGCTGGTTTGCGTGTTCTCCCGGCTGTCGAGAAAGGCAAGAGTGGAGGGGGCCGACGCGCTCGGGGTGATTCTGACGCCGTTGTTTTGCGAAAACCCGTTGACCCAGCTTTTCACAAGGGCGGTCATGTTCACCGACAGGTATGCCCGTGCCGTGACCGGGACATTCTGGGCGACAAACGTTCCCACTGACGGAGCATTGGCAAAGGTCACACCCGTTTCGGTCCAATGGCTGGTCACCTGCTGGACGGAGACGGCGCCAGCGGCGCCGACTCCGTTGACATAGACGATCAGACTGGCTCTGGCGATCTGACTGGCGGTCAGGCCCGCGGGCAGGGAAGTGAGATCGAACTGGAGAAGGGCTGAGTTGCCTCCGCCGATGTTCAGATTCGTGGAAGCTGCGAAGTTGACGGTGGGGTTGCCGGAATTGATGGTGGTGTCGGCCGCGAGAGTGGCTTCCTGTGCGTGAGCGAGGCCAGCGCCGACGAGGGCGAGCGGCAGCAGCCGGAGCAGTTGTGCGGGAATGGCATGGGCGATGGATCTGGTGTTGGGGCAGATGATTCTCATCGTTTGGACACCGTCCCATCCTGAGTGTTGACAACCCAGATGTTGGCCCCATCGAATGTTGCCGCAGCGGGCGCGAGCAACGGATTGATGTTGAGCAGTTCGACGCCATCGGAGGCTCTTATCTTCAGGATGCGATTGGACCCCAGCGCTGTGGTGATCCATATGCTGGTTCCGTCCAGGGCGAGACCTGTCGTGCTTCCGGGAAGGGAACGAGCGTCCAGGCGTTTTCCATCACTGGCGCGTAGTTTGGTTAGTGAATTCCCTGCGATCCAGATGTTTTCGCCGTCAAAAGCAAGGTACGCAGCGTTATCCCCAAAACTGAAAGTGCCGAGTGAAACGCCGTCGGGTCTCAACTTCGTCACGGTGCCGTCGGACTGATTCAGCACCCATAGACTGGTCCCGTCGAAGATCACCTTCACAGGGCCTCTTCCGACGGGAAAGTTTCCGAGTATTGTACCGTCCGTGGCCTGTATTTTGACGACCTTGTTCGCGGCGGGTATGGTCACCCAGATATTCGATCCATCGAACGTGAGGCCGGAAGGTATGCCGCCGATCGCAATTGTATTGCCCGCTGGTCCCACAACGGTGCCGTCATTGCTCGCGAACCACATCCCAGCGCCGTCGAAAGCAAGTCCCACAGGTACGCCTGCCGATACCTGGAATGCACCCAGAATTTTCCCGTCGCTGGCCCGGACGATTGTGACACTCTGCGTGGAGGAATTCAGAATCCACATATTGGCTCCGTCGAAGGCCATGCCAGCGGCAGAGCCCTGCACGGGAAACGTGACCGCGTGATTCACGGGGTACCAGCGCAGGAGGGCGATGGCCAGAGGATTGGGGCCAAAGGGTCCCCTCGGGCTGGCACCATCAGCGCCAGTCGCGCCGGTGTTTCCGGTCGCCCCGGTTGCGCCCGTGGTACCGGGCGAGCCTGTGGCACCGCGAAGTCCCGTGGCGCCAGTGGTTCCGGTCGCGCCGGTCGCACCGGTCAGTCCGGTGGCACCTGCCGCTCCGTTGGCACCCGTTATTCCGGTCGTTCCGGCAGCGCCGGATGCTCCCGTGGCTCCGGCGGCACCGGTTGCTCCGGCAGCGCCAGTCACTCCCGTGGCACCAGTTGCGCCGGTTGTGCCGGTCGTGCCGTGTGCGCCCGTCGCCCCGGTGTTTCCGGAGGCACCAATTGCACCCGTCTGGCCCGGAGTACCTATCGAGCCTGTTACGCCGTTTGCGCCCGTCGTACCGGTGTTTCCGGTGATGCCGGTTGCACCGGTTGCGCCAGCAGGTCCACTGGCACCAGGAGCGCCGGTAGCTCCGGTTATGCCGGTAGTGCCTGTGGACCCGGTGGCACCCGTGACACCGGTATTTCCAGTCGCGCCGGTCTGGCCGACTGCACCGATCGCTCCAGTGGCACCGGTGGAGCCGGTGACGCCAGTGGAGCCGGTGGACCCAGTGGCACCGGTTGCTCCGGGCGTTCCTGTTGCACCTGACGCGCCCGCGGTTCCCGTGTTCCCGGTGGCACCAGTCGCACCAGTTGTCCCGGTACTTCCGGTGGCTCCGGCAGCACCAGTCGCTCCGGTGGGGCCTCGTAAGCCGGTGGGGCCGGTTTGGCCAGTCACTCCGCTGGCACCGGTGTTGCCGGGGGCTCCGGCGATTCCCGTCGGGCCGGTGGCACCGATTGCTCCGGTAAAGCCTGTGTTACCGGTGGCACCTGTGGCACCCTTCGTGCCAGTGTCTCCGGTCTGGCCGGTCTGACCAGTATTTCCTGTTGGGCCGGTCGCACCGGTCGCACCTGTAACACCGGCAAAACCAGTCAGGCCGGTGATGCCGGTCAGACCCGTGAAGCCGGTTTGGCCTGTGGCGCCAGTGGGGCCAGGCGGTCCGGCAGGGCCTGTGGGTCCGGTCCCCCCTGTGATTCCGACGTTGCCGGTAAAGCCGGTCAGGCCGCGAAGTCCGGTGAGGCCGGCAGGGCCGGTATTCCCTGTGGCACCGGTCATGCCGGTGAAACCCGTGGGTCCGGTCTGGCCAGTCTGACCGACGGAAAACACAATACTCAGACGAGGGGAATTGCTGGACAGACTGTTCTCTTTGCTATCGAGGCTGATGGCTGTAAACGGAGCGAGGGTGCTCGCCGTGATCACGATGCCGTTGTTGGCGACCGCACCCGAGAGCCAATTCCGGACAAGGGGCAGCAGATCGACGGTGACGAACCGAGCTCCGGGCGCGACGGTCACGTTCTGTGCCACGGTGGTGCCGAAAACCGGTGCCGTACTGCCATTTACGGTGAACTCATTCCAGGTTCCATTGATCTGAGCGATGTCCACCGCACCCGGAGTGGTGGAGGTATTGACGTAAAAGATCAGACTGGCCTGGAGGATCTGGCCAGGCGTCACGCCGGGAGGCAGGGTACTGAGGCTGAACTGAAGCAGAGTTGAGGAACTGTTACCCACCAGAAGACTGGTGGCCGTGCCGAAGTTCTGGCCCTTCTGGAGCGAGTTGACATAGGTGTCGCCCGTAAGTACGGCATCCGCCGCGCTTGCGAATTGCGGGGCAACCAGCAAAAAGGCAGAGGCCAGAAAAGAGAGCGGCAGAGCCGTGGGTTTTCGGCAGGCGTCGCTCATAGTTTGCTCACCGTCCCGTCGCCGTTATTGGTCACCCAGATGTTGGCTCCATCGAACGCGGCCCCGAGCGGGCTTCTGCCGACGGAATAGGTGCCGAGCAGTGCGCCATCGTCAGCACGCAGTTTCGTGACGGAGTTATCGAGGGAATTGGTAACCCAAATGTTCACGCCGTCGAAGACGACGCCTTTCGGGCGCGTACCAACGGAAAAAGTACCAAGGAGTGCGCCATCGCTGGTCCGCAGCCGGGTGACGGTATTGTCTCCCGAGTTGGCAACCCAGATGGAACTGCCATCGAAGGCCAGGGCGGAGGGTTGCGACCCCACAGGGAAAGTGCCCGCAACGGAACCCGATGCAGTCAGTCGTTTTACCGTGGCATCGGCCGAATTGGCAACCCAGATGGAAGTACCATCGAAGGCCAGCGCGGAAGGGCTGTTGCCAACAGAAAAAGGTCCCTGAACGAGGCCGTCGGAGGCACGGATACCCGTCACTGAATGGGTATTGGAATTGGCAATCCAGACGTTGGTCCCGTCAAAGGCAATGCCATCCGGGATGCCTCCGGACGAGAAAGTTGTGAGCAGTGAGCCGTCGCTGGCCCGCAACTTGACCACCCCGCCAGTCGCAGTGTTCCTTGTGAGCCAGATGTTGGCTCCGTCATAGGCGATGCCGGTTGGTACACCGCCCGGAAAATACGTTTCCAGTAAGGCTCCGTCGCTGGCACGCCGCCGGGTGAGACTCGAGCCCGCAATCCAGATATCGGCTCCGTCAAAAGCGGCGGCCACAGCGCCCACGGCGGACAAGCCGCCGTTTGCCCCGCGGAGTGGCGTGATCAGCCATTTCGCGGCGGCTCGGGCGGCAGCGAAACTCACAATCGGGGGCGGCTGCATCGCGCCATACCAACGCAGAATTCCGATCTGCAGTGTGTTGAGTCCCGTTGATCCGGTCGCGCCCGCAGTGCCGGTCGGCCCGGTCGGACCGGTGGCACCAACGCCAGTTGCACCCGTTGCTCCTGTTGCGCCGGTTGCCCCTGTGGGGCTGGCACCGGTGGCCCCGGTTGGGCCCGCCGGGCTGGCACCGGTGGCACCGGTGGAGCCGGTAGCGCCGGTGACACCCGCAACCCCGGTGGCCCCGGTGACGCCTGTCGATCCAGTTCGACCGTTGGCACCTGTTGAACCCGTCACTCCTGTATTGCCCGTCAAGCCGGGCACTCCCGCGGTGCCGGTGGCTCCGGTTGCGCCGGAGGTTCCGGTGGCACCGGTGGCGCCGTTTTGCCCCGCGGCACCGGTGGCGCCCGTGGCTCCGGTTGCGCCGAGGGCACCGGTTGCTCCGGTTGGCGATATTCCGGTGGCTCCGGTGGCACCGGTCGCGCCGGTCTGCCCGGTCTGGCCTGGTGTGCCGGCTACGCCAGTCTGGCCTGTGGCTCCGGTGCTGCCGGAACTGCCTGTGCTGCCAGTGGCTCCGGTGGAGCCCGTATCTCCAGGAGATCCGGAGATGCCGGTTGCTCCAGTGGTGCCGACGGAGCCGGTGGCTCCGGTCGCGCCCGTGTTCCCATTGGTGCCGGTATTACCGGTGGCACCCCGGGCGCCGGTGGCACCGATCGGGCTGGCACCCGTGGCCCCATTGGCACCTGTCGCTCCTGTTGCGCCGGTGTTTCCGGTAAGCCCGGTGTTTCCGGTGGTCCCGGTTGCGCCCGTGGCACCATTGGCTCCCGTGCTGCCGGCTGGCCCGGTGATACCGGTGATGCCGGTCACACCGGTAAACCCGGTGGAACCCGTGTTGCCGGTGGATCCGGTGGCTCCGGTCTGCCCTTTGCTGCCTGTTATGCCTGCCAGTCCAGGGGCACCGTTGAAGCCGGTTGAACCCGGAGGGCCGTTCGCACCGCGCGGTCCGGTTTGGCCTGTGTTGCCCGTATTACCTGCGCCGCCGTTGGGACCCGGGGCCCCGGCCGCACCGGTTGCTCCGGTGTTGCCTACTAAGCCTGGTGCTCCGTCATTGCCGGTTGGCCCCGTGGCACCGGTGGGGCCGGACAGGCCTGTGACTCCGGAGGGGCCGACGTTCCCCGGCCCGCCAGTCAGTCCCCGGCTCCCATCCGGGCCGGCAGGCCCGTAGAGCTCGAGTGTGAGCCGGGGCGCGTGACTGGTCTGCGTGTTTTCCTTGCTGTCGAGGAATGCCTGGAAGCCATTCGACTTGGAGGTAACGGCCAGGCCGTTGTTGGCGACCGAACCGTCCAGCCAGTTCCTGACCAGCGTGGTGACGTCGAGCGAAACGTAGATTTTGCTCTGGGTCACGGAGCCGTTGACGGCGGCGAACCCTCCCAACAGAGGTCCCGTGGCGGCGGTGACGGTGGATTCATTCCAGACGGAATTCACCTGGTTCACGTCAAGGAAGCCAGAGCCGACAATGTTATTGACGAAGACCACCAGAGTTGCCTTTGCGACGGAAGCCCCGGTGGTGCCCGTCGGGAGGGCGTTCAGATCGAACTGAAGCAACGCGGTATTTCCCAAACCAACATTGAGGTTGGCGATGGCTCCGGAATTGACGCCGGGCTGAGCTGTGTTGATAAAGGTATCGCCTGTCAGCGGTGCGTCGCCCGCATGGGCGAGCGCAGGGAGCAAGATGATTGAAAGCAGGAGGAGGCGACGGAGCAAAGGTGAAAGACCTCCGGTCACAGGTCAGACCTTCTCAGGGATTTTCGAAAAGCGTTTGGTCTGCGAAGCGCCAGAAAGGTCAGCAGGCCTGCGGCCCAAAGTGATGCGGTGCCAGGTTCCGGCGCACTGGAGTCAGGCAACGGTCCGGGGGCGGCTCCATCAACGAAGGTCAGGTCCACGGCGTAGAAGTTCGAGCGCTGGAAGAAGCCTTTCATGATGAAAGAACCGATGCCTGGCCCGAAGTTTGGGCCGGTAAAGTTACCCTGTCCGGCTTGGGAGAATCCATCCGTCAGCGAGGGGCCGACAGGGGTGTTGTCGTCCTCCGAAAGTGCCAGGGTATAACTTCCAATTGCCAGGGGCTGGTCCAGGATGGCATCCCAACAGGCCCCGGTGGGAGAGTCGGTGGCGCGTGACAGGCAAGTGCCGGAACTGTCTTCGAGATCGGAGGCGATCAGAATTCCGGTGGAATCAAATAGGGAAAGGACGGGCGCAAAGCCTCCTCCTGGAATGGGCGCTCCGAGTGCATTCGTACCCCCCGCAAACGACCAGGTACGAGCGGTCATGGAGATTGCCGAGGAGACGGAAAAATTCCAGAATTCCACCTGATCGTCGCTTGTGAAGTTGCCGACAAATGAGAAGCTGCCAGCCAGTGCGACGACCGGCGCGACCAGAAGTAAACAGATTGAACCTGCAAGGCGGGCGAGGCGGCTGTTGGGCATGGGGGCGCGAATCGCCATTATGCTGCCGGCCCGGCCAGACTGTCATCTCAAATTCTCCTGAGACATCTTAGGCGTACTCAAGCAACTGATACAAAACGACTTGAGACTGCGGTGTAACTAAATGATAAAGAAATATCCGCGCACCTATGTCTGATAGAACCATACTGCTCATTGGCGGAGAACTGGACCTGGAACGGCGGGAATTGCGGGGGCCCTCAGGAGCCCAGGCGCTGACGCCACGCCAGGCGGCACTACTGGCGGCGCTGCTGGCGGAGCCGGGGCAGGCGGTGGATCGTGCCGCAATTCAGGCACAGGTATGGCCGGGCAGGGCGGCGATTTCAAGCGGGTCTCTTCATCAACTGGTATTTGAAATTCGCAAGTTGTTCGAAGACGCGGGAATCGATCCGGATTCGCTGGAGACTGTACAGGGAAGAGGCTACCGGCTGGCGATGGGCGATGTGAGGGGCGTTTCTGTTGCGGAGCGCGGGGCGGCGGATATTGCAGTAACGCCGGATTCCACGGTGGACGCGAAGACCTTTGAGCCAGTGGCCGGAAGATCGCGAATCGGATGGATTGGTGCAGGTGTTCTCGCGGTTGCAATCGCCGTGGGGGGGATTTGGGGTACGTCTCACTGGCGGCGCGGGGAGCGTGTGGCCGCGATCTGCGCTGAAGCGTACAGTCTGATTGATCGGGCCTCTGAGCCTCATCTGGCGCAGGCCAACGAATTATTCCGCTCGGCTCTCAGCCTGGAACCGGGTTCGGCGCTGGCGCTGGCGGGCCTGGCCGAGGCTTCCGCTCGTTTCGGGGGTGGAGCGAAGATACCCATCATCAATGTGGCCGGTCAGGAAATGTCGACCTTTCAGCAACTGGCCCGCGAAGCCGTGCGGCGGGACCCGGACTGCGGCCGGTGCCAGGGGGCGCTGGGGTACGTTCTGGGTACTCGGGATTTTAAAATCCAGGAGGCAGAGGCAACGCTGGCCAAAGCTGTGACACTGGAGCCCAGCGTGTGGCGCTACCGCGTTTGGCTTGCCCAGTATCACACTGCGATGGGGCATCCAGACCAGGGTCTTCGGGAGATCGACGAGGCGATTCGGCTGGCTCCGGTGGAAAGTGGGCCGCTGGCGGACAAGGCAGGCATACTGTATTTCCTGAAACGCTATGACGACGCGATTGCGCTCGCGGACAGGGCCGTCGCGATAAATCCCCGTTCGGAGCCTGCGATCGACTGGCGCTCCCGCGCGCATTTGATGAAGCACATGTATCGCGAGTATGTGGATGATCGCGGAGCGGCGACTGCATTCTGGATGGGATGGGCCGATGAGGCGCGTGAAGCGTGGATCGACCGTGTCTGGCGATCAAATCCGCAGGATACGTTCGGACGTCTCATTGCGGTGAATGCCGACAATCCAACTTATAACTACGAACGTGCGGTCTGGCACATGGTGCGCGACGAACGAGATTTGGCTATGGCGGATCTGCAGAAGGCGGCGGTAAGCCGACCCTATTACATTCTGTTCGTCAAGGTGGACCCGGTGTTTGAACCGCTGCATTCGGACGCCCGGTTTCAGCAGATCGTGCGAAACCTCGGCCTCGGATGAACGCCAGGCGCGCGGTTAGCCCAGATAATTCCCACTGATGTAGCCGTGGAGGTGGACGATCATGTCCTCCTGCGCAGCCATGATCCAGTTGGTGAGATCGCCGATGGAGACCATGCCGACCGGGCGGCCGCCTTCGACGACGACCAGGTGACGCAGACGGTAGGTGTTCATCATACGGAGGCAGTCGGCCACTGTGTCGTCAGGAGTTACCGAGGTTGCCGGGTGCGACATGACTTCGCCAACGGTAGTGTCCTTTGACGATCGGCCCAGAAGGATGATTTTGCGGGCGTAGTCGCGTTCGGAGAAGATGCCGAGCAGGCGGTCGGGGCCGATGATGGCGAGAGCACCGATGTCTTTATCGGCCATCATCTGGACGGCGTTGTAGACGGAAACGTGTGGTGCGGCGGAGTAGATCCCCCAACCCTTCCGCGAAAGAACGGCGTGAATCGTATCGGAAAGCGGCATTGCAGCCTCCTGTGAACCGGACTTAGTACCAGCTAACAGTACTCCTGTTGGAGGTTGAAAACAAGGTCTAATTTTTCGGGGCGGGGAGACGTCAGGCCACTCCCGGCAGTCGCGGCGCGAATATCAGATCCGGCTGCTCAAGAAAAATTTACGCACCGCTCCTTTACAGTCGCGGCTCAGTAACCTGTTTCGAGTGTTCAGCTGGGAGCCAGTTTAGCGGTAGCTGGCCTGGAGCTTGTCGAGGATTGCCGAACCCGGGCAGAGCTTTTCGTACGGCAGATGAGCCAGTGCCGTGGACGGGGTCTTGTTCATCTCGTGCATTTCCGGTACGCTTTCATCGGCGTACAGGATACCCGTGACGACTTCCGCCGGATGCTCGCGGATGTAATCCATAGCGGCCTTGCGGTCGGAAACGTCGTAGTTATCTGGCACGCGCGAGAAGTGAATCACGCTGCCATCATGCATCGTGACATTCGTGCCACCCTGCCTGGCGATCTCGGCGACGATTTCGCGGGCTGGCGGGACGAAGTTCGATTCCGTCGCCTCATGCAGGTGCTGACGGGTGTAGATGTAGCTGCGAGTGGAGCCTTCGTGGTCGTTGAAGGTCACGCACGGGGAGATCACGTCCACCAAAGCGAGGCCGCGATGCGAGAGTGCGGCTTTCAGGATTGGCACCAGCTGTTCTTTATCGCCGGAGAAACTGCGGGCGACGAAGGTGGCACCGATGCTGAGAGCGAGCATAACGGGATCAATAGGGGCCATCAGGTTGACTTCACCCTTCTTGCTCTTGGTGCCAACGTCGGCCGAGGCGGAGAATTGCCCCTTGGTGAGCCCGTAGACGCCATTATTTTCGATGACGTACAGCATCTTCAGATTGCGGCGAATGGCGTGGCACAGGTGGCCGAGACCGATGGAAAGCGAATCGCCGTCGCCGGAGACGCCTACGTAGGTCAGTTCCTTATTGGCCGCATTGGCGCCGGTGGCGATGGCTGGCATGCGGCCATGCGCGGAGTTGAAGCCGTGAGCACCGTTCACGAAGTAAGTGGGCGTTTTGGACGAGCAGCCGATGCCGCTCATCTTGGCGATCATGTGCGGAGGAATGGAAAGTTCCCACAGCGCCCGGGTGATGCCGGCGGTAATGGAATCATGACCGCAACCGGCGCAGAGGGTGGACATCTGACCTTCGTAGTCACGGACCGTGAGGCCAACGTCATTCCGCTTCAGGCTGGGATGCGCTACGCGCGGCTTAACGATTGACGGCATCGAGTTCCTCCACTTGCGCCGCAATGGCGTCGAGCACGGTTCTGGCGCTCAGCGGGAAGCCGCTGTAATTGAGCACGGACCGCAGTTTTTCTTTTGCCACGTTGGTTTCGAGCAGCAGCAGCGTGCGCAACTGCGCGTCGCGATTCTGCTCCACGATAAAGCAATATTCGTGATCGGCCAGGAACTTTTCCACTTCTTCGCCGAAGGGGAAAGCGCGGATGCGCATGTAGTCGGTCGGGTTGCCCTCTTTGGAGGCAATGTCCGCGGCTTCGCGTACGGCCGGATCGCACCCGCCGAGCGAGATGATGCCGACGGTGGCGCCGGGGCGCTTCACGATTTCAGCCGGGGGGACGGACTTCGCCGCTTCCTTGTGCTTCAGGAGCAGGCGGTCCATCACTTCCTGATATTCGGCCGGAACTTCTGTGTAGCCGCCGTACTTGTTGTGACCGGAACCGCGGGTAAAGAACGCGCCGTTCGGGTGGATGCCGGGCAGGGTACGCGCCGGTACGTTGGTGCCTTCTTCCGGCAGGTAGCGATGGAACTTCGGCATCGCTTCCAGTTGCTCGGCGGTGAGGACCAGGCCGCGATTGGGGCGGTAGTTGTCGTCCCACTTCACTTTCGGCGTGACCCAGTCGTTCATGCCGATATCGAGATCGGAAAGCATGAAAACGGGAGTCTGGAACTGTTCGGCAAGATCGAAAGCGCGGACCGTGAAGTCGAAGCATTCCGATGGGTTCGCTGCGAAGAGGAGAATGTGTTTCGTATCGCCGTGCGAAGCGTAGGCGCATTCGAGAATGTCGCCCTGCTGCGTGCGGGTCGGCATGCCGGTGGAGGGGCCGACGCGCTGCACGTCGACGATGACGGCCGGGATTTCCGCGTAATAAGCCAGACCCAGCAGTTCGTTCATCAGCGAGATGCCGGGGCCGGAAGTGGAGGTGAAGGAGCGGGCACCGTTCCACGATGCGCCGATCACCATGCCGATGGCGGCGAGTTCGTCTTCCGCCTGGATGAAGATGAAGTTGCTTTCGCCGGTTTCCTTGTCTTTGCGGAACTTATCGGCGTAGCTTTTGAAGTTATCCATCACCGAAGTAGCGGGCGTGATGGGATACCAGGCGGCGACGGTGGCACCGGCGTAGATGGCACCCAGGGCGGCCATGGAGTTGCCATCAATCAGCATCTTGTCCTTGTTGCCATCCATCTTTTCCAGATGGAAGGGCAGGGGGCAGGAGTAATTCTCGCGAACGAAATTGCGGCCGAGCTGGAGCGCCTTCGTGTTGGAATCGCGCAGGGCTTTCTTCTTGCTGAATTTTTCGTCGAGCAACTGTTCGACAATCTCTTCGTCAATGTTGAGCAGCGCGATGAGGACACCGGCACAGGCGATGTTCTTCACCAGAATGCGTTCGCGCGCGCCCTGGAAATTCTCATTGCAGAGACGGGCCAGGGGGACGCCGATGAACGTCACGTCGTCACGGAACAGATCCGGATCGAGAGGCCAGGTGGAATCGTAAACCAGATAGCCACCGGAGCGGACTTCCGCCACGTCGCGGGCATAGGTTTGCGCGTTCATGGCGACCATGAGATCGTACTGTGGCGCGCGCGCCGTATAGCCGTCTTTGTTCACGCGGATTTCATACCACGTGGGGAGGCCCTGAATATTCGACGGGAACAGGTTCTTGCCGGAGACGGGCACGCCCATCCGGAAGATTGCCTGCATCAGCAGGATGCTGGAGCTGGCGGAACCCGTCCCGTTCACGGAGGCCAGTTTGAATGCAAAATCGTTTATGCCGCTGCGCATTGTGTAGTTACCGGATCACCGGCGTGTGAGATGAAAATCTGAAATTGCTGCATATCCCACGCCGCCGTGGGACAACGTTCCGCGCACAGGCCGCAGTGGACGCACAGGTCTTCGTCCTTGAGCATCAGGCGGCCGGTTTGCGGGAGGGGTTTTGAAGCAAAGAGCGCCTGATCCAGATTGATGGCGGGCACGGTGAGGTGCTTGCGCAATTCCTCTTCGGGGCCGTCCTTCTCCATGGTCAGGCAGGAAACGGGGCAAATATCGATGCAGGCGTCGCATTCAATGCACTTGGGTGCGCTGAAGACGGTTTCGATATCGCAATTGAGGCAGCGCTGCGCTTCTCGCGCGGTCTGCTCCAGGTCAAAGCCGAGTTCGACTTCGATGTTGAGATCTTTGAAGCGCTGCACGAGATCGACGTGGTGCATCTTCTGCCGATGGGCAGGGTTGAAATCGTTGTGATAGCTCCACTCGCTGATCCCCATCTTCATACTGAGGAGGTTCATGCCGTGGGCCGGGCGGTCCGTGACCGGGACCGACTGGCAATGGTTGTGGATGGAAATTGCTGCCTGGTGGCCGTGTTCCACTGCCCAGATGATGTTCTTCGGCCCCCATGCGGAGTCGCCGCCGAAGAAGACGCCGGGGCGGGTGCACATGAAGGTACGCTGGTCGACCTTCGCCAGGCCCCATTTGTCGAATTCGATGCCGAGATCCTTCTCAATCCACGGGAAGGCGTTGTCCTGGCCGATGGCGAGAATGACGTCGTCGCAGGGGATGATGATGGTTTCGAGGACTTTGGACTTTTCAGCCTTTTCGTCCCATTCGAGCCGGTCGAACTCCATGCCGACGAGTTTGCCGTCTTCGATCACGAAGCGCTTGGGGGCGTGGTTGATGACGATTTCCACGCCTTCTTCTTCCGCGTCTTCCAGTTCCCAGGGAGAGGCCTTGAAGAATGCGCGCGGGCGGCGGGCCATGACTTTGATGTCTTTGCCGCCGAGACGCAGCGAGGTGCGGCAGCAATCCATGGCGGTGTTGCCGACGCCGATGATGAGAACCTTTTCGCCGATCTTATCGATGTGTTCGAAGGCGACGGAGCCGAGCCAGTCGATACCGATGTGGATGCGGTCGGTGTCGTTGCGTCCGGGGAGATCGAGATTCTTGCCGCGAGGCGCGCCGCTGCCGACGAAGATGGCGTCATAGCCTTCGCCCAGCAGACCGGACATGCTTTCGACGGGCGAATCGTAGCGGATTTCGACGCCCATGTCGAGAATCATGTTGATCTCGTCCATGAGGACTTTTTCCGGGAGGCGGAAGGACGGGATGTTGGTCCGCATCAGGCCGCCGGGCTTGCCGTAGCGCTCGTAGATGGTGACCTGGTAGCCGAGCGGCATGAGGTCGTTAGCGACCGTCAGGGAGGCTGGGCCGGCACCGACGAGAGCGATGCGTTTGCCGTTCTTCTTTGTGGGAATTTTCGGCAGCATGTCGCTGACGTCGCCGCGAAGGTCGGAGGCGACGCGTTTGAGGCGACAGATGGCGACGGGCTTATCGGATTCGAGACGTCCACGCCGGCAAGCCGGTTCACAGGGACGGTCGCAGGTGCGTCCTAAAACGGAGGGGAACACGTTGGAGGCCCGGTTGAGCATGTACGATTCGGCGTACTTGCCCTGGGCGATCAGACGTATGTATTCCGGAACATTGGTGTGGGCGGGACAGGCCCACTGGCAATCCACTACCTTGTGAAAGTAGTCCGGATTACCGGTTTCAGATGGCTGCATTCAACCTCATGGAACGAGAGCCTTCGGCGGCTCCCGGCAAACTTTTATATTAACAGTGGGGTGGCGGTGGACGGCGGATTTGGGTGGATGTAACGGTGTCTTACGGTTTCATGACGGGGGATGGAGCGCCTTCTGAGCGGCGGTTGCATGGACCGATTTGCGGTAGAATCGATTCAGGAACATTTTCATGCCTCCATCTGCCCTCGAGAGAATTCTTGATGAAGCAAGCCGTCTTACTCCGGAAGAACGGCGGGCGCTGGTTGACGCACTCATGGGAGGCAATCTTCCATTGAACCAGCCACGGTACAGTTCCTACGGCAAGTACGCCGGAATGTTGACGCCTGTCGACGAGTTCCTGCGCATGAAGCATGAGGAAACGAATCGTGAGGACCGGGGAATCGGCCGTTGATCTTCACGCTGGACGCGAGCGCGATGATTGCATTCGCGAGTGGTGAGCCGGGCGGTGAAATGGTTGAAGCGATACTGGCGGACACGGCTAATCTTTGTTACGCCCACGCTGCTAATTTGTGCGAGGTCTACTATGATGCCTGCAGACGTTCAGGAGCGACGGCGGCGGATCAGCTGATATCAGATCTGGCAGCCTCCGGGGTGCGGTTCCGGTCCGATATGGACCCGGTGTTCTGGCGACAAGCGGGGCGACTCAAGGCGGACCTCAGACGGATCTCGCTGTCCGATTGCTTTGGGCTAGTGCTGGCCTCAACGTTGGGCGCGGAGTTTGTAACGGCTGATCGCCATGAGATGGAAGCGTTGGGTGGTAACTCCGGGTACAGTATTCGGTTCATTCGTTGAGGCATTCGGCGTGCGCCGATGCGAGCCAAAATCCCGCAACGTCATTAGACAGGCGTCTGGGTGCCAAGTGAGATACCAATCAATCGAGCTAGTCGGTCAGCGCAGTTTTATTCGGGCCGGGTTTTCACCGACCACAACGACGAGAAAGTTCGTAAAGCAGAGGTCATCGAAGTCCGTGTATTACCGGCAAAGAACATCACTTCTTCCATCGATTTGTTTGGATGCCACGTTTGTCATCATGCACGGCGTACCAGAACCTTGCTGATCGGAATCAAGGTCCCGGATGACCCAGACCATGTCCGCGTCATCGTGCCACAGTTCGCAATCGACGCCGCCACACACAAGATATCGGCAACCCGAACCAATCAGCTCGGTGACGACCTTCATCCGATCATCCACATTGAACGTGGCGTCAGCGGCCCAGATTAGCGTGACGTAAGCCGCGCCGCCGAACGCCGGGGCGAGAGTGTCTGGCCGGGACAATTGACGGATCGCATGTCGCCCTTTTGTGATTCGTCATAGTCCAGTCCACGCTATCGGTGTACGTGTTGGAATAGTGCTGAAGGCTCAATTTCAGGTGGAGTGTCTATCTGGTGGCATGCCACAAATGGGATAAGGGATTTAAGCTACGGAAAGGGTCGCGATGAAGTGCACACACTGTTTGGGTCATATGAAACGGGGCCATGCGCCCTTCCACGCCGACCGCCACGGCTATCACCTGTCGCTCGATGCCGTTCCCGCGTGGATTTGCTCCCAATGCGGAGAGCCGCATTTTGAAGAGCGGGAGGTTCGAAGTATCCGCCGGGTTCTTTCGGGCCTTGACAAACAGACCACCAACCTGGTGTCGGTGGCATGACGCTGAACGTCGAAGTTGTCGATAGATGACGAATCGGGCGCGGACTCGCCTGGCGTTGCGGTGGGGAGCGTGGCACAGCCCGTGCCCCTGGTATTCTCTCGCGGCTACGCTGATCGCGGGATCGGGATGAAACGAATCTCGATCCGCTGATGCAGCGCCGCCGCGATTCTTCGCAGCATCGCCAGCGAGTGGCCCTCATAGTCGGCGTCTTCGAGGCGACAGATCACCGACGCGGTCGTGCCAATCAACTTGCCGAGTTGACTTTGAGTGAGACCCGCCCTGGTCCGCAGGTCGAGAATCTTTCGCGCGATTTCATCGTCCGCCCGCGCCTCCTCCAGAATCTTCAACCGCTCCGGTTTGCCCTCGAAGTATCGGCGGTGGATGATCTCAACCGCGTCGGACGTGATTCTCGGTTTCTTCGTCATGCCCCATACCCTGCTCTGCATCCTAATTCCAGTCTAGTCGCAAATTTGCGAAGAAGGTGTGCCACGCTGGATGGCGTCGGGCCACTGCCGCGAATATGCAGGCGGATGCGCTATGCGACCTGGGTCATATCGGCAATCCTCGTAGGCTCGGGGATTGGATCGCCGTCTTCGCGCATGCTGCGGAGATGGAATTCCATGGCTCCCAACATACGTTTGCGGGTCTCTTGCAGGGTCTTGCCTGTTGCGATGCAGCCAGGCAAGTCGGGCGCGTAGGCGCTATAGCCGGTACGCGTAGGTTCGTAGATGACCGCGTAGGTATTGTTCATTTCATGATCTCATCCTGCTCAACAACCTTGAGTTTTACTTCGTCGGAAGGGCGGCTGAAAAAGTTGATTCTGCAACCGCTCCTTTACAGTCGCGGCTCGGTAACTGGTTCAAAGTAAAAACAGTGTGGCGCATCGCAGGGCGAGATGCAGTTTCAGGCTACCCTGTCAATCCATCAGTTTTCGGGTCAGGTACGTGTACAACGTCGCAAAGGTATTGGCTCGTTGTTTCAGATCCGCACCGGCGTCGTGGCCGCCTTCGACGATTTCCTGGTAGAAAAACGGCTTGCCGTACTCTTCCATCTTCGCCGCGAACTTGCGGGCGTGGACGGGTCCGACGCGGTCATCCTTCGTGGTCGTGAAGATCAGCGGCTCGGGATATTTTGTATCGGGATTCAGACGCTCGTAGGGCGAGATGGTCGCGAGGAAATCCCGCTCCGCCGGATTGGAGACTGAGCCGTATTCGCCGACCCACGAGGCACCCGCCGCGATGTGTTCGAAGCCCAGCATGTCCAGCAGCGGTACCTGGATCACCACCGCGTTCCACATCTCCGGATGCTGCGTCATCGCGACGCCGACTAACAGGCCGCCGTTTGAACCGCCCAGAATGCCGAGACGGCGCGGCGATGTGATCTTGCGGGTAACGAGATCCTGGCCGACTGCCGCGAAATCGTCGTAGATGCGTTGACGCTTCGTTTTCAGGCCCGCGTCATGCCACGCGGGGCCGAATTCGCCGCCGCCACGGATGTTGGCGAGCACGTAGACGCCGCCCCGTTCCAGCCACAGTTTGCCGATGGTGGCGGAATAGGCCGGAGTCTCGGAAACCTGGAAGCCGCCGTAGGCGTTGAGCAGCGTCGGGTTCGCGCCGTCGTATTTGATGTCCTTGCGGTGCACGACGAAGTACGGCACCTTCGTCCCGTCTTTCGAAACGGCCCAGAGTTGTTCGACGACCTGATTGGAAGCATCGAACTGCGCGGGCAGGGATTTGGCTGGCTTGAGTGTGCCTGCGGCGGCGTCGCAGAGCAGCAGGGACGACGGGGTGAGGAAGCCCGTGACCTGGAGGAAGCATTGGTTGTCAGACCAGTTGCCGGTGACGATGGAGACGTCGGTGTTATCCGGGATCGGCAGCTTCTTTCTCGTCCATTTCTGCGTTGCGGCGGTAAAGGCGTAGCTGTAGGCGCGGCCCTGCACGTTTTCAAGAGTCGTGATCAGCAGGTGGTTCTTCGTGGAACTGACGCTTTGCGAAAATTCGGTGGCGGTGGGGGAGAAGACGGTCTGCGGGTGAAGGTTCGCCGGGTCTTTGATGACCTCATCCAGATTCAGCGAGAAGACGGAACCCTGTGCGAGCTTGGCGGCTGAACCTGTCGGCTTCCAGTCTTCGTTGAGTTCGAAGACCAGTTGACCGCTGACCAGATCTTCGATGTCCGCTTTTTCCGGCAGCGCGAGTTTCTTCACGCCTGTGGGCGTCACCAGCAGGGTTTCCCGGGTGAAGAACGTCAGAAGACGGATGATTGCCGTGACGCTGCGGCCTTCGCCATCGTGGAGAGTGGCCACGACGACCTGCGTGTCACTTTCCTTACCGCGATAGATCTCTTTGGCCTGTTCGAGCTTCTGGCCACGCTTCAGTTCTTTCACGACAAACGCGTAGCCGGATTTCGTCATGGTGCCGGGGCCCCAGTCGCGGGCGATCAGCAGCGTATCCTTATCCACCCACGTAACCGACTGCTTGGACTTCGGCAGCACGAAGCCGCCTTCCACAAACTTGCCGGTCTTCAGGTTGAATTCGCGCAGAGTAACGGCGTCTTCGCCACCGGCCGAGAGCGAGATCAGACACAGCTCGTTACCCGGGAAGAGGCAATTGCGGCCCTTCTGCACCCATTTCTCGTTGTCCTGTTTGCCGAGCGCGTCGTAGTCGAGCACGGTTTGCCAGTGGGGCTGGGCGGTGAGGTAGTCGGCAAGCGTGGTCCGGCGGAGGATGCCGCGCTGGTGGTCGGCATCCTGCCAGGTGTTGTAGACGTCATTGCCGTTGATCGAAGGCGTAGGCAGGCGGTCAGGCGATTCGAGGATCTTGAGTTCGGCGGCGGAGAGGGTTGTAAAGCGCGGGTCGCTTTCAATGATTTTCGCGGAAGTCTCGTTATGGGCATTGACCCAGGCCATGGAGCGTGCGCCGGAGACGTCTTCGAGCCACTGGTATTTGTCAGTGTTCTGGGCGGGCAGGGAGGTGGCCATGAGGGTGAGGAGTGTGAGGTGGCGGAGTGTCTTCATGTTTAGCCTCGGCCCGCGAAGGGCATCTTGGTCGCCATCACGGTCATGAACATGACGTTGGCTTCGAGCGGCAGATTGGCCATGTAGAGGACGGCGTCGGCGACGTGTTTCAGGTCCATGCGCGGTTCGGGTTTCAGGCTGCCGTCGGCCTGGATGATGCCTGCGGCCATGCGCTTTGTGAGGTCTGTGGCGGCGTTGCCGATATCGATCTGGCTGCAGGTGATATCGAAGGCGCGGCCATCGAGACAGATGCTCTTGGTGAGGCCGGTGATGGCGTGTTTGGTGGCCGTATACGGGGCCGAGTTTGGGCGGGGCGTGGTGGCGGAGATAGAGCCGTTGTTGATGATGCGGCCGCCCTGCGGGGTCTGGTGCTTCATCATGCGCATGGCTTCCTGCGCGCAGAGGAAGGAGCCGGTGAGGTTGACAGCGACGACGTTGCTCCACTGTTCAAAGGTCAGTTCGTCCATGGGGACGCCGGGGGCACCGATGCCGGCGTTGTTGAAGAGAACGTCCAGGCGACCGAAGGTTTCTTTGGTCCGTGCGAAGAGGGCTTTGACGGAATCGGGCTGGCCGACATCTGTGGGGACGGCGAGCGTGGGGCCGCCGGTGGGGGTGGCGAGCGCGGCGGTGGCGTCGAGTTCCGCCGCGCGGCGACCGGCGAGGACGACGGCGTAACCGGCGGCCTGCAGCGCGAGTGCGGCGGCGCGTCCGATGCCGCTGCCGGCACCGGTGACTAAGGCGATCTTGTTTGAGCTCATTTTGTTTTCCCTCTGGGTGCGTTTCGAGTCAGAATATCAGGTCGAAAGCGTGATACGATTCCTCTGACTCCATCCTATGACGACTCGACTCATTTTTCTTACCGCTTCGGTTTGCGTGGCGGGTGCACTGGCGTGGCAGGCGGTGCCTGCCGCAATGCCCGCGCCGGGTCCAATGCCAGATCCTCTCGTGATGCGGGACGGGACGAAGGTGACCACGGCCGCCCAGTGGCGCGACAAGCGGCGTCCGGAGTTGCTGGAGTTGTTCACCCGCGAGATGTACGGCGTGGCCCCGCCGCGTTCGTCGAAACTGAAGTTCGAGGTTTTCGACAAAGGCACCGAGGCGCTGGGGGGCAAGGCGATCCGGAAGCAGGTGACGGTGCTGCTTGAGGGCGATCCAAACGGGCCGAAGTTCGATCTGCTGGTTTATCTTCCAAAAGCGGCGAAGGGACCTGTGCCCGCGATCCTGGGGATCAACTTCTGGGGCAATCACACGGTGTCGGCAGACCCTGGCATTCGGCTCACGGCGAGCCGCGTGGAATCCAGCAAGAATCAGTACGCGGATCTGAGTTGCGCGCAGAACGGGAAGGCGACGGAGGCCTGCCGCGGGGTCAATTCGCCGCAGTGGCCGCTGGAAGAAATGATGGACCGGGGCTATGCGCTGGCGACGCTGTATCGCGGCGAGGTGGATCCGGATACGAAGGATGGATTCGACATGAGCCTGAAGCGTTTCTATCCGGCGCTACAGGGCCGTGGGGATAACTTCAGCACCATTGGCGAATGGGCGTGGGCGCTCAGCCGGGCGATGGATTATCTGGTGACGGATAAGGCGGTGGATCCGAAGAAGGTGGCGGTGTTCGGGTGGTCGCGGCTGGGGAAGGCGGCGATCTGGGCCGCGGCGACGGATGAGCGATTTGCCGCTGTGATCAGTAACGATTCCGGAGCAGGTGGCGCGAAGCTGTTCCACCGTGGTGTCGCGGAGAATGTTACGCGCCTGAATACGTCGTTTCCGCATTGGTTTGACACGAACTTCCGGGCGTATAACGATCGCGACACCGCGCTGCCGTTCGATCAGCACGAAGTGATGTCGCTGATCGCACCGCGCCCGCTGTATGTGGCAAGCGCGATCGACGACAAGAACGCCGATCCTGAGGGCGAGTTCGAGGGCGCGAAGGGCGCGGAACCGGTGTATCGGTTGCTGGGGGCGAAGGTGTCGTTGCCGGAGAAGTGGCCGGCGGTGGATGAGCCTGTGGGGGACGATGTTGCGTATCACGTGCGAACGGGAGGCCACGACGTGAAGCCGTTTGACTGGGCGCGGTATCTGGGTTTTCTGGATCGGAAGGTGAAGTAGGGGGGGCGTTCAGCTTTGGTTTCGGATCACCAGGACGGCACGCGCCGTTGTCGGCAGTTCTGCGATCAGTATGGCGTTCCTGCGGAGAAGTTCCTCCGCCCTCGTCGTCGAATAGTTGCAATTTGCAAGGTGAACCACCTTGGGTGGTGTACCGCGGGATTTGGCGATATCGGTGAAATCGGAGTCGGCAGTCACGATCGTGAAGTCATGTGCGGCTGCGTATTCCCAGATAACAATATCTGCGGTGAATCGCGCCAGCCCGGTCTCGAAAACGTGGACTGAGCCTGGGAACAATTCGGTAAGGCGCTCCGCAAGCTTTGGCGACAAGTTCGCGTCGAAGAGCAGTTTCAATGTGCGACGTGCTCGCGCCCGACTTGTGCCGCATAGGCGTATACGGCGGCAAAGTCTGCTTTTTCGAGGTAGGGATACTCGTTTAGAATTGCCTCTTCGGTCATGCCACCCGCGAGTCTATCGAGAATGTCCCACACCGTGATGCGAAATCCCCGAACGCAGGGTTGGCCCGAACGTTGCCCAGGAATGACCGTAATTCGTGAGTCTTCGGCCGCGTGAACGGAATCCATGCTCATATTATGCTTCAGTTGCCGGGCAAATGGGGGAACGAAAGGGGAATGGCGGAGAGAGTGGGATTCGAACCCACGTTAGAGTTTCCCCTAAACACGCTTTCCAAGCGTGCGCCTTCAACCACTCGGCCATCTCTCCAGTTTGGGAAGCTTCGCGCGTCGGCGTGAACGACGGCGAAAACTCAGGATATCACGGTCTTCCGTTTGGACCGTTCTTAGCGGCGTCCGGTCGTTAACGGCGCCCGGCAGTTGCGCGCGGTGCACTGGCGGCCGCTGCGGCAGGTGCGGCGGCAGCAGGAGCAGCAGCCATGGGAGAGACCGCATTGTTCGCGACTGGCATGCCCACATTCGTATTCGAAGACGGCGTCAGGATGTTGTTGAAGGAATTATTATTGTTAAACGCGCTCCGCGCCGTCAGCGGGCCTGTTGCATTACCGGGCGTCGCCGTGAAGCCGGAGTTCAAAGTAGCCGTCGTGCCCAGACGTGGAAGGGACGGACGGACCGACGTGCCGGAAGCAGAGAGCGAGGTGAGCGGTACGCTCGTCGTGGTCGCGGTACGGGCACCGCCGGCGCCAGACCAGTTATAGCCGTAGCCCGGATAGTAGACATCGGCGATGGTCAACGGATTATAGAAGCCAAAACCAAACGGACTATAGATCGTACCGGCGAACGGCAGGTAAGAATACATGCCAAGGTACGAATTGTAGTACCAGCCGCCGCTAAAGCCACGCCACATACCCGGATTCCAGCCAGCTCCATAGCCCTGGCCGTTCGAGTTTGCGAAGCCGTTCGACGCCAGAGTGCGCGCGGAAGCCATGTTACCAGCCGAGAGATAAGCGGAGCGGTCGCGCGACCACAGGTACAACTCGTCGCCTTCCTTCGTATCGAACTTTGAGGTTGCAAGCGTGGTGGAGAGTTCCACCTGGTTGCCATCCTTCACGTTCATGGAACTGCCTGCGGCGAAAACTTTCGCTTCGCCCTTAAACACGCGGAGCTGCTCGGGTTCCGAGCGGATCTCGAAGAGACCAGTGCGCATCGGTTGTGCCGAGAAATCCTTATAGACGATGGTCACGGCCGGATCTTTCACCATGCTGCTGTTGTCGTCCGATTCCAGCATGGCGCTGCCAGAGAGGAACTCGATCCGCGTGCTGAGCAGGCGATTATCCAGCATCTTGACGGAGGAATTTTCGCCGACGCGGAGGAGGACGCCGGGGGTCAGCAGAATCTCCGCCCGACCGAGGCCGGTCTGGAGCACGCTCTGCTCCTTGAGAGAGGTAAACCGTGCGACCTGAGACACAAGCTTCGTGCCATCGACCGAGACATCGCCTTCAAAATAATGGACCGTACCGGAATGTGCCGGCGCGATGCTTTGCGCGGAACAGACGGCGGCTGAAACGGCTAGCAATGCGGCGGACGTGAGAAACTGGCGACCTGTCAGCATGGATTTACTCCTCTGTATAGATCATGGTACCGGGTGGGGTCAAAGTCAATGCCCCACCCGGAATTTTACCGTTTTTGGCGTTTTCCGTTACAAACGGACTACGTTCGGGGCGGTGATGCCCTTCAGCGCGTTCCGGGTGTCTACGACCAGTTTGGCCCGGGAGGGCAACGTGGAATAGTCAAAGGCTTTATGATCCGTCACGATGAGGACGCAATCGGCTTCGGTGAGTTCCGTTTCGCCGCCAGCCTTCAACGTGCCGCCTTCAATCTTGATGGAGGGCACATAGGGGTCGGAGTACGAAATGGTCGCACCCCGCTGGAGCAGCAGATGGATGATGTCGAGCGCCGGAGATTCGCGGACATCGTCGATATCCCGCTTGTAGGCCACGCCCAGGATGTGAATGCGGGAGCCCTTTATGGGCTTCGAAACGTCGTTCAAGGCGTTTTGTACCTTGTCGACCACGAAGTGGGGCATGTTGCCGTTGATATAGCCGGCCAGTTCGATGAAACGGGCTTCAATGCCGGACTGCTTGGTCTTCCAGGAGAGGTAGAAGGGGTCGATCGGAATGCAGTGGCCGCCGAGGCCGGGGCCCGGATAAAAAGGCATAAAACCGAAGGGTTTGGTGGCGGCCGCGTCGATCACCTCCCAGACGTTGATCCCCATGCTGTCGCACATGACAGCGATTTCGTTGACCAGGCCGATGTTGATCATGCGGAAAGTGTTCTCCAGCAGCTTGACCATTTCGGCCACCTGGGTGGAACCGACCGGCACCACATTTTCGAGGGCCTGCTGGTAGAACAGACGGCCCATCTCGGTGCAGGCCGGAGTGTAGCCGCCGACCACTTTCGGAATGTTCTTGGTCTGGAACTTGGCGTTGCCGGGGTCGACGCGTTCCGGCGAGAAGCAGAGGAAGAAATCCACGCCGGCTTTGAGGCCGCTCTTTTCGAGAATGGGGCGAACCAGTTCGTCGGTGGTGCCGGGATAGGTGGTGGATTCCAGGATGATCAGCATGCCCGGGTGAAAGTACTTCGCAATTTCCTCGCAGGAATCGACGATGTAGCTCATATCCGGGTCTTTGGTCTTCCGGAGCGGCGTCGGGACGCAGATATTGATGGTATCGAGTTCGCGGACCACCGAGAAATCGGTGGTGGCCGTCAGCAGGCCGGCCTTCACCAGCGGAGCCAGGGTGGCGGTGGGAATGTCGCCAATGTAAGAATCACCGGCATTCACTTTGTCGGTCTTGCCGCTGTTGAGGTCGATTCCCGTGACGTGGTAGCCCTCCGCGGCATATTCGACAGCCAGCGGCAGGCCAACGTAACCGAGGCCGACTACCCCGACTTTTGCCGTTTTGGACCGGATCTTGTCAGCTAACTGCTTCCAGGTCTCCGTTTCAGGCCCGGCTGCGGATGACACCGCCGCTGGTCCTTTCTTATCAAGCATGGATAGACGAGTAATAAAATCCCTCCGCGGTCAATTCCGCTGGCCCCGTCAGCAACAAACTGGTGCTTTCGCGACGCAATTTCAATATACCAGCGGGGGTTCGGACCGTCACCGGATCCACCACCATATCTCTGGCAAGGGCCGCGGCCACGGCACCGGTTGAGCCCGTGCCGGAACTGTTGGTCTGGCCCGCGCCGCGCTCCCAGAAACGTACTTCAATGGTGTTGGCGTCCAAGGGACGGATGAAAGAGACATTGGTGCGATTGGAGAAGCGCGGATCGCGCTCGGTAGCCGCGCCCACGGCGAGCCAGTCGAAATCAAAATCGGTAACCGGCATGGCGCACTGGGGGTTGCCTGCGTCGACAATGACGGCGTCGCGGCCCTGTACAGTGGCATGGAGTTCCACCACGCGAGGGCTGCCCATGTTCATCTCAAATTCGTAATGGGTTCCGGTCACCGAGAGCAAGCGGAGGTGTTTGATCCCGGCACCGGTGCGGATGCGGAACTCCTTCTGATCAGGGGACACGCTTGCAAGGAGCGCGCCGGCGCACCGGGTGCCGTTGCCGGAGAGTTCGGGTTCGCTGCCATCGGAGTTAAAGAGCCGTATGGAGGCATCGAAGCCGTCGCCCGGGGTGCGGTCAACCAGCATCCAGCCATCGGCACCCACGCCGGTGTAGCGGTCGCAGATGGCAACGGCGGCTTCTTCGAGCAGTTTCGTGGGCGCGTCTTCCTGATACGTGAGCAGGAAGTCGTTCTTATCGCCGTGCAGTTTGTAGAAAGGGATCTTCATTGGGCTATTGGGGGGAGTATCGGCAGTTCGTCGACACGTTTGTAGATCTCGAGTGCGGGTTCGCCTTTGACGGTGGCGCGGAATTTCAATTCGTAACGGGGGCCTTCGCGACGGGCGCGGTCGATGACGGTCTGGATCTCGTCTCCACCGATGGCAATGGCCCAGTCGGTATGCAGGAACACCCTGGGGTTGCGCATGGCCATAGCGAATTCCACATCATTATCGCCGGTGAGCGTGCGGCGCAGCGGGATGCCGAGCGTGCGGTAGAGCGCGGTCATATCGTTGAAGCTGGTGAGGATGGTTTCGTCGCGGCCCATGCGCGGTTTGAGCCACGTGGCGGCCTGCTGGATCCACTCGCGGCGGGCGCGGGAGTTGACGTCGGATTCCTGCCACGTGATGGCGTGGTCGGTCGGGTGCAACAGGAACGTGGAAAAGACGACCAACAGGGCTGCAATGGCAGGGATGCGTCCGAAACGTGCAATAGCGGCTGCGCCAAGCGCGACAAGCGGGAGCCATGCCATGGCGTACCGCGTGTTGTAGAAACTGTGCGGCCAGAGCGTAGGCAGGAAGATCGGTGTGGAGGAAGAGTGAATGCTCCAGATGTAGAACGCGGGTGCGAGGGCCAGCAGGATGACGGGCCAGGCGGTGCGGCCGATCCGCTTCCGTTCGGCCAGCGCGACGATCGCTCCGGCGGCGGCGATACAAAGGGCGGGCAGCCCAGCCAGGAGCTTACCGGCTTCGATGAAATAGTGGACTGACATGCGCCAGTCGTTCTGCCCGGGGTACCAGGCTTTGCCCTGAATGGCGGCAGCGGACCACGGGCCGCGATAGAAATAGAGCGGGTCAGTGAACCAGAAGCGGTTGTGCGCCAGCCAGATCGCCGGGCCTATGGCGGCGAGCAGGGAGAAGAGAACGGTGGCCGAGATGCGCGGGACGACCCGGCGACCGGCAACCAGGATGAACGCCGCTGCGAACGGGATGAGAAACCAGCCCTCATAGCGGGTGAGGGCCGCGCAGCAGGCCGCGATTCCGGCCCCGATCACAGAACCCCAGCCTTTGGTCTGCCCAAAGCGAACCGTGAAGTAGAGCAGGGCGAACAGTGACGCGAAGAAGAAAGGTTCGGTCATCGGGATGGACCCGAGGTAGAGAGTGTTCGGATTGAGCAGGAATGCTGCCGTAGCTGCCGACGCGGCGAGTGCGCTATCGAAAATGCGTCGCATGGCGGCGAACAGAAATGTGCCGGCCAGCGCCATCGCGATGGCCGCCGGTATCGCTCCAGCCAGCCCGTTCTGCCACAGGCTGTCATAACGAACGAACGGCAGCATGAGCAGATGAGGCAGGGGAAGCCAGGTGCTGCCAATCTGTGACCAGCCGGGCGTGCGCGAATCAATGATGCGGCGAGCGATGTTCAGGTGCGCTTCGGCATCGCCGTACCAAAGCGTGACGCCGGAAGTATAGAAGTAACGCGCCGCGCCGGCCATGACGATGGCACAAACGAGAGCGCAAATCGGCACGGCGAGGATCTGCGCAAGGTTGCGGGATCTCGCCGGGCGATCAGAACGCCGTGAATTCCTGGAATTCTTCGAAACGGCCATCAATCTCAGCGCGCGTGAGCGTGCGGAACCTTTCGACGCCGAAGCGCTCGCAGCAGTAGCTACCCATGACGGAGCCATAGATCACGGCGCGTCGGATTTCGTTGTGGTCCACGCGGTCGGCGCGGAAGTCGATGCCCTGACCTGCCAGGTAGCCCATGAAGCCGCCAGCGAAACAATCGCCCGCGCCAGTGGGATCGAATACGTCGCGCAACAGGTAGCCGGGGGCCATGAAGTGGCCATCACGACGCCACAGGATGGCACCGTATTCGCCGCGCTTGATCACGAGCGTGCTCGGACCCATTTCGAGGATCTTGGCGGCGGCTTTTTTGAGATTGTATTCGCCGGAGAGCATGCGGGCTTCGCCATCGTTAATGAGCAGGAAATCCCATTCGGCGATGGTGGCGAGCAACTGCTCGCGGAAGTCGGCGATCCAGTAGTTCATGGTGTCGCCGCCGACAATGCGCTGCGAGCCATCCATTTGGGCGCGCACGGATTTCTGGAGCGCGGGTTGGATGTTGCCGAGCAGCACGTAGGGCGCGTTCTTGTAGGAATCGGGAAGCTTGGGGTTGAAGTCGGCAAAGACGTTCAGGTCAGTGACCAGCGTCTCGCGATCGTTCATATCCGGGGAGTATTTGCCCGCCCAGAAAAAGGTCTTGCCGGGGACGCGCTCCAGACCGGAAAGATCGATGCCGCGACTGGCGAGCAGTTCGGAATCCTCCGGAGCGAAATCATCGCCGACGACGGCTACGATCTTGGGGGCGGTGAAAAAGCTGGCGGAAAGCGCGACGTAAGTACAGGAGCCGCCCAGCATGCGATCAATTTTTCCGTGAGGAGTTTCGACTCCGTCGTATGCGACGGAACCAACGACGACCATTGACATTCTTTTGATTGTATCGGGTGGGGGTGGGCGAGGCTCCGTGCGATAAGATTCGACCTGGTAACTTCATGCGAAACCTTCGATTCAGACTGATCTGGCTGACACTTTCCGGCGCGATGGCGGTGTTCGGGCAGCCGGCGGCGAAGGCTCCGCTGGTACGTTCCTGGACGATTCGGGAGACAGGTTCTTTTAAGAAGATTCCGACGGCCACGCTGCGGGAGAAGATGGCGCAGCGCGGGGTACTGTTTGGCGTGAATGAGCCTTTTGACCAGAACAAGGTGGATGGAACCATGCTGCTGCTGAAACAACTCTACAAAGAGGCGGGCGTCGCGGTGATCGTGGTGCCGTCGAAGGTTGCGGTAGGGCCCGATGCGGTGAAGGTGGAATACGTGGTGAGGAAGTCATCATGACGAATCTGGCGGGCAAGGTTGCGATTGTGACAGGCTCGGGGCGGGGGATAGGCCGGGCGATTGCGGTTGCGTTTGCGCAAGCCGGGGCGGATGTGGCCGTGAACTACGTCCGTCGTGAGGCCGAAGCTCGGGAGACGGAAGCTACCGTCCTGGCCGCCGGGCGGAAGTGCATTTGCGTGCAGGCGAATGTGTCGCGTTCGGAGGAGGTCGCGAGACTGTTGCGCGAGACGGAAGCCGCACTGGGGCCTGCGGACATCCTGGTGAATAACGCTGGGATCATCCGGACTCAACCCATTGAACAGGTCACCGAGAGCGACTGGGATGACCTGATGACTGTGAATCTGAAGTCGTGCTTCCTGATGACGCAGGCGGTCCTGCCGGGGATGCGTGCCCGGACGTGGGGGCGGATCATCAATTTGTCGTCGGTGGCTGCGCAACTGGGCGGCGTGGTGGGGCCGCACTACGCGGCGTCGAAGGCGGGGTTGCACGGTCTGACGCACTACTACGCCAGACACCTGGCGAAGGAGGGCATCACTGTGAATACCATTGCCCCGGCCCTGGTGGTGACGGAGATGGTGACGTCCAATCCGAATGCGAAGCCGGACCTGATTCCCGTGGGGCGATTCGGGGAAACAGAAGAAGTGGCGTCGGTAGCGCTGATGCTGGCCGGGAACGGGTACATCACGGGACAGACGATCAATGTGAACGGTGGCTGGTATATGAGTTAAGCGGAAACGAAGTTCCGCCAATGCGTTACGATACAGACATGTCGTTCACGATCGACGAAGCTTTTCTGCCCGCGACGCTGACCGCGCAGCCGATGACGGACTCGCAGTTCGCGGCTTTCTGCGCCGAACATCCCGATCTGTTCTTCGAAACGACCGCTGAAGGCGAGATCATCGTCATGCCGCCAAACTATTCCACGACTGGTGCCAGAAATCTTGAAATTGCGGTGCAGTTGGGTACATGGACGCGGGCGGATGGCAGGGGCGTTGCGAATGACTCCTCGACAGGCTACCTGCTTCCCGATGGTGCGCGACGGTCTCCCGACGCCTCCTGGACGTTGAAGGACGATGTCCGGAAGCTCCCTGAAGGTAGCCGGGATGGCTACTGGCATTTGTGCCCGGCATTTGTGATTGAACTCCGCTCCCACTCGGACCGTTTGCCCGTATTGCGTGCCAAGATGCGGGAGTATATTGCAAACGGTGCGCGTTTGGGATGGATGATCGATCCTGAGCAGCGGACAGTCGAAATCTACCGGCCGGATCGCGAACCCGAATTGCTCTCGGGAGTGGCATCGGTTTCCGGTGAGGGCCCAGTGGCTGGATTTGTTCTCGACCTGCGAACTGTCTGGGACCCGCTGGCGGGCTGATTACCAGACCGGTGCCAACCTAAAATCCGATGCGAAAGAGCCAATTCGGACTCTCCCCGTCCACTCGCGATCTGGTCATGGAGTTGCGACAGAGTACGACACTTCTGACGCGGTGGACGGGAAAATCGAGATCTCTCGAATTGCTGCTGGCGATTCGGGATGCTCGTGAATCCGCAGCAATCCTCGACCTCATTGGCCTGGGGGCTGCCGGTCAAATCCAGGGTGCCGCGCGAGCTGTAATTCGCGAATTGGTGGCATTGATCCCAGTCGAGAGCCTTTCGGTTCTCGACGAGTCACTTCGGAGCCGATCGCCATATTCGAGCGTGTGGCCGGTGCTGCGTGATAAAGATGTTTCGGCTCTGCATGCTGTGTCTGCCGACGATTGGGCCTTTGTTCGCCTTCTGGCGTCCCATCCAAGCGGCTACGTTCGTGCGTCTGCGCTCAGTATCCTTGACTCAGATCCCTCCGCCGACTCTTTGCCTTTCCTTCTGCTTCGTCTGGCAGATTGGGTTGATCCGGTAAGGGCGCTCGCCGAGTCTTTGGTTCGTAAGCGCCTTCGTCCGGAATGTGCAGGAGCGTTTGGGAAGTGCCTTCCACTCCTGACGCGATTGACGGTATCGACCCGTGTTCGATCCGAGATCCTTGAGGCCGTGACGCAGTTGCTGTACAGCCCTGAATGCAAGGAAACTGTTCTAAGCGGGCTGCAGGCGGAGTCGCGGATTGCGAGGCGGGAATTCTTTCGGATTGCCTTCCAGAATCCTGCATTTTCCACTATCAAGACCGTTGAGATGGCGGTGGCGGACCAGGACGTCCTTATACGGAAATGGGGTTACGTGACAACGATAGAGACTCTTCCTGCAGGATGGCCCCGTCTGCGCGAGAAGTGTGCCGCAGATCCGTACTCTCCAAATCGACGCCTTGCTTTTGATTCATTCGTAGCGGAACCTAACCCGGAATTGGAGCAGATCCTTCCGTTCCTGCTCGATCGGTCGGCTGCGATCCGTGCTTCCTGCCAGAAGTTTGTCGATAGGCTCGCACCTCGAACTGCTGTCAACTTTTACCGGAATGTCATCTCCGATGCCATGAATCCCGCAACCGATATCCGTGTTCGGGGTTTGGCGGAAGTTGGCGATGGCAGCGATGCGGCCGTGATCGCGCGCCTGGTTTCGATTCCGTCCGCGCGCACGCGCCGTGCCGTTGTCCTGGCTCTCCGCGCGCTCAGGAGCGATGCGGAGATTGATCTCCAGGCAATGGTCGCCTCAGATGTCCCGTCCGTTGCACGCGAGGCCGGTCTTAGTTTGCTGGTTGCACGTCTTCTGCCTGCCCACGAGATATGGATACTGGCGTTGAAGAACCCGGAATGGCGCGTTTGGTTAGCCATTCTGCGAATTCTAAGAGATGCTGGAAAATGGGTTCGGCTTCAGGTTTATCTGGAGGCCGTTGAAGTATCCGACGCCCGGATATCCAACGTTGCCGTCGAGGAGCTCTATCGGTGGCTGGACCGGTACAATCGCAGCTACACGCCTCCGTCGAGTCATGATCTTGTCGTTATGCCGAAGATATTTGAGCGCGTTCAGGGGCGGTTACCTTTCGGTCTCGCCCGCGAACTGGGCTTTCTGGTCCAAAGCGTCCTTCGGCCCTGAACACCAGCAGCGATGAGTGCTGGTGTTCAGGAAGCCCGTGCGGGTCGTCCCCTGCCCATGCTCATCGGCGGCGGTGGCGGCGGCTCCGGTTCCGGCTCCACCTTCTTCGGACGAGCGTTCAGCCTCGTCACCACCAGCGCCTGATACGCTTTCTCAAACTTCGGCGTTCCCGGCTTGTGGCCTGCCGCCACCACCTGCTCTTCGGTCACTTCCTGCGCGGTCGGCAGGTACTTCTGGTAGTAAGCCTTGATCCGGTCCTGCACCACACGCGCAGCCGACTCATACGCCACCAGCAGCACCTCCGCCGTATCCGCATCCTTCAGCGCTTCCCAAACCTGGGACGGCTTATGTATCTTCGGCGATTTCAGTAACGCCTCGCGCTTCTTTGCCGCCGCTTCCAGCTTCTGCACCGTCTTGAGTTCGGCAGCCGGCAGAGCCAGCGCGGTCAGCGCCGCCGCTCGCTCCTTCGGCGTCAGTTTTTCCAGCAGCACGATCAAAAACGCCAGCCAGCCCAGTTCCGTGCCGCCGGGGAACACTGCATGGGTCTGCTTCTCAAAACGCGCCAGACCCGCCGTATTCAGCTTCGCACCCGTCAACGCCGGACTCAGCAGTTTCAGCAGGCCCAGACGGTCCAGATCCTCAATGGCTCCGATGGCCCCTTCGCAGGACGACAGTGCCCGCAGATCAGCCGCCAGCGCGGCCGGATTCGGGTTGAGGTACTCACCGAGCACCGCATTATCGAGCTGCGATTGCGTGCGCGGCGCGATCTCGAAACCGAGCACATGCTTGAAGCGGAAGAGACGGAAGACGCGCGAGGGGTCGTCGTAAAACGCCATGGAATTCGTGGTACGGAGTTCCCGGTTGAGCAGGTCCGCCTGGCCGTTGGTGGGGTCCACCAACAGACCCTTGGCTCCCCGGTTGAGGCATAGGGCGATCGCGTTGATCGTAAAGTCACGCCGCGAAAGGTCTTCGTGGATGGTGGCCGCCCCGATTTGGGGTTTGCCGCCCGGTTTGGCGTACTTTTCGGTGCGGGCGTTGGATACCGAGGCGCGGATGCCGCCTGGAAGTTCGAGTTCTACCCCGCGCTTCAGGCTGTCTTCGCCGACAATCTCCCCCTGAGTGCCCTGGGCCAGCGCCCTGCCGACCTTCAGCGCGTCACGTTCCACAGTGAAATCCAGATCCCGAATGGGCGCGCCGCGCAGCATATCGCGCATAGCACCGCCTGCAAGCCATACCGTGATCCCGGCTTCTGTCGCGATGCGCTGGATCTCCGCCACCGTCCGGTTTTGGGCGGCGTCGAGATGGCTTTCGAGCGCAAACATGTAATCGCTCATAACTGTTCCCTGCGCTCCTTCATGCTGCGCTCCATTTCATTAAGCCCGCGGGTGATGCTTGTCCAGCGTATCGCGCAGCCTTGTACGCACCACGTGCGTGTAGATTTCGGTCGTTGCCAGGTCTGCATGTCCCAGCATTTCCTGAAGGCTGCGCAGGTCCGCGCCGCCCTCCAGCAGATGTGTGGCGAAAGTATGCCGCAAAACGTGGGGCGAGAGGTTGTGGAAGATCCCCGCCTTCCTGCCATTCAGCTTGATAGCTGCCCAGAAAGCCTGCCGGGTCATGCCGGCACCGCGTCCGGTGATGAAAAGACAGGAAGATTGCTTCTTCTTGAGCAGCACAGGCCGCGCTTCTTCCAGATACCGCCAGACCATGGCCAGTGCCACGGCGTTCACCGGCACGATGCGTTGCTTATTGCCCTTGCCCGTGACGCGAAGCAACCCCATACCCACATCTACGCTCGAAAGCTGCAAATTGATCAATTCGGTGACTCGGATACCGGTAGCGTACAGCAGTTCCAGCATGGCGCGGTCGCGCAGGCCGACCGGTCTGGTGACGTCCGGGGCGGCGATCAGGCTCTCTATCTGGGTCCGGTTGAGGAACTTCGGGATGGTGGTCCAGGTTTTCGGGCTGGAGAGGTGACCGGTTGGGTCCTCGGCCAGCTTGTCCTCAGTCACCATGAAACTGAAGAAGCTGCGAATGCTACTGAGGTGGCGGGCAATTGATCGACTGCTTAAGTTCTTTGTATACAGTTGATTAACGTATGTGTTCAAAAGTTCTGCATCGGGCAGAATTCCGCCGGTCAGAGGCTCGGCATAGGATCGCAGATCTTCCAGATCCCTGCCGTACGCCTCCAGCGAGTTCCTGGATAAGCCCTTCTCCATCCGGCAAAAGGTGATGAAGCCCCTGATTCCGCTGGAGATCGGCGACACAGCCGTACTTCCGGTACGCATCATCATGAAATGAACCCTTCCGAGCAATGATACAATATTCCCGAAAATGTTTAAATCATTTCCAGCAGGAACGTAGCGTCCGTCTGGAGGGAATTTTGGGTTTTCAGGAGGCGCTCATGGCCGGTTCCACAGCCAAAAAGGTAGTCGTACGGCGCTTCGAGCGGGAGAGCCTGACGGGATTTGTCAATCCTTTCAGCTATTTACAGCCGCAAGCTATAGAATTGCTGCGGCAGGACGGGGCTTTGACGCTGCTTCCGTACCGGGAAGTTCGGTCTGTTTCATTTGTGAAAGATTTTGATGCGGACCCGGAGCCGTCGCGGGTTTTTTTGAACCGGCCGAAGCTGGAAGGGCTCTGGGTGAGGATGGTTTTCCTCGATGGCGAGGTCATGGACGGGGTGCTGCCGAACAATCTGCTGATCTGGGAAGCCGCCGGAATTACAGTGACACCGCCCGAGCCGGATTCGAACAATCAGAAAGTGTTTGTCCCGCGCGAGGCGCTGAAAACCGTTCAGGTACTGGGAGTTGTGGGGAGTCCTCTGCGGGTAAAACGCAAAAAAGCGCCGGCTGATGACCAGCCGACGCTTTTTTGAGCTTTCAGCAGTCAGCTTTGGCCCTAATCACAGCGCTAGTTCCTCGTGGTACATCATGTCTTTCAGGTTGAATTTGGCCTTGGCTGTGAGGCCGCTCAGCTTCAGGTCAAACTCTACCTCTTTATCGGCAACTGTAAGATTCAGAACATCTTTTGAGAAGCCGAAGACAAGAACCGCGTTATTGTTCATTGCCATGACAATATCCGCGTTCTGTGGGGCTTTGCCCTTGACCAACAAAGTCGTGCCGCGTTTCAGCGGTGCCATCTGATCTACTGGCTGAGCGGGATCGGCACCTCCAGCGGTGGGGTTGCCGCCAAACGCCTGCCCCTGACCTGCTGGGGTACCAGAATTCGCCGCTTCTGGGCGGCCACCGCCACCATCGCGTCCACCGCCGCGATCACCACGGCCTCCGCCACTGCCGCCACGTCCGCCACCACGCCCACCACCCATCACCGTTGCCGCGATGACCATGGGCGAAACTCCCGTCACAGCAAGGAGATAGTGATTATCCAGCTTTTCCGGGAACTTGATTGGATGTGCGTCGAGCACCGGCTTGGCGCTCTGCCAGAGGATTTCGAGGGTAGTCGCCGGGGCACCACCTCCTCCGCCGGCTGGGGCTACACCACCACCGCCGCCGCGGCCACCACCGCCACCTCCGCCGCCGCGTCCGCCACCCCCACCTCCGCCGCCTTCACCGCCACCGCCGCCAGCTCCGCCGCCGCGACCGCCGGAAACATCGGCGTCGACCTTCTTTGCCCAAGGGGACTTCGTCCTCAGCTCTTGAATTTCCTGTTCGGTCCACTCCGCCGGTTTCTTCTTGTTCCAGAAGTCCGAAGCGGCGAAAGCGTATGTCTCCGCCCAGAGGGAGAGGCCGGTGAGCGCGGCGAAACGAAAAATATCGCGGCGGCCCATTCCGGAGTCAAACTGTAAATCTGCCATGTCTTACATTAGACTTCACTGCGAAGGCGGAATGTGACAGAGAAAATTAAGGATTTGTCAGGACTTTCAACTGGTCCAGCATCGAATCCACTTCGGCGGGCGAAATGTAGAAGTGTGGCGCGATCCGCACCCAGCCCTGGCGGGGGGCTGCGATGAAGCCGGCGTCTTTGAGGCGGCTGACGATATACGGGCTCTCCACGCCGGGTTTGCGGATACAGACAATACCCGCGCCGGTCTCGGGCGACCGACTCCCGAGTGTCTCGAAGCCCAGTTCCTGAGCGCCCTGCCAGATCCGGTCACCCAGAGCCTGAATGGCCTCGCCAACGCGCTCGATTGTCGCCTCAAGCAAGAGTTCACAGGCAGCCTGTAAGCCAAAGCATCCAATTGTGTTAAGCGTTCCGCATTCGTATCTTCCGGCGTCGTGGCGCAGGGCCATGTCGCGGGAGGAATAATCGGCGTATTTGGCCACGTTGGTCCAGCCGAACTCGACCGGATCGATCTCATCCTGACGCTCCTGCCGGACGTACAACACCCCGCAACCCTCCGGCCCGAGGAGCCACTTGTGTCCATCTGCAGCCAGTGCGTCGATGTGAGACGCTCGCACGTCGATGGGGAAGGCACCCATCCCCTGGATGGCATCGACGAAGAAGAAACAGCCGCGGCGGTGGCAGATTTCGCCGATGCGGTTGAGGTCCACCCGGTAACCGCTGAGGTACTGGACGTAGCTAATTGCCAGGAGGCGGGCACCTTTGGCGGCTTCGTCAATGAGATCGAGGTCGTCGAAAACGGAGAGCCAGCGCAGGGTGACGCCTTTGGCTTCGAGGCGCTTCCAGGGGTAGAAGTTCGCCGGGAACTCCTCCCGGAAGGCGACGACGATGTCGCCAGGTTTCCAGTCGATTCCGAGCGCGACGGTGGCAATGCCCTCGGAGGTGTTCTTTACGATGGCGATCTCGGCCGGGGTGGCGTTGATCATCCGGGCGGTGGCGTCGCGCAGCCCCTGGTAGGCGGCCATCCATTGCATGTAGTGGTTGCTGCCGTTTTCGAGCGCGTCCTGGGCGAGCGCCTGCATGGCCTCTGCGGAGCGGCGGGAGAGCGGGGAGACGGCGGCGTGGTTCAGGTAAACCAGCTTCTTCGTGACCGGGAACTGGTCACGGTATTGCTGCCAGAGTGGGATCTTTTCGGTCATCAATTCACGCCTCCGGCGAGGCGCTTCATGGGTTTGAGTAAGAGAATCAGGATCAGCCCCACCACGATACAGAAGCCGGCCACGATGCCGAACAGCGCAGGCAGGGGGAAGGTTTCGTAGACGGAGGCAAGGCGGCCGCCGATGTAATCGCCCACGGACATGGAGAGGAACCAGACGCCCATCAGAAGGCCGCCGATCCGCGCAGGTGCCAACTTCGTCATGGCGCTGAGGCCGACCGGGCTCAGGCATAGTTCGCCGATGGTGTGCAGCAGATAGGTCAGCGTCAGCCACCACGGGCTGACCGCCGTGCCTGTGGCGACCGGGATCAGGATCGCGAAGCCGAGACCGACGAAAATCAGCCCAATGGAGAATTTCCCGGTACTGGAGGGTTCCCGGTGCTTCAGTGCGATCCAGATCCAGGCGAAGACCGGGGCCAGGGCGATGATGAACACGGAATTGAGCGACTGGAAGTATTCGGCCACAAATGGACCCCACAATGGGAAATCCCAGGCGTGCAGATTGGTGTTGCGGTCCGCGAAAAGGTTCAAGGTGGAGCCCGCCTGTTCGAAGGCCGACCAAAAAAGCGCTGAAGCGATGAACAACGCCAGGATGACCCAGAACCGGTTGCGTTCCGCGCCCGAGTAACCCGGTGCCGAGAACAGCCAGACGAAAAACGCGATGACGATGCCGAGCAGCAGAACGCCGAAGACCGTAGAAACGCTTTCTGCGGCGAGCGTGATGGCTCCGGTGATCGTGCCGATGGTGCCGATGGCGATGATGCTGACCCCGATGGCGAGTCCGCGTTTGAAAAGCTTAAAATCGGCGACGCTGCCGCTGGGTTTCAGGCCTGCCTGGCCAAGGAATTTTCCCCCGGCGACGTACTGGATCAGGCCGAGTGTCATGCCGACCCCAGCCGCACCGAAACCCCAGTGCCAGTCAAAGCGATGGCTCAGGTAGCCGCAAACCAGGGGCGAGATCATGGCACCGATGTTGATTCCCATATAGAAGATGGAGAAGCCGCCATCGCGCCGGGCGTCTTCCGGGGTGTAAAGAGCCCCCACCATCGTGCTGATGTTTGGCTTGAGCAGACCGGTGCCGAGGACGATCAGCCCCAGGCCGAGGTAAAAGGTGGTGAGGCCGGAGATCGCCATCGAAAAATGTCCACAGGCAATGATGATGCCGCCAATCAGGACGGCGCGGCGCTGGCCGGCGATGCGGTCCGCAATCCAGCCGCCGGGGAGTGAGAGGAGATAAACGAGCGCGGTATACAGGCCGTAGATTGCACCGGCTTTTGAGGTGGGGAAGCCAAGGCCGCCTTTGGCGACGGTGGCAGTCATGAAGAGGATCAGCAGGGCGCGCATCCCGTAATAGCTGAAGCGTTCCCACATTTCGGTGAAAAAGAGAGTGGAAAGTCCGCGGGGATGGCCAAAGAAGGAGCGGTCCCATTGGGCGTTGCTCTTATCGACTGACGTGGCGTTACCGCCACCGGCTGACGCGATTTCAGGCATGTTGTATGTTCTCACAGCGCAATCCGCTACGCTTGGAGTAGAAGATGCCGCCCCCTATTACAGATTTGGTCCAGATCGACCGCCTTGGCACTAAGAAGCTGGCGGAGAACGAACGTTTCAGGAAACACATGAAGCGGCACAATTTTTCCGACCTGAAGTTTCGGCGGGTGGCGGAGGAAATCGAGGGGCAGATCGACTGCCGCGCCTGCGGGAATTGCTGCAAGGTGGCGGAGACGGATATCACGAAGCGGGACGCCACGCGGATTTCGAAAGCGATGGGAATGTCGGAGCATGAGTTTGTGAGCACGTACACGACGGCTTCCGCGTTTGACGATGAGATGATTCTGCGGCGAACGGAGAAGGGCTGCATTTTCCTGAACGGGAACGATTGCACGATCTATGAGGACAGGCCGGATACGTGCAGGAATTTCCCCCATCTGGTGCGGGGGAACGGGTCGATTGAGAGCCGGATGTGGCAGATGATCGACCGGGCGACGTATTGTCCGATCGTGTATAACTCGCTGGAAGCGTACAAGGATATTATGGGTTTTCAGCGGAACCCGGTGAATCGGTAGGTTCCACGGTCCTGCAACGTTTGGGTCAGCAAAGTCCGTCGCCACAGTGATTTTGGGCCTGTCCGGCGAGCGTTGGCCGGGAGTGGGCCGGCGTTGTCAGCAGCGTGTGGCTTTGCGCGGTACAGTCGGTTGCCTGACTGACCAGGCCTGAGATCAGCTTCCGCTGAACGTCTGTGATAGACTAAAGCTTCCCGGATAACTCAAGTCATGCCCAAACTAAAGACACATAAAGGTGCGTCCAAACGGTTCAAGAAAACCGGGTCGGGGAAAGTGGTCAGGCAGCATGCATTTGCCCGTCACATTCTCACGTCCAAGTCGCGCAAGCGTAAGAACAAGCTGCACACTTCGGTAGTTGCTGATCCTTCGGATCAGGCGAAGCTGCAGCGTATGATCCCCTACTAGACTGCAATTCCGGAAGTTTCGGAAGCCGGGCAACCGGCAGGCAGATAGTTTGAGATCGGCGAGCCCATGGTGCCACCGCACGTGCCCATCAGCCGCAAATTATAGATAAACCAATCAGGAGACAAACGTGCCCAGAGTAAAACGTGGTACTAAGCGGTCTGACCGCCGCACAAGAACGCTTGCCCTTGCAAAGGGCTACTTCCTCACAAAGAGCAAACTGCACCGTTCCGCACAGGAAGCGGTAGAGCGCGCGCTCAAGTTCGCCTACACCGGTCGTAAGCAGAAGAAGCGGCAGTATCGCTCGCTGTGGATCGTCCGTATCGGCGCGGCAGCGCGTGAAGCCGGCCTCACCTACAGCTCTCTCATTCATGGCCTGAAGCTGGCCGGTATCGATCTGGACCGCAAGGTTCTGGCGGAGACGGCGACGGCGGATGCCTCGCAGTTCACGCTGCTGATCGAGCAGGCAAAGACGGCTCTTGCAGCCGCCGAAGCCAGTGCGAAGGCAGCTGCTGACGCCGCGAAGAAGTAGTTTGGGCTTTTGACAGGTCAAATGGCTTCTACAATAAACGAAACTCAACCCGGCGCATCTCAGATCGATCCACTGGATCATCTGGAGGCGCGCATTCAGAAGGCAGTTGCTTTGGTGATCCGGCTCCGGCAGGAGAAGGATGCTCTCGAAACGGCTGCCGCCGAGGAAAAGGCTTCGCTCGACAAGAGCGTGGACGCTCTTCGGGTATCGCTTGAAGAGGTCCGGAATGCCAACGCTGAACTCGCGATGGAGCTGGATATTTTGCGCGAAGAGAAGCAGCAGGTTCGGACGCGGCTGGAAAAGCTGCTCGGGCACATCGACACGCTCGACGCCGTTTAACGACGACTGAGAAAATAGGCGCGGGGGCGGGTTGTTTTCGCCTCTGCGTCTTTTTTTGTGCCCAACGGGCTTTTTTGTGTCCGATTTGCAGTGAACCGCGTAGAATTTAGTTAGAGCACCCGGATGCCGAAGCACCCTGTCCGCGTACACATTTTCAACCAGACTTACTCGTTGCTGATTGACGGCGATCCCGGCGAAGTGGAAGCCGTGGCGCAGCAGATCGACGAACTAATGGTCAACGTCGCCAAACATGCCGGCACGGGTGATTCGACCCGCGTTGCCGTGCTGGCGTGTCTGCACCTCGCAGACAAACTCCATGCCACGGAAACGAAGCTGAAGGCTTTGCAGGGCAAGTCCGCGCGCATCGCGGACATCCTGGAAAACGCTCTCGACCAGGCTCAAATCGAAGGAATCTGAATCCCATGTCCACCGCGCCCTCCGTTCCGTATGACGCTTTTCTCCTGGTCTCTTTCGGCGGCCCCGAAAAGCACGAAGACGTTATTCCTTTCCTCGAAAACGTTTTGCGGGGCAGGAACGTGCCGCGCGAACGCATGCTGGAGGTAGCCGAGCATTACTACCACTTCGACGGCAAGAGTCCGATCAACCGGCAGTGCGAGGATCTTCTCGCGGCGCTGCGAACGGAGTTTGCCTCGCACGGAGTGACGCTGCCTGTTTATTGGGGTAACCGGAACTGGCATCCGATGCTGGGCGAAACCGTGGAGCAGATGCGGGCGGATGGCGTGCAGCGAGTGCTGGCGCTGGCGACGTCGGCGTACGGATCGTACTCCGGTTGCAGGCAATACAGGGAAGATCTGGACCGCGCATGTGCGTCGGTGGAAGGCATCCACATCGACAAGATACGTCCTTTTTCCGCGCATCCGGGTTTTCTGGAAGCTGCCGCGGCACGAGTGCGCGAGGCGCTGGAACAACTGCCCGGGGCAGAGGTGATTTTCACGGCCCACAGCGTGCCGGTTTCCATGTCGGAATCGAGCCCTTACCTTGCGGAACTGCAGGCGGCCTGCGGTAAGGTATTGAAACTGGCCAGTTGCGGGGACGCTGCGCCGACGCTGGTGTTTCAAAGCCGCAGTGGCCCTCCCGGGCAGCCGTGGCTGGAACCGGATATTGTGGACTACATTCACGGGACTGCGGCCAAACGTCTGGTGGTGGTGCCGATTGGTTTCCTGTCGGATCACATGGAAGTGCTGTACGATCTGGACACGGAAGCGGCGGATGCCTGCCGCGAGCGCGGCATTGAATTTGTGCGCGCCGGTACGGTGGGGACGCACCCGGCATTTGTGCGCGCGATTCGTGAAATGGTACAGGCGGCGGTCCGCGACGGCGGCGTGGGGACTTGTCCGCCGGATTGCTGCAAAGCGCCGCAGAGGCCGGCCGCGCGTCCGCAATGAGGTAAAGAGTTCCCTTATGAAGATCGTCTGGATTTCTCTGGGTTTGGGACTGGCGTTGTATGCGGCACTGCTGGCGCAGACTGCGGGTAAGATGGCAACTACGCCGGTTTACGGTTACCAGGTGGTGCACGTTTACCCGCATGACCGGAACGCGTTTACCGAAGGTCTGGAGTTCCATGACGGGTTCCTCTATGAGAGTACGGGGCTGAACGGACGTTCTTCGCTGCGCAAGGTGAGGCTGGAAACCGGCGAGGTGGTGCAGCGCATTCCGATTTCGGACCAGTATTTCGGCGAAGGGATCACGATTCTGGGCGATAGAATCGTGCAGCTGACGTATCAGACGCAGGTGGGTTTTGTGTTTTCTCTGAACGATTTCAAGATGCAGCGCCAGTTTACTTACAAGGGCGAAGGCTGGTCACTGACGCATAACGCGACCAGCGTCTATATGGATGACGGGACGGCGGAGATTCGGGTGTGGGATCCGAAGACTCTGGCGGAGCGGCGGCGCATCAAGGTGCTGGATGGCGGTAAACCGGTTGCGAATCTCAACGAACTGGAGTGGGTAGAGGGCGAACTCTTCGCGAACATCTGGCAGACGGATCGGGTGGCCCGCATTTCACCGGTTACGGGAGCGGTGACGGGCTGGATCGATCTGGGCGGATTGCTGGGTCCTATGTATCGCACAGGTGGAGAAGATGTTCTGAACGGAATTGCTTACGACGCCGGGCACAAGAGGCTGTTCGTGACAGGGAAACTGTGGCCGAATCTGTTCGAGATACGAATTGTTCCGAAGCCTGCGAAGCGGTAGTTGTTCGGGCTCACGGCCGGAGCGTTATTCGTCCTGAGGGGCTTCCCTTATCCTTGTGAACGGCAGTTGAAGGACAGCAAGTCGGTGAAGTTCTGTGTGAACCAGGGCTTCGTACAGAAGCCGCTGCCGCCGGACTGGTGAGGTGGGGATTAATTTTCTCTGCCGCCCCTGACATTTCGCGGTTCGGTGAGTTCTGGTTCTGCGGCACTGCTCGCGTCAGCAAACAGTTGTTATCTGTTCCACCGGTCTGGATAGAGTTCCTCCCTTTACTTGACACTGAATTCGTCGCACGTATATAGTGACGCCAGGTTGAAGATGATCAGGATTCCAGCGGGAGCGTTTTTGGTGTTTCTGGCGGCTGGTCTCTCCAGCGCCCAGACCACCAGCGGGCAGATCAGCGGCGTGGTGGCAGACCCGGCTGGTGCCGTTATCTCCGGTTTGCCTGTCCGGCTCACGAGCGATCTCAACGGGCAGCCTCGCGAATACACGACTGCGACCGATGGCAGTTTCGTCTTCACCGGCCTGGTCCCCGGCAACTACAGTCTCCATATCGCGAAACCGGGTTTCCGCGCCAGCGATCACGTCGGCATCAATGTTTCGGCGCAGGAGCGCGTCGACCTGCATGAGATTCGTCTGGCCGTCGGAGATGTGAATACGTCGGTCTCCGTCACGGCGGAAGTGGCACATGTGGCCACGGATAGTTCGGACCGCGCGATCGCGGTGAACGAGCGGCAGATTGAAGACACGCCGATGGCGGGGCGGAATTACCTGTCGATCCTGAGATCGCTGCCCGGCACGCAGGCGGTGAACACGACCGACACTCGCGGTTGGGGGCAGGGCGGGCCGGGGGTGAACGGGAGTCCGGGCCAGTTGCTGGTCACGCTGGACGGCATCGCCAGTCAGGACAGCGGCGCACCCGGGACCGGCGGCTACATTGCGCCGAGCGTGGATGCCATTGCCGAAGTAAAAGTGCTGGTGAGCAACTATACGGCGGAATACGGGGCGCGCGGCGGCGGGCAGATGAACGTGACGATTAAGAACGGCACGAACCGCTATCACGGGACTCTGTATCACTACTACCGGAATGAGTGGATGAACGCGAACGAGTGGTTCAACAGCCGGAATCTTGTGACCGTGAATGGAATTCCGGTGGCGACGCCGAAGGCGCGGTATCGGTATCAGAATCCCGGCGGAACGATCGGCGGGCCGCTGCTGATTCCGGGCACGCGCTTCAATCGCAGTCATTCGAAGTTATTTTTCTTCTTTTCCGAGGATTATCTGCATAACCTGCAGACCAACGGGCCGAATCGCTACACGATGCCGACTGCGGCGGAACGGGGCGGGGATTATTCGCAGACTGTGACGTCGACAGGGGTACAAATTCCGATCAAGAATCCGCTGGCAGGGGGCGCGCCGTTTTCGGGGAATCTAATTCCCGCGAGTCGGGTGAGCCCTGTGGGGGCGGCGATGATGAATCTGTTTCCCGTTCCGGGAGTGAACAATCTGGCCTTTGACATCACGGGGGCGCGGGGCTACAACACGCAGTTCCAGTGGACCAGGCTGGAGCCGCGGGAGGACAGGATTCTGCGCCTCGATTACAACGTGGCGAAGAAGACGACGAGTTCTCTGCGGCTGATCCAGGATTATCAGGGGTCGGACGGTCCGGGTGCGATATTGGGGCCTGCGGGCGCGGGTTGGGGGCAGACGACGGGTTTTGGGTATGACATTTCGTCGGCAGGGGTGGCCTCGACGGTGATTCACACGTTCCGGCCGAATCTGATCAATGAGTTCACCTGGGGGATCAACCGCGCGCACCAGATTGTAGGGATTACGGATCAGGCGCAGTACAACGCGGCGCTGCTGCCGGCTCTTAAGACGCCGGCGGGGCAGGCGGTGACGCTGCCGAATTTCTTTGGTGCGAACAATCTCAACCTGATTCCGAATATCAATTTCGGGACGACGGGGGCGCAAGCGGCGGGGCAGGTGGTGACGGGGGCTGCGCCGTCGTTTGGGTGGGATAGCCGGTGGCCTTTTAACGGCACGGATGAGATTGACAGTCTGACGAATACGCTGACGTGGGTGCGGAAGAAGCACAGCGTGAAGTTCGGGTTCTACTTTGAGCACGATTCGCGGAATGTGAGCGTTTATTCGACATACAACACGGCGGGGACGTATTGGTTTGGGTCGGACACGTCGAACCCGAATGATACGGGTTACGCGTTTTCCAACATGCTGACGGGCGCGGTGCAGGCGTATGGGGAAGACAACGTGAAGCAGGTGAACCATGCGCGATACAAGCAGATCGAATGGTTTGCCCAGGATACGTGGAAGCTGAGCCGGAGGCTGACGGCGGATATCGGGCTGCGGTTTGTGAGCGCGGGGCCGGTGTATTCGCCGGGGGCGACGCTGGGTATTTTCAATGCAGCGGCTTACAACACGGCGCGGGCGGGGCAGGTGCTTTATCCAGCGTGTGCGGTGGCTGTGGCGGCGGGCAGCGTGTGCCCGGCGGGGAGCGCGGTGGCGAAGAATCCGGTGACGGGGGCGACGTATGCGCAGTCGCTTTCCACGGCCTTTGACCCGGCATCGTTTCCGGCGAATGGCAATCCGTTCTCGGGGATGGCGCAGTACCAGACGAGTTTCTTTCACACGCCGCCGATTCAACTGGCACCGCGGATTGGTCTGGCGTGGGACGTCCTGGGCCACGGCAAACTGGCGCTGCGCACGGGCTTCGGCATTTTCTATGACAGGGCTTTTGGCGTGGATACGATTGGCGCGACAGGGTCTGGCACGGGCCCGATGGCCGCGCCTCCTTACTTCCGGGCACCGATTTACTACAACACGACTTTCAATAATCTTCTGGCGACGCAGGGACTGCTGGTGCCGCAGAACGTGAATGGCGGGTCGCCTGATTACCAGCCGCCTTCGGTTTACAACTGGAGTTTCGGTGTGCAGCAGGATCTGGGGCGTCAGATGATTCTGGATGTGGGCTATGTGGGGAACGTGCACCACCACGGATTCGGGACTGCGACGGACGGCAACGCGGTGGCACCGTATACGGACTGGAAGCCGACGGTGGGTGCGGGGACGACGACGAGCGGGCAGGTGCTTCGGTTTCTGGATCCGACGAGCACGAATGGCGGGACAGGCGCCTTCTATTCGGCGAATCTGATTCGCGCGCTGGCGGGGAGTTTTCCGGGTTATGGCGCGATCAGCGAATTCACCAGTATTGGCGAAGGCTACTACGACGCGCTGCAGGTGCAATTGAATCGCAGGGTAGGGAAGCGGCTGCAGTTCGGTTCCAATTACACGTGGCAGAAGACAATTACGTACAACCACAACCAATGGCTGCCGGATGTGCTGACGAAGAACGTGGCCAACAGGAAACAGGCGCTGAATCTGAACTTTGGGTGGAAGTTTTCGGCGGGCAATGCAAAGACGCCGAAGGTGGCGCGGGTATTGCTGCGGGGCTGGAATCTGAACGGCGTCGGTGCCATTTTTTCGGGCTTGCCGATGACGGTGAACTGCTCGGTGATCAACGCGCCGATTGGTTACTGGTACGGGACGCCGACGGGAGCGCCGCCGCTGCGGTGCCAGATGAATGGGCCGATGTGGTTGCCGGCCGGGTCGACTCAGACGAGCCCGGGGTCTGTGGCGACGACGAGCGATACTCGGCTGTGGACACCGCTGAATGCGGCGAGCTTTGCGCTGCCGGCGGCGAATTCATTTGGCATTGGCAATACGCCGCTGACGCTGGCGTACGGGCCGGGCTTCTGGAACTTCGATCTCAGCATGTATAAGGAGTTCCGTCTGGGGCGCAGTGAGACACGGGTGTTGCAGTTCCGGGCGGAGACGTTCGATTTCTTCAATCACTTCAATCCGGCGAATCCGAATTCGACGCTGACTTATAATTTCGCGACGGGCGCGCAGACGAACGCTTCGTTCGGGACGATTACGGGCGCGCAGAATAATGCGAGGCGGATGTCGATTTCATTGCGGTTGAAGTTCTGAAGCAGGTCGCGCTTACATCGGCAGATTTGCGCGGACGATGGTGGAAACGCTCACCCCAGCGCTGGCACCGAAGGCCAGAGTGGCAGTAAAGCGGGACGTATTGTCGCAGCCTGTGAAGTTGAGCAGCAGGTTGGCGGTGGCCGATGCAGTGGGGGCGAGACTTCCAAGGGGTGTCGGGATGGTGCCGGATGCGAGGGTTGGATGGCAGACGGTGCCGGAGGTCTGATTCAGGGTGAGGCCGGTGATGACGGCATTGTTGGCGGGTACGATGCCGGAGTTGTAGACCTGAATCTTCCAGTTGCGGTTGGCAACGGGACCGGTAGGTGCGCCGAATGCAGCAGCCAGCGTGGCGGTGTTACCGCGGATGGCATAGACGTGCCTGGAGATGCCGGCGAAGGTGTCCATGAAGGAGCCGGAATTGGCTGTGATGGCGCGATTCTCGTTGACGACGTTAATCTGCTGGCCGGCTGCCAGACCTGCGACCTGAAAGCTTCCTCTCAGGGTGCCTGCGGTACTTTTGGCCGCCAGGACGTAGCTGACACCGGAGGCTGGATCGAAGCGTGACATGGAAGCGAGTCCCAACGGCGTGTTGACCAGACTATCGATCTTTGTGCCGAAAATCGCCGGCTGGAGGCTCTTTAGTTCGCTGAACGCCTGCGTCGCGGCGGCCAGTTTGGCGGCATCCGTCTTGAAAGTATCCCAGTTGTAGTAGACGATTCCGGTGGATCCGGCAAGGATGGCCCAGTAGGCCTTCGGTACGATCAGAGTGGCATCGATAGCATCCTGAGCGAACCAGATTGGTTTGCTCTGAATGGAGTTGAAGAGATTGACTGCGTGATTGATGACGCTGAAATCCGGCCCGTAGGGTTCCGCCATCCAGATATCGGTGGAGCCGTTATAGGGAATGATCCTGCCCGCGACATCCCAGTGGGCGTGTTCGAAGTCGGCGGTCACGGGGAGGGAGGTCTGCGTCCTCAGTGCCGCGCTTTCGGCGAGAAAAGTCGAAGGTGGGACGTAGTCCGGGGGAAGTTCGATGAGATCAGGTTCGTCGGCCAGTTGCCAGGCAATATTGGCGAGATGGGGGGCGAAGGTCTGAGCGATACCCGGGAAAACGTCCGGGGTCTGGAGCCTGGCGGAAAAGGAGGAGTCGGGTATGAAATTCAGGCCGAGTTCGTATGCGGTATCGAGATAGCTTTTTTGGCCGGTGTTGAAGCAATCGGTATCGTTGTAGGTTTCGTAGGAGTTGACGGTATTGGCACCGGTGGCGGCTGCCTGGGCAAGGTCGTTGTAACCGACATCGTAAAAGCCAAGTGAGAGAAATGGCTTGCCGTCAACCATAACGTTGTTGCCGGAGATGGCGACGTTGCGCTGGCCGGGGTGGAGGGTGACGTGTTGGGGGGCGGTGCCGTCGCCATAGGTCAGGGAGATGTCGTCCACTTCGAGCCAGGAGGTGTCCATGTTGAATATGTAGAAGAACAGATACGTGGGCGCTGTTCCCGTGGAAAAAGAAAGTTGATTGAGGCTCCAGTCGCCGTTGCAGGCGAGGTAGGCGTCGACATCGCCAAACGCCATTCCGGGCACGTATACGATGGCAACGCGGCCTGCGGGGCATTTGGAGTACATGCTGAGTTTGTACGTCTGGTTGGCGGGGGCCGGAATGAGATTGGAAGCGATGCCCGCCTTCTGGCATCCGGTGCCGACACAGGCGATTTTGGCGGAGTAGTGGCCGGAGTGTGAGTCGGCGGAAAGCTGGAACTGGTAGTTGCCGGCCCAGACATAATCGGAATAGCACATGAGACCTTTTTCAAAGCCACCATTGTTCAGGATGTTCTGGGCGGAGGACACACCGTGAAACAAAACAACGGCAAGTAGCGGATAGATGAAGAGGCCACGCATTGTCTGAGTATATCCCGTGCAGCGGGGGAGGATGGCAAAGATTCTGGCAGGTTCAGAGGGTGAGGGTGGAGCCCGGTGCCGGGATTGAACCAGCGACATCCAGTTTACAAAACTGGCGCTCTACCAACTGAGCTAACCGGGCGTTTGGGGGAACAGCAAAGACTATTTGTATTTTAGCAAAGGGTCTCGTTTTGCCGCGGGACCATTCGTTTTGTTGCGGCACTATCCGTTTTGTCGCGACGCTATCCGTTTTGCCTGGCCACCATCCGTTTCGTCGGGGCACCCTGGCATCGTTATATCCTGAAGCTCATGGAATACAGATTGTTAGGCGCGACGGGGCTGGAAGTTTCGGTGCTGAGCTACGGCACGATGACGCTGGGCGGCGAGGGCCGCTTTGCTGCCATGGGGAATGTACAGGTGGACGAAGCCCGGCACCATGTGGACATTTGCCTTGAAGCGGGCGTCAACCTTTTCGACACCGCGGATATTTATTCCTTCGGCAAGTCCGAAGAAGTTTTGGGCGCGGCGCTGGGTTCGCGACGTAAGAATATCGTGCTGGCCACCAAGGGCTTCAACCGGCTCGGGCCGGGTACGAATCAGGCGGGGCTTTCGCGGAGGCATCTGATTGAGTCCTGTGAGGACAGTCTGCGCCGGCTCAACACCGATTACATTGATCTCTATCAGTCGCACAGCTTCGACGCCATGACGCCGATGGATGAAACGCTGCGCGCATATGACGATCTGATCCGCGGGGGGAAGATCCGCTATGCCGGGTGTTCGAACCACGCGGGCTGGCAACTAATGAAGGCGCACATGACGGCTGACCGGCTGGGTGTTCCGCGGTACATTTCGCAGCAGATCAACTATTCGCTGCTGGCGCGCGAGGCGGAGCATGAACTGGTGCCGGTCGCGCTGGATCAGGGCACGGGGATTATGGTGTGGAGTCCTCTTCAGGCGGGGCTGCTTTCGGGCAAGTTCCGGCGTGGGCAAGGGAAGCCTGAGGAATCGCGCCTGAACACGCTGGACATGCCGGGCAATATCGATATTGAACAGTTGTATCGGATTGTGGACGTGTTGGTGGAGATTGCGACCACGCGCGGTGTTTCAGTGTCGCAGGTAGCGTTGAACTGGGTAATGCGGAAGCCTGGCGTGGATACCGTGATCGTTGGAGCCCGCAATGAGCAGCAGCTACGGGATAATCTGGCCGCGGCGACCTGGCAATTGAGTGACGAGGAAGTGATTCGTCTGGACGAAGTGAGCGCGCAGCCCCTGCCTTATCCGCACTGGCACCGGCGGAAGTTTGCTGCGGAACGCAACCCATTGCCTGCGCCTGTTCGTTAGACCGCTTGCCGCGCGGTAAACTTGGACCCAGTTGCCTTTTTGCGCAACCGGGAGTTCCTTTATGAGTTTTTTAGAACGTAGTTTTGGCGTTGCCGCTGTCGCGGTGTTGCTGATTGCCGCTCCGCAGGGGATGCGCGCGCAGCCTCCGCAGGGTGGGCCGCAGCAGCCACCGGCACCCACGGGCCCAATGGCCCCCGAGAAGTACAAGAACATCCAGATTCTGACCAACGTTCCGGCCGCGCAAATAGACGCTACGATGCGCTATGTGGCGGCGGCGACCAGCTTTCACTGCGTGGATTGCCACGTGCAGGAAGCGTCAGGCGACTTCTCCTGGGAGAAGGACGATAAACGCACGAAGCAGACGGCGCGCTCGATGATGAAGATGGTTTATGGCGTGAATGCCGCGAATCTGGGCGTTCAGGTGGAATGCGCCACTTGCCATGCGGGGAAGAATCGCCCGGTGGGCCTGCCGATGGCTGAGATGCTGACGCCCGAACAGGTGACAGCGATGATGACGCCTCCGCCGCCTCCTCCTGGTCCTCCGGCCGGAATGCAGGCGGGTGGACCGGGCGGTCCCGGTGGGCCTCAGGGTGCGGCTGGAGCTTCGGGTGGCGGTCGCGGTGGTTTTCAGCGCGTTCCCGGACCTCCGATCGATGATGTGGTGAACAAGTATCTGGCAGCCGTGGGCGGTCGTTCCGCGGTGGAGAAGCTCCAGTCGCTTACGCTCACCGGAACAGTGACCAACCGCGCAGGGCAGGCGGCGGCGTTCACGATTGAAGAGAAGGCGAACAAGTATCGCGAGACTCGTCAGTCGAAGCCCGATGCCACGGTTATCGGTTTTGACGGTACGGCGGGCTGGCAGCAGACTGGAGCAAGGACGGGGGCTCTCGTTGGTTTCGGGCTGGATCTGGCGACGCGGCTGAACGATGTTGGCAACGTGCTGCATCTGACGGAGAAGTACACGAATGTGCAGACTTCGGGACGTCCGACACAAATCAACGGCAAGGACACGACGCAGGTTTCGGGTCGTGCCGGGACGGCGAATGAGCAGCTTTATTTCGAGATCGGTTCGGGGCTGCTGGTCCGTCGCATTGTGACCACGCGGACACCGCTGGGCTCTCTGCGGGAGCAGTTTGACTTTGCGGATTACCGGGCTGCCGGCGACGTGAAGGTACCTTTTGAAATCAAGGTGACCAACTGGAGCACGCTCGATACGTATAAGGTTGCGGACGCGAAGGCGAACGTGACCGTGGCAGACGCTCGGTTCGCAAAGCCGTAGTTGTTAGATTGTGGAGTGTGGCGGCGGCCGAAAGGCCGCCGCCTTTTTTATGGGGGCGGCTATACCGCCGTTACGCAGCCACTTCCAGACCGCGCATGGTGCCGCTGGAGGTGGCGAATTTCTCTTCCTCAATTCCCAGACGCTGGAGCACGGAAACGAACAGGTTCGGCAGTGGGTAGTTGCGGTCGCGGTCGAACGCGAGGTGCTGGCCGTGGCGGAAACCGCCGCCCGCGAACAGAACCGGCAGGTTCGTTGTCACGTGCGTATCCGCGTTCCCCAGATTACTGCCGTAGAGAATCATGGAGCGATCCAGCAGTGTTTCGCCACCTTCGTTGCGTGCTTTGAGATCGCCGAACAGTTTCGCTAACAGCTTCATGTGTTCGCGGTCGATGCGTTCGAGCTGGGCGAGTTTGCCGGCGTTCTTCCCGTGATGGGAGAGATTGTGATAGCCGTCGTCCGTCGGCTGTCCATCGGCCGTGATGGCGGGGGAGTTCACGCTGTCGAGCAGCAGGGCGATGAAACGCGTAGAATCGGTTTCGAAAGCGAGCCGGGCCATATCGTACATCAGGCGCACTTTGTCCATGTACGCTTTCGGGTCTGTGGGGTCAACCGGGACTGCGTCACTGACCACGGGTTTGGGCCGCTGCTCCCATTCGGAAGCGCTCACCAGGCGCTGCTCCAGATCGCGGACGCCGGTCATGTACTGATCGAGCCTGGCGCGGTCGGCCGGGCCGACGTTCTGTTCGAGACTCTTCGTCTGATCTGCCACGGTGTCCATGATGCTCTGGCCGAGGGCGAGTTTGCGGGTTTGCTCCGCCATTTCCTCTTTGGTGCCGGAGATGAACATGCGCTGGAAGACCAGGGAGGCTTTCTCTGTTGACGGAATCAGTACGCCGCCGCGCGTCCAGGACAGGCTGCGCTGGCCCTGTGCGACGTTGACGCCGAGGGTGAGAGAGGGGAAGCGGGTCTGGTTGCCGAGGCGTTCGGCGGCAAACTGATCGAGCGAGATGGTATTGCGGAAGCCGCCCTTGCCGGGTTGGGGCGCGGCGGTGAGAAAGCAGTTGTCGGCGGGGTGGCCGGCATCGACATCGGGATGCCAGACGCCTGACATGACGGTGAAATCGTTGCGGTGCGCGGAGAGATGTTCCAGATACGGCGAGAGCTGATAGTCTTTGCCGGTGGACGTCGCGCCCGGGAAAAACTTATCGGGCAGCACGCCGAGGTTGTTGCAGATACCCAGGAACCGGCGCGGCACTGGTGTAGTGGCGGCGCGCGCGAAGGCGGGCGTCATGGCTTCCAGCATAGGAAGCGCAAGCGCGACGCCAGCTCCGCGCAGCAGATGTCGGCGTGACAACGAATTCTGAGTGCTGATGTTTGCCATGTTTCCGGACCCTCTCGACTGCTTGATTATATATCTTTTGGGGTTGCTATTTGGAGCGGAACAAATCGCTCTGGATGACCGCCTCGATGAGCGAATTCACGCCGTAGCCGGTGTTCTTTGACTGATCGAGAATGGTTTCGAGCTGCGGCCTGTCGCCGAAGCGCACCGGTGCGCCGGTCGAGTACGTAATCAGTTGCGAGGCCACGTTGCGGGCGAGTTGGCGCTCGTCGGCCAGGAGCAGGCGCTTGAGTTCGCGGACGTCGGCAAATGCGCGGCCATCGGGCAGTGTGCCTGAGGCATCGACGGGCAGTGCGTAATGGAAGTCAAAAGGCTGGCCGCCTTTGCCGATACCGGGGGCCTTCGTACCCTCGCCCAGAGCACGGTAGCGGTCGCGAAAACCGCCGGAAACATCGAAACTTTCGAGCGCGAAACCGGCGGGATCGATCAGCGCGTGGCAGGCGTTACACGCCGGCTGGCTGCGATGTTTGGCGAGTTGTTCGCGGATGGTGGTGGCACCGCGGGTATCGGTTTCCACTGGGGGAACGCCCGTGGGTCGCTGCGGCACGGGCTTGCCGAGAATGCGTTCGTTGATCCAGACGCCGCGAAGTACTGGCGACGTGCTGGTGCCGTTGGCCGTGACTTTGAGGACGCTGGCCTGGGTGAGAAGACCGCCGCGCACGGAATCGGCGGGGAGTTCCACGCGCCGGATTGCAGAGCCCATCACGCCGGGGATTCCGTACAGGTTCGCCAGTCGCTCGTTCAGCATGGCGAAGGGCGACGAGACGATGTTGCTCGCGGGAAAGTTGCTTTTGACGAGTTCGGTGAAGAAGGCGCGGGTTTCGTCGCCGGAGATTTCGATGAGGTAATCGTCCAGATAGTAGTCGGGATAGAGGGAGGCGTCGGGCGCGGTGTTAGTGAGTTTGCGGAGATCGAGCCAGTAGTCGAGAAAGGCGTGGACGAAGCGCTGCGATTTCGGGTCGGCGAGGAGGCGTTTGGTCTGTTCACGGAGGACGGCGGCATCCTGCAATTTGTTCTGTGCGGCGAGATCGCGAAGAGTGGCGTCAGGCTCGGAATTCCAAAGGAAGTAGGAGAGGCGCGAGGCCAGTGCGTAGTTATCCAGACGGCCAGGCTTCTCTTCCAATGTCACGAAGGCGGGCGAACAGAGCACGGCCGTGTAGGTGGAAATCATGGAGTCGGTGAACGAGAAGCCGGAAGCCATGGCTTTGCGGAAGAGGGCGGTGAAGCGCTCGAGGTCGCCCGCGGGAACGGGGTGGCGATAGGCGCGTTGCAGGAAGCCCTGTAAGAGGCGTTTGGCATCGGCGGCGGGGTCATTCGACTGGAAATCGGCGACGCCTTTCGCGTTGACAGTATAGGGGAGATCGCCGAAGAGTAACTGGTGGCCGGAGACCGGTGCCGGTTCGGGGAGCGGACCTTCCACTTCGAGCCAGTTGAAGGCGACGCCGGGAGCGCCATCTTCCGTGGCAAGCGGATTTCGCCATGAACCAGGAGGGCGCGAGCGGAAGAAGCGAACGGCGTCGGGCCGGACGGATTCGCCTTTGGTCAGATAGACCTCGATTTCGTTGACGGTGGGCTCGGGCTTTACGTCGAAGGTGCCCAGGCGGCGCATTTCGCGGGGCGGAATCTCAGAGTAGAGCGTGACGGGTTCCTGCGTGCGGCCGGGCAGAATCGTTTCGGGGTTAGGCTTCCACCACTTCGGACCCTTCATGGGGCCAACCCACATGGTGTGAGCGTTGAGCCGCAGCTTGTAGCGGCCCGCTACCGGCGCGGTGAACTGGTTGAAGCGCATTTCGAGCGGTTCGTAAGTACTGGCGATGACGCCGAGGCCTTCCTGTTCGCGAATCTCCGGTTGCGCGGCCCCGACCGTGCGCGGGCCTGTTTTTCTCAGAACGCCGAGGTCAGCGGCATCACCCACCACAGGGAACATGTTGCGCTCGGGGGAATCGGGGAACGCGACCTTGCTGTACATCGAATTCTGATCGCGCGCGTAGTAGCGTTTGGTGGCGGATGGCAGCGGTTTGGCGGCGTGGGGAAGTACTTCGCGAATGCCGTATTCGGCGGCGGCCAGGTACTGATTCATGTGGACGTGAGAGACGTCGAGCGCTTCGCCGGACTTGTTGTAGTGCGCGGCTTCGCCGTCTTCCGGAAGCAATTCGCGAATCTGGAGCCAGGGCGCGGCGAGGAGATCGCGCACGGTGTTTTCGTATTCGTAACGATTCATGCGACGCCATGTGGCCCGGCCCTGCGTCGCATAACGGGTGCGGTCGATGGCGACGAGCGGCGTATCGAGAGCTTTCACGAAGGCTTCGCGCGCGGCGGGTGTGATTGCCGACGGTTTTGTGGGTGGCATTTCGCCATCGCGGACTCGATCATGGATGCGCGCCCAAATGGCGAAGTTGGCTGGGTTCGCGACATCGAAGGGAAGCGTGGTGAGGTCGAGGTTGCCGCTTTTGAGATTGGTGTTATGGCAGGGTGCGCAGTTGGCGGTGATGAAGGTGCGGACGGGGAGAGGAGCTTGTGCGGGGGCGACATGCACCGGCGCGGGCGTCTGCGCCGAAATGGCCCAGGCTGCGAGGATATGGACGACCGAGAGGCTGACGGCTGCGCGCAATGCTTTCACTCCTACTGTTGTCCGAAGGCTGGACCCTGCGGCAATTCGAACATTATCATATTTTGTGACACGTAACCACTGGTGGGATGAGTCCGCCTGTTCATGAAATGGTCCAGACTAAATTTGCCAGTACGCCCTACCCCCGATATGTGGACAATAGATAGATATCTGCCATCCTGTGCCGCTGCGGCGGCGCTGCTGCTATGCGTTGCAGCGCCTCCGCTGTTCGCTCAAACGCCAGATTCCACCGTTCGCTTCGACGTGGCATCCGTGCGTTTGGTGGAACTGTCGAAGCCCGGTGATCGGCCGGTGATTCGCTTCGAGGCAGGCCGTATCGATTATCACCTCATCAGAATCCGGGCCCTCGTGAGCCGCGCATTTGGCCTTCAGCCTTATCAATATGTCTGGCCGGCCTGGACCGACAATCCCGTTGCCGCTGTTTACGACATAGCCGCAACCATGCCAGCCGCCGCGAGCAAGGATCAGCTTCAACTCATGCTGCGGAATCTCCTGGCGGATCGATTCCAACTGGCCACGCACTGGGAGACCAGGCCCACCAAAGCTTACGCGCTCGAAGTCTCCCCGCGCGGGCTCAAGCTTACCAAAGCCGCGAATCCTCCGTCTGATCCTTTGTCCGGGTCCGTATCCGGCAATCAAACGGCACCCGGGCGCTACTGGAAACTCTTCAGCAAAAACCCCGGTGCCCAGGACGCGCCATCCGGACTGAGCATCGCGGGCATGATCAGTGCGATGGGCACCGTTGACGACCGCATCCTGGTGGACTCGACCGGCCTGACCGATTTCTATGATGTCGATCTGACCGTTGAGCTGGAGCCGTTGCCGGAGGGCCAGTCGAGTCCGAGTGTCCGGCCGACTCCATCGGCCTTATTCGAAGCGATGGAGAAACAACTCGGGATCCGGGCCGTAGCAAGAACAGTTCCGGTTGAGACGCTGGTGATCGATCGTCTGGAGCGGGTGCCGACTGAAAACTGAATGTTTGATGTCGCCGTGCCGCAGGAGTGTTATTCTCATTAAACCGGGTGCACCGCCTTGAGTTCCGAAGCCTCAACCATTGGCATAATTACCCGCCATCTCCTCGATTGGCGTGGCGGCGACGAAGCCGCTCTCCCGTCTTACGGACGAGATCTACGGCGAACTCCGCCGGCTCGCCGGAGCCGTTCTCAGCTCCCGCGCTGGTTTCGATTCGTTCCAGCCCACCGAACTGGTCCACGAACGTTATTTCCGGCTTCCCGGTCTCCAGACCATCGACTGGCAGGGTCGCGCTCACTTTCTCAATCTCTCGGCGCAGGTGATGCGCCGGATTCTGATCGATTGCGCGCGTAAGCTGCATGCAGCCAAACGCGGCGGAACGCCTGTGACGCTCTCGTTTCACGCCACCTTCAACGATCCGGCGCTCGAAGTGGACGTGCTTGCCGTTCACGATGCCATGGACCGCTTTTGCGTCGATTACCCCCGCCATGCCCAGGTTCTGGAACTACGTTTCTTTGGTGGCCTCACCACGGAAGAGATCTCGGAGGTCTTGAAAGCTTCCGGGCACGAGGCTTCCATTCGCACCGTCGAGCGCGACTGGACATTTGCGAAAGCGTGGATGCAAAATGCCATTGCCCCCAACTGAAAACTCTCCACGGGGAGAGTCCAATCCTCAGCGAGTGGAGGCGCTGTTTCATCAGGCGTCCGAACTGGCACCGGCGGTTCGCTCTGTATTCCTGGACCGCGAATGCGGCGATGATGTCGCTCTGCGGCGGACATTAGAGCGACTGCTGGCGTCCTCCGCTGATGCGGAGAACAATCCTGGCTGGAGCGAACCCGCCATTCTGAAAGTGGCAAGGGCTTCCGCCGACGCGGCAGACCCCGAAGTGGATCGCTATCGTCTACTGGAGCGTATCGGTGTGGGTGGGATGGGCGTGGTGTACCGGGCGGTCCGTTCCGACGACACGTTTTCCAAGGAAGTTGCGATCAAGATCGTACACTGGGCCGCGGGCGACGAAGAGATCCTGCGCCGTTTCCGTGCCGAACGACAGATGCTGGCGAGCCTGGAACATCCCAACATTGCCCGCCTGCTGGATGGCGGCATCGCGGACGATGGCTCGCCTTTTCTTGTCATGGAGTTTGTGCGGGGGCTCGCTATTGACCGGTACGTAGTGGACCGGAAGCCTCCGTTGCAGGCGCTGCTCGAAATGTTCCGGCGCATTTGCTCGGCGGTCGGCTACGCGCATCGCAACCTGATTGTCCATCGTGATCTAAAGCCGGGCAATATTCTGGTTACGGACGGTCCGGACGGCAACCCAGAGCCAAAACTGCTGGATTTCGGGATCGCCCGGCTGCTGGACGATTCCGGACATCAGACGCGGACTCGCGCGATGACGCTCGAATACGCCAGTCCAGAACAGGTTTCGGGCGCGCCGATCAGTACGGCGTCCGATATTTATTCGCTTGGTGTGATGTTGTATGAACTCGTCAGCGGCAACCGCCCTTACCGTGTCACGACCAGTGAGATGGATCTGGCCGAGGCGATCTGCAGGGAAGCTCCACGGTCAATGGGGGCCGGAGTCGATGCGGATCTGGCCAACATTATCCTGATGGCGCTGCGTAAAGAGCCAGCGCGGCGCTACGAGTCAGCCGAGCAGTTTTCCGAGGACCTGCGGCGTTTCCTCGACGGCTATCCGGTGGTGGCGCGGCCTGATACGCGCACCTACCGTGCGCGCAAATTCGTGGGACGCAACAGGCTTCTCATCGCCGGGGCGGCGCTGGTTGCGATGACACTGGCAGGCGGCGTGTTTGCGACTGTTCGTCAGAGCCGGATCGCCACCCGTCGCTTTAACGACGTTCGCAGTCTGGCGAACTATTTCGTGGCGGATGTACATGACGCGATCAAAGAGTTGCCAGGCGCATTACCGGTGCGGAAGATCATCGTCGGCAAGTCGCTCGAGTATCTGGACAGCCTGGCGCGGGACCAGGGGGATGACCGGGAACTACAGGGTGAGATCGCAGCGGCGTACGAGAAGATCGCCAGCGTGCAGGGTGGCATGTTCAGTCCGTCAAATCTTGGAGACCATGCGGGTGCATTGGCCAGTTACCGCAAGGCTGCTGTTATCCGTGAGCGGCTGGTTGCTGCCTATCCGAAGGACGTTACGGTGCTCCGGGAACTGGCGGAATGCTACTCGTCGATGGGCAGCACACAGGCCCAGTCTCTGGGCGATCTGAAGAACGGGGTGGCCTTGCTTCGCAAGGCTGTTGGGTTTGGGGAACGGGCTGTGGCGGTAGTTAACCCGCCCGACAAAGAAGCTCAGAATATTCTGGCGGACTCACTGCTGATGCTGGGGGATGCGGTGGGAAACTCGAGCTACCAGAACCTGGGAGATGCAAAAGGTGCGGCCGACCTGTATCGGAAAGCTCTGACGATCCGGGAAAGACTTGCCAATGCGGCGCAGAGTGACAAGGGTCTGCAAATGAATCTGGCACAGGCGGAGAACCGGCTTGGGATGATTCTGAATTCTCAGGGCGATTTAACTGGCGCACTGGTGCCGCTCCGCAGGGTTCGGGAGATCGACGAAAGTGCACTGGCAGCCGATCCGCATAATGTATCCACTCTGATCAATACGGGTTCGGCTAACCGCAATCTGGCCATTGTGATGTCAAGAGCGGGCCAGCGTAAAGAGGCACTCCCGTTCGCCGAACGCGCGGGGGAGATTTACCAGCAGGTAGTTCGGGAGGATCCGGGTAATGCGGGTGCCAAAAGGTCGCTGGCCAGCAACTACTACGCGATCGGATCGTTAATGGACGACGACACCAAAGCTATTGAGTTATTCGATGCTTCGATAGAGGGTTTCCGCAATATTCAAAAGGAACATCCGGGCAGCGCACCTGAGGTTGGTTGGCGGACGGCGCTTCAATATCGTTCGGAAGCGGAGAACAGGCTGGGTAATACCGCGCAGGCCATGGAAAGCGCGCAACAGATTAAAGCTATTACAGAGGAACTGCTCAAGGTCAGTCCCGACAATTTCACGGCACGGGACGATCTGTACCTTTCCTATAGCCTGTTGGGTGCCGCGTACGAAACTCTGGGCAGGAAAACCGGAGACGAGGCGGCCCTGCGTCAGGCCGGGAGTTGGTTCCGTCAGGCCGTGGACGGCTACTCCAAACTCGATCAGAAAGCGCTGTCGCGTTCCGGTCGGCAGGCATTTGCGAAGTCTACCGAGGCGTTGGCTCGCTTGCGGGCGGCGCGTTGACAGAACAGTTTAGCCGCACAGGCGAAAAGCCGTCGCGGTGATGAACCGCGGCGGCTTCTCTGACTTCCTCCGAGTTGTGTGTTTCTTTGTGACTTGCCGCTCAGTTTCCGGTGCGTCGGCGACGATACAAAGCAATCACGCCCAGACCGCCGCCCAGCATCGCCATCGTTGCCGGTTCCGGCGTGCCGGTTACGCCAGGTGTGGTGATGGTGCCGCTCAGGCCACCTGAATCCCAGGATGGTCCAGCGCCCGTCACGATGAAATCCAGCTTTTGACCAATTGCCAGAGTCGTCGAGAAGCTATATGTCTGCGTAGCGCCAAAAGATGAGATGCTGTTTGTCGAACCCTGCTGGACCCCATTGGCATATACGGAGGTGAAGATCTGGTGCTGGCTGGAATCTTCGCCGGTAAAGGTGGCGGCGACCGTGAAGATACCTGCCGCAGCGGCAGTGTACTCGATGTCAATGCTCTGACCCTGCGGGTCGAAGTGCACCACATTTATCGGCAGGTTGACGGTGCCGGAAACAATATTGCTGCCCGTTGCGTTCCACGCGACACCGGGGCTATTCGGGAACGACGCCGAGAGGAACCCTTCACAGTAGGAAAGCGCACCGAGGCAGTTGGCATCCGCAGCAAGTGCGTTGAAAGCGGTGAACGCGCCCGGTGTGCTCCCCGAACCGTAAGCAAAGCCCGAGTTGGCATTGGGGTTGTTGGGCGCGTTGAAGTTCGTGACGAAGTCCACCGTTCCTCCAAACGCCTGTGTAGCACCGAGTATCGCAAGAGTCACCGCGATGCCGGGCAAAAGAAAGCTCTTCATGTTTAAGTTCTCCGTTTTCCTGATGGAATCAAACCGGGGCGGCCACTTTCCAGACACTCACCACCCTCAGTAGTGAACCGTAAACCAAAGTCAGAGTCCGCCACAGGTTCTTCAAAATAAATTGCGAACGCGACATTGAAACCGTGAACCTCCGGCGGCAACCTACCTGGCCTGGTTTGTCCGCTCCGCCTGAGATGGTTAGCCTTTTCCCTGCCGGGTTCTGACACCGTCCGCCTCCCGGCCGAAAAAAACTGCCGCTCCCAACATCCGTTCCAGCGGGCATCTCGTAAACATCTCTGAAGGCGGTTCCCTGGCTGAGACGTTCCCCAATATCTCCGCTGAGAAATCGCTTATTGGAAGTGGGAGTGTACCCGTTGCACTGCCTGTCAGACTGTTGCCCCTGAGGAGGAACATGAAGCAGATCGGTCTTTTATTCATCGCGTGGCTGAGCGCCGCGCATCTGGTGTCGGCCGCGCCATGCGCGCCCGGAACTCTTGCGAGCTATGCCGCGCTCGGGGCGGGAGGTTGCACCATCGGAGGTAACGTCCTGGCGAATTTTAGCCAGGGCCAGCCGCTCAACGGCACGGCAAATATTCCGGCCACCAGCGTAAATATTTTCCCGGCCGGGGGCGGGTCTAATCCCGGCGTAGTCGTCACCGTAAATCTGACGGCGGGCAGCGGTCAGGTCTTCTCCACCCTGTTTAACTACACGCTTGCCGGCAGTATCTATACGAGCGATACCGTCACTCTCTCCAACACCGCGGCCAGCGCGAACGGAGCCGTGTCTGACATCCAGAACTTTTGTCGAAACGGGAACTTTCAGGCACCGACCTTTGCCGCTTCCTGCCCGGCGGGCGAAGGGCCCGGATCACCCCTGGTACTCGTTGGCAACGGCAGCGCCAGCGTCAGCCTGACGGCGACATCTCTCGGCATTACCCACAACCTGGTGATTGACAGCGGCATGACAGGGACGGCGTCGGGTGCTGTGATTGTGGACCAGTTCAGCACCTCCGGTGCCGTGCAAAACCCGGTGACCAGCGTCTCGGCTGGCACCTGGCTGCCTGTCGTTGCGCCGAACTCCATTGCGGCAGGCTTCGGGGAGGGATTCACAACCACCACGCTGGTGGCGCCTTCGACGCCGCTGCCGACCGCTCTTGGCGGTCTCGGCGGAGTGGTTGTGACCATCACAGACAGCGCAGGCACACTCGCAGTTGCACCTCTCTTCATGGCGTCCCCCGGCCAGATTAATTATTTGGTTCCGCCGAATCTGGCACCCGGAGCCGCCACGGTTCGCATCTCCAGCGGTTCCGCGAATTTCACGGGACCACTTCAAATTGCCAACGTCGCACCGGCGATCTTTACCGCAGATAGCTCCGGCTCCGGGCCTCCCGCAGCCAACGTCATTCGCGTCTCCAACGGCGTTGCGTCCGTGGATCCCGCGGTCTTCGTGCCAGGGGCGAACGGCGGAGCCTCCACACCGGCTCCGATCAAACTGAGCCCCTCCGCGGACCGCCTGTATCTGGTGGTTTACGGAACCGGAATCCAGCGCCACGCCGGACCTGTGACGGCAACCATTGGCGGCATTCAGATTCCGGTTCTGTACGCGGCCGCGCAGGGATCGCTGGCGGGCCTGGACCAAATCAATCTCGGACCCTTGCCGCAATCGCTCGCCGGCCAGAGTTCGGTGCCCCTGATGTTGACCGTGGATGGCGTTGCGGCCAACCCTGTAACGCTGAGCTTCCAGTAAAGAGTATTCCGACCGGAGCCGAAGGCTCCAGCCACTTTTGTGAATAGAGAACAATCAGACCAAACGAGGAAACCATGCGAACTTTGAAGCCTTTACTGTGCACCCTGATGGCATCGCTGCTGGCGATGCCATCCCCCATACTTGCCGCCAGCCACCGCGAGGCCCCGATCACTTCGCTCGACCGGACCGCAGACATCACGGACTTTTACGCGTTCGTCAGCTATGACGATCCATCGAAAGTCACGATGATTCTGAATGTGGATCCGTTCTTAGAGCCGGGCAACGGACCGAACTACTTCCCTTTTGACGACACGATCTTGTACCAGATTCACGTCGATAACAACAACACGGCGACCGATGGCGTGGTCTTCAACATCCAGTTCACCACGGAAATTCGCGCCCCTCAGGTGTTCACCGGCTTCGTCGGAGCCGGCACGGGCATCCCGGCTCCGGCTAACTCACCCGCTCCGGTTGCGCCCGGCACCCCGATTGTTCCGGCCGCCATCACGGCACTCGACGGCGCTGGCTCCGGCGGCCTGAGTCTGCGCCAGAAATACTCGGTCTCGATGACAAAGAACGGCGTGACGACGCAGCTCACCAGCCCCTCCGGCTCCACGCTCTTCGCCGTGCCCTCCAACGTGGGCCCTCGTACCATGCCGAATTACCCGGCGCTTGCCGCACAGGGTATCTACAACCTGGGCAACGGCGTCCGCGCCTTCGCAGGCACTGTGGACGATCCGTTTTATATCGACCTCGGTGCGGCTTTTGACTCGCTGAACTTCCGGACTGCCGCCGGTGGCGGTGTCCTATCGGCTGCGGCGGACGCGGCGGATAACGTCAACACCGCTCCCGATTTCGTCTCCGGCTTCAACGTCAATACGATCGCGCTCGAAGTGCCGATCTCCATGCTGACCCGCACAGGTAATCAGCCGCAGGCGAGTGATCCCGCTGCCACGCTCGGCTTCTGGGGCACCACCTCTCGCCCGCGCATCACCGTGCGCCGCTCCCCGTTGCCGGCAGCTCCCACAGGTTCCTATACGCAGGTGCAGCGCATGGGCAATCCGCTGATTAACGAATTGATCATCGGCACTGGCTCCAAGGATTACTGGAGCATGACACAGCCTGTCAATGATTCGCAGTTCGCCTCCTTCGACCTTGATCCGCTACTGGCCCGCGTGCTGAACGCCGTATATGGCATCAACATTCCGGCACCGCCGCGCACGGACCTGCTGCCGCTGGTGACGTATGCTGCCCCTATCGCCGCCGCCGGTACTCCGGCCGGCCCTGTGGCCGACCTGCTTCGTCTGAATACTGCCGTGCCTCCAACCCCGGCGGCCAGCCGGAAGCGTCTCGGCGTTCTCGCCGGCGACTTTGGCGGCTTCCCCAACGGGCGGCGCGTTTCTGACGACGTGACCGATATCGCGGCCCGCGCCGTGGCGGGCGTGCTCTGCGGCGTTACCGCACCGTGCAAAGACTCCACCGGAGCGGCGTTCCTGGGGACGTCGGTCCCGCGCATCGGCGATGGTGTGAACACCAACGACGTTCCTTATCAGGAGACGTTTCCGTACGTCGCGTTTGCTCAGAGCGGTCGCAATCGGCGTCACGTGGATCCAGGCGAGGCTGGTTGCTCGCCGAATTCCACTACGGCTTGCCCGACCAACTAAAGCACATGAGGGCAGACCGTATCCCGGTCTGCCCTCGCTTCATCTTTCGCCGACATTCAAAAGAGGACTACATGCGCACACTCAGCAAAACCCGTCTGACTCATTACAGACCTTCGTCTTTCATGGCGGCTCCCTTTTTCCTCCTGCTCTGTGGTCTCTCTGCGCAGGCCGCCGCACCCCAGGCCGAGATCGATCAGGCCGCCAAACTGGTTCTCCAGGCGCGTGACACTCAGAATCCGAAGGACTTTATGGCGGCCGGGGAGGCTGCCGCGAAGGCGCTGGCAACCGATCCGCAGAATCTGGATGCGCAGATATACCAGGCCATTTCCCTCCTGGGTCAGGAGGACTTGACCGCCGCGATGGACCTCGCCACCAGGCTGAACAAGAGAGTTCCGGATGACATCCGAATCTGGGCGCTTCTCTCTGAAATCCATGCCGCGCGCGGCAACTACGCGGAAGCCGAACGTTGCGCCCAGTGGGTGCTCGATCTGCGGCGCAATCACCCGCTCGGCTTCAGCTCAGCGGCGAGGCTTCGCGAAGTCTATGGAGATTACGTCGGCGCGGCGGAGTTCTATACCGAGGCCCAGCGTCGCTCGCCCCAGTCGGACGCCGAAGAGCGGTCCTCGCTCATGGTGCAGGTGGCCCGCATGCTTTTTCGAACGAAGGATCTGATGGGTGCCGCTTCCATGCTTGATCAGGCTGAAAAACTCTTTCCCGCTTCTCTCCAGGTTCTGGCGCAGAAGGCCGAGTTAGCCCGGCTGAACGGCGATTTCGCGCTGGCCGCTTCTCTTCTTGCCAAAGAGTCGCAGGCATCACCCACCGCAGAACATCTTTATTGGTATGCGCAGGCACTCGTCCGCGCCGGCAGACAGGATGAAGCGAAAACGATCTTTGAGAAGCTCGACGCAGCGCCGCAGGAGAATGGGCCCGAACTGATCCTCCTTTACGCCGACCAGAAGAAGAGTCCCGAAAGAGCTCTCACTCTCGCGACCCGGCAGATCTCGGTTCGGGAAGACGCCCCCACTCTCGACGCGTATGCCTGGGCGCTCTTCCGCGCCGGCAAATTCACGGAGGCCCGAACGCAGATAGACAGGCTCCTGGCCCTCGGAACCCGCGATCCGCTGTATGCCTGCCACGCTGTCCGGATTGCGGCCGAAACCCGGAGTATTGACTCCGCCGCGGCGCATCTGCCCGAAACCACATGCGACTCCATCCAGTAAAAACTGTCCTGGCGGTTGTGTTTGCCTCGGCCCTCGCATTTGCGCAGCGCGCGAATCCGCCCGCGGTCAATGCCGAGAGCACGGACCAGAAGATCCGCAGATACGAGCAGGTGCTGAGCGCCAGTCCGGGGGACGCCCCTGCCGCAGCAGCGCTCACTGCCGCTTATCTGCAGAAGCTTCGCGAAAACGGCGACGGCAGCTATCTCGACCGCGCATCCGCTCTGGTGGACCGGATGCTCATTCATGACCCCGGTAACTACGAGGCCATGCGCCTCCAGAACGAGATTGATCTTCAGAAACACGATTTCCGTGCCGTGGAAGAGCGTTCCCTCGATATGCTTCGCTTCGAACCTTCCGACGCCGGCGCATGGGGTAATCTCGGCGATGCGTCCATGGAACTCGGCAACTATGAAGGGGCTGGCCAGGCCTACGCGAAGATGTTCGCCATACGGCCGTCACTCGCCAGTTACAACCGCATCGCCTGGTTTCGTTTCGTGACGGGCGATCCGGCGAGCGCGATCTCGTTCATGCAGCAGGCTATCGAGGCTGGCGCGGGTGCGCCGGAAAACACTGCCTGGTGCAAGGCGGAACTCGGCGACATGTATTTCAAGACGGGTCAGCTGGATCAGGCGATGAATGCCTACGAGTCAGCGCTCCGTCTCTTTCCGGCGCTGCACCGTGCGTGGGCGGGCAAGGGCAGGGTAGAGGCGGCCCGGGGAAATAAGGAGGCGGCCATCGGCAATTTCGAAAAAGCCCAGGCGATCCTGCCCATGATTGAATACGCCGGCTCGCTCGAAGATTTCTATTCGAGCATCGGGATGACGGAGAAGGCAAGGCAGCAAAGGAGCATGATGGATGTGATCGACAGGCTTGGTGCGGCAAAAGGCGAAGTGACCAACCGCAATCTCGCCGTGATCCTCGCGGATCATCGCCGCAACCTGGCTCACGCCCTCGAACTCGTTGAGACCGAGATCGCTTCCAGACCCGACGTCTACACCTGGGACGCGTTGTCGTGGGTCCTGTTTCAGAGCGGACGAATAGAAGATGCGAAGACCGCCAGCGCGAAAGCCCTGAAATTCAACACTCCCGAGCCAAAGTTTCACGAGCATGCGGCAATGATTGCAGCTGCAGTGGATCGCAACCTGCCGGAACTCCCGAAGACCGCGTCCGCGAACTGACGTCAATCAGGCGGCGACGCCGCTTTCTGTCCGTTTCGCTGCGAGCCCGCGCCGTTGTCCCGTCCACCAGCGTATCGCGCGGTTGGCCGGTTCTTCAAACAGCGAATAAACCACGCACGATAACCCCACCACGAAGGGCACGTAAAGATACCGGATCGCGAAAGTGGGCCAGCTTACCGCCCACCAAAGAATCGGAATGTGCAGGATGTACATCGCATAACTGGCCTTCCCCAGATAAACAATGGGCCGGGTGGAGAACAAGCCTGCCAGCCAACCGCCGCCGAGTCCGAGGCCGAGCAGCAACAGCCCGTTCATGGGCCGCAACAGCGTATTCATGGAGATCGACCCCGGCAGATACTGCGCGTACGCAAGGATGACAGCCGCTCCTATGAAACCCGGTGCATAGAACCAGGTTCCCGAAGGTACGGTGTCCCGTTGTGTAATCAGTTCGAACGCCCGCGCTGCGGCGATTCCCATCAGGAAGTCCGCCAGATGCACCATCGGTTTCACCTGGTCGGAAATCCCGGCAGCCCACATCGTCTGCGTCAGGACGATAGCGAGAAGGGCCGCACTCAGAACTCGCCTCCAGCCTGCACTTCTCACCGGCACAATCAACAGCGGGAAGATCAGGTAAAAGAACATCTCGCAGGAGAGCGTCCACGCGGGCGTGTTCCAGCCCGCCGTGTATTGGCCGCTGAACCACCCCTGCATAAGGGTCAGATGCATTGCCACCAGCCAGCCCTTCGGCGAATCCTGGGCTTTCACGATGAATGGCGCGACAATCAACAGACTGAGCAGGTAGACGGGATAGATGCGCGCGAACCGACCCACCAGATACTTCCGGAAGTGCGCTCCGGTCCACATTGTCCACCCGTACGTTCGAGCCAGGACGAAACCCGAGAGCGCGAAGAAAGTGGGCACCGCCTGATAACCTTTACGAACGAGTTCCTGCAACGGGCCGGGTAACAATAAGACGATAGGCTCATACACATGCCCCTTGCCGATGAGATGCGTGAAGATGACCCAAAGCGCGAGGAAGAAGCGCAAACCGGTCAGAGCGGGCAGATGTCCCGAACGCGGCGGGCGCGCGAGGGCGGCGGTCAAGCGGAGGCCGCCGGAACAGATTGAGAGGTTCTGAAGCCCACCTCTGTATCATCCGATACTCCGCCTGTTGTCTCCCGGAGACCAGTCGCGGAAAAACTTCAGATGAACCGGTGCCGCTCTAGGGGCGTCGGTATACGACAGGTCGACATCTTCCCGAACCACCTGATCCGGTGACGCGCAATCGTGTCGTAAACGGCATCGCGAAGGGCAACAGGTATCACCCCGAAGATGCCTGTCAGTGAAAAAGGGAAGCCCAGCAGTGCCAGCATACGAAGCACGGCTTCCGACCGGAGACGAATCGTCTCTCCCTCAACCAGAATAATAGAGCCCACTCCCGCTTCGGGCAAGCCTGCTTTGCCTAAGAAGGCAGCTCCGGATTCGGACTGACGCGCGGCAAACCGAAATACTTCATTCCGATCGAAGCCAAACAGGAAATCAACCCAGCGGTTGCAGAAGGCGCATTCGCCATCGAAAACCACGACCGTGTACGCGCTGGAACCCATGCACGTATTGTCTCAACCCTGGCATTTCCGCGCGTGCCGGCTTAGTTGCCCTTTTCAATACCCTGGCCCAGTCGGAAAACATGGCCGTCGGGATGGCGCACGTGCATTTCGCGGATGCCCCACGGCATATCGGTCGGCGGCCATGTTACTTCAATGCCCTCTGCAAGGCAGTGCTGGTGGAGCGCATTCACATCTTCCGTCCAGATCGACATCCACACCCCGCGGTCTCCACCCTCATCCCCCGTCGGCCCGAAGGTCATCGGGGTTTCGCTCCGGCCGCGCCCTCCCTGGCCGTTGACACAAAGAAAAATCTCGCAGGCTCCGGAGCAAACTCCACCAAAGGTCGGCGGCTCGCCCCAGTCCCAACCCTTTCTCCAGCCGAGCTTCTCAAACCACGCGAAACTCTCCTGGATGTTCGTTACGTTGAGAATCGGGACCAAACGATGGGCGACCATAGGGCCATCCTAACAACTGGCCTTCGGGCGCCGGACACAGCGTTTCACTGTACGAGTTGAGTTGGGCCCAGTTCCGCGCGACGGCTCCAGAAGCAGGCGGCGAGCAACGCCACTACGGGCGTGAATCCGATGCCGAACTCCCCTAGGATGTATCTGGTCTTCCCCGTGTACGCAGTCATGGGATCAAAGAACTGCTGGATGAAGTGGTTGCTCGCCGCATGCGGAATCACCGCCGTCCACAAGCTGCCGGATTTCAGGCGCAGCCACGTCAGGACAATGTAAAGTCCGATCATGTTGATGGAGACTACGACCAGCCTGAACCACCCGGTGCCCACGCTATAGCCGATCTCTTCCCCCAGCGTGGTGGCGCAGTTCTGAATGACGCCGACTATGGCGACAACCAGAAAGCAGAGCCCTATTGCCGAAGGATTTGGCCAGGGGGCCGAGACCGAAGAAGTTCGAAAAGGCGGTGGCCGTCTGAATCGGGTTTAAGGCGGCAATGCCAGTCAGCCACGCGACCGAGTATACAGGGTGGAATAGCCGAGCGGGATCAGGTAGCTGAGGACCTGAAAGCGTGTCTGTCCCCAATGCCATCCAAGGTTCGCGACCGGCCGACGGGTCGCCGACGGCGCAGATGAAATCCGAAACAAGCCATGAAGATTGTCTTCGCGCACAGAGCCAGCGCGAGCGCTGCGGTCACTGCGTGACAATTGGATCGTCCCGGTTGTATCACGGTTGTGAGTCGTTTTTCGCGGAGTCATGTAAACTGGCGTTGTCATGTCTCAAATGCTCAAAGAAATCCGCGAGCAACCGGCAGCGCTCGAAAGAACGCTCGCCTCGCAACTGAAGGGCGTTGCCGGATTTCGGTTGTTTCTGGAGAAGCGTAAACCGCGGCTGGTGGTGATCGTCGCCCGTGGTACGTCGGACAATGCCGCCCAGTTTGGTCGCTATCTCATAGAAATCATGGCGGGCATTCCGGTCTCGCTGGCAGCGCCGTCGGTACATTCGATTTACGGTGCTTCGGTGGATTACAAAGACGCGATGGTGGTGGGAATATCGCAATCCGGGGAATCGGACGACATCAGCGCCGTACTGGAGCAGGCGCGTAAATCCGGGGCCATTACGGTGGGAATTACCAACGAACCGAAGAGTACGCTGGCGAATCTTGCGGAACACGTTTTCCTGGTTCGCGCCGGACGCGAAAAAAGCGTGGCGGCGACTAAGACGTATACGGGTCAGTTGATGTCGCTCTATCTGCTGGCTTACGCGCTGGGAGCGAAGATCCGGCTGGCCGATCTGGAGGCGATTCCGGCCACGGCGCAGACGGCACTGGAACTGGAGGCCGAGGTTGGCGGGCTTGCGTGGGGTTTTCGTCACATACAACATGCCGCGGTGGTGGCACGTGGTCTGAACTACGCCAATGCTTTTGAGTTCGCGTTGAAAATGATGGAGACTTCTTATGTAGTGGCGGAGCGATTCTCCGCCGCTGACTTTCTGCACGGTCCCATTGCTATTGTGGACCGCGAACTTCCGGTGTTTCTGTTCGGCCCGTCCGGCAGGGTATGGGCGTCGGTTCACGAAACGCTGGAAAAGTTGAAGGCCCTGAAGGCGGAGACGGTGATTATCACCGACCGGAGCAATCGCGAGGCAGCCCGGTTTGCATCCACTGTAATCCGCGTGAAAGCGTCGCTCGATGAGCTATACACGCCGATTCCCTACATCATTCCCGCGCAGTTGTTTGCCGCCGCGCTGGCGGGTGCCAAAAACCTGGACGCCGATCAGCCGCGCGGTCTGCGTAAAGTCACCAGCAATCTGTGAGCGGGCAGCGTTAGTTCTTCGTGGCTGGCTTCAGGTACCTGTCCAGGAAATCCGCCGCTGTTTCATAGGCCTTGAGCCAGTGGGAATGCAGCAGGAACTCGTGTACCTCATCGGGAAAAATCAACTCCTCAAAATGCACGCCATGCTCGCGCAGCTTTTCTTCGAGCATGATGGACTGGGAGAAGACCACGTTGCGGTCGTCATCGCCCTGAATGAGCAGTACCGGAGACTTCCAGGTACTCATATAAGCCATGGGTGAGGAGCGGAACGCTGTAGTGGAGAGCGCCTGTCGTTTTTCCGGTTCATAGGCAGGGACATAGTTGCTGATTTCGAGATTCCAATCGTGAACGCCGTGGAAATCCACGCCCGCGGCAAACATGTTCGAGGCGCGGGCCAGTCCCATGGCGGTGAGATAGCCGCCGTAGGAGCCGCCCCAGAGGCCGATATGCGCGGTTTCGACGTCCGCGCGGCCTCGCAGGTAAGTGCCCGCCGCCATCACGTCGGCGAACTCACTGCCGCCTGTGGCCCCGTAGTTCAGAGCCTCCCGAAAGCGTTCGCCGTAGCCGGTTCCTGCGCGATAGTTCACGCTCAGCACGATGTAGCCCCTGCTCACCAGGTATTGGTCGAACGCGTAAGCCTGACTATAGTAACTCATGTACTGCCAGCCGAGGACCATCTGACGACGTGCGCCGCCATGGAAGAAAATGACGGCGGGGTGACGGCCCGTGCTGGCGCCGGGAGGACGGAAAAGCTGGGCGTGAATTCGGATGCCGTCCGTGGAGGTGAGTTCGACGGGTTCGGGCGAGACCAACGCTGCCGCAGGGAAGGCAGCGGGAATCTGGTCGGCTGTCAGGTCTCTCACGGCTCCGTTGGCAACGAGGGCGATGCGCGGGAAAGCTTTGGCTTCCGAGCGTACGAAGCCGACCACACTGTCGGCAAGAGGCACGGGCCGGGCTTCAATGCCGGTGCCCTTTGTCAATTGCACCTCGGGACCACCGCTGATGGCAACGCTCCAAAGGTGGCGGCGGTCGATATCGTTTTGGTTCGACGAAAACAGGATGTTGCGGTGATCGACGGACAGAGCGGCGTTTTCGACTTCGAAACTCCCTGGCGTCAGCAGGGTTGCGGTGCCACCTTGCGGCGTAACGGAGTACAGATGCAGCCAGCCATCGCCTTCCCAGGGGAAGACGATGCGCCCTTCGCGGCTCCAGAACAACGGGTTGGCGGCGGTAACGGGCCAGAACACGCTGCCCATGCCGGGACGTGCGCGCCAGATTTCGCGGCCCTTGCCGGTTTGCGCATCGGCAATGCGAACGGACCAGGGGAGGCCGGTGCGTTTCGGTCCCCAGGCGAAGGCATAGCGGGAACCTGGCACGCGGATGAAGGCGATCTCGCGGCCGTCGGGCGACCAGACGGGGGCCTGGTCGAGATCGGCACCGGCATCGACATAGTCAATCGATTTGTTGCTGAAGTTGTAAATGCCGATAAAGGAATGGTCTGTGCGGTCGCTGACAAACGCGAGGCGGGTGCTGTCAGGCGACCAGGCGAGGGAGTTTGCCGAGCCGCGCGCGTGCGCGACGGGCGCGGGCACCTGGGAACCGCCGAGCGGAATGGACCAGATCTGGCCCCCGAGAAGCCATGCTGCAATCTTGCCGTCGGGAGAGATGGCCGGGGCGTGTCCGCCGGCGAGGCGGCGCGCAGTGCCGTTGTTTTCAGCCAGCCAGATCTCCTGATTTACTCCTTCGGTTACGTGGAGTGGATTCGGATTTTCGCCCCTGCCGTTTGCGCTGCCGCCGCGCGTAAACAGAAGCAGGGAAGCGTCGGGCGACCAGGTCAGGTCTGTCAGCGTCTGGCCATCCTCGGTGGTGAAGGGCGTCATCCGCACCGGTATGAAAGCGGGAGCGCGGGCGATCCAGATATTGCGGACACCCTGGGCATCCATGACCCACGCGAAGGCGTCGCCATGGGGGGAGGCCGCGAGATCGGAAGGGAACGGGGCGCTCAGAACGTCAGTTAGCGTGAATTGGCCCGGTGTTGCGCAGAGGCACGGGAACGCTGAGAGCAGCGATACAACGAGGTATGGCATGAGCCGAAGCGGGTGAACGGGAACCAGGTTCTGCACGATACTCAACAGCCTAACAGGCTTTGTTACACGCTCGTCACGGTGCACAAGGTATATTACAAGTCGGGTATACAGGTAGCTTGGCTCTATCGCTTCCAGCACCGCTCTCACGAACGACGGCCGGCTCCGTGGACGACGGGCAATTCTCCGGCCGCGTCGCGGAGATCCGCACGATTGTGGACAATTGCGAGGCCAATCGGTTTACCGTGGTCACGGCCGCTCCTGGTCTGGGCGTGTCGTGGTTGTTCCGGTCGGGTGCTGTTCCAGTGTTGCGACAGGCGGGATATATCGCGGTTGTCTTTTCTGATTGGCAGGGACGTACGGTATCCGCGCGACTGCGCGATGCGATCACCAATGCCATACACGAACAGGCGGACGGAGGCTTCGTCGCGGGGGCGGAGCCGCTCCGCGATCTGCTGGAGACTGCTGAGCGGCAGACCGGCTGGAAGATTGCCGTTCTGCTCGATCAGTTTGAAGATTATCACCGCTTCCACGTGGGCACTGATATTTCCGATAGTTTTGACGCGGAGCTTTCCAACGCCATTAGTGCCAGAACGTCGCGGTTTGTGATCGGCATGCAGGACAGCGCCGTAGAACCCTTCCGGCGACTGAGTCAGTATATCCCGAATCTGATGGGGAACGTTATCTCGCTGCAGCCGCTGACGCGGGATACGGCGCGGGAACTGGTTCGTAAGGCAGCCGCGGGTGCGGGTTTTCAAATTGAGCCCGCGGCGGTGGACCTGCTGGTGGCGGCACCCGCCGCAGCCTCGGGTTCCGGCGTGCATCCTTTGTTCCTTCGGCTGGGAGCCGAACACTTGTTCGACAGGGAGCGGGTCCTGAAGTCAGACATAGCGCGGGTGTCGACGATTGAGGGCAATGGTGGTGTTGACAGGCTGATTCTGGAGTCTCTCGATCCGGTGATCGATGAAATGGGAATCACTCATGTGGAGTTGTTCTTTCGCTGGATTCAACTGCTGCGCGGGGCCGACGGTACGCGGACCGCAGTTACAGAGAAGGCGCTGATGGATTATTCCGGCAAATGGGACAGGTTTGCCATGACCCTGTTGCCCGTCCTGCTGAAAGAGGGGATTCTGCGAACGGTTGAGCTTTCACCGGGGCAGGCGGAGGCTGGCGCGAGGTATGAGTTCGCGCGGGTCTCCATGGTACCGGTGGTATACGACTGGTGGATCCGGAAAGAGGCCGCGATTGTCGCCCGGCAACGCGCGGCATTTCGTGTGCGATCGATTTCTATTGCAGTAGGGGCGATACTGGCGGCGTACGGGGTCTATCTGTATCTGGTGGCGAGAAAGATTATCTGAAAGTTATCCGTTCACCGTTTACCGTTTCTCCCCTGGCCTCACTTTTCAGGCAAACCCGATGCCAGACTCTCAACTTATGGAATCCTGCACCGGGGCAAGGGATTAACGGAAAACGGTGATGGAAAACGACCTCACATCTTATATCGGCCGAGATCCTCTTCGTTGAGGTTCTCCAGCCAGCGCTTCAGTTCCTGATTGGCATTCACCTTGTCGGCAACCGCGCTGGTCGCCTTCGAAGATTTCAGCACGGAATCGTCCACGTAAATGGGGCAATCGTGACGCAGCGCCAGTGCCAGGGCATCGGAAGGACGTGAGTCCACTGAGATCAGCTCGCCGTTGCGTTCCACCCAGATGACGGCATAGAAGGTGTCTTCCCGCAGTTCACTCACAACCACTTTGCGAATGCCCGCGTCGAGACCCATCAGCAGCGTCTTGATCAGATCGTGCGTCATCGGGCGGGGAGTCGAAACCTTCTCGATCTCCAGCGCGATGGCGTTCGCTTCGTAAATGCCGACCCAGATAGGCAACACACTGCTGCTGCCGGAATCTTTCAGGATGACGATCGGCATATTCGTGATCGGGTCCATCATCAACCCACGGATCTTCATCTCGACTTCCATGTCTTCATTACAACACAGGGAGGCGGGACGCGCGGGGCGGCGGCGTTATCTCAGTTCACCAGTAAGCTTCATATCAACTCGCCTGTCAGCGAGGCCGGGCCTGCGCGCGTGACGCGCACGGGCACGTAGGTTCCCAGAAGATCCGTTTTGGGCGAAACGAAGGTCAGGTTTCGGTTGCGCGTGGTGCGCCCCACCCACTGTCCGGAGGATTCGTAGCGACCCTCCACCAGAAGTTCTTCCACCTCACCCAGCAGCTCTACGTTCTGACGCATTTGAATCGCGCGCTGCCGTTCCTGAAGGATCACGATGCGCCGCGTTTTCTCATCTTCGGAAATCTGATCGCCGAGTTCGAGCGCGGGCGTGTTGGGGCGCCGGGAATATTTGAAGCTGAAGATGGAATCGTATTTCACTTCTTCGAGAAGTTCGAGAGTCTCTTCGAAGTCTGTTTCGGTTTCGCCAGGGAAACCGACGATGATGTCTGATGTGATCGCGATGGGCCGTTTGGCCTGGCGCATCCACTCGATGCGCTCCATGTACTGTTCCCGGGTATAGAGGCGCTGCATGCCCGCGAGCACACGCGACGAGCCGGACTGCACGGGCAGGTGGACGTGGTTGCAGAGATTGGGATTGGCGTCAATGGCGTCAATGATCGGTTTGACGAAGTCGCGCGGGTGCGAAGTGGTAAAGCGGACGCGTTTGATGCCGGGTACGCGGCCAACCTGGTCGAGCAGCGTCGCGAAATCCCAGCCGGCGGGAGAAGGGTCACGGTAGCTGTTCACGTTCTGACCCAGCAGCTGGATTTCGGTGTATCCCAGACCGGCGAGGCGGGCGGCTTCCTCGATCACGCTGGCACCGGTACGGCTGCGCTCCGGACCCCGCGTGAACGGGACCACGCAGTAAGAGCATTTCTTATCGCAACCTTCAATGATGGTGATCCAGCCGCGGTGTGGATTGTCCCGGCTGGTGAAAGGAGTGTCGAAGGTCTGGTCGGTATCGAGGTTCAGGCCCGTGACGCGGCGGTTGCCTGCTTCCAGTTCGGCCAGCATTTCCGGCAGACGTGAATAGCTGGCGGAGCCGGCAACCAGGCTGACGTGCGGCGCGCGCTCGAAAATCTTTTCACCCTCCTGCTGTGCCACGCAGCCGATGACGGCGAAAACCTTGCCTTTCCCGGCGGCCTTTTTGAAGTGCTGCAGGCGGTTGAAGACTTTCTGTTCGGCGGCGTCGCGAATGGAACAGGTGTTGTAAAAAATGTAGTTTGCCTGCTCCGCGGTGGCCACGCGCGAGTAGCCTTCATGAAGCAGCGTGCCGACGACTTTCTCGGAGTCGTGCGCATTCATCTGGCAGCCGAAGGTTTCAAGGTAAAACGTTTTTTCCACTTTAACTATTGTAGCGGGGGCTGGTTTCAGAACGTTGCGGGAACAATGAACCGGCGCGGAACTGTGCGTCGTGGCCGCTCCGATGCTATTTTTGAAAGTAACTTGAACACACGTCCCTTCGTTACGGAACTTGCCGATCTTCAGACCAGACTGCTCGAAATGGGCGGACTTGTGGAATCGGCCATCGCCACCAGCCTGTTATGGCTGGTGGAAGGCAGGGAAGCGCCGTCGGCGGAAATCTGGACTGTTGAAAACCGCATCAATCAGCTCAATATTGAGATTGACGAAGTGGCGATCCGGCTGACAGCGCTGCACCAGCCTGTAGCGAAGGATTTGCGGTTTCTCACCGCCGCTATCAAAATCAACAGCGATCTGGAACGGATGGGCGATCTTGTGGTGAACGTGGCCGAGAGGGCGTCGTCGCTGCAACAGAGCGCGCCGCCGAAGCCGGGAATCGATGTTCCCCGTATGTCGCAACTCGTGCAGTCGATGGTGCGCCGGAGTCTGGACGCCTTTGTGCGGCGGGACGAGGAAATGGCGAAAGCCGTACTGGCGGCGGATGATGAGGTAGACGAACTGAAGGACTCCGTCTATCGGGAGTTGCTGGAGAAGGCGGATCGGGGCGAATACCCGGTCAAGGCCGCATTTGACCTTATTTTCGTGGCTCACAACCTGGAACGGATTGCGGACCACGCTACAAATATCGCCGAGGACGTGCTGTTCCTGGTAAAGGGCGTCGACGTACGCCACCACCACGCGGAATGAAGGCTTTTTAACCCCGGCGGCGTCGCCGGTTGCTGCACATCTTGTAACGATCAATTCACGGTTTCGTCATCAATTCCACCCCGATTGCTCCCTATACTTGGCTTGAAGCCCCGTGTGTGAGGTATCGGCGTCCGGCACCGGAGAGAACAGCAATCCGTCGCGACGCGAACCGCAATGGCGCATATGGCGCGACAGCCGGTGGCTTCAGCTTTGTCGGCCCCTCGACAGGGTCAGAATACTCGGGAGAAAGATACGAACAAATGACTTCAGGAAAACGATGGTTGTGCCGCGCCCTGGTGGCGGTGATCAGCGCAGGTACGCTGGTACCGGCCCAGGAAATCAGCACCACGAACGCCACAAATCAGACGCAGGACATCGCCTCCCTCAGGGCGATGATTGCCGCACAGCAGAAGCAGCTGGATGCCATGAAGCAGGCTCTGGAGAGCCAGCAGCAGGCGCTCGATAAGGCTGTTGCGGCGACTGCCTCGACCGTCCGCACGGCCCCGCCGAACCGCGGCGAAGTAGCCAGCATCGCCCCCATTTTCCCGGCAGCCGCACCTGCAACGCTCGCGGCACTTCCGGCCATGCCCGCTCCGCAGGCAGCGGCGGCACCGGCAGCTTCCGGCAACCCCTGCGAAGCGCCCATGGATACGAAAGTTCCCGCCTACATTCGCATTGGCGATACCTGCGTGATCCCGGTTGGCTTTATGGATCTGACCAGCGTTTGGCGCGGCAAGGATGCCGGTTCGAGCATCGGCACCAACTTTGCGGGTATCCCGTACAACAACGCGACGGCAGGCCGCCTCAGCGAATTCCACTTCAGCCCGCAGAATTCACGCCTCGGCTTCCGCGCGGATGGCAACTGGAAGGGTACGCACTTCATGGCGTACAACGAATTTGACTTCAACGGTACCAGTGGCGGCAACAACCTGACGGTGACCAGCGGCTCGTTCGTGCCGCGTCTGCGCCTCTTCTGGGTGGACGTTCGCAAGGGCAACCTGGAATTTCTGGCCGGACAGAGCTGGAGCATGCTGACGCCTAACCGTAAGGGCATCTCGGCGATCCCTGGTGATCTGTTCTACTCGCAGGTGATCGATCTGAACTACCTCACGGGTCTCACCTGGACGCGCCAGCCGGGCGTTCGCGTGATCCTGCATCCAAACAAGCAGGTGGCGTTCGGTGTTTCTCTGGAGAATCCGGAACAGTATATGGGCGGCTCTGCCGGTTCGCCTTCGGTGACCCTGCCGGCCGCGCTTACAGCCCTCAGCGGCACCCAGCTTTCGAACAACACCAACACCAACGCGGTACCGAACTATATGCCGGACATCATCGCGAAGCTTGCGGTTGACCCGACCAGCCGCATTCACTTTGAAGTGGCGGGCCTGGAGCGGACCTTCCGCGTATGGAATCCGAATACCAATATCTATTACAGGGCAGTGGGCGCGGGTGTTTCCGCCAACGCGATCCTCGGCCTTTCCGACAACTTCCGTCTGACCAGCAGTAACTTCTGGAGCGATGGCGGCGGACGCTACCTGTTCGGGCAGGCCCCGGACGTGATTGTCCGCGCGGATGGCAGCCTGAGCCCGGTTCACGCCGGCGGCTTCACCGAAGGCTTTGAAGCGAATCACAAGAATACGCTGATGTACGGCTACTGGGGTGGCACGTATGTTGGACGCAACACGGCACTGGACGCCAACGGAACTTCGCTCATCGGCTACGGCTACAAGGGTGCGTCGAATGCGCAGAACCGCATGATTCAGGAAGCCACAATCGGCTTCAACCAGACCATGTGGAAGAGTGCACGATATGGCGCGGTGAACCTGATGGGCCAGTATATGTACCAGACGCGGTCGCCCTGGTACTATGCGGGCGGCGCGGGCGGCAAGGGAACGCAGAATAGTACTGTTTTCTTCAATCTGCGCTACACATTGCCCGGCGGCATGCCCTCGTTCTAAAGCAACGCAACAAAAAACAGATTGTAACTCAATTGAAACACTGGGGTGGCAAACTCAAACCGGGACAGCCCGAATGAGAGCCACCCCTTTTCAGAACCAAACGACAGGGGTTAAACATAAATGAAACGTATACTTTTTGCAGGTTCCCTTCTTCCGCTGCTGTTTGCAGGCATTGCCTCCGCAGCGGACACTATCAACGCCGCCGGCGCTACTTTCCCCGCACCGATTTACCAGAAGTGGTGTGAAGAATTCAAGGCCAAGACCGGCGTTCAGATCAACTATCAATCCGTCGGCTCCGGTGCCGGCATCAAGCAGTTCACGGACGGGACGGTAGACTTCGGCGCTTCCGATATGCCGATGACGGACGATCAGATCAAAGCGATCAAAGTGCCCACGCTGCACTTCCCGACGGTGCTGGGTGCCGACGTGGTGACCTACAACGTTCCGGGTATCACGGTGGATCTGAAGTTCAGCGGCCAGACCGTGGCGGCCATCTTCATGGGCACGATCACGAAATGGAATGACGCGAAGATTGCGGCCGATAACCCCGGCGTGAAACTTCCGGCCACGGACATCGTGGTGGTTCACCGTTCGGATGGCAGCGGCACGTCGTTCATTTTCACCGACTTTCTTTCCAAGGTCAGCCCGGAGTGGAAGAGCAAGGTTGGTGCCAGCACTTCCGTACAGTGGCCGGTCGGTCTCGGTGGCAAGGGTAACGAAGGTGTTTCAGGCCTGGTGAAACAGACGCCCGGTTCTATCGGCTACGTGGAACTGGTATTCGCCATTTCGCAGAAGCTCGGTTATGCCGATATCAAGAACGCCAACGGCAAGTTCGTCAAAGCCAGCTTTGACAGCGTCACCGCCGCAGCGGCTGGCATGAAGGAAATGCCCGCCGACTTCCGCGTCTCCATCACTAACGGCCCGGGCGACAAAGCCTATCCGATCTCCAGCTTCACGTGGCTTCTGATCCCGAGCCAGATCTCCGACCCCGCCAAGAAGAAGAACATCACCGCTTTCCTGACCTGGCTGCTGACTGACGGTCAGAAAGATGCCCAGGGACTCAGCTACGCGCCGCTGCCTGCGGCGGTGGTTGCGAAGGAAAAGAAGCAGCTCGCGACGATTAAGTAGTCTGTTCCGACTGAACTCCGAAAAACACCATGTCCTCCTCCGCCGCCGTACAGCCGCAAATGGGAAAATCGCCTGTTTCAGAGATTTCCCGCCGTCTGCGCGGCGGCGATGAGGTCGCATGGCTGATCACGTTGTTGTTTTCCATTTCCGTGCTCCTTGTGACCGCACTGCTGGTGTGGGAGTTGTGGGTTGGTAGTGAGCCGTCCCGCGCGAAGTCGGGCTTCTCCTTTCTTACCTCTAAACTCTGGAATCCGGTTACCGATGAATTCGGGGCGTACCCGTTCATTTACGGAACTATTGTGACGTCTGTACTCGCGCTCGCCATCGCTGTTCCCACGGGGGTTGGCGCGGCAATCTATTTATCAGAACTGGCAACGGGCAAGTGGTCGGACTCGCTAACCTTCCTGGTAGAATTGCTGGCCGCAGTTCCCAGCGTCATTTTCGGGCTGCTCGCGATGTTTACGCTGGTGCCTATGATGCGCGAAACGATCGGCCCGGCGATCAAGAGCGTTTTCGGTTCCTTGCCTCTGTTTTCCGGGCCGGTTTACGGCGTTGGGTACTTCACAGCAGGACTCGTCATGGCGATCATGATCTTCCCTTACATCATTTCCGTTTCGCGCGAGGCCCTGATGTCGGTGCCGCGCGAGCAGCGCGAGGCCGCCTTGGCGCTGGGCGCGACGAAGTGGGAATCGACCTGGCAGATTGTTGTGCCATATGCCCGCCTGGGAATTATTGGTTCTGTCTTCCTGGCCTTCGCGCGAGCGTTGGGCGAAACCATGGCGGTCACCATGGTAATCGGTAACGATCCTTCTGTTCACGCGTCACTGTTTGCACCGGGTTACACTATCGCCGCTGTTATCGCCAACGAGTTTACCGAAGCTACGGGCAAGGTCTATCCGGCCGCGCTGGTGGAACTGGGCCTGGTGCTCTTTGTGCTCACATTCATTCTGAACGGACTGGCACGTCTTCTCATCTTAATCACCACGCAGAAAGGATCGGCCAGAGCATGACGGCGCGGAATATCTATCGGAAGACGTTAAACAACGTCATGCTCAGCGTAACTGCCCTGTGCGCGCTGGTGACGGTATCCACGCTTTTTGTGGTTCTGGCGTATCTGGTTTACAACGGGGCCTCGTCGGTGAATCTCGATTTCTTCCTGAAGTTGCCGCGGGCGACGGGCGAGACTGGTGGCGGCATGGCGAATGCGATCCTCGGCAGCGCGGAAATTGTAGGATTTGCTACGCTGATCGGCGTTCCGATTGGTTTTTTCACGGGAGTCTATTTGTCCGAATGGGGCGGACAAGGCGTGTTTTCTTTCATTGTTCGGTATATGTGCGATCTGCTGAATGGCGTGCCTTCCATCGTTATCGGCATCTTCGCGTGGACCGTGATCGTCCGCCCGATGCACCACTTCTCGGCTTTGGCCGGTGGCTTCGCCCTCAGTCTGATCCTGATTCCGATCACGGCGAAGAGCACAGAACAATTTCTGGCCGAGGTGCCGCGCGCCCTGCGTGAAGGCTCGCTTGCACTAGGTGCCACCAAATGGCGCACTATTGCCTCCGTAGTAGTGCCAGCCGCGCGCAAGGGCATCATGACCGGTATCATTTTGGGCGTGGCCCGTATTTCCGGGGAAAGCGCGCCGCTGCTTTTTACCAGCCTCAATAATGAGTACTGGAGCAGCGGACTGAGCGAGCCGACAGCCTCGTTACCCTACATGATTTACACGCGAGCCATCTCGCCCTATGACGACTGGCATCGGCAGACGTGGGCCGCCGGACTGGTGTTGCTGGGGCTGGTTTTGGTCGCTAACATTGCAGCCCGACTTATTCTGACGCGGGGCAGTTCCTCCGCACGAGGATGATAATGACACCAGCAAGGGCACATTCCGCCATGCCGCAGACCGCCATGAACACATCTCCCAGCGAATTCAATCATCCGGCGCAGGCCAGCGCGCAGGTTCAGACTCCACCCGCGAAAATGCGCGCCTCGAATGTCAGCTTTCACTACGGCACGTTTCGCGCTCTGTACGATGTCACGCTGGAGTTTCCTGCGAACAAGGTTACTGCCCTGATCGGACCCTCCGGTTGCGGCAAGTCGACATTCCTGCGCAGTCTGAACCGCATCAATGAAACGATCCGCGGCGCGCGCATTGAAGGCGAAATCACTCTTGACGGCGAAGACGTGCTGAAGATGGACGTCACAGGCCTTCGGCGTCGTGTCGGCATGGTGTTCCAGCGGCCCAATCCGTTTCCAAAGTCGATCTTTGAAAACGTGGCGTATGGTGTGCGCGTGAACGGACTCGCGAGCCGGTCTGAATTGCCGGATATCGTGGAAAAGAGTCTGCGGCGCGCGGCCTTGTGGGACGAGGTTCGCGACAAGCTGCACGAATCCGCACACGCGCTCTCAGGTGGTCAGCAGCAACGGCTTTGCATTGCGCGCGGACTGGCAGTAGAGCCCGAAGTCCTGTTGCTCGACGAACCCTGTTCGGCTCTGGATCCGATTGCCACTGCGAAGATCGAAGATCTGCTGGTTGCCATCAAGGACCAGTGCACGATCGTCATCGTGACTCACAACATGCAACAGGCGGCACGCGTGGCCGATAATACCGGCTTCTTTCTGCTCGGCAGACTGATTGAGCACGACCGCACGGACGTGATCTTCAAAAATCCGTCGAAAAAAGAAACAGAAGATTACATCACCGGACGGTTCGGCTAGGAGGCCAGTTTTGCGCCGATTTGAAGAAGAATTCTTAGTCCTGAACAACACCCTGCTGGAAATGGGGTCGATGGTGGCGCAGTCCATTCATCGCGGAGTCCTTGCATTCGTGGAGCGTAACGAGGTTTCGGCGCACCAGGTGATGCAGGACGAAGCGCGCATCGACGAATGCGATGTCCGAATTGACGCCATGGCCGCGAGTCTCATTGCTCTGGAGCAGCCAGTGGCGGGCGACATGCGTCTTGTGGTCGCGGCGATCAAGATCAGCACCGATCTGGAGCGCATGGGCGACCTGGCGGTGAATATCTCCAGACGGGCGCTGTCTCTGATGAGCGACAAGGAGCTGAGTTCGCCGATTGTGCTGACGGATATCGCCGGATTGGTGGAATCGATGGTACTTCGAAGTCTTGACGCGTTTGTTCGCCGTGACGCAGAACTGGCTCACGAAGTGCTGGCCTCGGACAATGGCGTGGAGCGGATGCGGGCCGAGATCCAGCGCAATGCGGTGGAGATCATGCGGAGTGAGCCGGATTCCATCGAACGTGCGCTCGACCACCTGATTGCCGCACGCAGTCTGAAGCGCATTGGCGACCACGCGCGGAATATCGCCGAAGGCGTGATTTATCTGGTCCAGGGGATCGACGTCCGGCACAGGCCTGCGGCGTGATGCCATTGAGGGGCAGCGGTTCACCTGTCAGGATTCTGCTCGAAGTGCTTTTGCTTTACAATTCCGGCGGAAACGCCTGACCACATTCTTCAGGCCGAGGCGGGCTCGGTCTTACGCTTGCGGCGGGCTACGGCTACGAATGCGAGAGCGGACAGCGCCAGGGCTCCGGCGGCGATCCAGCGGACGGGGACTTCGACGGGGCCGCGCGGGTCGGCTGCTTCCATCATGTCTTCCGGGGTGCGCGCGCGATACCGGATCAGTTCCTCGCGCAGACTGATTTCACCCTGCTGCATGGCCCAGCGGTGATTGGCTTCAAACGCAGGACGCATGACGGGCGTGAGGTACTGGATGAGGCGTTTGCCGATGGAGACGGTCCACTCAAACGTGGCGTCGGTGAAAGCGCCATCCTGCGTGAAGGTCCAGACGCCGCGGCCTTCGAAATCGCCGGTAGCATCGAGCACGATGCGGGACCCCGGGATCGATTCGATGGTGGTGGCTTCCCAGCGCAGAGTGTAGGGCAACCAGCCTTTGGTGTGCATGCGAACGGCACCGGTGCCGGCCGGTTCTGCTTCCAGATAGACGGAGGGCCACCAGCGAGGGTAATCGAGGGGTTGGCTGATGATGTCGAAGACTTCTTCCGCACGTGCATTCACGCGCCAGTGGCTCACGAAATGGTAGGTATTTGCCATGCGCAGTGTCCCGTACGGATATTTCTACATTAGCGCACCCGGCGCGGAAATACAGCCGCTGCAATGCATATTTTCGTTAAACGTTTTCTGCAAAAGTACGTTTCATCTCCTGCATCACATCATCGGCGGGCCGGTTCCAAATCGACTCATTCATGATCTCGACTTCGATGGGGCCGTGATAGCCAGCTGCCTCTACGGCATGGCGGAGACGCCGCAATTCGATGACGCCCGAGCCCATCATGCTGCGTCCCGCGAAGATGCCTGGCAGGGGTACGGACCAATCGGAAACGTGGAAGGCGAAGATGCGGCCGGCGGAGAGGCGGATCTTCTCGTAGATGGTGGCGTCCCACCAGATGTGGAAGGCGTCGAGGGCAAGACCAACGTCATCGGCAGCGAACTTTTGGGCAAGGGTAAGGGCTTCGTCGGTGAGGCAGATGACGCTGCGATCGGCGGCGAACATGGGGTGGAGCGGCTCGATGGCGAGTTTGATTCCGGCGGCGTGGGCGTGATCGACGATTGCGGCGACGCCATCGGCGACCATGCCGCGGGCGGCGTCGATATCGCGGTCGGGTGCGGGGCCGCAGACCAGGACGAGGGTTGAGGTGCCGAGGGTGGCGGCTTCATCGATGGCGCGGAGGTTGTCGGCGATTTGGGCGGCGCGGAGCTGGGCGGTGGGGGCGGGGAAGTAGCCGCCGCGGCAGAGGCCGGAGACGCGAAGGCCGGAGTCGCGGATGATGCGGGCGCTTTCGGCGAGGCCGGTTTCGGCGACTTTATTGCGCCAGGGGCCGATCCAGCCGACGTTGTTGCGAACGCAGGCTTCGACGCAATCTTTGAGCGAGAACTTGTTGAGGGTGATCTGGTTGAGGCTGAGTCGGGCTAGTAGGTCTTCCATGGGATTGCGCGTGTCAACTGCGCGATGGCGGGCTGGGAGTCGTCTTGCTGGTCGTCTGTTGGCTCGTTGACGTGATAGTAATACGTGACGACTCCAGCGACGATCAGGGTCACGATGAGCAGTGCGATGTATGCGACGCCGCGGCGGGAGAGGCTGCCATCGGCACCGAGCAGATCAGCGGTGATGGCACAGATCAGGGTTGCGCCGAGCAGCGTGAGGCCGAGCTTCCAGGGCCAGAACATGAGGTCTAGATGGTATTGGCCGCCGACCTGGCTCCAAAGGGAAAGCCAGACCTGCACGGCGAGGAGGAATTCGACGATTAGCAGTGGGCGGAGGAAGCGATTTGGCAAGTAATCAGGATATACCGAACGAACGTCTTTGACACGAAGCCCGCAGAGAACGCAAAGCTATTCGACTGGTCCGTCCCATGTCCAGCGCCCCATGGTGAGGCTCGGGGGCACGGCCTCGGGTGACTTTGGATAGGCGGACATGGCTTCGTTCGCCCAGTGGAACCAGGCTATGAGGGTGGAGCGCAGGCGTTGATCGTCCGGCAGACCGACATCGTCGAGGGCCTCGGCGAAGCACGCCTCGGCGCGTTCGTCCATCTCGCGGTGCTCGCCGTTGCCGGAATGCATTCGAACAACGCTGGAGTGACTGCCGATGGATTCGGTGTAGGCCGGAGGTCCGCCGAGGGCTTCGGCCCAGTAAGCGGCCAGGCGCTCCGTGTGTTGCGGATGAAAGCCGTGGGAGAACGCGTGGCTCACGACCGGATCTGCGAGGCAACGAGTGTGCCAGGCTTCTGCGAGGTTGATGATTGCCTGCCGGCCGCCAAGGGCTTGGTAGATGGTCTGGGTCATTCGAACCGATTTTCGCATGTTTTCGGGCCGATGGGTTAGAATGAGCTAACTCATCGTTTGAGTTCAGATGCAGGCACCCTGTCGCTGAACAGTTTTCGCAGTACAACCCAGCAAATTAAGGACAGTTCAGGATGATCGATAAGCAGGGCACGAAGGCTGTTGGAACGGGCGGGCAACTGAAGCGCTCGGTGGGCTTCTATGGACTGATGTTCCTCTCGCTGGGGTCGATCATCGGATCGGGCTGGCTGCTGGGGGCGCTGAACGCGGCGCAGAAGGCGGGGCCGGCGTCGATCCTGTCCTGGATCATTGCGGCCTGTATGCTGGCGCTGCTGGCGCTGACGTATGCGGAACTGGGTGCAACGTACCCGGTGGCTGGCGGCTCTGCCAGGTTTCCGTACTATTCTCATGGACCGATCGCCGGGTTCACGGCCGGGTGGGCGGCATGGCTGCAGGCGGTGTTTACGGTGCCGATTGAGGCGCTGGCGGCGATCACCTATATCAACAGCATTCACTGGGTCAACGTGAATTTCGGGATGATCAGCGAAACGGGCGACAGCGCTGGTCTGCTGAATGGGCGCGGACTGATTGTGGCCGTGATCCTGATGGTGATTTTCACGATCATCAATCTTTCGGGCGCGAAGTTTCTCTCGGAGAGCAACGCGATCCTTGTGATCTGGAAGACGGCGGTGCCGGTGCTGGCAATTGGGGTGGTGGCGTCACTCCGCTTTGAAACCGCCAATTTTCATGCTGGCGGCGGTTTCATGCCGTTTGGTTTCCACGGCGTTTTTGCGGCGTTGAGCGGCGGCGTGGTATTCGCGGTGCAGGGTTTCGAGCAGGCGATTCAGCTTGCCGGGGAGGCGAAGGATCCCAGAAAAGATTTGGCGCGCGCGGTGCTGACATCCATGGCGATTGGCGCGGTGATTTATTCGCTGCTGCAACTGGTGATGATTGGCGCATTGGATCCGCACAATCTGCTGGGGGGCTGGGCGAAGCCGCTCGGAACCGATCCATCCAACTTCGGCGCATGGTACACGATTGCGCTGGCGGTGGGAGCGGGCTGGCTGGCGCAGGTGCTGATTGTGGACGCGGTTCTTTCGCCGGCGGGCTCCGGGGTGGTTTACGTGGGGGCGGCCGCGCGTCTTTCGTATGCGCTTGGCGAGGAGCGCGAGATGCCGAGCATACTCTCCCGCACCAACAAGAAGGGCGTGCCGGCGGTTTCTATTATTTTGGCGGCGTTTGTGGGCTGTCTTGCGTTTGGGCCGTTTAAGAGCTGGAGCGCACTGGTGAATGTCATTACCGGGGCTACCGCGATCATGTACGGCTTCGCGCCGGTCTCGCTGGCTGCGCTGCACAGAGTGGATAGCGAACGACCGAGGTCTTACCGGACGCCGATGCCGTGGCTGGTGCTGCCGGCGGCGTTTTGTTCGGCCAATCTGATCATCTATTGGGGCGGATTTGACTCTACGTGGAAGCTGGCTGTTGCGATGGTGGTGGGGCTGGTGCTGTTCGGGGTGGGGGCGGTGCGTTCCGGCACGGCCCGGGAGCATCTGATTCGGCACGCGGTGTGGATTTTTGCGTGGCTCGGCGGGCAGGTCATTATTGGCGCTGTGGGTCGGTATGGAGACCATCCGAGCAACATTATGCCGGACTGGATTGACTTCGGCGTGGTGATTGCGTTTTCCCTGGCGATCTTCTACTGGGCGGTGAGCCTGGTGCTGACGAAAGCGGGGACGGCGGCGGCTGTGGCTAAAGATTCGCAGCAATTGAAGGACACGCGGGCCTGAGGGGGCGGGTGGTTGATCGGAGTTTTCCCCCGAACAATTCCGGCGGCGTTCGCGTAGACCGTGTAAGGATATCCTGAATACATATGACTGCTGCGCAAGCGGAAGCGCGCACCCACGGACAAGTCTCTTTCTCCTACCAGTTTTCGAGTGCGCTCGGCCTGGCCTGGGATTCTATTCGCTCGCACAAATTGCGCAGTTTTCTCACCTTACTGGGCGTCATCATCGGAGTCGCCAGCGTGATTCTGGTGGGTTCCGCAATTGATGGAATGGGAATCTACGCAGAAGAGAGCACGGCTAAAGCATTTGGCAGCGAGTCCTATCTGGTGGCCCAGGCGGCGGGTGCGGGGCTGACCCGCAAGGAATATCAGGCCAAACTACAGATCAATCACCCCATCACGCTCGAACACTTTCACTATCTGCAGCAGGTGAATGGCGAGACGACGATGTACTCCCCGTATCGTCAGAACCAATCCGATACCAAACGCGAAGGCATCACGCTGGAGGAAACGTCGATCCTGGGTGTATCGGCGGATATGGCGGACATTCGCGATATCGTCGTGGTGGATGGGCGGTTCTTTACGCCGCAGGAAGAAACCAGCGGCTATTCCGTGGCCGTCATCGGCGACGAACTGAAGACAACGCTGTTTCCGGGCAACGATTCGCCGCTGGGGCTGGCTTTTAAGATTCAGGGTATCGATTTCATCGTGGTTGGGGTGGTGGAACATCTCGGGTCGTCATTCGGGCGCAGTCAGGACAACGCGGTGTACGTGCCGATTACGGCCTACAATCGCCTGTTCGGGCCGGGGCAATCGATCAACATCTTTGCCCGGCCGCGTAAAGAGAGCGGACTCACGATGCAGCAGTCGCTCGATCTGACACGTGTGGCGATGCGCAATCGCTTTCACCAGAAGCCTGGCGAGACGGATAAATTCGATTTCATCACGCCGGACGCAATTCGCGGATTTATCGATAGTCTGCTTTCGGTGGTGGCGGCGGTGGTGGTGCCGGTGACGCTGATTTCGCTGGTGGTTGGCGGGATCGTGATTATGAACATCATGCTGGTGAGCGTAACGGAGCGGACGCGCGAGATCGGGATTCGCAAGGCGCTGGGGGCACGGCGTTTCGACATCATGCTGCAGATTCTGATTGAGGCGGTGGTGATGTCGTTCGCAGGTGGCGCGCTGGGCGTGCTGATCGGGGCGATTGTGACGGCCGGTCTGACCAAAGCTCTGGGGGTTACGCTGCGGGTGACGCCGACATACGTATTGCTGTCGGTAGCGGTATCGGCGACAGTGGGAATCGTCAGTGGCTGGTATCCGGCGCTGAAAGCATCGAAATTGGACCCCATTGTGGCACTGAGGACCGAATAACGTGAATATTTCGCCGGGAGAGAATCTTGCGATGGCGATGGATTCGGTGTGGTCACACCGGTTCCGGTCCATGCTGACGATTATCGGAATTGTGATTGGCATCACGACGGTGGTGGTGGTGGCGTCGCTGCTATCGGGGCTGCGGGCGAGCATCGTGCTTTTCTTTGCCGAACTGGGGCCGGACAACGTTTTTATCTACAAGACGAGCGGTGACCCGAGCGGAGATTTCGCGCCGATTAAAGAGCGCAAGCGCAAACCGATGAAGAAGGAATACGCGGATCTGATTGCGCGGACAGCGGCGAATGTGGAACAGGTGGGGCTGACACTCTATATCCCAGCAGCGCCGAGCGGCAGCATCATTACGGCCAAGGTACCGGGCTTTGAAACGGATACTCTGAACATGATCGGGGTGACCCCGAACGGCATGGATCTCTCGCCACGCGATTTCGATCAGGGGCGTTTCTTTACGGAAGAAGAGGACAGCCGGGTGGCGCACGTGGCGGTGATCGGCTACGATCTGGCGCACGCGCTTTATCCATCAGGTGAAGCGACCGGGCGGACCTTCATGCTGGATGGGGCGGAGTTTACGGTGATCGGGGTCTTTGCCAAGGCGAAGGGCGGGTTCTTTGGGCAGAACGCTCAGGATTCCGTGATCGAAATGCCGATGAAGACGGCGGAGGCGCGGTATCCACAGCTGGATCGTTACATGATCACGGCAAAGGCGAAGCCAGGTTTGCGGAAGGACGCCTTCGACGAAGTGGACGGGATCATGCGGCGTCTGCGCGGCATGAAAAAAGACGACGAAGACGATTTTTCGATTTCGACGCCGGATCAGATTATTGAACAGTTCGACAAAATCACGGCGCTGGTGGGCATGGTGGCGATCGCGATTTCGGCGCTGGGGCTGCTGGTGGGCGGGATCGGCGTGATGAATATCATGCTGGTGAGCGTGACGGAGCGGACGCGGGAGATTGGGATTCGCAAGGCCCTGGGGGCTCGGCGGATCGACATTATTGCTCAGTTTCTTGCCGAGGCGATGGCGCTCACCGGCGCGGGTGGATTGCTGGGTATTGGATCTGCCGTGCTGCTGACGATGCTGGTGGGTGCGCTGGTACCGGCGCTGCCGAGCAGCGTGCCGACCTGGGCATTAGTCACGGCGTTTTCGGTGTCGGTAGGGATTGGTTTGTTTTTTGGTGTATGGCCAGCGGTGAAGGCTTCGAGGCTGGATCCGGTGGAAGCGCTGCGCTACGAATAGAAAGTCTAATTCCCGGAGTTCGGAAGTGCCGCAGTGGCGATGACACGCTCTCGCATCGTGGGGCCGCCCTTCCAACTGTTCTCTATTTCAGGCTCCGATAAACCGGCGATTCGCCCAATTAATTTGAAGGCGTCTTCGGCGTGAGGGGCCTTCCAGCGAGCCATCTCCGTCAGCGCGCCCAGGGCTCCTTTGCGAAGATCGATCAGGATCTGCGGGTCCCGCGATTCGGTCAGCGCGTAGAGAACGCCTGTGGCCTTGTTCCGGTCGAACCAGGTTAGGGAGTTCAACATTTCTATGAAGGGCACGGCCGGGATTCGGACGGCGAACTTCGGGTCCTGGTTGGCATATTCGGCGATGAGCGTGATTGAGCGTGTGACGATGTTGCGTACTTCGGGATCGGGATCGCGGATGGCTTGTGTGAGGTCTTCGAGGATGATCTTCTTGTCAGGCGCGTAGGTGATCAGCCAGGCTGCGGATCTTCGCTGGAGGGGATCGGCGGCGTTGCGTAAGACCTGGCGTGCCAGGTTCAGGTTTGCCGGCGACTGGTCGAAGGCTATCGCCTGATCTTCGAGGGATCGCATCTGCGGGTCGGTGAAAAACGCGTGGCCCTGGGAATCTGTTTCGTCGAAGTTTGGGTCCATATTTGCTATGGCTGCGCCGAAGGCGGTAGCGTGGCGGTCATAGAGACTGGCGACGGAATCCGTGAGTTTTTCGCTGCCTGTGGGATGGAGCAGGGCGATCGCAGGCGCGGTCTCCGAGATACCTACGAACAGGTTGGTTTTATGGGGCTCGCCGGTCTGGACTGTGACGATGACGGCATCAAGGACGCCGGGTATTTGTTTGAGCCTGGCTTCGACGGTCTGTCTGGTTTCGACGCCGGAGAGTGGGCGCACGAGTTGCATGAGTGTGTTCGGGGAGTCGATGTGGACTGGTTCCGGGTCGCCTTCTTTTAAGTGGAGGCTGGACTGGAGTTGTTGGACGGTGACGTGGTGGAGTCCGTAGTAGTTAACTGTTGCGATGCGCGGGGCTATGGCACGGTAGCCGAGCCAGGTGCTGCGGACTGAGAGGAGTTCACGGGCAGCGGCGGTGGCCACGAGCAGGAGGATTGCCAGAGTGATGGGCGCGGCGAAACGTCTGTAATTCGGTGCAGTCACGCAATGGTGAGGATAGCACTGAAAATGGAAGGTGGCTGACGGAATTGCCGGGCGGGGTCGACGAGCTTCGCTCGACCCCACAGGCTAAAGCCTATGCCACCCCTTCTCTGCAGTTGTCTTGATCAGGCTGTCCCGGAATCAGGCCGTCCCCGCAAGCGGGGCCAGCCAGCGAAAGAGGAAGAAATGCTTGCCGCAGAGCGAGCAGCGGTAGGGGGAAACCAGCCAGGCGATGGCAGATTCCACGGAGTTTCTAACTCCCACGCCTCGGAAAACCACCGATTTACAGTGCGGACAATTGGGGGTGAACATGACTACCAATTCTCGCCGTACGGCTTGGCCGGGGCTGCTGGGATTTCGCTGTAAGGGTTGAATTCGGCAGGGGCCGCAGCTGTCTTGGGCGGCTGTCGGCGGAGCGACGTACGTTTCAGAGCGGCGGCACCACGGGCGGCGACACATTCATCGGAATACTGCATCATGGCTTCTTCGGTATAACTGAGGGCGCGGTCGGTGGGGATGGGGGCGGCGCAGCCGGCTTCGTCCGCCTGCATGCTGCGTTCCAGAATTCCCAGACACATGAGGGGCAGTTCCTGGAGACGGATGCCGTATTTGCGACTCATGGCAAGGTCGGCTCGAACCGTGAATTTGATGCGCGCGCGGTCTTCGCCGATGCCTTCATAAGCGAAAACGCGGCAGCCCACGTCCTGCGTGAAGCCGGTCATGGTGAACTGCATCTGCTGTACGGTTTTTCCCATATTTGTTTACCCTGCCTGCTGTTCGGTGCTGCGCCGCGCGGCGCGCGCGACATGAATGGCTTTGTATCGCTGGTCGGCGAAAATTAACTGGCGCACCTGATCCGTGATTTCCTGCCAGTCGCGTATGTAGTAGCCGGCGCGATCGTTCGCCAGAACCTCGGCGCGCTTCTCTTCGAGGATTGAGATAACGGCCAGCGTTTCGTCCCGTACTAAGGGATTCTGCCTGGAAGCAGCGGACTGGAATGCGCTGGCCACCCTGTTGAATTCGGCATCGACGCGCGGTCGGATCTGTTCGGCCCACTGGATCTGACTCGCCGTGCCGGTCATCGCGGACTCCTGGTGATGAAAAGTTTGCTAAGGAAAAGGGGATCGGATTGTCTGACTTAGTTCAGAAAATCCGCGAGTGGGCGAGCGACGCTCAGGCACTCTATAGTACCAGTCGGCGAAGTGTGGAGTTTTTGCGTTGCGGGACGCGCAGCATGATATGGCCACGTTCTAGAATGGTTTTTACCGCGCCGCCAGTGTCCGGTGTCCCCCGGACGCATGAACCACGTGGATTCACCCGGCGCGGCAGGAGACCCGGGTGCCAAAAACGAATCCGGCAGCTCAGACTGCCACCGACGACGAACTCTATCGCTACATCAATCTGAAGCTGGCAGCGCTGGGGCAGCCCACCAGCAGCGCCACGGCGGATCCCGAATTTCTGGAATTAGCGCGCCCTTTGCTGCGCAACTACCACCAGAAAGATCAGTTGCTGGGCGGGCGTTTGTGTCCGGCGGATTTACGGATTCAGGAGTATCTCGAGTCTTATTTTGCGGACACGGAACCGGGTCAACCCCTGCCGCATTTGCCGGCGACGGCGTTTACGCTCGATCGGCCGGGCCTGGGGCGCGCAATGTCGTTGCCGCCGGGGGCGGATTCGATGTCGTCTCCGTATTTGAAGTCTTATCGGCTGCCGCAGGGCATTCTGCACAATCCCAAGAGCGACAGGCGCACGACGCAGGGAATCTTCCACATTGTGGAAGGCGGGTTTCCGGTGCCTGCGGATAAGATCGGCGTGCCGAAGGTTGTTTTCAAGCGCCTGCTGACGGCGGCGCTGAATCCTCCCGAGGACGTACTGGCGCTGCCATTTACGGCGGATCAGCCGGAGCATGCGCGGTTCTTTGTGAGTCTGTTGCTGCGTCCGTTGATCTCGCCCGCCGGTGGCAAGTCCCCTGCGAAGAGCATGGAGACGCGGTTTTTCGCTCCGGCGAGTCTGGTGAGCAATCTGGATTTTGTGGAGAGCATCTTTGGCAATGCGGGCGATCCGTATCTGCCGGAGAATGACGCCGCTCTGGATGTGAACCACTGGTCCGGCCATACGGGTTGCGTGATTCTGGCGCCGCACCTTGTGGGGCTGAAGAAGAAAGATCTGGGGCTGCCCCGTTTTGAAGATGCGACAGCGTTGCAGCGGCGGGACGGGATGTGCTGGAAGGATGCGGGCGAGATCTATAACGGCGGTTCGGCCTTCAAGCTGACGTGCCGCGATTCCCGGGGCGTGGTGGTTACGATCATCGCGGACAACTATTACGGTTATTGCAAGAAAGAAGTCAAGACGCAGATCAGCTACGCGACAAACCTGTTCGGGATGTGCGAGGAAGAGCATGCCGGCGGTGCGATTGCGTTTCCGGCGTATGTGCTGGGTCAGGAGTTCTTCGCGGGTCGCACGGTACTGACCAAGCAGGTGGTGTTTGAGGCCGCGATGCAATACCTGGGCGACCGGGTGGAGATCAAGCCGGGCCGGTATGCGGTGGATCGCACGTATCCGAACATCTTCTATGTGCCGGAGAATGCTGATTTCCTGGTGAGTGAAGGCTGCGTGAAGTGGGCGCTCGAAGGTGGCGAGCAGCGGCTGGTGCTGCGACCGGATGAGGTTTACGTACTGCCGTGGGGAACCAAGATCCGGCTGGAGAAACAGCCCGGCGGTGCTGCGTGGCGTCTGATTGCGTCGCGCGCGGATGGCGTGCTTTGCCACAAGCCGTGCACGGTTTCCGGCGGCGGCAAATCTGAGATTTCGAAGTCTCTGGCAACCATCATTTTGAAGGGGACGGTATACGTCCGCGATTATCATAGCGATTTCGAAGCGGTGGAAGAGATTCTTAAGAAGGACTTCGGGAAGCGGTACAGGAATCCGCTGCCGAATGCCGGGGTGTCGCGCCCGCTACTGAGTCCGGAGCGATCGTTGGGTTCCGTGATCAAGCTGCTCACTCCTTCAAAGGATTATTCCGACGAGTACAACGAGTGGGTGCGGAAGCTGCCGCAGACGATTCGGCAGTTGATTGTCACGGTGAAACGTTACTACCGGCCATATTGGGGCGAGGACTGGCGGAAGTATTTCACGGTGGACCGGATCAATGGCCACGAAGGCCATGAGCTCAAGTACCGGGACCAGAAGCTGGTGGGTAACTATCTGCGGATGGGTTATGAGCCGAATGGGTCGTGGCGGATTTACAAGCTGCGTCCGGACTTCAATGCCGCGGACAAGGTGCAGGTGGAAGACGATATTACAGCTTCCATGGTGCTGCCTCGGGAGAGTCTGAAGTATCTGGATCCGGAGTATTCGCATTTGAGCGTGAAGCTGGTGGAAAACTGCGAAGAGCGGTTGTTCCAGCGCCCTGACGACGCGATTCATCGCGGCTTCGACAAAGATGCCGAGGCCGATCTGTCTGCACCCGGGAATTTCCTTTCTAATTTCGAACCGCTGAGCGTGGAGCAGGCGAAGGAACTGGTGGACCACATTGTGGAGTTCGACCAGTATACGGAGCCGATGAAGACGCTGCTCGGAAATTTCGCGGCGAAGGGGAAGGGGTTCGTGGTGTCGTCGGCGCATCCGCGCATGGTGGATGGTTCGCCTTCGAAGAATCCGCGGTACCTGCAAAGACGGCCCGATCTGGTGAATCCGCAGGGCGCGTATCTGGCTGAGGTGGGAACGCGGCTGGCGCGCGAGATTCCGTCGGAAGAGCGAGTGTACTTTCCGGTGAATGCGGTGCTGGCCGGGCGGCGCAATAACCCGCCGGATGTGAAGGCGGGGATTCCGCCGCTGGCTGTTTATAACCCGATTCACTATCAGGAACTGCCGGAGCTGTTTATGGATTTCATCTGCAGCCTGACGGGGAAGTCGCCTTCGACCACCGGGTTCGGGAGTGAGGGCGCGCTCACCAAGGGACCGTTCAACGCGCTTTGGCCGATCGTGGATGTGAATAATGCGCTGGTGTCGGCGATTGTGACCGGGTATGGCGGGTTCACTACAGCGGCGGGTCATATTGGCCCGCAGTATAAAGTGGACCACGACAACTCGATGCTGGTGCCGGAACTATGGTGCCGGATGCGCGTTTATGAGCGGGAGCCGAAGTTCCTGATTGAGAAGGGACTGCTGGAACGCGTGGAAGATTTCGACTACGAAGGCAGGCGCGTGCTGGCGAGCCGGCTGGGGTATCGGATTACGGAGTTGTTTGTGGACCGCTTCCTGGGCAGGATTTTCGAACTGCCGGGGTCTGTATTCCCGGAGGAGTTGCTCAAGCCGGAGAAGCAGGACATGGGGAACTTTGTAGCGGGGATTGAGGCGATCTGCGAGGCGCAGCGGACTGTGGCGCTCAATTACTTTGAGGACGGCAGCGTGGAGGCGGCTTGCCCGCCGGTTCGCGCGTTGCTGCACGTCATGGCGCACGGGCACTATGAAGGCAAAGGTGTGGACGATCCCTCGATTCGCGCGCTGTTTACGCGCGAGGCGCTGATGGCGAGTGACTGGTATGCGGAGCGGCTGGCTGTGAAGCAGAAGCGTGATATTGCGCTCTGGCAGCGGCATGTGGCGGCGCTGGAGGCTGCGGGGGCGGAAGGTCTTGCGGCGGCGAAGGCGGAACTGGCACGGGTTGGTTTAGCAGAGTATCTGGCAGAGTTGCGGGGTACGATCGGGGCGGATCCGTTCCACCTGCAGTGAGTGCGGGACGTATCCGCCTGAACCGAGACCGAACGCGATAGACTTTCCTGGTAGAACCCAGGAGCAGATCATCGTGCGTGCCATATCGACTTATCAGGTTTTGATTACTGCGGCGTTGCTGGCAACGGCCATCGGCATTGAGGCCGCCAGCCCTCCTGGCGCGGCTTCGGGTGAATTCGGGCGAGCAGTGGCTGCGGTCGTCGTTCATAAGGTTGCGGTGATTGTGGATCCGACGGTGGACCCGCCTTCGCGGCATGGCATCAGCAAACTGGAAGAGACCCTTCGCTCGAAGGGTATTACGGTTACCGAGAGTACGGCGCAGGCCGGTGGCGCAGATATTGTGCTGGTGGCTGGGCTCGCGGGTGGTGGCGGTGCTGCGGCGAAGACTTTGGTTCAGATGCACGCGCCGGTTCCGGCGGGTGCGGAATCGCTGACGGTACGCAGGACCGCTACTTATCAGGGGAAGCCCGCGGTCTTGCTGGCCGGTTCTGATGGGGCTGGACTGATGTATGCCGCGCTCGATCTGGCGGACCGCGTGAGCTGGGCTCCGTCGGGTGGTAATCCGTTTCAATTCGCCAAGGACGCGACGGAGAAGCCATTTCTGAGAGACCGCGGCGTCGTCATGTTCACGATGAACCGGGCGTATTTCGAAAGCCACCTGCATGACGAGAAATTCTGGGTTCGGTACTTCGACATGTTCGCGAAGGACCGCATCAACCAACTCGTGCTGACGTTTGGGTATGAAGATGGCGGGTACATGGCACCGCTCTATCCGTACTTCTTCGATGTGGATGGTTTTCCGGATGTGAAAGTGGTGGGACTCACACCCGAGCAGCAGAAAGAGAATTTCAATTCCTTCAAGACGATGCTGCGGCTGGCGGCGGAGCGCGGTATCCGGGTGAAGCCGGGGATTTGGGAACACATCTATCGCGGTGGCGGACAGAGGGGCGCAATCAATTGGACGTCCGACGGGACGAAGCCATTCCCCGGCGTGGTCTGGGGCCTGAACGGCAAGAACGTTGCGCCCTATACCAAGGCTGCATTGAACAGATTCTACGAATTGTTTCCGGAGATCACGGAGACGCAGTTCCGGATGCACAACGAATCGGGGCTGCTGGATAGCGAGATTGAGGGTTTCTGGCACGAGATCTTCGGTTTCTTCAGCACCAGTAAGTACAAGGGTACGGCGCTGGAGTTGCGCGCGAAGGGGCTGTCGAAGTCGGTCATCAAAGATGCGCAGGCGCAGGGCCTCAACATCCATCTGGATACCAAGATCTGGATGGAGCAGATGGGGTTGCCGTTTCATCCGACGCACATCAATAAAGAGAACCAGATGGACGCTCGGCAGGGTTATGCCGATCTGCTGGAGTATCCGCAGACTTACACGATGAATTGGGCGCTCTGGAACGGCGGCACGACGCGCATTCTGACGTGGGCTGACCCGGAGTATGCGCGGCGCATGGCGGTAAATGCGAGTTTGTATCACGGTTCGGGAATTACCGTGACGGAGATGGAAGCGACGAAGATGCTCGGCGAACCGCCCGAGGTGCAGCCGCGCGATTATCTGAACCCGCAGTACAAGTATTTCGATTACGAGTTCGAGAGGTATTGGGCTTTTTATCGTGTGTGGGGTCGGCTGGCTTACAACCCGCAGTCCGCGGCGGACGTTTGGGAGCATGAGTACGCGCAGCGGTTTGGTGCTGTGGCCGGGCCTCATTTGATGAAGGCGCAGCAGCTCGCCAGCAAGGTGCTGCCGAGGATTACCGCAACAAGTTCGCCTTACCGGATGTTCCCGACGACAATGGGCTGGTCCGAGATGATGCACATGGGAAGCCTGCCGCAGTTCGCGCAGCAGGAGTCTGGCAGCGATGTCCAGCAGTTTATGAACCTCAAAGATGAGGCGACGAGTCTCGTGCAGGGTACAGATTCAGCGATGCGGCGACCCGAGGAGACGAGCCGGTGGTTTGCGCAGACGTCGGAGGCGATTCTGGCGGAGGTGGCCAAGGCGGAGCAGGGGCTCGGCGGGCGCACGGCGGGGAATGAGTTCAAGTCGAATGTCACGGATGCGAAGATGCTGGCCGCGCTGGCACGGTATCATTCCTGGCGGCAACTTGGTGGCGTGAATTACAACCTGTATAAGCAGGCGGGCGATGTTGCGGCGTTTGACGAGGCGATTGCGGATGAGCGGAAGGCCGTGCAGGCATGGCGTGAATTGGTGGAGGCGGCAGGCGATTACTATTACGACAACATGGCGTTCGGGGCGGCTCCTCGTGGCTTTCCGCGGCACTGGAAGGATGAACTGAAGGCGCTGGAGACTGAGTTCGGGCAGTTGCAGGCGGAGCGGCAGGCAGCGGTTGCGAAGGCTGACGCTAAGCCGGTGCGGATTGCGGTGCGCGGGGAAAGTGTGAAGTTGCCGGTGGTGAGTTTTGTGCCGGGGACGTCGCCGTGGTCAGAAATGTCGTCGTCGTCGGCGGTGCCGGGGCAGGAGTTTGTGGTTCGGGCGAAGGTGACGGCACCGGCGGGGATCAAGTGGATCCGTCTGCGGTACCGGCATGTGAACCAGAAGGAAGATTATCAGACGGCGGAGATGGCGCTTGATGCGAAGACAGGTTTGTACGCTGGAAGGATTCCGGGCGCGTTTGTGGACAAGCAGTGGGATCTGATGTATTTCGTCGAGGTGGTGGATTCGAAGGGGAATGGTCGGATGTATCCGGATCTGGAGGTGGAAACGCCGTATGTGATGGTTGGCGTGAAGCGGTAGAATGAAAAAGTGAACACTCGCTACAAGGTTGTTCTGATGCCTTCTGAGGAAGGTTTCTCGGTTTCCCGCCCAGGCCTGCCTGGTTGCTGGTCGCAAGGGACGACCGAGAAGGAAGCACTGGAGAATATCCAGGATGCGATTCGGGAGTATCTGGCCGTTGTTGCCGATATGCGTGCCGGTTCCCTGATGCGGGAAGTGGAAGTTTCGGTTTAGCGTGGCGGGACACTGAAACAGTAAGTTTGGGTTCCGCTCCTTACAGTCGCGGTTCGGTACGATTCCGGCCGGCGCGCGTAAGGAGAATTCAGCGTTTCGGCGGTGTCGGCTTCGAGAGCAGTTGATCGATTACCAGCATCCTGGTGGGAATTGTCTTCGGTTGCAGGGTTAATCCCAGCTGGGCGACAAAAGCGGCCAGGAAATCGGCTTCCTTCCAGCCGCGTTCCGCGCTCGGGTCCGGAGGCACGTTGATGTGCATTTCCCAGAAGCCCCCGAGGCCTGTCGAGTCTTCCACGGGGCGGCTCAGGAAGTTGCCATAGCCCTCAATAGGATCGTGGGTGGAAAACGCCTGCACGGGACCGGTTCGCCACAAATGCCAGCCTCCGTTTGAACGCAGAACCAACTCGGAGCTCGGGTTGGGTGTCTGCGTAGAGCGCACCAGCTTTGTTCCGTCTGGGTTCGCGCTCAGTAGATATAGATCCAGAGGTCGGGTCTCCCAATGGCACTGTAGCCCGAGCCGGATCTTCAGGAGAGCCTGGAACATGGCTTGAATCTCGGAGGGCGTCGAGGCTGAAGGGTAGGTTGCGGTGACGTCGTAAAAGGCCATTGGCTGTATCGGCCATACAACCGCGTGGACCGGCATCGGATAGGCTGCGAGAATCAAGCTGCGGTAACCGGCCATGCGAAACTTCACGGTGCCATGGCCGATGCTTAAGATGGCTGGATTCTGATGTGTGGGCCTTTCCTTCGACAGTGAAATTGATGCGGTCGTGAAACGGGGCGTCGGTTTCTGTCCCTGAACAGGGTAAGGGATGAGAATCGCTACCGCCGGGAGCAGTAGAAACGTGCGGCGTCCGACGATACAGTTGGCGGCTGTCAATTCTCTGTAGGGCTCCTGTTCATGGAATCAACCACTAAAGTTGAGACCGGTGCCTTCTGTCGTTCGAGGGCGAGCCCCAGTTTACGAACTGAGGCTACGACAGAGACCTCCCCCACGGGGTCTGAGACCTGAGCCGGACCCACAGTGGCGGCCGATGGGCGATTCTTGTAATTTGTCCCACCAGGCACCTCGAGTTGGACCTCCCAGGTCCCCTTGAGTTGCGTCCTATCGACAACGGGCACATCGACGTAAAACATGAGTACGCGAGCCAACTCAGCCATCGTTATCCTGTTTGACTCAAAAGTCATCCGGCCGGGTTCCCGCAGAATGAACTGCGGACCGCTGGCTGACACTAGTCGCTGAAGCACTTGTCGGGCACCGATATCGACTTTCGCGGGGTCCTCGCTGGCAACCTTCATCGTTGGTCCGCCCTTGCCGACGAGAAGCGCATATACCGTCGACGGCCTGTCCTCGGTGTGCGACTTCATTTGAAAGCGATCTGCCAGCAGGGCGCGCAGCATTTCGGCTACTTGCGCTCGGGTCGCGCCAGGAGGGGCCTGCGCGAGGATGTCATAACGCGCGTCCAGGAACCATCCGGGTGCTTTGACCTGGTAAGAATCGATTCCAAACGCGGTCTCTACGATTGTTTCCAGGGGTATGTTGCCGAAGTCCACACCATGTTCATCCAGCCGGAAGGCAAAGTGAGTTGCCGGAGCTGGGCTGGGCTTCACAGATGCGACGTCGAAGCGAGGCTGCGGTGCCGGGGGTTGTTGCGACAGGACGATGCCAGGCACCATGCACGCTGCGCACACGGCTGACACAAGGCAGATGGTCATGGACTGGCCGGCTCGTATGGATCTCGGCATGGTTACGACCTCGCAATATCAGAAAAGCTTGAAGAGCACATCCACATCGATCTGCGAGGCAACCGGCTGGCCATTGAGGGAGGCTGGTTTGAATCTCCATCGGCGCACTGCCTCGATGGCTTTTTCATCCAGGCCCATGCCCAGGCTCTTTTCCACCATGGCGTCCGTAATAAGCCCGGCAGCGTCGATGCTGACGAGCAATTGCACGGTGCCCGAGTACTTGGCTTTTCGGGCCTCTTCGGAGTACTCGGGGTCGCGATTTGCGATGAGCATTGCCGGGGTCATTCTCCTGGCCATGTCCATGTCCGTGACACCGTCCACGGTGATTGTGGGGGCCGGGCTTGGCGGGTACCCCGCGTAGTAACCGGCGCGGTAATCCACTTTTGCCGTCACGTTCTTCAGCATGACCGCGGTCTTTCGGTAGCTGCCGTCGAGTTTGTTGTTGGTCGTGTAATAGCCGAGGACGTAGTAATTTGACGGCCCCTGCTGGAATTCAAACACGCTGATGTGCTGGGTTCTATCGTCTTCGAGCACGACAAAGTCATTGGCAGCGAGGTTGTCTATGGTCCTGCCGTTTTGATCTTTGACCGTGGCATCCACAATGACCAAGGCCGTGGTAACCACATGGTGCGCCCGTGGGCTGAACTGTGCTGTCGCTTGCGGATTCGCCGACGCGGGAGGCGCGGGAGGCGGTGGAGGAGGTGGTGGCGGTGGTGCCGGAGGCGTCGGGTTGGGTCGTGCCTGCGCCAACTGAATTCTCGATTCGCGGCGGGCAGGGGACTGCGGGTTCGCAACAGCTGCTATGGTTCCAGCCGCTACAGCTTGTACCGCAGGTGGAGTGACCGGAACGGGGGGTGTTTGCCGAGTGAACGTGATCGCGGCGAGCGGGAGTGCCATCGCCAGGCCAATCAGCCCCGTTGCCAGTGCGGGTGCGGTGGTGACTCGATCTCGTCGCAGATTCTGATCGAGCAGCGCATAGAGCCGCCGCTTCAGACAGGAACGATGCGCCATGCCAACCGCCGTTAAGGTGTTCGCTCCGGAGGGAGTGAGATCCCAATCCATGAGGAGTTTCGCGTAGGCGGAGGGCTTGCCGCCCGATTCGAGGACGCAATCGTCGCTGCTGAGTTCCTGTTCTTCGCGCAATTGACGGCGGACGAGCCAGGCCAGCGGCTGGAACCAAACGATGGCCCGCACGAACTCAGCGAGACAGCGCAGCAGGAAGTCGTGGTTCCGGATATGAGCCTGTTCATGGCAGAGTACGGCGTCGCGGCAATCGGACGGGAGATCTTCAAAGCCTGTGGGAAGAAGGATGACGTGCCGGGAGACTCCCCAGGTCACGGGTGCAGCGATGGCATCGCTTTGCAGGATCTCGATGCTGTCCGATCCGCTATAAATGGGTGCCTGAGTTGATGAGCGCCTGAGCCGGCGCAGACCATACAGGCCAACGAAGAAGCGAGTCAGGAGCAGTGTGGTCCCGGCGAGCCAAAGCCATGGCAGGATTTGCGGTGCGGAATTCTTCGGGGAAGTTGGGGCGCTTCGCTGCGTTTCAGCGGAAACTACCGGGTCTGGTGCGGATGCTACGACAATCTGAGTCACAGGTGCGGTTTGTGTTGCTTCGGCTGTTTCGTTGGACGGGAACCAGGCGGGCACAACGGCGGCCCAGCGGGGCAGCAGGGGGTACGCGAGGGCCGCGGCCAACACGGCAACCACGGCGGTGGCCAGGATCAGACGCCGCACGTCGGCGGATTTGTTGCGCAGGAAGGCGTTGACGGCGAGTGCGGTGCCAAAGGCTGCGCCGGACTTCCGGAAAACTTCCAGAACGAAGGGCAGGGCAGTCAGGTTGGTCATTTTCCTTCTCCTTCACAACGGGCAATCAGGGCCGAGAGTTGTTTCCTGTCGTCCGGTGTCAGACGGTCGTCGGACATTTCCAGAAGCGCTGCGGCAGCGGCCGCGGGAGAACCCTCGAAAAACGTGGAGACCAGATGGCGGAGGGCGGATTGCCGCGCTTTGGTGGGCGCGATCACCGGGGAGTAGACGTATTTCATGCCGTCACGTCGATGGCTGACGTGGCCCTTCTCACCGAGAAGGCCCAACATGCCGCGAACGGCGGAATAGCTGGGCGGATCAGGCAGGTTGGCCAAAACCTCCGCCACACTGGCGCTGCCGAGACGATAGAGAATTTCCACGATTTGCCGCTCTCTGCGGCCTAACTGACTTCCGATATCCGGACTCATAACAGCGCTCCCGGCGTGCTAATGGGTTAGCACATGCCAGTACATTAGCATTACGGGATTGACGTGTCAAGGGTAAATTTCAGCCCGCCAATGTAACTTCCTGCAAACATTTCCAATTCGCCCCAGGGTTGCAGCTTCCAGCGCAATGCATCAAGTAGAATCTATTCATGGTTACGGACGCTAGTATCAGCCCCGCAGTTGCCAAACTGAACACCGTACGCGCGGAAATTGGCAAGATTATCGTGGGGCAGCAGAGTGTGGTCGATGGAGTTTTGATCTGCCTTGTGGCGGGAGGACACGTCCTGCTGGAAGGTGTTCCCGGACTCGGCAAAACCACGCTTTTGCGCACGCTCGGGCAGACGCTGGGGCTGCGGTATTCGCGGATCCAGTTCACGCCGGATCTCATGCCCGCGGACATTGTCGGCAGCATGATTATGGACACCGATGAGCATGGCCATAAGAACTTCCGGTTCCAGGAAGGCCCGATTTTTTCGAATCTCGTGCTGGCGGACGAAATCAATCGCGCCACGCCGAAGACGCAGTCGGCCCTGCTGGAAGCCATGCAGGAACGTACCGTTACAAGCGGCAACACCACTCATCGTCTGGAGACGCCGTTTCTGGTGATGGCGACGCAGAACCCGATCGAAATGGAAGGCACGTATCCGCTGCCGGAAGCGCAACTGGATCGTTTCCTGATGAAGATTGTGGTCACGTTTCCCACGCATGAGGAGCTTTCGCGCATTGTGGAACGCACGATTGCGAGGGAAGAAGCAAAGGTCAACCCGGTGCTGGACAAGGCCGACATTCTGGATATCCGGTCGGTCTGCCACGACATTCTGATCGCCCCGCATGTGCAGGATTATGCCGTCCAACTGGTGATGGCGACACAACCAGACCAGAGGGAAGCACATGCGGATACGAAGAAATACGTCCGCTACGGCAGTTCGCCGCGCGGCGCACAGTCGCTGGTGGAATGCGGCAGAGTGCTGGCGCTGATGCGCGGTCGTCTGCACCTGAGCATCGACGATATTAAGGAAGTGGCGCCGTCCGTGCTGCGGCATCGCATCATTCTGAACTTCGACGCTCATGCCGATGGCAAGACGCCGGACCACATTATTGCCAGCATCATTTCGGGCGTTGCCGTGCAGGCGGCGGCGTAAGGCCAGAGAGTCTTTAAGTGGCCAACGCACCGCTGCTCGATCGCAAATTTCTGGAACGCCTGGAGCGGCTGACCGTTCACTGGCAGAAGTCGTTCCCCGGCCTTGTGGGCGGGCATAACCGCTCGCGCCTGCCGGGTGGCGGGCAGGAATTTCTGGATCACAGGCATTACCTGCAGGGCGACGATCTGCGCGCGGTGAACTGGCGCGCTTACATGCGGCTGGACAAGATGTTCCTGAAGCTGTTTCAGGTGGAGCCGAGGGTACCGATCCGGATGTTACTCGACGTTTCGGAGTCGATGGCTTCGGGCGATGGCACCAAGTTCGATTTCGCGCGGAAGCTGGCTGGCGCGCTTTGTTACGTGGGCCTGGTGCGACTGGACACGATTGAAGTACTGCCCTTCGCGGAGAAGCTGCTGGAAAGCAAGGCGTGCGGGGGCGGGCGGCATCGTTTTACGCCGCTGGCGCAATTTCTGGAGAATCTGAAGTCCGGCGGCAGTACGAATTTCCTGAAAGTGGCGCGGGAATTTTTGAACGATTTTCCGCAGCGGGGCCTGGTGATTGTCGTCTCCGATTTTCTCGACGAGGGCGGTTGCGACAAAGCCCTCCAGTATCTGGCGGATTACGGGAATGAGCTGATGTTGATCCAGTTGTGGTCGGACGATGACCGGACGCCGTCCTGGACCGGTGAATGCGATCTCATTGAAGCCGAAAGCGGCGCGAAGCTGCACATTCACGTGGACGCGGAAGCGCGGGCCCGGTACACACAGGAATTCGATAAGTTCGCGGCCACGATTCGTTCGGTGGCGATGCGGAATTCCGGGCGCTACGCGGGGATTCCGACTTCCATGCCGATTGACGAGGCGATTTTCGGGAAGCTGATGCAGTCGCGGAGCGTGGCGTAATGACGGGGACCGCATGTTCCTGAACATCGGCTTCGGCGAGTTTCTGGCGATCTTCGGCGCGATTGCGGCAGTGTCCGTGGCGCTTTATCTGCTGGACCGCAATCGGCGGAAGCAGGTGGTTTCGACGCTGCGATTCTGGGTGACGCCTGGCCTGCCGAGTCCGGTCACGCGGCGGCGCAAGATTCAGCAGCCGATCTCACTGCTACTGCAGTTGCTGGGCATGTTGCTGTTACTGCTGGCGATTGCGGAGATACAGTTTGGCGGCACGGCGCGGGCGCGGCGGGATCATGTGCTGATCATCGATACCAGCGCCTGGATGCGCGCTGGTGCGCCCGGCAGACCGAACGCGACGCTGATGGACCTGGCGCGGGCCAATGCGATTTCCTGGCTGCGTGCGGTGCCGGAGTCGGATCGCGTGATGCTGATTCGCGCCGACGCGCTGGCGACGCCGGCGACGAACTGGGAGACCAGTCACGTTACGGTGGCGCGGGCCATTCTGGAATCGGCGCCGGGTGAGACGGCGATCGATATTGGGCAGAGCCTGGAGTTCGCGCGGCAATTGCAAAAACAGGCAGGCTCTGAGGGCGGGGAAATCGTGTACGACGGACCGGGCCGAATTGCCACCAGCGAGGTGGATTCGGCGGCGGTGAATGTGCCGATTTTGCGTTACCTACAGGTCCCGGATGTGGCGGAGAATGTCGGGTTCCGCAGCGTGGGTGCGCGGCGTTCGAGTGCAGAGCGCGATTCCTGGGATGTGCTGGTGCGTGTTCGCAATTACGGCAAAGTGGCGCGCGCTGTCAGTGTGACGTTGAACCTGAGTCATGCGCCGGTGGGCATGCATCCGTTAACCCTTGCGCCGGGAAGTGAACAGGAAACGACTTTTACGGTACGTACGCGGGCGGCGAGCCTGGTGGAGGCGCGAATTTATCCGCAGGATGCATTCGCGGCCGACAACTACGCGTCCCTGGAATTGCCCACACAGCGCATTCTGCATGTGGTGGTTTATACGGACTCGCCTGACCAGTGGCGACCGGCGCTGGGTGCCGATCCGCGGGTTGCGGCTGAGTTCAAACGGCCGGGCGAGTATTCGCCCGCGAACGATGGCCTCATGATTCTGGACCATTTCCGTCCCCAGGCTCTGCCCGTAGGGAATACTCTTTGGGTGGATCCTTCGGATCGGTCGCCGATTGGCATAAAGGAGCGGGTGGGTGAGCCTTCCGGTTTGCGTTGGGCAGCGGATCAGGCGCTTTCCGCGGGGCTGCGCGAGCATGATCTGCAGATTCCCACTACATCGATTCTGGAAACCGGCGGTAACGATATCAAGGTGGCGGAAGTGGATCGCGGCACAGTGGTGGCTGCCCGTGTGTCGCCCGATGGGAAAACGAAGACCATTGTTATGGGCTTCAATCCATTTTCGGGTTCGCTGAAGTACGAACTGGCCGCGCCTCTGCTGTTGGCCAACGAACTGCGATGGTTTGCACCGGATGTTTTCCGTGACGTGGATGTCACGGCACAAAGCGCTGGCTCGGTCACTGATACGGTGAACGGAACGGCTGCGGACGTGAAAGTCATTACCGAAGCGGGCACGAATCTCCCGTTCAATATCCGGGATGGCAAAATCCAGTTCTTCACCGGGACTGCGGCGCGCGTGAGCGTGATTTCTTCCAGTCTGGAGCGGGTATATTCACTGACTCTGCCAGGCATGTGGGATGAAAAGTGGACGGCCCCGGCGAACATCCGGCGCGGGATTCCCGCGTGGAACGACGCGATTCGCAGGAGCACGGAACTGTGGCCGTGGCTCGCACTGCTGGGCGCGGCGGTACTGCTGGTTGAGTACCTGCTCTACGGGCGCGAGATGTCCGCGCTGCTCCGTGTGGTGCGGGCGCACATGGAGAAGGCCGGAAGTGCGGCGAAGGCGGGGGATCAGGCGGCATGACATTCGGACGTCCGTGGCTTTTGTTGCTTGCCATTCTGCCTTTCGTATGGTGCTACTTCGAGTGGAATAAGCACACGCGCCGGTTCGCGCTGATCGCGAAGGCCGCGATGCTGCTGGCGATTGCTCTCTCGTTGTCCGGGCCTGTGTTGCCGTGGCATGAGCCCCATGTGGCGCTCGCGGTGGTGGCGGATACGTCGGCCAGTCTCTCGGCTCAGGACATGGAGCGGGAGCGGACGCTGCTGAAGCAGATTGATTCTGCCAGGGGTCCGAACGAAGTTCATGTGATTTCGTTTGCGCGCACCCCGCGTGAAGTCACCGCAGCGGAGGAAGACTTTAAGCTGGGAACCACGGCCGGTGCGGGCGGGCGCGGTACGAATCTGGAAACACCCGTGCGGCAGGCACTGGCGTCGCTGCCAACGGGGTTGATCCATCGCGTGCTGCTGATCAGCGATGGCAACGAGAATAAGGGCGCGCTGACACGCGCAGCGTGGCAGGCGAGGCAACTGGGTGTTCCGATCGATACTATCGCGCTGGCGGGGCGGCAGAAGCCGCAGATTCTGGCGGAGGCGGTTGGGCTGCCGGGCGCAGTGTTTACGGGCGAGCAATTTCCGGTGGATGTCACGATTTACTCGCCGCGTGCCGTGACAGCGACGGTGGAACTGGATGCCGAGGGCAAGACGATCGGCACCCACACGGTGCCGCTGACAGCGGGCGAGAACCGGGTGCGCATTCGGGCGAGCCTGAATGCGACAGGCGCCATCGATATCAGCGGACGCGTGCAGGCCGAGGGTCTGGGCGAATCGCGTTTTGAGGGCGCGCTCTCCGTGCGTCGGCCGCGGGTGGTTTGGGTTTCGAAAGACGTAGCGGGTTCGGAGAAGCATATTTCAGGCTTGCTTACCGCGAACAAGTTCGATTTTGCGCTCGCGTCGGAACTGCCGGCAACTCTCGACGACACGCAGCTTCTGGTTCTCAACAACATCAACTTCGAAGCGATGAAGGTAGATGACAAGAAACGCATCGAAAAGTTCGTGCAGGGCGGGGGCGGCGCGCTCTGGATTGCGGGCGAGAACAATATGTACGTGGATCACAAGGGGCAGCCGGAGGACCCGCTGGAGCGAACTTTCCCGGCCAAGCTGGCCCCGCCACGGGAACCGGAAGATACCGTGGTCGTTCTGGTCATCGATAAATCCGCCTCCATGGAAGGCAAGAAGATCGAGCTTTCGCGTGCGGCTGCCACTGGCGTGGTGGAGAATCTGCGGCCCGAAGATCGCGTCGGCGTTCTGATCTTCGATAACTCTTTCCAATGGACGGTGCCGATCCGCAAGGCCGACGATAAGCCGCTGCTGAAGAAGCTGATTGCGGGGATTAATCCCGATGGCGGTACGCAGATTCCGGCCGCGCTGACGGAGGCGTACAAGAAGATTTTGCCGCTGGAGGCCACGTTCAAACATATCGTTCTGCTGACCGATGGTATTTCCGAAGAAGGCGACAGCATGCGGCTGGCGAAGGATGCCTCGGATCACAAGATTACGATTTCAACGATCGGTCTGGGGCAGGACGTCAATAAACCTTACCTCGAAAAAGTGGCAACGGCAGCTGGCGGCAAGTCGTACTTTCTGATTGATCCCAGCGGGCTTGAGCAGATACTGCTGCACGACGTGAAAGAGCACACAGGCACGGTAGCGATTGAGAAGTCGATTGCCGTGGACATCAAGCACCCTTCGGATCTGCTGGACAAAGTGGATATGGCGAAGGCACCGAATCTGGAGGGTTACGTCCGATTCGATCCGAAGCCGAGCGGCAACGAAGTACTGCAGGTGGATGGCAAAGATCCGCTCCTGGTGCATTGGCAGTACGGCCTGGGTAGGGCGACGGTCTTCGCGTCCGACGCCAAGAGCCGCTGGTCCGCCGATTGGGTGGCCTGGGCCGGTTTCGATACGCTCTGGACGAATATCTTCCGTGATCTGCTGCCGCGCGGTTCGGAGAGTGAAGCCACAGCGAGTTTCGATTCGGCGAATCAGGAACTGGTGGTGGATTATCACTTGTCGGACCGTTCGACGGCACCTGAGACCGCCCCGGACATCTTTGCTATCGGTCCCGGGGATTTCAAGAAGCCTGTTCAACTGGCGCGGGTGTCGCCGCTCGATTATCGTGCGCGGGTTCGCATTGGTGACGTGCAGGGCCTGTTCCGCGTGCGTCCGCTGGCCGATAGCCGGATCTTCCCTGAGGTTGGCTTGTATCGCCCGGAAGAAGAAATGACCGAGTACGGATCGAATGAGGCACTGCTGAAGTCCGTGGCGCTTTCCACGGGGGGCCATTTTAATCCGAGCGCGGAGCAGGCGTTTGACTCGGGCGGGAAGACGATCGAATCGTCCGTCAGGCTGTGGCCGATCCTTCTCGGCCTGGCGATTCTGCTGAATATGGTGGAACTGGTGATGCGGAAGTGGCGTGGGATTGTGGAAACGGTGCGCGGGACAGCGGCGGCGTAGGGACGGCAAGATCAGAGTTCGGCCGTGAGGCCTTCCCAGGCGGCTGCGGTGTCTTTGAATCTGGTGCGGGCTTCCATCTGGATTCGCGCCATGGTGTGATCGTCATGCGTGGGATCGTGATGGAACAGGACCAGTTGTTTCGCCCCCGCCTTTTCGGCCAGTTCCGTCGCGTGCAGCCATGTGCTGTGGCCCCAGCCCCTGTGTGACTCGTATTCCTGCGGCGTGTATTGCGAATCGCAGATCAGAATATCTGCGTCACGGGAAAACTCCAGCAGGACGGGATCCAGTTCCGCGTGACCGTGCTCAAAATCGGTCGCGTAGACCACCACGGAATCGCCACACTGAATCCGATAGCCTGACGCGCCTTGCGGATGATTCATGGCAAAAGGGCGGATCGACGCGCCGCCCACTTCATGCACGGCATCGGCGTCGAGTTCGTGGAAGGCCCGGCACGCGGCGACCTGTGCGAAGTCGACCGGGAAATAGGGCTGGGCCATCTGGCCCTCCAGCGTTTCCTGAAGGCCGCGACCCGTGCGGCCGGAATGGAAGGTCACCGAATTCTTCGGGCCGTAAAGAGGCGCAAAGAAGGGGAGCCCCTGAATGTGGTCCCAATGGAAGTGAGTCAGGAAGATATTGGCATTGATTGGTGCGCCCGCAGCCTCCTGCATTAACTGAGTTCCCAGCGCGCGGATGCCGCTGCCGGCATCGAAGATGAGGCATTCGCCGGATGGAGTGCGGACTTCGAGGCATGCGGTGTTGCCGCCGAATTTGAGATTCTCGGCGCAAGGGGTCGGAGTGGAGCCGCGAACTCCCCAGAAGCGCACACGCATTGGACCGGATGCCATCAGAATGTCATCTTATTACGGAGACGCTTCTGATCCGGTTTTTCGACTTCAAGCTTCATCGCTGTGGCGTAAGCATCGCGCGCTTCGGTGGCGCGGCCAAGTGATTTTTCCGCGTCGCCAATGCGTTCAAATACAGCGGGGTTCTGCGCATCGAGCCGCGCGGCGGCGTGCAGTTCGTCCAGGCCGGCCTGCGTCTGATTCGACTTGATGAGCAGTTCGGCGAGGGCTGTTCGGGCACCCACGAATTCAGGCCGGGCAGCGACGATCAGACGATACTGAGCGGCGGCACCTGCGCTGTCTCCTCGCTGCGAGAGCAGTTCGGCGAGGCTGATGCGGGACGTAAGGTAGTCCGGGTTGGTCTGGAGATTCTGCTGCCAGAGTGAGATGGCTTCAGGCTGGCGGTCCTTGTTCGCGGAGAGCAACAAGGCCAGATTGTGGCGGGCGTCGAGCAGTGTGGGTTCTTTGGCGATGGCGTCGCGATAGAGCTTTTCGGCTTCGGCGTTCTTACCTTCGGAGGCCTTCAACGTGCCGAGCGCGTTCAGCGGGTTGCCGGAAGCCGGCATGAGCGCGATGGCCTTCAGGTAGGCCTCCTCGGCGTCTTTGCGGCGATTCATTTTCTGGTAAAGCAGGCCCAAATCGTGTGCGAGGAAACCATACTGCGGGTTCTGTTTCAGAGCGGCCTGGAAGGTACGGATGGCGGCCAGGTTATCGCCGGCCTCCTGATAAGAAAGCGCGAGGCCCAGCAGCGGGTAGGACCAGTTCGGCGCGCGTTTGGCGGCGTCGCGGAAGGCGGGCTGCGCCTGTGCGTATTTGGCCTGTTCCAGATAGGCGATCCCCAGCGCGTTATAGGCGTAGGCCTCGCCGGGATCTGTGCGGACGGATTGTTCCAGCAAGTCGGTCGCCTGAGTGAATTGCTTATCGAACAGCATGGAGCGTCCGGAAAAGAACGAATCGCGGGCCTGGAGGTAGAGCGACTCCGGCGTCAGGCGGGCGGCGGCTTCCATGTATTTTGCACCGTTGGCGAAGTCGGTTTTCACCTGCGGGGTTTGTCCACCGGAGAGGTAACGGAGCAGAACCTGCTGCGCCTGATTTTCGAGAGCCACGCGCAGGGCGTTCTCCTGGAGCAGCATCATCGCAGGGCTGAGTTCGGTGCGCATGCGGTCGCGCAACGCCCAGGCGCTGCCTTGTTCATCTGGCAGGATTCGCTGGGCGCGGATGGCGGCCTGCCAGGCGTCGATGTCGCCTTGGGCCTGAATGGAGAGTTGGAGGGTACCGCCAGCCTGGGCGAAGAGCAACGGCTCGCCGGTACGGGAATCGTAGAAGGTTTTTTCACGAACCATCTGGATACCGGATTTGGAGAGATCAGAAAGTTTGGTGGCGTTTTCGATGCTGCCGAAATCGCGGGGATGCTGCTTGCCATTCGTGAGCTGAGCGACATCGCTGCGGACGTAGCTGATCAATTCGCCGGCTTCCACGCTGCGGTTATCGTTCGTGTCGGCTGCGCCGTTGAGGCCCTTCACTGCGGAATATGTGAAAGCCCCGTGGCCGCCGCCGTAGGCAGTGCCCTCCTGGGCAACTTCCTTCGGACGCGCCGAGACCAGGCCCAGCAATTCGCCTTTGGCTTCACCCAGTTTCTCGACCGCGGTACCCAGCGTGTCGTTCTTCAAATTGCCGAGGGCAGCCGTACGGCAGACGTCGGCGAGGAAGACGACGCGGCCGACTTTGGGGAGTTCTTCGTCCACCAGGGCCTGGAGTTCCGTCATGGGCAGCGCGGTGGCGGAGAGATCCTCGGGGTCGCTATCGTATGTCAGGATGTAGGCACCGCGGCTGTCCACGGTGCCGTGTGCGGCCACCAGGATGAAGATGGTGTCCTTTTTCCCGGCGCGGCTTTTCAGGAAAGTCTGGAAAGCATTGCGAACGGCGGCAGTGGTGGCACCTTCGTTGGAGAGGACAACCATCTGATCTGCGGGAACGCCTCCGCCACGAAGGCTGGAGAGTTCTTCGCCAAAAGTCTTTGCATCGGCATCGGCGTATTTCAGCCAGAGATCCTGAGGTAGTTTCTGGTATTTGGAAACGCCGATCAGCAGCGCGAAAGTCTTCGCATCCGGCGCAATTTCGGCTGCTTTGAGAGCGGCCTGCGTAGCGAGAGACTCTTCCAGTTCGAAGATGCGGCCACGCACCCAGACGGCATCCGTCCAGACGCCGGCCAGTCTGCGGTAGGCGGCAAGAGCATTGGCTTCCAGCTTGTTGCTGTCAAAGATTGCTGCTTCATTGACCAGGGCACCGGCGTCGTTCGGGCTGGCCTGGAGGATGGTTTCGAACGGCTGAAGCTCCGTGCGCACGTTGGCCGCGAGGGAGGCGAAGGGAATCACATCGCCATCCGGTTTGGTGAGGCCGCGGGTCATGCTGACCCCGTAATGCTGCTGGCTGGCGACATTGACGCGGACCAACTGGGGCAGGAAGCAGGAATTCACGGGCTTCGAACCGCTGAGTTTGCCGGTACGAACTTTAAGCTGTTTGGCGTCGAACAGAACGTCGCCACCCTGATCCAGAGTTTGCGAGGTTTTGCCGGGGCAGAAGAGGAAACTGGAGGCACCCGTTTCGGTCTTCAGTTCGTCGCCGGAGAAAATGATGTCACCGGGGCGTGCGGCGAGGGGTGTTTCCGAACTTGCGCGCGTGACCTTACTGCCCATCGCGGATAAGACCAGGCCTACGGGCTCTTCCTTCGCAGTGGCCGCGGGTGGCGGGCCGGCGGCGAGGAGCGGCATCGCGGAGATGGCCGCGAACAGGGTTCCGGCAGCCAGCGTGATTCCGGCAAGTTTCTTCATTTGCCCTCCGTCAGCGATTTCACTGTGTAAAGCTTCATCGGCTCCGTCTTTCCTCTTACAGGCACTTGACCAATATAGATAGTGTCGATACCTGCCCCGGACATTTCACGTGTGGCCTCACTCAATAACAGCTTTGTTTTCTGTTCCTTGTTGAGACTTTCGAGGCGCGAGGCCAGATTGACCGTATCCCCGAGGACCGTAAACTCCATTTTGTCAGATGAACCGACGTTGCCGATGACCACCTCGCCGGAGTGGATGCCCGCGCCGGTCTTGAAGTCGCCCGCCTCGGCCATCACCATGTCGGTGGCGCAGCGGACGGCCCGGAAGGCATGGTCGCCGGGTTTCGCGCGGTCGTCGTCGTCCGAAAACACGGCGAGGATGCCGTCGCCGATGAACTTGTTCACATGGCCGCCGTACTGAACGATGATCGAGACCATGGTCTGCATGTAGGTATTGAGCAGATCCACCACCACCGCCGGGTCTTTGGATTCGCAGAAAGCGGTGAAGCCGCGGATATCGGTAAACAGAATGGTGACGGTCTGCCGCTTGCCGTGCAGGGAGATTTTGTTGGATTGGTCGAGCGACTGGGCCACTTGCTTGCCGACGAACAGGGCCACCGCGCTGCGGAAGAAGCTGCTCTTGCGTTCGGCGGTGGCAAAGCGGTAGACTACCCCGCCCAGCAGGGCGAAGCCGTAGGTCATCATGACTTCGGACGAGGAGAACAGCCAGCCGGCGCGGAAAAGGATGTGGGTCGCTCCCAGGCTGATCAGGAGCGCGAGCAGGGACCAGAGCGCGGTCTGGGATACAGCGAAAGAGGCTGCCATGGTGACGCTCACGCCCGCGGTAAGCAAGAGGCCCAGCACGCGCGCCCATTCCGGTACGGGCTGCAGGAAGTCCCCTGTGAGCAGCGTGCGAAGGGTGTTGGCATGGACTTCCACACCGGGCGTTGTGTATTTATCACCCGCGAAGACCGTGTAGAAAGGCGTGTTGTGGCGGTCGCCGCTGTTGTCCGGTCCCAGCAGAACGACTTTGCCGCCGACCCATTTCCTGAGGGTTGCGAGATCTTTGTTGTGCGCGGCTTCAAGGAATTTATAAAAGGGAACACGGGGCACTGTTTCGGGAGGGCCGGCGAAGTTGATGGTCAACTGGCGATCTTCGTTGACCGGAAGGCGTCGATTGCCAAGATAAAGCTGATCGCCTTTGAACTGAGCTTCCACTCCCAGGAATTTTTCTGCCGCCAGCAGCGACATACTTCGTGTGAGTGGCGAGGCGGGATCCGCCGTCTTCTCCGGCTTCTCAATGAGAACCTGCGTGCGGACGAAGGCGTCGGGATCATCGGTCAGGTTGGCGAAAGCAGCCAGCCCCATGGTTCCGGCGGCCATGTTGAGGGGCACGGCACCAAGCGCATCACGCTGCGCGCCCATGGCTTCCGGGACGAAGGCGCAGATCACCGGCATGGTCTGCGAAGCCTGAAGGAACGCTCCTGCAAGGTCACTGTCGAGGTGAGGCGGGTTGTCTTTCTCGTAATCGGCCACCGGGATAGCGAAGGTGACGTCGAGCACGAAGGCCTTGGCCCCGGCTTCTGCGGCGGCGGTCATGGCGTCGGCGTAGTAATCGTGCCAGTAGAGCGAGGGTTTGAGCAGCCGATCCAGAGTGGCGTTGTCGATGCCGAGGATGACGATGTCGTTGACGGGTTGGGTGCCGCGGAGTACGAAATGAACGTCCTGGGCTTTCAGTCTCAGGAGGTCGAAGAAGCGGAACTGGCTGAGTCCTGCGGTGGCGGCGGCGCTGGCGACGGCGATCGCGGCGATCACCAGGATCTTTTTGAGGCGCGGACTCATGGAGGTGGGAGGGTACTTTGAATCTTACACTGTGCGGCGGCGAGGCTTGGGGATTTTGCCGATGCGGGGATCGCGACTCCGGATGAGTTCGCAGGCTCGGAGGGCGGACTCTTCGAAATCGGGGGCATCGGAAGGGAGTATCTGCCAGCCGGTGATCGGTTTGCCAAAGACCTGAATGGAACGCATGTGCGGGAATTCCAGCCGCAGGCTTTCGTGGTGCTCTTCCGTGGTGGCCAGCCAGACGCCGTTGTCAGCTTTTCCGTCAGGCTTCTCCCGTAACGCCAGAACGATCTTCGGGCCAGTGTAAACCGCTATGCAACCAAACATCGCGCGGGTGACGGGTTCAAGCGCGGCAAGTGCGTCGATGACGAATTCGTGCGGCAGTTGTCTACGCCGGGTGCCTGCACGAGGAAAATCGAAGGGCATTCGCTTCAGGATACCGGACGAACGGGAAGAGGGCACAGTCGATAATGGTCCGAGCCATGAACACGTCTCGAACATTGAATTACGGCGGCTGCGCGCTGTCCTACCGCGTATGGGGAGACGGGCCGCCGGTGGTCTTCATTCAGGGCACCGGAGTACAGGGCGACGGCTGGCAGACGCAAACGTCGGAGTTGAGTTCCGGGTATCGTTGCCTCACGTTTGACAATCGCGGCATGGGTCTCAGCCAGCCGCCGGATCCGCAGTTATCCGTGGACCAGATGGCCGCTGATGTGCAAGCGCTGATGGATGCCGAAGGGTGGCATTCGGCGCATATCGTCGGACATTCGCTGGGAGGCCTGATCGCTCTGAATTTCGCCCTGAATCACCGGGACCGTATTCTGAGTCTTGCACTGCTATGTACTTTTGCCGATGGCAAGGTTCCGGTTCGCCTCTCCGGTCAGGTGATTTGGGTGGGCTTAAGGATAATGGTCGGTTCACGAGCGCAGCGGCGTTCCGCGTTTCTGGAAATGGTGATGCCGGCAGGCATACTGGCGCGATCCAACAGGGCTGAACTAGCGGTGACTTACGCGCAGACGTTTGGGCACGATCTGGCGGACCAGCCTCCCGTTGTTCGGGGTCAACTTGCAGCCATGCGCGGCTACGACGCCACGCCGCGTTTGGATGAACTGGCGGGGGTGCGCACGCTGGTGGTGTCAGCTTCAGAAGACATGTTGGCACCGCCATGGGCTGGCCGTGCGCTGGCGGAAGGCATTCCGGGGGCACGATTCGTGGAGATTCCGAATGCTGCCCACGCGCTGCCGGTGCATTCTCCGGGTCTCGTGAATGCGTTGTTGAAGGAACACCTGTCGCCTGAAGCAGGGCGGGCGTCATGATGGAGCGAATCGCGTCCGCGACTGTACACGGACGCTATCTTGTGGAGGCACCGGAGGAACCGGGGCCAGCTCCGATGCTGGTTGGCTTCCACGGATATGCCGAGGATGCGGAGATACAGATGGAACGTCTGCTGGCGCTTGCCGCGGGTGGACGCTGGCTCTGTGTTTCGATTCAGGGGCTGCATCCGTTTTACCGCCGCGCGACAGGCGAGACGGTTGCCAACTGGATGACGACTCTGCACCGCGAGATGGCGATTGCGGATAACATCGTGTACGTTAAGACATGCCTCGACACCGTGGCCTCGGAATGGCAAGTCATGCCGGGTCCCGTGTTCGCCGGGTTCTCGCAGGGCGTGGCGATGGCGTATCGCGCAGCGGTGCATAGCCGGATTCCCGCAGCAGGTGTAATCGCCGTAGGTGGCGACATCCCTCCGGAGATCCAGGCACAGGAACTGGAGGGAATTGGCGCGGTGACTATCCTTCGCGGGAAGACAGACGACTGGTATACGAAAGAAAAATTTGAAAGCGACGTGCTGCGGTTGCAAACGGCGAACCTGCCCTTTCGGGCTACTGAGTTCGAGGCGGGACACGTCTGGTCACCGGAGATGACGGCGGTGGGTTCTGAATTCCTCCGTCAGTTGCGCCCCTGAATCAGCGGGATTTTCGCTCTGCTATGCCGACTCCGAGCATCCACACGAACGCGCCAAGATAACCGGCCACCACGTCGCTCGGATAATGGACGCCGAGATAGATCCTCGACAGGCCGATGGCAGCCACCAGAGCGGCGGCGATGCTCCAGATCAGGCCGCGCACGGCGGCGTTATTTTGGCGCGCGTTGAGCAGTGCAGCAATCGCGCCGAACAACGTAAACGACAGTAGTGCGTGGCCACTGGGGAAGCTGTACGACGACGGCAGCGGCATATCGAAAAATGGCTCCGGGCGTTCTCGGTGGAAGCTCAGCTTGAGTGTCCACATGATCAGACTGCCGCCGACCACCGCGAGGGTCACCCAGATAGCCTCGCGCCGTCGGTCTTTGGCCCGGAGCAGGAGGGCTGTGACTGCGGTCGTGATGGTCACCGAAAGGCCCGAGCCAATCGCGGTAAACAATTCCATGAGGCCCGTCAGCCGGGGAGACGACCACGAGTGAATAAAAGCACGAACCGCAGTATCGAACTGGCGGGTGTCGCCTTCCCGCATTTCTTCCGCAAGCCAGACGAACAGCCAGAGAGCGACTATGGCAGAGAGCAGACTGAGAATCAGCGATGCGGTGATGTTCGACAGTGTGGACCGCTTGATCCTCATTCAATCCTGCGGTTTGAAATACGCGATCACGGTGCGCAGGGCGAAATAACCGAAGAGGATCATGATGGCAACACGCGGCGTGCCGGTCAGCATGAACCACGCTGCCACACACAACGCGGCATAGGCGATCATGGCCTGGATCAGACGGTTCATGCTATTGAGGCCAATCCGCCAGGGAATAGCTCATGACCGCCATGGCGGCCATACAGCGGCGAAAATCTTCCGGCACGATCTTATCGAAAGTGTCCGATTCGCTGTGATGGTAATCGAAGTACTTCGTCATTACGGTACGCAGGCCGAGGGCCGGCACTCCGGCGTTCATGAGCGGGCCGATGTCGGCCTCGCCATCTCCAGGAACCACGCTGTCCGCTCCGATCCGCTTCAGCAGCGCGCCAATCGCGGTGGCCCGGCTGTTCAGGGCCGCTGGTATTGCCGGTGGTGGGCCGGTCGCGCCGCGAGCCCGCCTGGCTCCCACCGCCAGATCGAAGCCGACTGGTTTCTCCGCGCCTCCGTCCATCTCGATAGCCGCCACGTGTTTGCTCACCTGATCGCCTGCCCAGTCCTTGTAGGCGGCACCGCCGCGCGTGCCGTTCTCTTCGTTCACCCAGAAGACCACGCGGATAGTCCGTGCCGGGTGTAGTCCAAGCTGTTTGATCAGCGCCACCGCCCCAAGCGCAGCCATCACGCCGCCGCCATCGTCATGCGCTCCCTGGCCGACATCCCAGGAATCCAGATGGCCGCCGATGACGACGATTTCATCGGGCCTTGTGCTGCCGACGATTTCGCCCATCACGTCGGCGGAATCGGCATCAGGCTCGGTGTGCGCTTCCATTTCAAGATGCCCCCGGACGCGCTGACCGCTCATGGTGAGTTTGTGCAGCCAGATGGCGTCTTCCACGGAAACCGCTGCTGCGGGAATTTTAGGATCTGTCGTGATATAGCCCAGAGCGCCCGTGTGCGGATCCCTCAGGCTGAGCGGCGTGACCGAGCGGACCAGCGCGGCCACGGCACCGAGGCGTGCCGCACGGGAGGCTCCGGTGGAACGGTATGCGACCGTTTCGCCGTAAGTCACAAAAGGCGCGTCATACAAAACGATCTTGCCCGCCACGCCGTCGCGGCCCAGCTTTTCCAATTCGTCGTAATTGCTGACTGCGACTACGTCCGCAGTCAAGCCGCCAACCGGAGTGGCGACGCTGCCGCCGAGTCCCAGCATGAAGAGCGGTTTTTGCAGCGGTTCCGTCATCACGGCAGACTCCCGGCCCCGAACCCAGTGCGGAACCTTGACGGGTATGGTGCGGACGTTGGCCAGACCCGCGCGGGTCATTTCCTCCGCTGACCACTTGACCGCCTGTTCCAGCGCCGCCGAGCCGGAAAGCCGATTGCCGATTCGGTAACAAAGATACTCAAGGCGATTTAGCGCGGCGTCGTCCTTCAGCGCCGCATCGATCAGCCGGTTGGCGTCCGTGGCATGGCGGGCGGCGATGGCGGCGTCTGTTGCCTGTTGGGCGGTGGCAATCAACAGGCAGCATGTTGCGAAGAGGAGAAGGCATCGGCGAAGCATTCTCTTATCGTAAACGTTCCGCCCGGTGTTAGAAAATCCGTTCCTGTTTCTTCAGCGTGCCGACCGATGCCACGTTGGCGATCGAAAAAGACGCCAGATACTGATTTTCCACCACGGTACCGAAATCGAGACGCCGCACCTGCACACTGAAGCCGCAACAGCCGGTGTTGTAGGTCACCTGCGCGATGCCGTACTGGAGCAGGGAAGCGCGGTAGTCATAGACCATGGAGAACGCGGCGTTCAGGCCTTTACGGTTGGCGTCGCCATAGCCGAAAGTGCTGCGGAACTGGTTGGTCGGATGCGCCAGATCGGCATTGGGGTGGATCTGGTCGCTGCCCGCGTTGACGAAATAACGGTGGATTCTGAGGTTGGCTGCAAGAGCGCTGTTGACGATGCGGTGACCAACAGGATCGAAATCGCCCTGCCAGGAGAAAGTGAGGCCGTCAATGGGTGTCGCGCGGAGTGTGGAAACGACCGGCGACTCGTGGCGCTTGCCGTCCAGGAAACTGTAGCCGGTGAGATCCAGCGCCGAACTCAAAACGTTGCGCTGTCCCGGCATCAGCGCGCCGCCGAAAGTGGGGTCCATGTAGTACTTCTGTTTCAGGTCCCAGGAAAGAATCTCTTTCACCGTATCGCCTCGTTTGGCATAAAGACGCTGGGTCAGGCCGAACTCCATTTCCCGCGTATTGGTGATGAGGTCAGTCGGATCAAACAGAAGCGTGTTTAGAAAACTGTTGACACCGGTTACGTAGTCATACCGCACACGCGGTTCGATCACGTGCTTGAGTTTGTCGCCGAAGATCGTCTTGCGATTGAAGACACGGGCCAGGCTCGGGAACATGAGATCGACTTTGGCTTCGGGTGCGGAGCGTGTGATGTTGATGCTCGAAACCGTGCCGCCGACCAGGCTCTGTCCGTAGAAGGTTTCATGGGCGGTGATCTCCGGCAGGATATGAAAGCCGCCGAGCCGGATCACGGACGTCAGCGTGGGTTCCAGGTCGGCCCGCGTGCTGAACTGGCTTGTCTGGTAAAAATCTGCTGTAACGCTGGTGGGCTCTACCCGATGGAACAGGCCATAACTCGTGTGCAGCGAGAACCAGAGCGGGATGGGGCCGCCGGCAATCTGCTGGAACGACCCGTTCAGTTCCACCTGCGGCAACGTGCGGATGGTAATGGCATTGCCCGGCTTCGTGTCTTCGAAATTCTGCGTTCGCGCGACGGAGACGTCGAAAACGTAATTGCCGAAGTGCTTTTCGAGATAGCCGGACGAGTGCGTCTCGGAAAAGATCGCTTCGTTGAATGAGTCGCTGAACTGCTGGTGGAAGAGATAGGAACTCAGATAATCAACGGAGGCACGGGCCGTCCAGCCCTTGCCAAACTCGATCTTGCCACTGCCTGTCAGACTGAAGCCGCCGGCTTTAAGCAGCGCGCCGTTCTGCAGGATGCCTCTGTCGTTCACGCCATAGAAAATCAGATTGAAGTAGGAACGCTGCGTGGGTTTGCCTCTGAAGTCGATATGGTGGGCGAAGCCGCGGGAAGTAAAATCCTGGACGACATAAGTGGCGTCCATGGATCGGCCGATGGTCTGGTAGTAACCGAGCCCGAACAGAAAACCGCGCGTGGAACTGTGACCTATGTTGGGTGTGAGAAATCCGCTCTTGCGCGGTTCGGTCCTGAGCGACTTGACGAAGTAGGGGAAATAGAAGACAGGGATGCCACGCAGGCGATAGACGGCGTTGCGGGTGACCGCGCGGTCGTGCGGGATGAAATCGATCAGATCGCTGTGAACGGTCCACCACGGATTGGGCATTTCACAATCGGTCATGAAGGCATCGTGAAGAAGATAACGTTCCGGCATTTTCTCCACCCACTCGGCTTCGAAATAGAACGGGTCTTTGGACGTGAGAACGCCGGGCCGGGCCACGATCTTCGCTTTCAGATAGCCGCGAACGTGATGGAACTCGCCGGATTCGGTATCGGTGTTGTAGGTGGCGCTCTCCGCGTAGATGACTTCGTCGTGATCGTAGTCGCGGTAGTAGATGTTGCCGATTGCGGTGGCATTGCCGGTTATGCGGTCAAAGTCGACGGAGTCCGCTTTGAAGGTGGCGTTGGGGAGTTCGAAAACGATTTTCCCTCCGCCTTTGCCTCGCAGGTGATACACACCGCTCTCCTCGGTGACCTGGTCCGCGCAATCGGTGGTTTCTGCACTGAGGCATTCGACGGTCCAGGGAACAACGTTCTTGTCTTTGGGTGCGTTGGGGCGGGGAACGCGGATGCTGAAATCGGGGCGCTCGATCAGTTGCTCTTTTGAACCCGTGGCGGTACTGCCCGCAACGGCGGCTGTCACCTGCGTTTCGTTCTGATCCGCTCTGCTGAATTCAGGTGACGCTGCCGATAAAAGGATGCAGAGATACAGTGCGGAAATATTTACGAAACGCGCAGTTTTTCCGTGACAAGCCGCGCGGATTATGTTAACCAAAGTATTAGGGTTTGTTGCAGTAAAGTACGTCAAAATCCAACCGTAGCACGGCATAAATTGTGTTGCGGTCCGGTGCCGAACGGGCGGGGCGATCCGGTCGCGGTCATTGAGTGCAGCAGGTTCACGGAAAGTTAAGAAATGCATTGTCAGTACTGTGGTTCCATTAACGGTGAAGACGACCATCGCTGCCTGCGTTGCGGCAGAAGGATGGACGGTGTTGTCATCTCGGCTCCCACTTCCTATATTGGCGCAACGGCCCTGGCCGTATCGCCTGAGTCGTACCGGGAGGAACTTTGGGTGCCTGCCGCGCAGATTCATGCGGAGCAGCCGCCTCTGTACGATCCTCCGCCGCCTCCGCCAACCCAACCTGCCGTCGGCAGGGTGAAGAAGTCGCAGGGCAACCTGATTCCGTTCGAAAGTTTACAGCGTCCGTCCGCCGCGCGCGCCCCGGTAGCCGATACGAGACCACCCGCCTACGCTGCCATCCAGAAGCCGCCGTCCGTTGCTGCCGCGCCGCCACCGGCCGCGCCTGCATCGCGCCCACAGGCGAAGCGTCAGGTTTCATCCGCTCAGGGCAGTCTCGATTTTCGTCCTGGTTCATCGCAAAGTGAGCGCATGCTGGCCACGGGTGTGCCCGCCCAGGTTTCGGGAGACGGCCACGTTGCGCCGCCTATGCGGCGGGTGGCGGCTGGAGCCATGGACGTATCCATGGTGCTTCTTGGTTTCAGCCTGTTTGCGGTTGTGGGTCGCTTTGCCGGTCCCGCATTTGGCGCGGATTTGGCTACGAGTTTTGGCTCCGGCAAGGCCATGTGGGTGACGCTCGCGCTGGCCATGATTCTGATCTCTCTTTTTTACGGCCTGATCTGGGCCATGGCGCGCCGGGAAACTGCCGGGATGAACTGGACGCAGCTGCAACTGGTTACTTTCGATGGTTCGCGGCCCGATGGGCGTGACAGGGCGATTCGTTTTGTCGCGGCATGGCTGAGCTATTGCTCCGGCGGCCTTGGGTTGCTTTGGGCGCTGGCGGATGAGGAAAGCCTTGCGTTCCACGATCACATTTCGAAGACCTATCCAGCGGAGAAAGGATCTGCCGGAACCATTACACCTCGTCGCCGGTAGCGCGGCCTCTGCGGCTACTAGAATAGGGACTGAGGAATCTTCCGGTTCGCGCCGAGCCGATCACATCTATGCGTCTTCTGTTCCGTGTTCTGATGGCACTCACGCTGCTGGTCATGTTTCTCGGTCGCATGACCGGCGGAAAATTGTTTCCCCCGGCCTTTATTGCGCTGTTCCTGCAGTGGTTTGCCGTCTCCGTCTTCGTATTTGCCGTGTTTGGACTTCGCTCGGCGTGGCTCGCATGGCGTGACCCCGCGAACCGCCGCGCATACTTCTTCGACATTCTCCTCGCCGCAGCCTGGGTGCCGTACTGGTACACCAACCTGAAGAAGTAATCAGGCGAGGTCCGAAGGGCCGGCCTCTTCCAGATCCCGCAGGCAACGGGCGATCAGTGCGGTCCAGCCGGTTTGGTGTGACGCCCCGCAGCCCCGGCCCGTGTCCCCGTGGAAGTACTCATTGAACCAGGTGAGTCCCCTCCAGTGTGGATCTTCCGTGAAGATCTTCGCCTCTCCGTGCCAGGCGCACCGGCCCGTATCATCGGGCAGGAAGATGGAGCACAGCCTCCGGTTGATCTCCTGCGCGACCTCCCTTAGCGTCATGTAAACACCCGAACCCACAGGACACTCCACTTTGAAATCGTCGCCGTAGAAGTGGTGGTAGCGTTCGAGCGATTCCATCAGCAGGTAATTCGTCGGGAACCAGATGGGGCCGCGCCAGTTCGAATTGCCGCCGAACAGTCCCGTCTGCGATTCGCCCGGTTCGTATTCCACCCGTCGCTCTTCGCCATCCACGTGCAGCACGTAAGGATGCTCACGATGCTCCGCGGAAAGTGAGCGAATGCCGTGAGGCGACAGGAATTCTTTTTCGTCCAGCAGATGCCGCAGCACGCGCTGCAGACGTGCCTGTGTCGGGATCGCCAGCAGGCGGTGACGATGCGGCGCTGCAGCTTCCTCGCCAGGTACTGTTTCCCTGTGATCGCTGACCTGCATCATCGAAACCTGCTGGTAGAGGTCTTTCCGGTTATTGAGAAACCACTCCATGCGTCGCTTGAAACCGGGCAGCCTGTCGATCACATCCTGTTCCAGAACTTCCACGGCAAACAGCGGAATCAGCCCCACCATGGACCGCACCTTCATCGGCGTGGTCACGTCACCAACCCTGAGCTGGTCGTAGTAAAACCCGTCTTCTTCATCCCACAGGCCGGTTCCACCCACGGTATTAATGGCGTCCGCAATCGCGATGAAGTGCTCGAAGAATTTCGACGCCACGTCTTCGTAAACAGCATCGTCCTGCGCCAGTTCGAGAGCGATGGCGAGCATCGTCAGGCAGTAGAACGCCATCCAGGCCGAGCCATCCGCCTGTTCCAGAACTCCGCCATCGACGGGCTTCGAGCGGTCGAAGACGTCGATATTGTCGAGGCCAAGAAAGCCGCCCGAGAAGATCTGGCTGCCCGCGACGTCTTTGCGATTGGTCCACCAGGTGAAGTTGATCAGCAGCTTTTGAAATACGCGTTCGAGGAACGTTCGGTCGCGCTGGCCGGGCGGCGCGGAAATCTTATAGACGCGCCATGCCGCCCATGCGTGAACAGGCGGGTTGACATCGCCGAACTCGAATTCATAAGCGGGTATCTGGCCGCTCGGGTGCATGTACCACTCGCGCAACAGCAGTACCAGTTGCTCTTTGGCAAAGTAAGGGTCCACTTCGCCGAACGCCACCATGTGGAAAGCAAGATCCCAGGACGCGTACCAGGGGAACTCCCAGTTGTCCGGCATCGAGATGATGTCGCGATTGTAGAGATGCAGCCATGCGCTGTTGCGGCCCTTCCAGCGACTGGCTGGCGGCCGGGGGTAAACCGGATCTCCCTGGAGCCATTCGAGGACGCCGAAGTTGTAGAACTGCTTGGACCATTGCAGATTGGCCTCACCTTCACGGGCGATGAGCATGGAAGGCGTGGGCGTGGAGGATGTGCCGGGAGCCGGGAAGCCATGGAACTGATCGGCCTCCGCAAGACGCTGGGCGAAAACGGCCTCGAAATCGACCGGAGTCGAATCGCAGGCCGGACGAAGGCGCAAACGGATTTCTGTGGAGGCACCGGGGGCAATCTCCGAACAGAACAGCGCGGCCGCCTTGGTGCCGGAAGCGCCTGGATTCACCGCCGCGGACTCCCCTTCCACCACGTAGCGATGGAAGGCATCTTTTACATAGGGCGTTGTGTTTATCGCATCCGATCTGCCATCCGATATGCGCGCGAAGTTCGTTTCGTTCTCCGTGAAGAGCCACCGGACGGGTGTTGTCAGAGTGTCCAGGCGATACGCACCAAGAGTCTCGTGGTCACAGATCAGGCCGTCCGCGTCCCCATGGATGGAAGGTCTTCCCGAATAGCCTTCACCGGTTCTGCCCCAGTCCCAGGTATTGCGGAACCACACCGTGGGCAGGATGTGCAGCGGCCACGCCTCCGGTCCCCGATTAGTAGCCGTAATGCGGATCAGGATGTCTTCCGGCCCCGCTTTGGCGTACTCAATCCGGATATCGAAGTAGCGGCGTTCCGAAAAAATGCCGGTATCGATCAGTTCAAACTCCGGGTCCTGTCTGGTGCGCCTTTTGTTCTCGGCTACCAGTTGGTCATAAGGGAAGGCGCGCTGCGGGTACTTATAAAGCGCCTTCATGTACGAATGCGTCGGCGTGGAATCCAGATAGAAATAGCACTCTTTGACATCCTCGCCATGATTGCCTTCGTGTGTGCCCAGTCCGAACAGGCGCTCTTTCAGGATGGGGTCCTGACCGTTCCAGAGGGCAAGGGCGAAGCAGAGCCTGCCCTGGCGGTCGCAGATGCCAAGCAACCCGTCTTCACCCCAGCGATAGGCGCGGCTGCGCGCATGGTCGTGGGGGAAGTAGTCCCAGCATTCGCCGTCCGGCGAGTAGTCCTCCCGAACAGTGCCCCACTGGCGTTCGGAAAGGTAGGGACCCCAGCGCTTCCAGTTTTTCTCCCGGCGGGCGTCTTCAATCAGTCGAACTCGTTCAGCGTTCATGAGGCCATTTCAATGATGTTCTTAATTCCCGCCGCGTTTCGTATCGGCATTTCGAATTGCTCCAGTGTGAACCGGCCTGTGATGAGGCTGCGTACCGCATCGGGCCATCTCTTACAAAATGCGGTCAGGTGAACAATCGCCTGGTCGAAGGCGTCGTCACCCGCGTTCACGGTTGCCAGTAAGCATTGATTCTTCAACGTCATTTTAGTGATCAGCGTCCCCATATCCAGTGACTCCGGGCCGTGCGCTCCTGGCACTCCCGTCAGGATCAGCAGGCCATTGCTCCCAAGGACGTTAAGCATCCCGAAGGCCAAATGTGCGGAACCCGTTGCTTCGTAAATGAGATCGATGTTCCCGATGCCCGCCGCCATCTGCTCCGGCGTATTACCCTGCGCCGAAACGTACCGTGCGCCGATCGCACGTGCAATGTCCGCGCGCACATCCGTCTCCGGCTCTCTGGAATACACGGTCACGTCGTAACCGCGAACCCGCAGCGACATAGCACCCAGCAGGCCAACCGGCCCCGCGCCCGCCACCACCGCCCGCGCTGCCGCCTTGCCCCAGGGCAGACGAGTTTGAATCCGCTCCGCCTGAATGAAAGCCTTTTCCGCGATAGTGAGCGGCTCCACAAGCACACCCACCTCCCGTACTTCCGGCGGCACCGGTCGCATATAGCGGGCGTCTCCAGTCACAAACTCGGTCATGAAACCGTGCATGCTCACAATGCCGTGCTCGCGATAGAGCCCCGTGATACAGAAATCGGGCCGGTTGTGGCGGCAGGCGACGCACGCCGGGTCCGCACAGGGACGGCGGACGGTCGGCACCACCAGATCGCCGGGTTTGAGATCCCGAACTTCGGGCCCGGTTTCCACTACTTCCGCGAAACCCTCATGGCCCAGCACCAGATAGTCGAAGCCCTCCGGCGGCGTCCCGAAGACGAACGACGCAATCTCCCGATCCGTCGCGCACACGCCCACCTGAAGCATCCGCAGCTTCACATCCTGTGGGCCTTCCATCTGCGGCTCCGGGACGTTCCCTGCCAGACCCAGCCTGCGACTTCCAGGAAAGACCGCGGCCCCTTTCATGCCGTAACCACCCGCCGCAGGATCGCGCGGGAGGGCGCGCCTTCCGCATTCACCCACTTCAGCGGCAGGCACACCAGTTCGTAGTCGCCCGGCTCAATGGCGTTGAGCACCAGGCCTTCCATGATCCAGATCCCATTGCCCAGCAGCGCCACATGGGTTTCCACAATGTCCTGGTGGAAACCTCCCACCGAAAGGTAATCAACCCCCACCGAACGGATGCCGCATTCCGCCAGATACTCGGCCGCATCCTTCGCGATAAAGACGAAGTTCTCGTCGAACGGAAGCTTGCCCCAGTCACGGTCGGAGTTGGCGGTACGGAACAGAATCCGCTCACCCGGCTGAATGGAGTGCTGGAGCAATTCATCGCGATGGATCGCCGTCGGGTTCGCGATTCGGATCACGCGGGCCGGTCCCACGGTCGCCTCGATGGGCCAGCTCTCCATGGTGGCGGACTTTCGGACGAAGTGCAGTGGCGCATCCATGTGCGTGCCCGTGTGCGCGCTCAGACTGGCCTGCGTCAGCGTGCAGATATCGCCGCTTTCCTGATCCATCACGCGAGTAAAATTCAGCCCCGGGTCGCCCGGCCATAACGGCATTCCCGGGTGTACGGGGGTTGAAATATCGATCCAGTTGCTGTCCATAGAGTTCGCGCTGCAATCCTCACTCGTTATCCTACCCGAAGTCCCTGCGAGCGGCTGAGATGCGAGAGCGTCTCTGAGCAACGGTGTCGCGTCATACTCATGTATTGGCGAATTCGACAAACGCGAATAGCCCGGATGCCGGGCGTCAGGCGCGCAACCAACGAATTGTGGCCGCGCTGGCAATGATGACGGTTGCAGCCCTGTATCTGACAGGCCTGACCCGCATGGGTATGTACAGCGTGGACGAACCCCGCTACGCCGATATCGCCCGCACCATGGCGCGCACCGGCGACTGGATTACGCCGAAGCTCTGGGGGCAGCCCTGGTTCGAGAAGCCGCCTCTGCTTTACTGGATGTCCGCAGTTGGCTTCAAACTGGGCCTTGGAGATGATCTCTCACCGCGGTTGCCGCTGGCGCTTCTCAGCGTGTCGTTCCTGGTGTTTTTTTACCGGCGGCTTAGCGTAGTTTTTGACAGGCCGGCCGCCGGTTATGCCACCGCGATGCTGGCAACTTCCGCAGGTTGGCTCGCTTACAGCCACGTTGCGGTCACGGATGTGCCCCTCACGGCGTGCTTTACCGCGGCTCTTTTGTTAGCGCTGCCCGGCAGTGACGGGGCAGGGGAGCGTGGGCCTGCCAGGGTGGCTGCTGCGTTAGCGTTAGGGCTGGCGATGCTCGCCAAGAGTCTGCCTCCGTTGATTCTGTTCGTTCCCATACTGGTTTGGGACCGCCGCAACTGGCGCCGCTGGTTCCTTTCGTGGCCGCTTGTTGTGTTCCTTGCAGTTGCAACACCCTGGCACTGGATCAGCGTTGTTCGAAATGGGCAGGAATTCCTTTATGAATTATTTATTCGGCAGCAGTTTGGCCGTTTCTTTTCCGCCGAACGCCAACACCAGCAACCCTGGTGGTTTTACGCCAAATATGCCCCGGTGCTTTTGTTCCCCTGGTTTCCGCTGCTGCCGTTGCTTTTCAGGAAGGGCTGGACAGGTACCGAAGAGACGCGCGATTCCATCCGAAAAATGGCAAGCGTGGTGGTGTTTGGCTTTATCTTCTTTTCAGGCGGAGTAAACAAGCTGCCAGGGTATGTCTTGCCTCTATTGCCTGCCACGTGCGCGCTGCTCGGCGCAGCCCTGGCCAGCATGGAGCCGGCGCGGAGGAGCCGCTTGTTCATCGCCCCGGTTGCCTTGCTCGGCATTCTCCCGTTTGCGGCAGCCGTCGTAACCCGAAAGGCAGGCGAACCGATCCCGTGGCTTGCCGTCCTCGCGAGCGTGGCCGTCTGCGGGGCCATCGGCCTTTTCCTTTCCTCCACCAGCCGCCCGTTCATCCTGACCACCCTGCTCGCCGCAGTAGCCTTCTGCGGGCTCGAAGCCAGCCTGTTTCCTGTACTGGACGGATTGTACTCGGCAAGAACCCTTTGGCAGGCAGGTAATACTTCCTGCGTTTCTCCGGTAGTACCACGCGGAACCCTTTTAGGTCTTTACTATTACGCCGGAAAAGTGCTTCCCGATTGTGGTATCGTTGACAAGAATGCGGTTCTACCGGCCGCAAGCGGACAAAAGAAATGATTCTTCCCGGCAGTCAGCTTTTTAATGTGATTTTGCTCGCCATCGGCATGCTTTGCTGGGGGTTGTGGGCGAATACTTTCAGAATGACGTCGAAGTGGCGGTTTGAGCTTTACTGCTTCGATTTTGCCATTGGAGCGCTGCTTGCGTCGCTGGCCATAGGCCTGACTTTTGGCAGTCTGGGCTGGGACGGCTTCGCGCTCATTGATGACCTGCGGATTGCGGGTAAACGTCAGGAGGCCCTGGCCGCCGCCGCCGGCGTGGTCTTCAATCTTGGCAATATGGCCATTCTGGGTGCGTTGTCCGTGGCGGGCGTGACAGTGGCCTATTTGATTGGCTTGGCGACTCTGCTCACTGCCGGTACCGTAATCACGTATTTCTCAGCTCCCTCCGGCAATGGCGGCATGCTGGCCACAGGAGCGGTTCTGGTTCTCATTTCTGCCACCATTCTTGCGGTCTGCGCCCGATGGCACTCCATGGCTCGCCTGGTTGCTCTGATGCGCGAAGGAAAGACCAAGAGCACCAAAAAAGTCGTCAAGATCAAAGGCCTGATTCTGGCGGCTCTGGGAGGGGTTGTGGCGGCGGGTTGCTTCCCGTTGATCAACCTTGCCCGCGACTCCGAAAACGGCGTTGGTCCGTACTCTCTCGGCGTCTGTTTTGTGATCGGAATTGTCTTTTCCACGTTTGTATTCAATCTGTTTTTCATGAACCTGCCCGTTCAGGGAGAGCCGATTGAGCTGGCTGAGTATTTCCTGGGTAAGGTGAAGTCTCACTGGCTCGGTCTTGCAGGAGGCATCCTCTGGTACATCGGCCTCGCTGCGACACTGATTGTGGCCCGTGCCGAGGGGGCAAACATCCCTCAAAACGCGGTCGTCCGGGCCCTGACGTTTGCCGCACCCCTGATTGGTGGTTTGCTCGGCATCCTGCGCTGGAAAGAGTTTAATGGCGCGGATGGCAAGATCACGATGTTCGTGGGCCTGTCCTTGCTCCTTTTCGTGGGTGGTGCCGCCGCGCTTTCCTTTGCCGGTAGTTTGTAACTGACGGTTCGCTTCTCTTTCCGCGTTGGTAGTGTCCCGGACACTACCCCGCGTTGGATTAGCACCAATATGCCGGGACTGCCTTAAACTGGTGACATGGGCAAGCTGGCATTCGCACTCGTTTTCACCCCGCTACTGGCTCAGGCCCAGCCAGGAATTCTCGAACCCCGGTCCACTTCGGCCCCCCAGTCCTCTGCGGTGCCCCGCCAAAATTCGTCCCCGGACCGTTCTGTGGACTACCTTGCGGACGGCCTGAAGGCTCTGGACGCGAAGCAACCCGCCGCCGCCGAACCTCTGCTGCGTAAAGCGGTCGAGGCGGATCCAGCCAGTGTGGAAGCTTCTTTCAGCCTCGCCCTGGTGCTCGGCATGGAAGGCAAAGATGTCGACGCCATTCCCGCATACCAGAAGGTCCTGGAACTTCGGCCTGAACTTTACGAAGCGAATCTCAACCTCGGCATCGTCCTGCTTCGGGATCGGCAACCCGCCGACGCACTGGTCGTTCTGAAGACCGCCGCGGATCTCAAACCCGGTGAGTTTCGTCCCCAGTTACTGCTCGGCAACGCCCTCTACGATACCGGTGACTACGAGCAGGCTGAAAGCCAGTTCCGGAAGGCCTTCCAGCTTGATCCCAAGTCCGCCCCGGCCGAACTGGCCCTGGCCCGGTCGCTGCTGAAACAGTCGAAGCTTGCCGAAGCCGCCGAACGGTATCGCGCCGCCATTGCCCTCGATCCAGCCTCAAAGAACTCCCTGATCGAATTGGGCGCCGAATACGACAGGCTGGGGCGGACCACCGAAGCGATCGCGATCTTCCGGGAGTTCCCAGCCAATGAAGCTGTGTCAACCCGGCTCACTCAACTCCTGCTGGATTCGGACAACGCGGCCGCCGCCATCCCCGCCCTGGAGGCAGCGGTGAAACGGTCGCCCACCACGAAGAACCGCCTCACTCTTGCGGACGCCTACAAACAGGCAGGCGCGCACGCCAAAGTTCTGGAGCAGATTCAACTCGCCGCTGCGGCCGACCCTGGCAACTTCGACGTCCGCATGGCTTACGGACGTTTGCTCCGTGACGACCACAAGTCCTCTGAGGCCATCGCCGAATTTCAGGCCGCCTCCCAACTCCAGCCGGATTCTGCACCCGCTCTGAATGAATTGGCCGGGGCCCTGATTCTCACTGGCCGCTTTGACGAGGGTCTGGCGGCCCTCGATCGCGTGCATGTGCTGGGAAAAGAGATTCCGGGTAACATCTATCTGCGGGCCATCACGCTGGATAAACTGCATCGCACGCAACCCGCGCTCGATGCCTACAGGCAGTTTCTCGCCGTCTCGGCGGGTAAATCGCCCAACGAAGAGTTCCTCGCCCGCCAGCGTGCGCGTATCATCGGGAAAGAGCTGGGAAAATGAAGCCGCTGTTTGCCCTCTTTCTCTTTTTTGCCGCCACTGCGCCGCTCACGCTGGATCAGGTTCGTGCCGATCCGTCGCCGGAGCATCGCGCGAAGGCCGCCGTGGACTACGCGGTGCAGGCGGAGCGTGCGGCTGAAGCTGCCTCGGAGCGAAGCGACGAAGCGCAGCTTGCCGTGGAATTAAGAAACATGGTGACCGCCATGGAACTGGCCAGGGATTCATTCACTGCCGCCGGCAAAACGCCGTCCCGCCAGCCGGGTACTTTCAAGGGCGTGGAACTGCTGTCTCACCAGTTGCTGGCGCGCCTGGCAGATCTGCGTCACAAGATGGACGATGATCTGCGGTCATTGATGGATGGGCCCATAATGAAGGTAGAGGAAATCCACGATGTCTGGTTCGAGGGCATCATGGGTAAGAAGAAATAGCCATGGGAATCCCGGGTTTGCGACAACTCATGAGTCTCGCCCTGCTGTTCATCGGCATGACGGTTCCCGTCCTCGCACAGAAGGATTTTCTGACCCCGAATGAGGCGGATCAGATACGGGAAGTACAGGAGCCGGTCGCGCGTATCAAACTCTATCTGGTCTTCGCCAGACAAAGGCTGGACCAGCTACAGTCGGTCATCACACGCAACCGGGCCGGTCGCTCGGCCGAAATGCGCCAGTTATTGGAAGATTACACCAGCATTGTGGACGCCATAGATACGGTTTCCAATGATGCGCTGGTCCGCAAGGCTGACCTGACCGCCGGGCCCACGCTCATTGTGGAAGGCGAGAAGAAGTTTCTGGATGTTCTTCAGAAACTTCAGGCCAGTGCGCCGCGTGACCTGGACATGTACGATTTCCAGTTGAAAGACGCACTGGAAGCGACCAGCGACAGCATTGATCTCGCGAAGCAGGATCTGGGCTTCCGCGGCCAGGAAGTGAATGCAAAGGCGGCGCAGCAAAAAAAGGCCGTCGACGAAGTCAACGCCGCGGAGAAGAAGCTCGGAACGAATCCGAACGCCGACAAAGCCGAGGCCGCGGCGGTCGAAGCCACGAAGCCGGGGCGCAAACCCCCGACGCTTTATCGTCCGGGCGAAAAGCCCGACGACGGCAAATAGCCACGCGCCCGTTCGCTATTTCGTAACTTTTTCCGCTTTGTGGTCGAGATAACGCTGACGGCTTTCCATGATGGCGCGCCGGGCCTCCATCGGGCCGCCCCAACCCTCCATCCGCGTCACTTTGCCTTCCAGTTCCTTGTAGATGGTGAAGAAGTGTTCAATCTCGCGCCGCACATGCGCAAAGATCTGGTCCATCGTGTGGATCTGATCGTAACGGGGATTCTTCGTGGGTACCGCAAGGATCTTCTGGTCGCCTTCGTTGGCGTCCACCATGTTCAGAACTCCCACCGGTCGAACTTCGATCAGGACGCCAGGATAACTCGGTTGTTGTACCAGCACCAGGCAATCGAGAGGATCGTTATCCTCCGCCAGCGTGCCCGGAATAAAGCCGTAATCGCCGGGGTAATGCATGGGGGAGAACAGCGCGCGGTCCAGTCGGAACACGCCAAGTTCGCCATCGTATTCGTATTTGTTGCCGGAATGTTGCGGGATCTCAACGATCATCCGCACGATTTCAGGTGAGTAAGGTCCAGGTTCAATATCGTAGAGGCAAGCCACTAACTACAGACTAACACTGCGCGGATATTCCACCGATAACATGGTCAAACCCTTTGCCGGGGCGGTTCGGCCGGACTTTTTCGGCAGCGTGTGAGGGTCAATATTACCCCTTCCGGCTTCCAGCAGCGTTCCCGTGATGTTGCGTACCATGTGCTTCAGGAACCCGTTTCCGCGTACGGTGTAGATCAGTTTGCTGCCCTGGCGCTCCAGCGTGGAACTGAAGATGGTGCGCACTTTAGATGTCGGTTCGGCAGCTTTCGAATCCGCGGCGGCAAACGCGGTGAAATCATGCTCTCCTTCGTAGACGCGCGTCGCCTCCGCCATCGCTTTTTCGTTCAGCGGATACGGGTGGTGGTACACATACCGCCACTCGAGAGGCGGGCACACTTCATCGCGCCAAATCGTGTATCGATAAGTCTTGGCCACCGCGTCGAAACGCGGATGAAAACCCTCGTGAACGTCTTCCACGCACAGAATACGAATCGAGGCCGGCAACAACCGGTTCATGGCCCGGCGGAGATTGTCCACCGGAATGGGGTTTTCCAAACTAAACGCCGCCACCTGCGCCATCGCATGGACACCGGCATCCGTGCGGCCTGAGCCTTCCACCCGAACGTGCCAGCCCTCAATGCCCGTTACGATCTCTTCGATAGTCCCCTGAATAGTGGGCAGCGCCGGCTGGATCTGCCAGCCGTGATAATCCGTGCCGTCGTAGGCAACCGTGATGCGAATGCGTCTCGGCAAGGTCTTACGCCGGACGCGAACCCGGCTTGACCACGGGTTCGCCAGCCTGACACATGGGGCAGTGATCGGGCTGGTGGGCTTCCACTTTGAGCGTAGCCAGTGCCGCGCGGGGGATTCCGAGATCCGCTGTGCCGCCACTACGGTCGATGATGGACCCTGCCGCTACCGGAATCGCACCCGCCGCGCGCACAATCTCAATAACTTCCATGGTGCTGCCGCCGGTCGTGATGACGTCTTCCACCACCACAACGCGTTCGCCGGGCGAAAGCGTGAAACCGCGCCGCAACGACATTTTGCGATCCGCGTCGCGCTCAGTGAACAGAAAGCGTAAACCCATGGCGCGGGCGACTTCGTGCCCGATAATCAGGCCGCCCAAAGCGGGCGAGATGACCAGATCAATGCCTTCCGGTCCGGCCAGGTCCCTCAGCTTCGCCGCAAGCGCTTTGCCAAGCGTCTCGGCGTGAGCCGGATGCGCAAGTACAAGCGCAGATTGCAGGTACGCGCCGCTGTGGAGTCCGCTCGAAAGACGAAAGTGTCCGCGCAGGTAAGCGCCGGTCTGCTGGAATAGGTCGAGAACGCCGGTTTCAGGTGCCATGACAAAGCGTTACTATAGCGCATCGACGCGCATTGGCCGATCAGAAAATGATCGGACGAACGATTTCGCGCAGCCGTTCCAGTTCAGGGGTATTAGCGAGAAGCAGGGGATGCCCCCACGTTGTGGCGGTATTTTCGCGGCAATCGTGGCCCAGTGCGTAGCCGATTTGCTCCAGCTTACTGCCGAGACCAGCCAAAAGGGCTGCCGGATGTTGCCACAGTCTGGCGTTTACCAGATCCTGCGGCTCTTTGGCGCTCCCCACAATGAAGACCCGGTCTCTCAATCGATCAGGGATTCGGCTCAGTGCCCCGGCCAATCTCCTTTCGTCATTGTCAAAATCAATCACGAGAATCATGAAACGGCTCGGATACTGGTCCATGTCCGCGATATGGTCCAACTGGAATGTCTCCAAAACCTTGAGCCATCCTCCAGCCACCTGGAGAACCTGAATCCGGCGGGCGCGCACGCTATCAAGGCACAATACAAAGCCATTCGCTAACTCGCGGTTATGGTCGTCTTCAGGCAAGACGAGAATATGCTGGGCGTGCTTGTTAACCGCCATCTCAACCGACATCCCCTCGTACCAGCGCGCTGATCAGGTCGCCGCTGAAACTGATCTCGCTGAGCGGGCGTACTCTGGTCGGCTCCAGATGATTCTCCCGGAAGAGCACCAATGTGTTCTCGTTGGCAAAACTCCGGATGGTCTCGGCGTTATGGGATGTCGCGATGAACTGGCCTCCCGTTTGGAAAGCCTTCCGCAGAGCAAGCGTAAAGTGTCCGACTTCAGACGGCGCAAGATAGTTATCCGGCTCATCCCAAAAACAAACCAGCGGTCCGTACGCGACATTCGCAGCGAGGACCATAGCGCATACGGCAAAGCATTTTTCGCCGTCCGACAGATCCCCAAATGGAATGGTTACAGAAGCTTCGGCCCCGGAAAACTGCACCTCAAGGCTGCGGGAATCCTTGCCGACAATTGGATTCCTGATGTCGTTCAGATCCGGCATGACCTGCCGCAAATAGGCATCAATTCGGGAATAGGCCGACGGCGCATAGGCCAGCAGACCTGAGAACCAGGCTCCAAAATTGCTGACTTGAACGTCGGGTAACAGCGTGTCGTCGTTTGAGTTCCCGGAAATCATCCCGGGGTTTGGCCTCAGGATCAGCATTCGCGAAAGCCATTGCTTGAACACAAAAATGGGGTCATCAGGAGATTCCTCCTGAATAATCGGCAGTGCAGCCATGTGCCAGTCAATCCGGAAGTCGGCGGCCTTATCGCGGCGCGACCTCGCGAGATGCACCTGCGCAAGTTCCCTCTCATAAACGGGGCTTCCGTCCACAGACAGCTTCTCTTCAACTACGCGAAGTTCCTTAAAATCCCTCGGCAGATCGCACGCGATCACGTACATAAAGATCCGCGATCCAATCTTAGCCTCGATTTCAAAGCGCACAGGCTGATCCGTCCGGCCCCGCGCCATGTCCTTTTTTTCAATCAGATCTCCGACTCGATTGGTGCCCCGCGCAATCTTCTGGAGGATCTCAAGAGCAAGTGCGACCGTGGTCTTGCCGGCACCGTTCTTCCCGATCAGGAGTACGGATGACCGACCGAAGAGCGGAAGTTCGAAATTCTCAAGACAGCGAAAATTGTGAACGTAAAGGCGTTGTATCACAAGTGCAATGATAACGCGTTGGCATGTTGCCGGAAAACGTCACAAGCCGCTCACTGGCTTGCAGTGTCCTGAAAATAGCCATTAATTCGACACTACTTACCGAACCACGACTGTAAAGGAGCGGCACTCAAAATTACGTTTTCAGCACCTTGTTTGGATGGCGCATCCATTTGCCCGGCGCGTGGGTGTTCACGCTTGGATTATGAGCCTTTCCCACCCCGAAAGGCGACTATCGCGCGCCCGAACTCTCCCGCTCAACCCCCTGGAACATAATGGAAAGGAGCCTTCCCGTGTAACGTTTTCGCCCCGGGACAGGCACCCGCCATCACCCGAGCGATTATTTGCGAACCACAGGCCCGAACCAACCGTTAGGTATTTATTAGATGATGAATCCAGGCCACAGGCGACTCGCCTCAACCGGGCGAGCGCTCCCGAAGACTCTGATCTTCGTCCTCTGCCTCAGCGTTACCGGTGCCAGCCAGGTCAGCGCACAGACCGCCATTCGCATCGACGAAGCTCCGGTGAGCCGGTTCAGTTGGCTCACGAAGAACTACCAGCCCCGGTCGGTGCCGCCCGTCAATCTGGCGAATACGTCGCGACTTGGTGTCCTCATTCGCAGTGGCAATCTGTATCTGACGTCGCGCGACGTAGTGGCGCTGGCTCTCGAAAACAATATCGATATCGAAATTCAGCGCTACGCCCCGTTGATGGCGCGCGAAGTCCTGCGCCGCGCCCAGGGTGGTGGTGCGCTTCGCAGCGTCGGCACCGGTGTCGCGGCAGGCCCCACCAGCGTCAGCCTTTCCGGCGTTAGTATCAACACGAACGGCGCTCCTTCCTCCGCGGGCGGCGGTGGCGTCAGTTCCGGCGGTGGCATCGTGACCCAGTTGGGTCCTTCCGTGCCGTCGTTCGATCCCACGGTGACCGCGGTCATGAATTTCGGCCACACAACGGCGCCGCAGAGCAATACCGTGCTGACCGGCACCACGTCGCTCGTAACGGGCACGCGTTCCTTTCAGACTTCGTTCTCCGAAACCTTCCCCATCGGCCTCACGGCGTCTCTGACGTACGCGGCTACCCACATCCACGTCAACAGCAACTTCTTCGCGCTCAATCCGTACACCACGGGCGACATCGATTTCCAGGTCACGCAGAACCTGCTGAACGGCTTCGGCAAAACCGTCAACACCCGCAATATCCGGGTACAAAAGAACAATCTCAAAGTGACGGATCTGCAATTCAAACAGCAGGTGATTACCACCGTTTCGGCGGTCCTGAACCTCTACTGGGATCTGGTCAGCTTCAACGAAGAAGTGAAATCGCGGCAGCAGGCAGTGGATACGGCCGACCAGTTGCTGAAGAACAATCAGGAACAGGTGAAGATCGGCACTCTGGCGGAAATTGAAGTGACCCGCGCGCAATCGCAGCTCTACTCCGCGCGTCAGGATCTGCTCATTGCCCAGACCAACCTGATGCAGCAGGAAACCATTCTGAAGAATGCCCTCAGCCGGGCAGGCGTTGCAACATCTGAACTGGCAGACGTCCACATCGTGCCGCTCGACACCATTGTGATTCCCGCAGCGGATGACACCAAACCCCTCCCCGAACTGGTTCTGGCTGCCATGTCGAATCGCGTGGAACTCGAACAGGCCCGGATCAACCTCGAAAGCAACCATGTCAATCTCTCCGGCGTGCGAAGCTCACTCAAGCCTTCGCTTCAGGCCTTTGCCGACCTGACCAATAACGGCCTCAGCGGCACCGCCGCCGGTGGCGGCTACTTCGATGGCGGTTATGCCAATCTCCTGGCCCAGATCTTCCGGCGCAATTTCCCGAATTACTCCGCGGGCATCTCGCTCAACATTCCTCTGCGCAACCGCGCGGCCCAGTCTGACTACGTCACCAGCCAGTTGGAAATTCGCCAGAACGAACTGAATCTCCAGAAGCAGGTAAACCAGATTCGGGTAGACGTGCAAAACGCCATTATCGGGCTGCAACAGGCCCGCGCCCGTTACGTGGCGGCAAAGGAAGCCCGCGATCTCTCGCAGCAGACGTTCGATGGCGATAAGAAGAAATACGAACTGGGTGCCGGCACCTCGTACCAGGTGGTGCAGGACCAGCGCGATCTGGCCAGCGCCCAAAGTTCTGAAGTGCAGGCCATGGCGAATTACACGCATGCGCGGATCCAGTTCGATCAGGCGCTCGGTGCAACGCTGGACGTCAACCAGATCTCGATTGCGGAAGCCCTCGCGGGGAAGGTTTCAGCCCAGCCAGTTACTCCGCCGGCGGTGAGCCGGTGATGCGCCGGTTTCGCGCGGCGACTGCCGTTGCCGCCTGTTACGCGCAGTTGCTTGGCGCGCAGAGTCTTGCCAGTATCGAACCGGTTCGCCCCGTCGGCCACATCTACGAACGGCCCTATCTGCCGGCCTCGATTCCTCCGGTAAGGCCCGGCAACTCGGATCGTCTGGCCGGTCTGATTCGCGCAGGCAAACTCTACCTATCAGCGCATGACGCCGTCGCCCTCGCGCTGGAAAATAACATCGACATCGAAGTAGCCCGTTACGCTCCCCTCAACCTGAAATGGCAGCTGGAACGCAGCGAGGCTGGTGGTGCGCTGCCTGGCGTACCCAGCGGTGCCAGTCAGGCGAGCGCGGTCACTGCTGGCCAGGGTGTCCAGGGCAGCCAGTCCGCGGCCGGCGTCGGTGGCGGTGGCGGCGCGGGCAGTGGCGGCGGCAATGCCGGTAACGGCTCTGTCAGCCAGATTGGTCCTGTCACCCAGACACTCGACCCGTCCCTCCAGGAAACGACCACATTCTCCCACCGGACCTCTCCCCAGGCGAATTCCACGCAGAGTCTCACACTCGCCCTGGTAGACGATTCCCGCGCCAGTTCCACCACGATTCAGCAGGGCTTCCTCACCGGCGGTTCCGCCAGCCTCAGTTTCAAGGACAGTTATCTGAAAGAAAACAGTCCCACTGACGCCCTCAACCCTTCGATCGCGCAATCGCTCAGCCTCTCCCTCCAGCACAATTTGCTCCAGGGACGCGGTATTTCCGTGAATCAGCGCAATATTGTCGTCGCGCGCAACAACCTCGCCATGTCGGACCTTGCGTTTCGCACTACGGTTTCGCGGACCATCGCCTCCGTCCTCAACAGCTACTGGACGCTGGTCGCCGATTACGAAGATCTTCGGGCGAAGCAAAACGCGTTCGATACCGCTAGCCAGTTCCTCGAAGCGAACCAGAAACGCATCGACCTGGGTGCCCTCGCTCCCTTCGATCTGATTACTTCGAAGAGCCAGCTCGCCACCAGCAATCTGGACCTGATCAACTCGCAGACGGCTCTCTCGCAGGCCGAGCTTCAGTTGAAAAATCTGATCAGCCGCACGGGTTTGGCGGATCCGGCGCTGGCCTCCGTCTCTATCGTGCCCACCGGTGTGGTCACAATTCCCGATGTCGACGATACGCCCGCCATCAAAATCCTGGTAGAGAAAGCCTATGCCAATCGCAGCGACCTCAAGTCCGATCAGGCGAGTCTGAAGAACAGTGAGATCTCCGGTATCGGTACACGGAACGGTCTGCTGCCCTCCGCGCAGGCCTTCGCCACCGTGACCAATTCCGGTCTGGCGGGGAATCCGCACACCGTGAACGGTCAGGTTCCCAACGATTTCCTCGTGGGCGGCGCGGGTACGGCTCTCCGTCAGGTTTTCGGACGCAACTACCCGACGGAGTCGATTGGAGTATTCGCCAGCGCTTCGATCGGCAACCACCAGGCCCAGGCCGACTACGGAATTGACCAACTGCAGCTGCGCCAGTCCCAACTGACCGTAAGCGGCACGCGAAATAAAGTGGAAGTCGATATCACCAATTCGGTAGTGGCGCTGAAACAGGCGCGCGCACGCTATGAAGCGGCGCACGCGAATCTGATGCTGCAGCAACAATTGCTGGAGGGCGAGCAGAAGAAGTTCGCGCTCGGTGAATCCACTTCCTACAACGTCATTCAGCAGCAGCGCGATCTGGCCAGGGCGAAGGCGTCGGAATTATCTTCGCTGGTCACTTTCCAGACCGCCAGGATAAATCTGGACTCTATCGCAGGCACAATTCTGGAAGCCAACGATGTCACGTTATCCGACGCAATGGCCGGCCATGTGACCCGGTAGCTCGGTCAAGCCTGACGGCAGTGCTGTCAACGCCAAATAGAAATGTCCGCTTCTCTGCCACATAGAAATGTCCGGTTTTGACGAGGGTTGCCGGAAAGTCGTGTTAATGTGATCGTGTCCGAACGGGGTCGCTCCCGAACGGAAGCCCAAAGCCGAGGCGACG
>CAIQWJ010000023.1 GCA_903875575.1 uncultured Acidobacteriia bacterium | reverse complement strand
TCCCTTTGCCATCGGTCTGCTCGTGGTCGCGTCAACAGCGGTTCACGCTCAGACGCCGGCACAGGTTCTGGTCGTCACCAACAAACAATCCACCCTTTCCAGTTTCATCGGGCCCTATTACATGCGCCAGCGAGGAATACCTCCCGGGAACCTGTGTGTTATCGACGTTCCGAACGAAGACGATATTGAACACGCATTCTACGAATCGGACGTCGAAACCCCGATCGCAAAGTGCCTCACCCGCCGGAAGCTGACGGAATCCATCCTGTACATCGTCACCACACAGGGTGTACCTCTTCGCATTGGCGGAACCGGAGCCGAACTGGCAAGTACCGGTGCTTCTGTCGATTCTGAACTGACGCTTCTCTATCAGAAGCTTCACGGTGCCACAATTCCGCTGCCGGGTCCTGTCCCCAATCCGTTCTATCAGAAGCGCGACGCGCCGTTCCGCCACCCACAGATTCCAATGTATATGGTGACCCGGCTGGCGGGCTATGATATTACCGACCTCAAAGGTCTGGTTGACCGCGCTCTTCTGGCCCGCAATACCGGTAAGTTTGTGGTGGACGTTCGCGCCGAAAACGCCACACCCGGCAATCAGTGGCTGCGCGCCGCCGCCTTGCTGCTGCCAAAGGACAGGTTGATTCTGGACGATTCGCCAAAGGTCCTGACCGGTCTGAAGGACGTGATTGCCTATGCCTCCTGGGGTTCGAACGATCCGGACCGGAAAGAGCGTTTTCTGAAATTTCAGTGGCTTCCGGGAGCCATTGTCACCGAATTTGTATCCACCAACGCCCGTACTTTTAAGCGGCCGCCGGAGCAATGGACGATCGGAACGTGGAAGGACTCGCCTGCCACGTTCTTCTTCGGCTCTCCGCAAACGATGACGGGCGACTACATTCACGAGGGAGCTTCCGGTGCCTCCGGGCATGTCAATGAGCCCTATCTCCACCTCAATCCGAGGCCCGATTTTGTCCTGCCCGCGTACTATGAGGGCCACAATCTCGCCGAAAGCTTCTATGTCGGGATTCCCGGCCTCAGCTGGACCAACGTGGTGATTGGCGACCCTCTGATGCGACTCCAGTGAGAGCGCATCACACAGATACCAAAAGGGTTACCAACCCAATTCAACCTAAGCCCTCATAAGCCGATAAGTCAGACGTATGGCTGTGGATCGCCATAGCTCGTGGACATGCGGCTGCTGAAACGATTTCGACTCAATTCGATACGCAGGAAGCTCTTCCTGCTGGTCATCCTCAACGGCAGCGTCGCCCTGCTGCTGGTGGGGTTACTGCTGTTTGGCTACGAAAAAGTGGAAACGCGGCAGGCGGCTGAACGGGAGTTCTCAAGCCAGGCCGGTATTGTTGCGGCTTCCAGCGCCGCTTCTCTGACATTCCAGGACGAACGTGATGCAACCCAGACGTTGACAGCGCTGCGGGCGGATGCGGCCATTGAGCAGGCTGCCATCTATACCGCTGACGGTCGTCTTTTCGCCTGGTACGAACGCGGAGATCCTGAAGCGGGACACCTGCCCAGGAGGCTTCCGGGAACTGGCGTGTGGTCAACGGGAGACTATCTGATGGTCTCGCGCCAGGTCCGGCTTGGCACACAGTCGCTTGGCACCGTCTACCTGAAGGCGAGCATGAGAGAAGCGGATCGGCAACTCAGTCGCGATATGGGATTTGTTTCCCTGGCGCTGCTGGTCTCGTTGGCACTGTCTCTGCTGATGACGGCATCTATGCAGCGCACTATCACGCGCCCTGTGGCAGAACTATCGAATGTGGCGCGGCTGGTTTCCATTGGCAAAGACTACTCCGCGCGAGCGGTGCGGCGCGCCGAGGACGAAATCGGCTTTCTGGTGGATTCGTTCAACGATATGCTGTCGCAGATTCAGCTGCGCGAGCAGGCGTTGCGGGAGAGCGAAGAGAGCGCTATGCACTCGCCGCACGTGGGTCGAACGACGGCCTTTGGAACTGGAAGCTGGCGGCAAATGAAATCTATTTTTCGCCGCGCTGGAACCAGATGCTGGGGTACGCGGAAACAGAATCGTGGTCGGAGCCTGAATCCTGGTTTGACCGGATACACAAAGACGATCTGGACCGCGTCAAAACGGCGATAGCGGCACACCGCGTCGGCAAGACCAGCGAGTTTGTGAGCGAGTACCGGATCCGCCAGAATAGCGGTGCGTTCGTTTGGGTGCTTTGCCGGGGTATTGCGGTCCGGGACGAAAAGGGAACCGCGATCCGGATTGCGGGTTCTCAAACCGATATCACTCAGGGGAAAGTTGCGGATCCATTGACCGGTCTGCCAAACCGCCTTTACTTTCTGGATCGCCTGGAGAGCGCGCTGGATGCCGCGCGTGTGGCGCGGACCCGGCTGGCCGTGCTTTTCCTTGACATGGATCGGTTCAAGCTCATTAACGACAGCATGGGTCATGCCGCCGGAGATGCGCTGCTCGAAGCGGTATCCCGGCGGATTCGGCTGAGCCTTCGGGATTCGCTCGCTCTGGTCGGTGCCGGGGATTCGTCGTTTGTCGCCCGGCTCGGCGGCGATGAATTCGCCATCCTTCTGGATCCTGTGGGGCATTCGTCGAAGGCCACGCAGTTGGCTGAACGACTGCTGAGCGATTTGAATAAGCCTTATCAGATCGTCGGCCGTCAGGTATTTGTTGGCCTCAGCATCGGAGTGGCCCTCAGTTCGTGCGTTGAGGACTGCGGAGATCGTGAGGCGGAAATCGGTTTGGTAACAGATGGGCCTCCCACAAGCGCAGTGCGGGAGAGTCCAGAGGAATTGCTCCGCAATGCGGACACCGCTATGTACCACGCCAAGACCGATGGCAAGTCCCGTCTCGCGCTCTTCGACGAGTGCATGCGGGAGAAGGCCGTCGCCCGTCTTGAAATCGAAACGGAACTGCGCCGGGCCATCGAAAAGAACGAACTGGTGCTGCACTATCAGCCTCAGGTGGCGATGGCTGATCGCCGTTTGACCGGCTTTGAAGCGCTGGTTCGATGGAAGCATCCGGAACGCGGGATGATATCGCCGGCCGATTTCATCCCCGTGGCTGAAGAAACGGGACTGATCGTTCCCCTGGGGCGTTGGGTGCTTCGTGAGTCATGCCGGCAAATGGCGGAGTGGCAGACCCTGCAGGCATTCGATATCCCGCTGACGATAGCGGTCAATGTTTCTTTTAAGCAACTGGTGGGGAGCAACTTCGCCGGAGAGGTAAAAGCAGTTCTCTGGGAAACCGGTGTCGCTCCGGAGAATCTCCGGCTGGAAATGACGGAAAGCGCGGTGATGAATAATCCTGAGGAATCGATTGAGATCCTCCGGGAGTTGAAGGCACTGGGGCTGGGTCTTGAGATCGACGACTTCGGAACCGGATATTCGTCGTTGAGCTATCTCAGCCGCCTGCCGTTCGACACGGTAAAGATCGACCGGTCGTTTGTCAATGAACTGGGCATAGGCGACGATCGGGCGGAAATTGTGAGAACGATTATCCAGCTGGCGGACTCGCTCGATATGGACTCCATAGCGGAGGGAGTGGAAAATGAAGCACAGCTCGAGCGGCTTATCGCGCTTGGTTGCGAACGTGCGCAGGGATTCTATTTTTCGAGGCCGCTGGCTGCGGATGCCGTGCCACGAGTTCTCGAAACGGAAGCGGTCAGACGTTGCAGTGGAAGGGGGGCGCGGAAATCCGACGCGCCTTGCCAGACGCACCCGGTACGGGGTTCAAATGGCAACCAACACTTCGTGCGGGACCTGGAACGCCTCAATGGCGGGGTAGTCTCGCCAGCGTCGATTCCCGGCACCGCGGTTGCCTTCTCCACCTCTGCCCCAATTGCAATTCCGATGTCCGACGACGCAGTCAGCGAATACCTGCTGCCCATGTGAATTTAAGAATAATGACAGGACGCACTCAAATGACTGGACAGCAAACCAAGAGCCGCTCAAGAAACGAGGCAGGCGAGAGCCGGGCAGCTGACGGCAGGCTGCGCGTGCTGCCTCTCCTCATTGCCTTGCTGTTGCCGGGCGGACCAATCCGCGCGCAGGGCCCGGCACCGCATGCCCTGGCCGGCGCGACGCTGGAGGATCTGATGAAGATTGACGTCACTTCCGTTTCGCGGAAGGAGCAATCTTTATCGAAGACCGGTGCGGCCGTGTTTGTCATCAGCCAGGAGGACATACGCAGGTCGGGTGCAACCCGGATTCCAGACCTGCTGCGGATGGCTCCCGGAGTGGAAGTCGCCCGCATCAACGCGAACCAGTGGGCCATCAGTATCCGCGGCTTTAACGCGACCTACTCCAACAAGGTGCTCGTGCTGATCGACGGACGCTCCGTTTATACGGACAGCTTTTCAGGCGTCTATTGGGATGAAGTGGACACCCCGCTCGAGGACATCGAACGTATCGAAGTGATCCGCGGGCCGGGCGGAACGGTCTGGGGCGCTAACGCCGTAAACGGCGTCATCAACATCATTACGAAGAGCGCAGCCGATACGAAAGGCGGCATCATTGCCGCCGGCTCCGGATCCCAACAGACTGCTGACGGGCTATTGCAGTATGGCGGCGATGTTGGTTCGCACGGCGCCTACAGAGTCTTCGGTAAATACTTCAACCTCGACAATTCCTCACTGCCTGATGGTCGGAATCCCGCGGATGGCTGGCATACAGGGCACGCGGGCGCCCGCGCCGACTGGGGACTGTCGCAGGGAGAAACGCTCTCTGTGCAGGGGGACTTCCTTTCCAGCGGCGGAGGAGCGATCAGCCAGATCGTCACCGGCTATCCGCCATCTCTGGCCCCTTTTAACATCCGTATTTCCGACCGCTCAGGCGATGTGCTCGCAAGATGGCAGAAAGTTCACGCGAATGGCTCGGAAACCTCACTCCAGATCTATGACAGCGCGACCTCCCGCAGGGACGACGGAGACAGTGTTACTGAAAACACGCTGGATGTGGAGTTTGGCAGGCATCTCACCGTGGCAGCCCGGAACGACGTCGTCTGGGGCCTGGACTATCGGTTCACGCGAGAGGAGATCAAGCCGTTCGCGAGCTACGGGATCGCGGTGGATCCGGCCCGCCGAACCGGAAGCCTTGTTGCGGCTTTTGTGCAGGACGAAATCCGTCTGAGTCATTCTCTTTCTCTCACGCTGGGCTCTAAGATTGAACATAACTCGTATACGGATTTCGAAATCGAGCCCTCCGTACAGCTGGTCTGGAACCGGGATGCCCGCCAGACTTTTTGGGGTTCCGCAAGCCGGGCCATACGGGAACCCGACTTTCTGGAACACAGCATGACGTTTGACCTTGGGGTTGCGCCAATTCCTGGTTTCGGCAGCGGCAAGGTAGTTCTGAATGGTAATCCTCGCCTGCTGGCCGAGCAACTGACCGACTATGAAGCAGGCTACCGGACGCAGCTGAATTCACGCCTGTCGCTTGACGCAACCGGATATCTGAGCTACTATCACCACCTGCTGACCACTGAAAGCGGGGCTCCGTACGTCACACTCACATCCATCGGGGCCGGCCAGCCGGCACCTTTGATCATCATTCCACTGCTTTACCAGAATCTGGCGCATGCAAAGGACTACGGTTTCGAACTGTTTGGTGGCTGGCAGGCAACCAGCCGCTGGAAGATCAGCTCCGGCCTGACTTTGCTGCGCATGTCCATTGGCGACGATCCAGGCGGAAACGATATAACCATCACCGAGAGCTCCGGAGATTCGCCCCGGCAACAATTCGAGGTTCGTTCGAAGTTGAACCTGCCGAACAATATTGAATGGGACAGCAGCGTGAAATACGTCGGCGCTCTGGATGCTTTGGGCGTATCCGGTTACACGCACCTCGACACGCGGCTTGGCTGGCGCCTGGGGGAGCGAACGGAACTCAGTCTGGTGGGCCAGAATATCACGAGCGGTGGTCACTTTGAGTTTGGCGACCGCTCCGGCCTGCGTAACCCGTCGCTGGCTGCACGCACAATCTCCGCGAGGCTGACCTGGCACTTCTAGCGGCGAATCCGGTCTGGAAATGAGAACACCGCTCAAATTCGCAGGTGTGGCGCTCATGGTGCTCAGTGGGGCGATCTCCGCACGCATGGCCGCGCAGGCCCCCGCACGGATTCCCGCGCAGGCGATGGATGAGTATCAGGTCAAGGCCGGATTCGTGTCGAGCTTTCCCAGCTTCATCGAGTGGCCTCCCGATGCATTCCATGGTCCAGGCGACCCGCTGACTATCTGCGTGCTGGGCAGCAATCCTTTCGGTACTTCGCTGGACGCATTGGTGGCGGGAAAGAGCGTCGCCGGGCACAACCTGACTGTGCGTCCGATTCCCGACGCACATCAGGTGACGGGCTGCCACATGCTCTTCGTCAGCTCCTCAGAACATTTGCGCCTGCGCGGAATTCTGGCGAGTCTGGGAGAACAGAGCGTTTTCTCGATCGGCGATACCAGTGACTTCATCGCCGAGGGCGGCGTGGTCAGCCTGCTGGTGGATAACGGCAGAGTTCGCATTGAAATCAATGCCGACGCCGCCAGAGAAAGGCGTTTGCGGATCAATGCCCGGCTTCTGCAGCTCGCCAAAGGCGTAAAGCGCTGACTGGCTCAGCTCGACCCGCTATCGCTGCCGCCTGACCCGCGCCGCCGGAGCGCGCTTTACCGGAGCCACAGCGCTCGCCGCTTCTTCCATTTCTCGGGCTCTCATGGTCTGACAGTGCGAGCAATAGCCGCCAACCTCAGTTCGGGCGAGCACGATCTGAAAACCGAAGTGGAGTTCGATCTGGCGTCGCAGCTTCTGCAGCGGCTCCCCGAAGAACTCTTCCACTTTGCCACAGCTGAGACAGATCACATGGGCGTGTTCCTGCTTGCGGCGCGTCTCGTAGTAGTGCTGCTCGCCGGCCTGATGCATCAGATCCAGTTCGTCCACCAGTCCGCCTTCCTTGAGCAGTTTCAGGGTCCGGTAAACCGTGACGCGGTTGAGCTTCGGATCTTTCTCCCGTGCAAGGTGGTACAGACTCTCCGCGTCCAGGTGGCGACCTGTCTTGTCGATCAGATCGAGCAAGATCTGCCGCTGACGCGTGAGTCGCATTCCCACTGAAGCGGGCGCGTCTGCGGTGGCTTCCGGCTTCACGGCTCTTGGCATAGGGATCGCTTCCAGTGTACCGTTTCCATCCGCGCTTGCTCCGGATTTGGTGCTCGGCGCGAATCACCGGCACTTACGAACGGATCCGGCTGTGGCATGGTGCCGGACAACAGTCTTTCCGCTCGTTACGGCCAGGTGCAGCACCCGCTATACACATCATCCTGAAACGTCATTGACGGGCCGCAAATTGGTGAAGTTCTGCATTGACCAGCGCCTGGCGCAGAAGCCGTCGCCACACAAACGGGGGGGCGGAGCCGTTGATTTCAGGTGCCGCGGGTTACAGCCGGAAGGCGTGGTTGATGAAGAGATGGACAATACTGGTGCCTGGTGAGCGATACTGTCAAATGTGATCGGCGGGAAAGCTGTGGCGTCAGGCCCGAATCATGAACCCGCCGGGTTGCGGGGCAAAGGAAGATCAGGATCAAAATGAAATTCGGAGTCAATACTTTTATCTGGTCGGCGACGTACGATCAGGCAGTGGAAGATCTATTGCCCCGTATCAAAGAGAAAGGCTTTGACGGCATCGAAGTGCCGCTCTTCCGCGCGGCTGACTTTCCCGGTGCCCGGCTGCGCAGGGCCGCCGAAGCCAGTGACCTCGAATGCAACGCCTGCGCCGTTCTGGTGGATGGACTGAGTCTGATCACGGATGACGCGGGCATTCGCCGCCGCACGATTTCGCATCTGAGGGATCTGATCCATACGGCCGCCGAAGCGAATATCCGCCTTCTGGCCGGTCCCCTCTACTCCCCGGTCGGTTATCTTCCCGGACGCCGCAGGACCGCCGATGAATGGAAATGGGCAGTGGAAGGGCACCAGGCGCTGGGCGATACACTGGCGGCCAATAACGTGACCATCGCCATTGAGCCGCTGAACCGCTTTGAAACATTCTTCCTGAACACGGCTGCTGACGCCGCTGCGCTGGCCGAACAGATCAACCACCCGAACGTGGGCATCCTGTTCGATACCTTCCACGCGAACATTGAAGAAAAAGACATCGCGGCTGGTTACCGGACGGTGGGGAAGCATCTCAAGCACGTGCATACCTGCGAGAACGATCGCGGAATCCCCGGAAGTGGCCATGTAGAATGGGCCTCTGTATTTCAGGCGTTACGGGATATGAAGTACGACGGCTGGCTGACCATCGAGAGCTTCGGTTTCGCGCTGGGCGATCTCAGCTCCGCCGCTGCGATCTGGCGCGATATTGAAGCAACGCCTGAATCCATCGCCTTCGAAGGCGTGAAGTTTGTGAAGCAGGGCATGGCTGCCGCGGGAGGCCGGTAGAAACCGGCAACCTGCCGGTTCAGAATATGGCGCACACGGGCGGCCGGCAACACCGGAGCGTGTTCGTGCCGGCGACTACGGCGCAGAGTGCGGGCATGCGGCCTTATCGAGAGGATAAGGATACTCGCCGCGCTCATCAGTTAGAGGGCGTCCCTCTACTTTGATCCTTTAGCCGCGAGTTTGGCTTTCTCGTCGAGAGCCCATGCCAGATTGTTGCGGGCCAGCTGGAAATCCGGCTGCAGCCGGAGAGCCTGCTGCTCCGCTTTGATCCCGTTATCCCAGTCAGCCATCGCGTTGTAACAAGCCCCGATGTTATTCCAGGCGGTTGGCAGATTGGCCTGCAGGGCGATAGCTGATCTTGCGGAACTGATACACTCCGGGTACTGTTTCAGCTGGAAATGCCGTAGGGACTCGTTGATGAGGGTATCGGCTGTCGCCTGCGCGGCGGACGGGACCGGAGTGGTGGCCTTCGCAAGGACGACGGGGGTGGATTGACCCCGCTGCAGCCACATGGCCGCCGTTTTATCCGAGGGGAATCTCGCCAGGGTGTCGGCTGCTTCAGTCCGCAGGCTGGCTGTATCGCCAATATCGGCATAGCACTGCATGAGGAGATACCGGGCGTCGACGTAATCCGCATTTTCGATGACCGCAGACTTGAGATGGGCCATCGCCTCCGCAGTCCTGCCGGTGTCTCTGAGCCAGCGCGCGTAGAAGAACTCAGCTGATGCATCGGCGGGCGCAAGCGCAATGGCGCGCAGGAAGTGCCGTTCCGCCTCTGCCGCCCTGCCCATTGCCGCAGTATCAACCCCCAGATTGATCTCCAGCACGTAGTAATTTGGCGTCAGCACAAGCGCCCGCTCAAACAGATTCAGCGCCACGGCGTAATTGCCCCTCGCCATCTGGGTGAGGCCATAGTTCATCAATCCGCGTCCATTGCGGGGGCTCTTCACGCTCACGTCAGCCCAAAGCGATTCTTCCGTAAGCCAAACCTTGTTACGTTCCCGCACTCCCCAGGCAAACGCCAGCAGGACGATGGCGCTGCAAACGACCGTCGTCTGCCGGGAGAGCTTCCAGCGTTCCACGGCCAGAGCCGCCGCATAGCTGACGCTCAGCGCGAGCCCGACAAACGGGAAGAACATACGGTGATCGTTTTCCACTTCCGCCAGCGGAAACAGAGAGGTTGGCAGCGAGGTGATGAGGAACCAGCAGAGGCCAAAGGCGATTGGCCGAAGCTGCCGACGTTTCGTGCAGGCGCAGATGGCCGCAAGGAGTGCGCCGATAAACAGAAGACCGAGCAGCGCATCGCCCTGCAGCAGGCTGGTCACTCCGGCGCGATCTGTGTCTGCGGTCAGGCCCGTCGGCAGGAAGAACGTGGAGGCGTAATGAAGAAGCACCACGGGCTGCGTCATCCGGTAGATAAACGCTGAGGTGCCCCCCCCGCTGTACGAAGCGGGCGTCATGTGAGCTGTGAACCATCCGAGCGCCGCCATGGCGACCACGGACGGCAGGCAGTTCTTCAGCGCCACCTTCCAGTCCTGACCCTCCAGCAAAACCAGCGCCGTGAACAGCAGTACCGGCATGACCAGTGCGGGAGGCTTCGACAGCATCGCGGCTGCAAACGGAATCAGATAGATGCCGAGGCCACGCCAGCGGGGAAGCCCGAAATACAGGGCCAGACTCGCCACCACACCCAGCGTGGAGTAAAGGTCACCCCGCTGAATGATGTAGTTTACTGTTTCCGCGATGGCTGGGTGCAAACCATAAAGCGCGGAGGCAAAAAGTGCCACCCACGCATTGCGCGGTCCGGGCTGCCACCGGTCCAGCAGCATCCGGAACAGCAGGAACATTACCGTGAGCTGTACCAGGAACCAGAAGAACGTGGAGATGTGGAACCAGGGGGGCGTCCCATTTCCAAGCCGGTAATCAATGGCCAGGGTCGTCGAAACCAGAGGGCGGTAAGTCCGGTTCGCGGGCAGGGAACTGAAGGTGTCCGCGTCTGTGAAAAATCGCGGGATATTCGCGATGTCGCGTATCCAGGGATTGCTGGAAATGGTGTGCGAATCGTCGAAATGAAATGAGTTGTTGAAATGATTCGCGTATGCCAGCAACACCAGAAACAGGACCGCCAGAAAGGCTCTTGTGACTCCCGGGGTGAAGTTGTGTTTTGGCGAATCGTCGATGGAAGGCATTCTCAGACTGGGCGACTGCGGAATCTCATTCGGGCTTTTCCCGAAGCCTGATTTTAGCATTTCCGGCATGATCCGTGATGCCGTTTGGAGGGCGGTAAACGATGCCGAAAAAAAAGGAGGGACGGTTTCCCGTCCCTCCCTTTTCCGCTTTCGATGTCACTGTTCCTGTTACTACTTTTTGATTCCGTAGCAATAGAGCATGCCGTCAAACGTCCCGACATATACCTTGCCATTGGCCACCGAAGGCTCGCCGTTGTGAACCCAGGATGTGATGTCCGTGCCGCTGTTCCAAAGCTCTTTGCCGGTCTGCGCGTCCAGGGCATAGAGAACAGCCCTGGTCGAGTTCGGAATGCGGCGCGTGGATGTGTCCTGGAGCCCGACGTCAAAATACGCCTGCTCGGTATTCTCGCCGCTGCCGTAGGCATACACAACACCGTTGGCGATCACCGGCGGTTCGCCCTGATCCATGTCACGCGAAACCCAGGCACCCACCAGTTCGGTCTTGCCGTTGACTTCCTGCATCTTGAATGCAGCCACGCCGCCTTTTTTCGTGACTCCGTTCGTGATCGGGAACTTGTAGTTCGGATGCGCCGGGCCCCAGAAAGGGCTCAATACCCAGCGGGTACCCTTGTTATCGAGCCAGGTTGCCAGCGAGCCCCAGATTCCGGCCGAGGCGAAGTTCACTTCTTCATTGCAGAACGCAGGAGTCGTGAACATGTCCGTGCGGTGATCTTCACCGCCGATCGAAGCGGTGTCCATCACCCAGAGACGGCATTCCTTGCTGCCGCTCACCATGATTTCCTTACCCTTGTACTGGAAGATCACGGGCGTGACCTGGGCATCCAGATCGCGCTTGACGAGCCAGGCCGCGTTGGGCGGTCCGAAGGTGTCATACAGCTTGAGTTCCTTCGTCTGCGGATCCTGCTTCAGGCCAATGATGCCGTTGCCGTAAACGCCGGCTTCGGGGTTCCACTGGCCGTCGCCGGTGCCCGTGTACATCGCGCCCGTCTTCGAACTGATCGCAGGGCCAGTACGGCCCCACATGCCACCGCCCGCCGGACCCCAGTTGCCCACCTTCTTCGTAGCGAGATCGAACGCGTAAGCGTGGTTCGGATTGCCGCCACAACCCTGAGACGTGTGTGTATAAATCACGCCCTTATACAGGTTCAGCGCCCAGGTCTTGCCGTTAGCGGGCACGAACTTCATGGGCGGTGCCACGTCTTCGCCATCTGCCACGTTGATCTGGTGCAGCTTGCCGTCCCAGGATACGGAGTAAATGGTGAATTTGCCCGGACCCGATTCGCCGATCGCGGGAATTGCCGTCTGTCCACCGGGACAAAGCGGATCGGTTCCCGGGTTGGGGCCAACGTAATCCGTCGTGTAGTGTTTTTTCCAAAGAATGGCACCAGTCGAGGCGTCCAGAGCGAAAAGGTCGTCCGACACACCAGCCTCAATGACGATCTCCTTCGGACCGCTCTTCGTGGTCACTTTGCCGGCAACCAAAGTCGTGAATAAATTACTCATCACGCGCGGTTTGCTGTCCAGTGGAACCTTCCACAACAGCTTCATGTTCTTAGCCGTTGTGGGGCTGAGAATCTTCTCATCTTTCTGCCAGTGAGTGCGCTCAAAGTCGCTGCCACCCTGCAGCCAGTCGGCGCTCCAGCCAAGAACGCAGGCCGTGGTCGCTACCGCCGTCATCAATACAATCCGCGAAGTCTTTTTCATGGCGTCTGAACCTTTTAAGATCTCTATCCCGTTACCCTGACTACTTACCCTGCTTCGCCGCCAGGGCTGGCGGGACGAGCGGAACGCCAAAGGCATAAATCGTGCTGTCGGCGGCTGCAACATACATCTGACCAGCGCTGGCCGCCAGTCCACCGGAACGCGATATCGGAGCGGTAATCGTGCTGCCGCTGTTGAACAGTTCCTTACCTGTGGCACCGTCAAGGCCATACAGCACCGCTGGCTTCGAACCCGCGCCGCTTGCCGCCGAGAAGACGACCCCGTTCACCACGATTGGAGCGAGCGGCGCGGCGATATCGTGCGACCAGCCAGTCTGAAGCGTCGGCTTGCCATTCTGATCCACCACCCTTACTGCCACCACCGCCGTATTCGAGGCCGCCACAATCCAGCGCGTTCCCGCCGCATCCTGCCAGCTTGCCAGCGCTCCACCATCCGCGCCGGAGGTGCCCACCGAAATCTGAGAAAGCGGGGTCTTGTGATCCGCGCCGCCCAGCGATGCGCTGTCCAGAAGATAGAGGCGTCCATCTTTGTTCGTTGCCGCGATCAGTTCCTTCTCGCCATGCTGGAAAACAACTGGTGTGGAAGTGAAATCGGACTTGCCAGGTGTATACCAGTCCTTCAGCGTGAGAGTTTTCCCATCCAGACGAACCACGGAATTGGAGAACGACGCCGGTGAATAATCGCCGTCTGTCGTCGCCGCAAAGATTGTGCCGTCGCTGCCCATCGCAATTCCGGCAATGCCCGCTACGCCGCCGCCATTCGAAGCCCAGTGCATCGGTGTGGGCTTATCGGAGGTCGTATCCATAGCCCAGACGCCATTCGGCACGCCGTTGCAGTTCCCGTTGGTGGAGGCATACATGACGCCGTTCACCAGCAACAGACCCGAGGCGTTCGCACCCGCGGGCAGGAAATTCACGGCCGGTTTCGCTTCGCCGCCATTCGAGATAAAGAGACTGCGCAGTTTGCCATCGGTCGAGACCGCGTACAGCATTTCCGGTGTACGTCCACCGAAGCCGCCACCGCCGCCACGGCCCGAACCACCTGCGGCGCCAAAGCCACCGCCACCGCCCCGACCGGAACCACCTGCAGCACCAAAGCCGCCACCGCCACCGCCACGACCACCAGCTGGATTGCCTGGAACGATCGTGATGGCACCGGCTTCCGGCTCACTGACGCCGCTCTGCGCTCCACGTCCACCGGCGCGACCGCCGCCCGCAGCACCCGCGCCGGAACCGCCGCGTCCGCCAGCTCCGGCACCGCCGCCGCGTCCACCACCACCAGCAGCTGCAGCCGCCGCACCAGCCGGTGCCGGAAGTGCAACCGTGCGAGTGACACCCGCTGTCATCGCACCAGGACATGTAGCCGTGCCAGCGCCTGCTGCCGCGCCGAAATTCTGCGACCACTCCACGCGGCCGACATCGGAATCGAGTGCCACTACATTATTGGAAGCGCCGGAAAGAAACGCATACGAGCGGAAGCCGCGGTAACCGATGTAGCTATCGACCATGATGGCCGACGACATCGAATAGCCCTGCTTCGCATCGTTGCTGGCCTTTACTTTGTACAGAAAAGAAAACTCGCCCATACGGGCTGTGCTGATTCGGGCGTCGGTTCGTGCCCATGCGTCGCGTTGCGCGTTAGCGCCTGCGGTGGACCAGTTCGCACCGCCGCCACGGCCCTGCGCCCTCGCTTGTGGCGAGGTCAGGCCAACCAACAGAACGCATCCGGCCACGAGGGCCAGGGGACGGGAGATATTTTGCATATCGTTAAATGAAATCCTTCACAAGAGAGTATATACCCACTTGCGCGATGGTTTTCTCCAATGTTTGCAGTTGCTTACCAAGTTTTTTGGGGGTGTTTTGGTCCAACCAAAATAGAGAGCCTGCGAACCTGTTGCAAACATTCTGATTGCAAATGCAACCCATAATAGTGCTATGTTGGGATCTAGCCAACTTAACGCATGATTCCAGGCCGCAATTTCCCACCCCGCAAGCCCAGCCGTAGAGAAAACGTGAATGAGACGATTCGTGCTCGCGAAGTGCGCGCCGTCTTTCCCGATGGAACATCGGAAATCATGCCTACCCCCGCCGCCGTGCGGAAGGCACAGGACCTCGGTCTGGATCTCGTCCTCGTTTCGCCCACTGCCGTCCCCCCGGTCGCGAAAGCCATCGACTACGGTCAGTATCAGTACGAAATGAAGAAGAAGCAGCACGACGCCAAGAAGAAGCAGCACGTCGTGCAGGTCAAGGAACTCAAGTTCCGCCCCAATACGGACGATCACGATTACGATTTCAAGAAGAACCATGCCATCCGCTTCCTCCAGGAAGGCAATCGCGTGAAGGCCGTAGTCCAGTTTCGTGGACGTGAAATCGCCCACACAGATCTCGGCCGAAAACTACTGCTCCGCTTCGCCGAAGATCTGGTGACCTACGGTGCCGTGGATGGAACGCCCAGGATGGAAGGCCGCAACGCCCACATCCTGATCAGCCCGGTGAAGGCTGTGGTCAAGGCCGCAACTCCGAAGGAAAAGCAGCCGCATTCGGAAAAACCGCAGGCGCAGCCAGCGCAGCAATCCGCGCCGCCCGCTCCTCCACAGGCCTGAGCCGTGCGCCGGCCCCGGGCCCGCCATTCATTCGCCTCGTTGTTCTGCCTGGTTGCACTTGCGGCCAGTTGCAGTCATGCGCGTACTCTCGATGACGTCCGCGCCGATCTGCAAAGCGGTAAGTCAGTCATCGAACTGCCCCCTGGCAAGTCTCAACTGGACCACGCTCTTGTAATTCCCAAGGGGTCTAAGGACGTGGAGTTGCGAGGCAACGCTGCCGGCAGCACGCTGGTCATTGGCTCTGGTTTCACAGACACAGCCGCAATTGAAGCAACCGGGGCCAGCAACCTCACGCTCTCGGGCTTCGGTATCGTCGGCGACAGAACGGAACTTCGCTCGCCCTGGTACCTGCCTCTCAAAGAGGCCGCCTTCGCTGATTACTACACCGCGAATGGAATCGTCATCCGGGCGAGTTCCAATGTGACGCTTCGCCAACTGACCTTTTCGCGGATACGCGCGTTTCCCGTCATCGTGAATGCCACAGCGAAGGCCACCATCGATACTGTCACCATTGAAGACTCCGGCACGCTGAATGCCGACGGCCATAACAATACGACCGGCGGGATTCTCATCGAAGAAGGTTGTTCCGGCTTCATAGTGCGCAATTCGAGGTTCACGCGAATCACCGGCACCGCCATCTGGACTCACTCCTACGCCCGGTCACCCCGGCAGTCCGATGGGCTCATCGCAGACAACACCATCGACACCGTGGCGCGCGACGCCATCCAGATTGGCCATGCCACCGGCGTGCGCGTCCAGCGCAATCGGGGCTGGAAGATCGGCTTCCCAGTCGAATATATCGACTTTCCCGGCTACGGCACGCCCGTCGCCATCGACACGGCTGGCAACGTAGACCACACCGTCTATGCCGACAACGTGTTCACCGAAGTCAATGGCCAGTGCCTTGATCTGGACGGCTTTCACGACGGCGAAATCACCGGCAACCACTGCTCCAACGTGCCGGCAACCGCGACGCAATGGCTGGGTCTGCACTTCGGTATTCTCTTCGGTAATCACGACCCCGGGGCGACCTCCAGCAATATAAAGATCATGGGCAATACCCTGCAGGGTTTTGGTTATGGCGGTGTTTTCCTGGTTGGCGACCACAACCGCATCGAAGATAACCGCTTCCTTGACGTCAATCTCGCCCATTGCGGCACCCAGCCCATCCCGGCGAAATGCAACGCCATGCTCGATGAGCCCGATGCCCTTCGTGCGGGAATCTACTTGAGTAACGACGGCGGCCGCGCCACTGCCACGCACGACAACATCATCCGGAACAACGTGATTACCGGGTTCGGCATTGCAGCCCACTGCATTGCCGCAAAGCAGGGGGTAGACCTGAAAACCAACACGATCTCCGGCAACACCTGCTCAAACGCAGCGAGCGCTCCTTAAGCAACTGCTATCCTCCTCTTTGATATGGCTGTCGAATCCTTTGCGGGCAATCCCGAATTCCAGCGCCTCATCCGCCTCCAGACGGAGGCCTTTGCGCGCAACACTCCGTATCACAGCCTGGAACTGAATGACGGCACCGTCATCCCGGGCATCATTCCCGTACCGCAACTCCGCGCTCGCCTGGATCGCTACCCGCTTCCTGAAGACCTGCGCGGGAAGCGTGTCATGGATATCGGTGCCGCGTCGGGCTGGAATAGCTTTGAGTGCGAGCGCCGCGGCGCCGAAGTGGTTGCGATTGACTGCGTGGAGTACGAAGAGCTACTGGCGGTCAAACGTCTGCGCGGCTCAAAGCTTGAATACGCAGTTGTCGATATCGAAGAAGTCACTCCGGAAAGATTCGGCATGTTCGACTACGTGCTTTTCTTCGGAGTGCTCTATCATCTGCGGCACCCGCTGCTGGGGCTGGAACAGGTCTGCTCCGTCACGCGCGACGTCGCTTTCATCGAGTCCTACGTGATTGATGACGCTCCCGACCCAGCCCGCTGTTTCATGGAATTCTATGAGACCGATGAACTGGGGGGCCAGATCGATAACTGGTGCGGACCCACCACCCAATGCCTGGTTTCCATGGCTCGAGCCGCCGGCTTCCCCCGCGTCGATTTCCAGTATGTTGATTCGCGCCGGGGCGGTGCTATCGCCTGCCGGCGTTGGGAGCCGGTGCACCCCGCGCCAGGGATCGTCCCGCCGTTTCTCTGTTCCGCTGTCAACAATCGTCACAACGACATCGTGTTTCAACCGCGCAAGGACGAATACATGTCTCTTGCGTTCCTGAGCGATGAGAAACTGACGAAGCAGGATGTTCTGGTCGAGATCGACGAATACGGCATCCCTGCCATCTTCGTGGTGCATCATGATGCCGGCTACTGGCAGGTGAACGTGAAAGTTCCACCAGGGATTTCGCCGGGTGATCATGAGGTACGGGTCGGCACAAGAGCGGGTGGCTTCAGCGATCCCGTCCGCATCAAAATGCTGCCCCACGGTGCCGAGCGTCGCTACGGCCAGACCCCTTTCGTCGCCCGCGAAGAATCGGTGGCACTACCGGTTTTCGTCCGCGTGGAAAACACGATGGACCGCAGTGTGACCTTCCGTGGCTACCGCAATGAGTCGCTCGCCTGCCGGTTTACGCATTCCGATGCCACGCTGGATCTTTCGAAGGTGCAACTGACGGTGGACGGCAATCCGTGGCCGTTGCTCTCCGTGGAACGTCCGGAGCCCGGGATGTGGCAGGTGAACGCCCGCATGAAAGGCCTGCCTGCCGGTTCGCACGAGTTGCGGCTGCGAACGCAGCGCAGCGGCTTCTCCGAACCTTTCGTGATCCAATCCGACCCCGTGTTCGATTATTCCGCCGCTTCTTAACCGGACCTCTCGGCCTCGCGGCAGTGCGCCAGCCGTGCCGCCAGAAAGCGCCGCTCCGGTTCGTTCCGCGCCAGCGTGAGAGCCCTGCGGTAACGCCCGATTGCCTCGTCGCGTCGCCCGAGTTGCTCCAGCAAACGCGCCTGCGCCGCCGGTAGAAAATGGTACGCGTCCAAACGTCCGGATGCTTCCAGGTCCGCCAGTCTGGCAAGGCCCGCATCCGGCCCTTCCGCCATCGCCACAGCCACAGCCATGTTGAGTTCCACCACCGGCGAAGGCGTGATGCGGTTCAACTCGGCAAAGAGCCCCACTATTCGCCGCCAGTCAGTATCCTCATGCAGGCTCGCCGTCGCGTGAACCTCCGCAATCTGAGCTTCCAAAAAGTATCGGGTGGCGGCCGCACCCTCGCGCAGCGCCCCGGCCAGCAACGAAACGCCTTCCTGAATGAACGCGTGATTCCAGCCAGCCCGATCCTGATCTTCCAGCAAAACGATGTTACCTTCGGCGTCCGCTCGTGAGTTTCGACGTGAATCGTGAAACAGCATCAGGGCCAACAGCGCGGTTGCGTCGCCGTGGCCCGGCATCAGCTTCGTCAACAGCCGTGCCAGTCGAATAGCCTCCGCACAAAGGTCTTTCTTCACCAGTGAATCGCCTGACGTGGCGGTATAACCAGCCGTGAAAATAAGGTAAATGGTCACCAGCACGGCATCGATCCGGGCCCCCAGCAGAGCCTTCGGCGGTACCGAGTATGGGATTCCCGCCTGCGAGATTTTTCGCTTAACGCGGACCAGTCTTTGCGCCATTGTTTGCGGCGACACCAGAAAGGCACGGGCAATTTCCTCTGTCTCCAGTCCGCAAAGCGTGCGAAGCGTCAGTGCCACCTGGGCCTCGCTCCCAAGTGCTGGATGGCAACACGTGAAAATCAGCCGCAGGCGGTCGTCTTCTATGGCGGCCTCATCGTGGAACGCAGGCACAGCGTTGGCTTCCTCCTGCTCAATGAGCAGTCGCAGTTCCGGCAGCTTCTCCCGCAGCGTAGAATCGCGCCGGAGCCGGTCCAGCGCCTTGTGCCGCGCGGTACTTACAATCCAGGCGCGTGGATTGGCCGCGATGCCAGTCTGGCTCCACCGAATCAGGGCCGCCGCAAAGGCTTCCTGCATCGCGTCTTCGGCCAGATCAAAATCGTGCAACATGCCGATGAGCGTGGCCAGTATGCGGTCACGGTCATCGGCATAGAGATTTTCAATACGGGCCCGCAGGCTCAGATCCATGGAACCAGTATGCGGAATCTCCAGGGCAGTTGTGTGTCGTCAGGCCTGAGCAGGCATTGCCCAGATTGGGCGCACTTCCACCGTACCCGTCCGTGCACCCGGAATGCGAGCGGCAATCGCGATCGCGTCGTCGAGGTTCGCCGCATCGATCAGGTAGTAGCCGCCCAGTTGTTCCGCCGTTTCCGCGAACGGTCCGTCCGTCAGCAGGGTTTTGCCGTCGCGCACCCGCACGGATGTCGCGGTGGCAACCGGCTGCAATCGGTTTGAGCCTTTGAAATTCCCGGCAGCGATGATTCCCTGCGTAAAACCGCCATACTCCTTCAACATGACGGCCCCCTCCGCAGGGGTCATGCCTGCAACGGTCGTTTCGTCTGCGTAAATCATGAGTAGATATTGCATGTGTTTGGGTCTCCGCCAGATAGTCGAACGGTGGCGGGCGAAATCGACAGCCGACGAAATTATTTTGCGGCAGGAGTTTCGTTCGCGGGCCGGGGGTTCGGCGTCATGATCTTTACCCGGACTGGTGCTACTCCCGGCATCACGCGCAGAACCTTGCAAATCAACTGAACCATGGAGGCGGGTGTCACAATGCGGGTCAACCTTTGCTGACCGTCATTGCCCGAAAGCACGAAAACCTGCGGGGAGGGGACAAAAATCTCCAGAATACGCAACATCTCTTCGCCGGAACGGAACTGCACCACCAGTTCCTGATCCTCTTTGAGCGACTTCTGCATCGCCTGAATCTGGCCCAGCATCACCGTGCCGATCCCTTCCACCACAGGTGCGGCGGCAACTGGCACCGCAGGTTTCTTCGCGGGTTCGCCTTTAATAGCGTCGAGCATGCTGCTCTTCGCGGTATCGAGAGCCTGACCGGTGATTGCGCGGCCTAAATCGGCAAGTGCCATGAAACCGATCCTAGCATCCTGCGGAACCTAGTGGCCCGCCGGCGTGCCTGCGGCATTCTTCTCCACGAAGGCCGCATTCAGTGTCCCCCTTGCCTTGGCTACTTCCAGCAGCGTGGGATAGAACTGAACGAAGGTATTCTCCACCGCCGCGTTCTGTCCGTGGCAGGTATTGCAGGACGAGGTGGCCGCTAACGCCGTGGCTTTGTCCTTGCCGCCAAAGCCGAAATAGGCGAATTTCTGGGGGAAGCGCTTTTCGTCCTTAACCTCGGCTTCGATGGCGACAATGTCGCTCTGGTAATGGCCAGCGTTGTTGATGGATCCCTGCCCGGTGGCGGCACGGACTTCGAGAATGAACATCGTTTTGTCGGGCCAGTGCCCGGTTTCGATGAAGGAGCGGTAGGACGAGGGGTTCACGAAGACATTGTCGAACCTGGAGTTGGCGGGGTCGGCGGAGGCGGCCGGGCCATACGTCATGCCGAGGCCTGAACTGAGAAAGACCCATTGGCGATAGTCTTTCGGCAGCGTGAGCTGGCCGTCGGCAGTAAACTGCGGTCCATCGCCGGCTGTTTGGGCGGTGAGGGTGAAGACGGCCAGAAAAGCAACTGAAACGAACAGGACTCCGGGTGCGTTGCGCATATATACAGAATACCCGCGGAGCCGGTCTTGGTTGGCGAATTCCGGGAAATGCAATTATCAGGGACTGACTTCTGTTGGTCGTTTTGTTATGCTGGGAACGGCCACGAGCGGGAGTAATTCAGTGGTAGAATGCCAGCTTCCCAAGCTGGACGTCGCGGGTTCGAGCCCCGTCTCCCGCTCCATTTTTTCAATCACTTAGAGAACCGCAGAAACCTTACCTGCGGTTTCCACTCCATTTCACTCCATTAAGCGGCTAGGATGCTCTCTTCGAGCTGCTTCGCAGCTTCGGCCCGCGTCGAGAGCGCGGCCTTCGTATAAACATCCAACGCGACGCCAATCCCGTGCCCGCGCTGGTCGGCAGATACCTTCGGATCGATACCCGCCTTGTGTCCAAGACTGGCATGTGTCCGTCGGAGCGCCTGAAAATTTGCCCAGCCGAGACCGAGGGGTTTGAGCTTGGGTTGCATGTGCCGATACCAGACGTTGTCACGCCAGACCGGCTTCTTCGGATTCTCGGATACGAAAACCCACGCGTCCTCCTGTTCCTCTACCAGTTCCATCCATTCCCGAAACAGCGTCGCGGTCTTGGGCGGAATGGCAACAATCCGGCGGGAGGAGTTCGTCTTTGGCGTGTCGATGTCGCCGCGATAGAGCCGCTGCGCAATCGTCACCGCCGTACAATCTCCACTGACATGCTGGCGCTGGAGTCCAAGGATCTCTCCGGGCCGCATACCTGCGAAGATTGCGAGATGAGCGAGAACACGTTCGCGCATATTGAGCGCGTTGATGTAGGGTTCAACCTCCTTTTCTGTCATGGCGCGGGTCGGTTCCGTCACCGCCTCTTTCGGGATGTAGAGGGAGACGGACGGATCGCGTTGGGCGTAGCCTTCGGCTACCGCCAGTTTAAAAATCGCCCGCAGATCCCAGCGAAGATGCGCCACGGTACTGCGTGACAATTCACTGGCGGCCTTGCGGCCTAAAAACGCCTGAAGCGTCTTCAGTGTGATTGCCTTCAGTTGCGTCTTGCTGAACTCTGCGAGGTGATGGGTCATTCGGCTTTCGCTGGTGGAAGCCGTCGAGCGCTTCCACTTCGATCGATAGAATGGCAGAACCACTCCATCTAAAAACTGCCCAAACGTCATGTCCGGGTCCGGCGAAGAATCCTGTCTGGCGTGGACTTCGGCTAACGCCTCATCCCGTTTCTTCTCGGCTTGGGCTTTGGTCATCTTGTGAGACGGTCCAAGGGTGACGTACTTCCTTGATCCGTCCTCTCGATAGAGCCATACCCACATTTTGCGCTTCCCGTGTGAACGTACTTGCAAACTGCCTTTTTGATTTCGCTCTCGTTGCACGTTAATCCTTTCCGTGCGTCGCAAGCGATGAATTCAGGTCTGAGGGCATTATCCCATTTCCGCCTTCGAGGGTCCACAGCCATTGCAGCAACACAGCGCGCCGGATCAGAACGCGGCGTCCGATTCGGACCACCGGCAATGGCGGCAGGTCGGCGACCTGCCCGTTGACGATATGGCTCAGGTGCGCCTTTGAGCAGCGGAGTTCCAGAGCAGCCTCCGCCATGGTGAGGATGCCGTTCATGACGCTGCACCCCTGACCATCATCGGCACGGGAGGAATTGAGGGCCACAACGGAAGCTCAACCCTGAACTGTGCATTCAGCGGTTCAGCAGTTGCGTTTACCAGCGCGTCGAGCGACATGCTCTAAGGCTAGGGCTGGTTGGGTAGAAAAGAAACGTAACGGGCAGATACAGGAAGATACATCATTCCTCATCATCATAATATTCGATCATCGAAGGTGGAAATGTCTCACCACAATCGTTACACCTGACGTAATACATTGCCCGGTATGCAGCATCAGTGGCTTTATACCTCGGCTTCATCATCGGTGACAGGTCGTCCGTCGCGAATCTTCTGGAGGATGGGATTATTTGCGGTTAGTTCTCTCACTGTTGTCTCGACCAATTGGCGATACTGGGCGATGCTCAGTGACTCGTGTTCGGGGCCAAATTCCACGTGCTCTTTGGCAGCCAGTACGTCGGCAAAATTGAACGTCGCCGGACCGCCGCTGGAATCACGCCCGTCGCGGAAATGCATCAATGGGGCGAGGTGGGCCGCAAGATTATCGAAGCTCTGGTCGGTCATGGTAGCCCAATAATGATTCGTTTGGGCCTTCTGGATGAGTCCCGCTTCCTCGGCTACGATGTTCACCGATAGTGGAAGTTCGCTGATCTGGGCGACGAGGTTTTCGGTGAGGGCGGCATATTTCTCCTTCTCGCCTTTTAGATGAGCGAGGGAAGCTTCGAGAATATCCTTCTCGAAACGCATGGCCTTGAAGTCAGCCTGCGAGACGACGCGGAAGAGCGGCTGAATAGCGTGACGAAGGAAGGCAATCCGTTCGGCGGTGAGCGGATTCCAGAAAGGCTCTTCCTGACAGTGGGCGAGTTGCGTCTGTGCTTCCATGATCGTAACCGACCGTGTCGGAAATGCAGCGACTTGCGCGCGGAAGGCGGCGATTTCTTTTTCGGCGACACTGCTCTGGTCGAGGGCTTGAGCGGCCTCGATTTTATCGAGGCGAACGCCCGCGAATCGAACAGGCAGCGGAATCTGGGGCTTTGGTTCCTTACCCTTGGGTGTGAGCGTGAAGTAGTCGAAATTGTCCCAGCAATCGATAACTTGGAAAACATCCTTCTCTGGGCACCACGGTTTGATTTTGTTGGATTCGAGTAAACGCGTTCCGCGACCGATCATCTGCCAGAATTTGGTATAACTGAAGACCGGCTTGGCGAAGACGAGATTGACGATCTCCCGTACGTCAATGCCGGTATCCAGCATATCTACGCTGATTGCCACGCGGGGCATATCGTTGCGTGTGAACTGGTCGAGCAAGCCGCCCTTTCCGTATACACGGGGATCGTCAGAGACCATGACCTTGGCAAGCTCGCCTTTGTATTCTGGATAGAGAGAATCAAAAATGGATTCGAGTCGCCGGGCGTGATTCATGGACATGCAGAAAAAGATGGTCTTGCCCGGAAGGACGCCGTTTGGGTCCTTGATGGACTCCTCCATGAACTCTTTCACGATGAGGGCGTTCGTCGCATGGTTGGTGACTTTCTTTTCGAGATCGGTACCTTCAAAATTAATGTCCGCGATGTCTTTGCCTTCGAGGATTAGGTGCTTCTGATCTTCGAGAGTGACCGTGCGCTTGCTGATGCCTTCGTCTTGGAATTTGGTCTTAATTTTGAGGACGCTGAAGTCGCAGAGATAGGGAGGGACGTGGTTGATAGCCTCTTCGTAGGAGTAAGCAAACGTGGGCAGTCCATCGTCGCACTGGAACAGAGCGAACGTGTTGTGGTCTACGACATCCCGAGGCGTGGCAGTGAGGCCGAGTTGGATCGCGTTGAAATAGTCGAGCACCTCGCGATAGGTGTTGTAGATGGAACGGTGACTTTCGTCGATAACGACCAAATCGAAGAAGTGTGGCGACAGCGGGGTGGTTTCATCGTGGACGATATTGAGCATCGTTGGGTACGTGGCAACATAGATACGGCGGTCGGTCGCGATACTTTTCTCGCCGGGCTCCGGCCAGCGTGGCTCATCGGGGATATGTTCTTTGAAGGCGTCGAGCGCCTGCCCACGTAGGGCGATGCGGTCCACGAGGAACAAAACTCGTTGCACATGTCCGGCCCGCATGAGGGCATCGACGAGGGCGATGCACGTACGGGTCTTCCCGGTACCAGTTGCCATGACCAGCAGGAAGCGGCGTCGATTCTTTTCAATCCCTTCCATGACCGACCGGATGGCTTGGAGCTGGAAATCACGACCGGCGATTGTCGTGTTGATCAGTTCCTCAGCGAGGCGCTTCTTGTGCTTTCTGATAAAGAGCAGACGTTCGAGGTCCTGCCGGGTAGGGAAGCCATGCACTCTCTGCGGCGGCGCTTCGCCAACATTCCAGAAAAAGATTTCATGGCCATTCGTGTAGAAGCAGAAAGGAAGGTCGCCGCCATTCGCGGTCTGGATATTCTGACAATACTGTTTGGCTTGCTCGCGCCCGATTTCCGCATTCGTGGAGGATTTCTTCGCTTCAACGACGGCGATGGGTTTGCCGTTCTTGCCGAGCAGAACGTAGTCGCTGAACTCGCGGGAGCCGTTCCTCTCTCCCGGCGGAACAGGAATTGCTGCGTCACTCTCGTGGCCCATGTTCGGAACGAAGAACTCTTCGACTACCTGGGTCCGATCAGCAACATTCCATCCAGCCGCCCTCAGGCGGAGATCGATTACTTCCTTTCGTGTTGAGAACTCAGATGGCATTTTGTTCGGTCCGGTTTCGACGAATGACGAGAAAAGTCGGTCGCCCGCACCATGATTGCTTATCAGGTCGGGTGTTCCCTGTCATTCGTATTAAGAATACGATTGTACTCGGGTTGTAGCGTCTGCAACGCGTTGGTGAGCGGAGGGCACTGGCAGACTGCGCGCACAGACCATGACTAGCTTGGAGACTCAAAGGGGGATGCGGAAGGGGGATTTCAGCGGAGCGGTTTGAAATCCCTCTTGCGGGGGGAGCCGCGCTGTTTGCGGCGTGGGGGGAACCCGCCCGCCCCGGCTTGCCCCCAGCGGGGGAAACGGGCAAAGGGGGAGCGCCATGCGCTATCACTTTGTGTCCACCCATATGCCATGACGACCGGAACATGGCGACCCGCTCGGGCTCTTGTGAGCACGAAGGGTGGCATCTCGCTTGGAGTGTTCAAAGCGCTTGTTGCAGCGGCTGCACTCGTAAACGTAGGTCGGCCCCGTGTGGCCCGCGCCGGAGGTTCGAGGACTTCGGGTCAGAGCGATGCGCGGCAAAATTGACGTGGGCGGCACGGAGATCGGCCCCATCGGCGTCAACTCAATCGCGTAGCTCGGCGTGAAAGTCTGGTTGGTTGCACGAGCGCCTCTGATGCGATTAACGCGGTAGCTGCGATGCGCTTTACTATCGGCACGCAGTGCGTGGAGTATGATGTCCCCTGCCTGTGTTCGCCGCATGGAATAGGGTTCGATGAGGCGAACGCCTCGGTTGCCTCGTTCGTCAACATAGTCGAGTTCAACGCATAAGCGGTTCGATGCGGCGAAGCGGATGACTTCGATGGGCGCGGAACTCGCCATGCCGGGGATGGAGATCGCGCCTGCCGGAGGACGAATGACGACATCACCGGCAGCCATGGCGTACGCGGCCAGCGCGATGGGTTGCCGTCCTTCCGCAAGCCATGCGAACAGTGTCGGCAGTTCGCCCCAGAACGCGTCCACCGGTGGAAGTGCCGGAAGCTGGTGGTTCAGCATGACCACCCAGTCGGCCTCTATCTCTTCACGAAAGGCTGCTAACGCGGCGAGTGTCGGAAACGGAATGCCCTTGAACGCGCATTTCTTCGACAGCGTGTCGTGAATGACCTGCGCGGCGGGATGAAATTCGTCGTGGCGGAAGAGGTTGATGACATCGTAGAGATCGCGGGGACGGGCACGCTCGGAGAGCGCCCGCACTTTTTCGGCGAACACTTCTTCGTAGCTATAGCAGCGCGCATAGATGCCGCCCACCGGGTTATCAGAATAGGGATGCGAGACCGGCCTGCTGACGGGCGGCAAGACGAGCAGCTCGTCGCCCGTCAGGTCGAGCTTTATTCTCGGTAGATCGCCGGAGGTCGGAGCGATCGGGCCGCGATAGGAAATCTTCCCCTGCCCGGCGGGGCGGTCGCGACGATTCCGAAACACTTCGAAACTCACCTTGTCGGGCGGCATTTCGATACCGGTTTGCTCGTACACCCATTCGCCGATTTCGCGAAATGTCGTCGTCAAAAAATCGATATTCAGATGCGAGGCATCGGGCAGCGTGAAGTCGAGGTCCTCCGAGAAGCGGTACGTCTCGAAATAACACTTTTTCAGGCAGGTGCCGCCTTTGAACACCCAACTATCTTTGAGCGCTGGGTGGTTGTAAATGCCCGCAAGCAGCCATCCCAGAACGTAATCTTTTTCGACGACGTTCGGCAGGAGGCCGAGATTGCCGGCACTGGCGAGAAGTTCGCGGCGATCAATCACGCGACGACTCCCGCTCCCAGTTTTGGGGAATCCACAGTCGCCATGCTTTGACCAGCCGCTTGTATGGCAGCGCCGGATCAAGTTTTGCGTTGCCTTGGGTCAGGCGTTCGCGGCAGGACCGGGCGAGAGCCTCGTGGCCGGGCTGCTGCGAGATCAGGAACCCAAGCCTCTTGAACACCGCGCCGTTGCCGAGCTTCTCGGCGTAACGGATGAGCGTATCGGGACTAGCCTCCGGGTCACGGAAATAATTCTGTAGGCAGTGATCGACGTGGCGGATGCCGCCACCGGTTGCGGGATCGGCCAGCATATCGACCACGGTGCGATGTTTGTCGGCGATGGCGACACGGGCCTGTCCGCGCCAGAGCATCTTGGTGCCAAACAAGGCCTCTTCGGGAGTACGTGTGAGCGTGAATGACGCGCCCTGTATGGTTTGCTCTTTCTTGCGGAAAGGCCGCGCGGTGAACACGAAGATGCTACGAAAAAGTTGCTCCGTGAGATTCCAGTGTTCGGCGGCGGACCAGCCGCCGATGTAGCAAGGTGCAAACAGGGCCGGAACCAGAACCCACGGGTCTTTGAGCACTTGCTCGGTCGTGATCGCGTCGAGTGGGACGGGCGCATAGATGCCACGACCGACACGTTTGAGCCATCCCTGATGCTGCCAGCGGGACAGGAGTTTGGCCGAATCGGAGCGGTCGGTCGAGAGGGCCTGCATGGCATCTTCAATCGTCACAAGATCTTTGGCAGTTTGCAGCACGGCGGACAGCCGTGCGCGCGACTGCGACGAAAAGCGCGAAACCTCTGAACCGTTTGGTATACCTGACATGCTCTCAAGACCGCTTAAAGTGAATTACAACAGTCTTAATATACCATACTGGTCTCTGGCGTCCAGCAAAAGTACATCTGACATGCTGTAATTCGCACTTAAGGGGAGTTTGTACGCTCTCAGATACATCCGAATCGAATCATCCGCCTCCCCACCCCCTGAGGCGGCAGGGCCGATATCGTTATTGCGTTTTTTCGTTATCGTGCTAGGCTTTGCGTTCATCCGCACGAGGTGGGTTGGCTTCGCGCTCCCCGCGCAGTCAGCCGACTTCACCAACGAAAGACGATCTGCTATGCCGAAACAGCCACGACCAGAGAAGGCCGCCAAAAGCTCACTGAATAAACCCGTCATCGCACTTGCCAATCTCGACAACCCTGAATCGGCGGAACTCACGCCGCTAAACTTCAGGGTTCCAAAAGCGTTCCATCGCGAGTTCAAGATGTATGCAGTCCAGCACGGCATCAGCATGGTGGATCTGTTGCAGGAATCATTTCGGGTGCTGAAGGAAGCACGTGGCCGTTAGGGCACGAGGCGCACCGACACGGCAAGTATCCAGCGCCTTGAGTAATTATTAGCGACCGGTACGCCTGCCTCTACCGGTGGAGGTTGCCAGCTTTTCTTGGAAGTGGCCGGGACTCTTCCCCGCGTCAAAGGCCATATTCATTTCATCGAGAGCGACAGCACAGGTGTTGAATCGTTCCGCAGCGGCTTCCGCTTCGACGAATGCGGACACTCCAGGATAGTTGGCGGCGGCGTTCGGAAGAACCTGAAGGAGGTTTACTCCGTGCCCCATGAGATCCTTCAATACCTTTGCGTCCGAAGCTGACGAGCGACCGTTCAAGAGCTTCGTCATTTTGCGTTCAATTTGACTATTGGCAGCCTCAAGTTCGGCAATCGATGTTGCTCCAGAATCGACTTGATATTTTTTACGAGAATCGACGGACTGGGCAGCCTTGAGGGTCTTGAGGGCTTCCGAGAGATCTCGAAGCGCAAGGACAGTCCACTCCGTAATCAGTGAATTCCGACTGTGTTGCTGGACATAGTCGGTGAAGGATTCATAGGCCATGGCGGAACTCCACTTGGTTGGTTAATCCGCCGACAATACAAGGAAAGAGTTAATATTTTGTTAACGATTGGGGACTTCAAGGATGAAGCGCACCCGACGCAGGCGCTCTCGATTTCTTCCACTCCATTTTCACTCCAATAAGAGGCGACTGCCCGGACAAAGTTCGTAAGTTGTTGAATGCATTAGACCTGAATCCACCCTCTTGAACGCCTAAGTCCTTTATTATCAATCTACGCTGAGATTCCCAAGCTGGACGTCGCGGGTTCGAGCCCCGTCTCCCGCTCCATTTTCAACTTTACACATTCAACGGGGCCGCCACACAGACCTGAAGTCCGCCAGAATCGCATGCCGCGAGATTCGGCTTCCTGCTGCCCGTCCTTCCGTGCGCGTATAGCAGGAATTTCGCAATTCGTCCGTCAGCCATATCCGTCTACGCTGCGAGGGACATTGGCTCGCGCAGTTCGTTGGTGGACAGGTCAACGCCGAGGTCCGCGGCTTCCTGGCAGGCGATGCAGTACGACGCCCACGGGATGGCGGCCAAACGCTTCGGTTTGATGTCCTCCTCGCAGGAAGCGCAAATGCCGAAGACGCCTGCCTGGATGCGCTGCAGAGCGGCCTGGACTTCCAGCAACTGTCCGGCATTACGCTGGAGATTGCCGACCGCGAAGTCGCGATCATTCGCCTGCTGGATACGGTCGAAATCGTCCGGCGTGGGCTCGACGGCGAGGGATTCACGGAGGCCGTGCTCGTCGCTCAGATCGGACAGTCTGGCTTGCAGAGTAATACGGAATGCATTGGTCTCTGAGGTATTCATGGTAATTTCCTTTTCTATTTGGATTGCGGTTATTTGTCGGAAAGCCTGAGCTGCCGCGGTTTCACCCGCAGGTCATTCACTACGCTGCGTACATTGATCACAGCCGCCGCCAGATGCTCGGCGCGTGCACGTTTCGTCTGCGAATTGACGACGCCCGTGAGCGTCACGGTCCGGTCGTCGATGGCATACTTCACGTGAAGCCGATTCCGGGTGAAGGCTGCGTCGAGATTACTGGCGATAACTTCGTCTACATCCGGGACTGCGATGCGGGCTTCGGGACGGGCAATCACGTGCGCGAAGTCAGCTGGAGTTGTGGCGGCGGGCGAACACGCCGTCAGAGTGCAGGCGGCGATAACAGCCATACAGTGCCATCGGGGATTGAGTACATTCTTCATCCGGTGTTGTCGGGTACGATGCATGGCAAGGCCCGAAGCAGGTTTGATGTCACGCTGGCGTCCGCTTCAGCGCCAATTGCGTGTTTTGGCGGATGACGGCCATTCGGTGAAACGCGGAGGCGCGACCGCGCGTGGTCACATGACGCGGAAACGTCAAGCCGGTCTCGGGGCGGCGCTGTTTTCGCTCAAACCCTGGTTTGGTATTCCCCTTGCAGGCTCAATATGGACTGAACTTACAGGAGGCAACATCATGCAGGATCTACACAAGAGAGCGGCGGAACAGCACGAACTGGCAGCGAAGTCGCATCGCACAGCATCGGAGCATAACGAAAAAGGCGATAACGACCAGGGACGCTGGCACGCGGAACGCGCGCTGGAATTCTCCGACCATGCTTACAAGCTGGCGAAAGAAGCCCATAACAAATCCGGGCAGATGGTGACTCTCTAATATGTCCAAACGCTACAACAACGGCTCACATTATGAAAACCATCCGAGAGCCGCGGAACTGCACGACGCGGCCGCGCACGCCCATCGCACGGCGGATGTACATCATGGCAAGGAAGACCATCTGACGGGTCATGAACGGTCACGGCTGGCCCTGGAGCACTCAGAGGCCGCGGCCGCAGGGACTGCGGCGGCGACCACCGGACATGGAGTGATCGCATTTGGACACGCGGAAATCGAGGCGTTGGCCCACCAACGCTGGGAGTCGCGGGGCCGCGCTGAAGGCTCGCCACAAGAAGACTGGTTTCACGCGGTGAAAGAACTGCGATCGCGCAAACTCAGTGAATAGTTTGAGGCTCTGAGCGACAACCCGATGCTCCGGTCAGGCCGGGGCATCGGCGGGCGTCATCGCTTCGAGCAGTTCATCGAGCCGCACAGTGGCGAAACCGGTGGCGTGATCGGCCAGCCCATAAGGAATGATCAGGTTGCCATTCCGCAAAAGAGATCCGCAGGTGTACACGACGTTGGGCACATAGCCTTCACGCTCCGATTGATCGGGCCGGATGAGCGGGTACTTGAGGCGTCCGATGACTTTGGAAGGATCCTTCAGGTCCAGCAGAAATGCGCCAATGCAATATTTCCGCACCGGACCGACGCCATGACTCAGCACGAGCCAGCCGGCCGGGGTTTCAATTGGAGAGCCGCAGTTGCCGATCTGAATGATTTCCCACGGGTACTTCGGTTTGAGAATCACCTTGCGCTCATTCCAGAAGTGGACGTTGTCCGAATACATGAGGGAGATGTTTTCGCCATCCTGCCGGGAGAGCATCGCATAGAGGCCGTTTATCTTCCGGGGGAAAAGCGCCATGCCCTTGTTCTCCACCGCGAGACCATTCAGCGTGGCGAAACGGAAGCGCAGGAAGTCCGATGTCTCGACGAGTTGCGACATGATGGCGCGGCCATCGTAGGCCGTGAATGTCGCGTAATAGATGCAGGTTCCGTCATCGTTATAGAAGTGGACGAAACGCGCATCTTCAATGCCGTTACTTTGCGATGGAGTGGCGGGGAAGAGAACGCGTTCGGAAAGCTGCTGTTCCGGCTGGAACTGAACTTCATAGTTGGAGCGGGCCAGTATCCAGACGCTTTTGGCCTCCTCGCGATCGGCAAGCGTCATGAGCTCAGCCTGGGCCATGCCATCGGGCAGCAGGAACTCATCCGCCCTGAGCCCATCGCGCAGATCTTCCAGGGAAAAAGTATCGCCGAGCCTGCTCATCACCCGGCGTGTGAACTCACGGGTCAGACCCAGTTCGGTGAGCTTCCTGCTGAACAACGCCTTTTCGTAGACCGGGTTGGGAAGTTGCTTCGGTTCGGTTAGAAAGCCGTTTGGCGTCATGACTTCCAGTCGGTTGTCGGCATGGATCACGCCGGTGCGGAAAGTGATGGACGAAATGTGCCCTTCGCCGGTAGCCCGAAGACTCAGTATAAAGCGCAACGCGCCAACGGGCAGATCGCTTTGATCCGGGTGCGGCACGATTGAGGGGTTGAAAAGCGCGGCAGACTCCAGCGAATACTCCGCCATAAAGGTGGCCCCGATCAGGTGTTTCCTGGTCTCCGAAATCTCGGGTTCCGTCGCCAGCAGGCAACGTACCTGCTCGTAGCGGTCCAGGAATATCTGGCAGGTTCCCTGGTGCCTGTTTTCAAACTCGGCAGCGATCAGGCGCAGCACTTCCGCGACGCGCTCTTCGGAAAGCTCCATGATCCGCTCGATAGCACTGGTGAACCTTTGCGATCCTCCCGGTGCAAAAGGGCGGAGCAGCACCCGCGTCTGATCCGGACGCAGAATAATGGAGTCTCGATTGACCTGCAGGGGATTGCTCAGCATCAGGCGCTCACGGCCACTGCGTGCAGGACGATAGGCTCTTCAAAACTCAGGACGATCGCCTGCGCCTGCCGCATTTCTACCAATGAAAGGAGGAATGCAAGCGTGGACTCCGCTCCCTGGTTGCCGTTGACACGGTCGACATGCAGGCCGTCGCGGCAGCCGCCGTTGTCGGGCGAATAGAGCTCGAGGCCCAGATCATTCCAGCCGATGAACCAGTCAAACGCGCGTTGCGCCTGTTCGTACCACCATCTGTCCGACGTGGCGCGGTAGGCTTCGAGACACGCCGAAACCATGGCCTGCGCTTCGATGGGCTGTTGATCAAAGTGAGCTCGCGGACCATCGCGCTGGTAGAAGCCGTTGCTGCCGATGGGTCGGAAGTGACCGCGTTCTGAGATCTGCACGTCATTGAGCCAGCGGAGCGCCTTGAGGCCGGTCTCGGTGACGGAAGTGTTGCCCATGGCACGCCCGCTGAGAATCAGCGCATGAGCGAGTTTGGCGTTGTCATAGGACAGACTCTCTTCAAACCAAAGCCACCCAGGCCGTGTGTTTCTCTCAAAGAGTCCCATCAGACGAGCGACAAGATTCTCACGCATCTGGGCGACCTGACTGTCTCCGCTCAGGCGCAGCAGATAACTATCGATTCCCATCAGGGCGAAGGCCCACGCTCGCGGCGAGGTGAATTCGCTCACGACGGGGAGCGCCTGCGCAAACAATTGCCCGGCCCCCATCTGAAAGCTGCGCAATTGCGACTGACCAACGCATGTTCCGAGTGCCCACAACACGCGCCCCTGACAATCTTCCGAGCCGCGCTCATCCAGCCACCGCCGGTCAAAACTCATGTGATTGTGGAAACGCTTCGTCTCGGGATCGAACGCATGGTGAAGAAACGAAGTGCACGTCGTGATCAGGTCCCGAACCATCTCGGGGTTCTCGCCGACCACTTCCAGTTGCATTCCCAGAATGAAGGCACGGGCGATATCGTCGGAGCAGTATCCTTCGGCAAAATTCGGGACGCTGAAGACGGCGTGCTGAAAAACACCCGTGGAATCCGTCATGCGGGCGAGGTGGTTCAACTTCAGCTTCGGTAATTCGCGCGGCTTCTGGTCAAGCGTCTTCACCTGAAACTTGCGCAGTAGTGGTGCGCCTTCCTGTCTCGACGTTTCGAACGAGCGCATGTACTGGCCGGCAACATTATTCCAGATCATGTCGCGCCCGATCTTATAAGCATTGCGACGCATGGTGTTGCGCCGGTTATCGTCCCGCAATAAGTCAATGACCGCGCGGGAAATAGCGGGTGCATCGGCAAACGGCACCAGAACGCCGCGATCATCCGCCAGCAACTCGGCTGCGTGCCAGTAGGGCGTGGAGATGACGGCCTTGCCCGCGCCAAATGTGTAGGCCAGGGTTCCCGACGTGATCTGGGCCTCATTCAGATAAGGCGTGATGTAAAGGTCGGCGGCACCGATGAACTCGGTCAGATTTTCCAGATCGACGAACTGGTCGTAGAAGATGACGTTCTTCTCCACCTTGTTCTTGCGGGCGAGTATCTCCAGCCCGAGCCGGTACGCTTCGCCATGGTTGCGCACCTCGTTCGGGTGCGTGGCCCCGAGCACGATATAAACAACGTCGGGGAACTCTGCCACGATTTCCGGCAGCGCATTCAGGACGTTCTCGATTCCTTTGTTGGGAGAGAGCAGGCCGAACGTCAAAAGAACAGTCTTGCCTTCCACGCCGAACTGATCCTTGAAATAAGTGGGGTCGACAAACGCGACGTCCGGGATGCCGTGGGGGATCAGGTCGATCTTGCCGAGGGGTGCCTGATAGATCTCCTGCAGCATGTCACGACCGCGTTCCGCCATAACGACAACTCTTGTGGAGAGCGAGATCAGTTCCCGCATGACGCGGCGCTGATCGGCCTTCGGCTCCTGGAGAACGGTGTGAAACGTGGTCACGATGGGCATCCGGAGATCGCGGAGCATGGCAAGAATATGGCCGCCCGCGGTGCCGCCGTAGATGCCGAACTCATGCTGAAGACACACGACATCGACGTTGCTCATATTGAGGAACTCCGCCGCGCGAAGGTAGGAGGAGAGATCCTGTTCCTCAATTTCAAACTTCACCACATCTGGGTATTCATAGCCGCCCTTGATATCGTTGACCGCGACCGCAAAACACTGGCACTGCGGGTGAGCCGCGGCGACCGCGCTGAGTACGTCGCATGTGAATGTGGCGATACCGCACTTGCGGGGCAGATAGTCGCCAACGAAGGCGATCGTGCAGACTTTGGATGTTTCTTTCTCTTTCATCTGGGGTTGCCATCGCACGGCAAGGGCCAAAGCCGCGGAGTGTCTTGCCCCCAGACAAACAAGGGACATGACCGTATTTGGTCAGGTGTTCAGTCGCGGTCAGGAAAATAATTCCGGTGCGCGGCGGGGGTGAAGGTGACGCGCCGGGGTTTCAAGGCCTGTCAACACACAGATTGTGTGGTTTAGGTCGTTTGGGCAGCGAAGTGCAATTAAGTTCTGCGAAGGAGCAACACCACATGTCACAGAGCACAAAAGATCAGGTAGCGGGCGCAATTCATCAGGCGAAGGGCGCGGTTAAGGAGCAGGTTGGGCATGCGTTGAACAACCCGAACCTGGAAGCGGAAGGGCAGACCGAGAAGCTCGCGGGCAAAGTCCAGAAGAAGGTGGGCGAGATCGAAAAGGTTCTCGGGAAATAAAGCCATGAAGATGATCGGAGTCGTTCTGATCGCGTTGGGCATTATCGGTCTGGTGTGGGGAGGCGTGAACTGGACAACCAGGGAAAAACTCGTCGACATCGGGCCGATTCATGCCACGCACGATGAACAGCACAGTCTGCCGTTGCCGCCGATCGCAGGCGCACTCGCGCTTGTGGGCGGAATCGTCCTGGTAGTGGCGGGAAGCAAAACATAAACGGGTAGCTGGCGGGCGACCGCCGGAAGTCAGGAGAAAGATATGTTGATCGTACTTATCGTGTTATTGCTTTTGCTCGGTGGCGGTGGCGGGTATTACGGCCATAGCCGCTGGGGCTACGGGGGGAGTGCTGGAGTCGGATTAGGTACGATTCTGCTGATCATCCTGTTGGTCTGGCTGCTGGGCGGTATCCACTAGAATTTCTGCTTTACCTGTTTCGCGCGGCCGCCGTCGGATTCGGCCGCGCGAAGCAGGCATCAGCGGGTTTTTTCCACCATCACGAAGGTAATGTCATCAGCCTGCGGCTTGCCTTCCGTGAACATCTCGACAGACTCCAGAAGTTGGTGGCGAACGGCAGTGCCGCCTGATGGTCCTTCACGCTGAAGGATTTCGAGCAGGCGCTCCATTCCGAATTTCTCCCGCTCCGGGCTTTCGGCATCGACCAAGCCATCGGAATAGAGAACCAGAATGTCCCCCATTTCAAGATCCAGTGCACGGGTGCGATAAGACGCAAAGGCGAACATCCCGAGCATATATTCGTCCGAGACGAGTTCCTCGATGGTTCCCGTTGCCGCCCGAAACAGGCAACCCGGGTTATGGCCCGCGCTGATGTACTGGCCGGTGCCGTCGGGCTTGAGCAGAAACAAGAACAGAGTGACGAACTGCAGCGGCAGTGATTTCTCGAATAACAGGCGATTCAGCCGGTCCAGAACTTCATGCGGTGGTGTGGCGGCCCGGAACTCAATACTGAGCGCTCCCAGCACCATGGAACTTAGCAGGGCGGCAGGCATGCCTTTGCCGGAGACGTCCGCCATCACGCCAAGGCACTCGGCGGAGCTAAGCCGCAGGCAGTCGTAGAAATTCGCGCCCAACTGCGGGGTCGCCTTGTTATAGGCGTTTATGGCGAAATTCTCAAATCGCGGCAACTCAGCGGGGAGTAGACTCCGTTGCGCCGCCTGCGTCTCGGCAAGTTCGTGCTGCATCTGCCGGTTTTCTTCCGCGATCTTCAGCCGCACAACTTCGCGGCTGGCCTCCAGTTCGCGAATCGCCTCTTCGAGGATACGGCCATAGTTTCTCGCTTCGAGGTGCAGCAGGCGCACCTCGAGGATGTTATGAACGCGTGCCTGCAGTTCCGCAAGTTCGAAAGGCTTACTGACGAAGTCTTTCGCGCCGGCCTCGAGCGCGCGCAGTTTGTGGCCAGGCTGAGCGGTGACGACGAGAACCGGCAGGTAACCGTCCGCCTCGATCTCTCGGAGGCAATCCATGACCTGAAAGCCATCCATGCCTGGCATCTGAAGATCGAGCAGGATCAGGTCATACCGATGGAGGCGGTGAAGGTCGCAGACGGCCGTTGGATCGGTGGTGTACTGAACCGAGACATAGCCCGCCACGCGCAGCATGCCTTCCAGCAGGCGGACGTTGGCCTCCGTATCGTCGACGATCAGTATTTTGGCTTTCAGAATATCGGCGTTATCGATCATGGTTTGTGTTCCCGTCCTAATTGAGGACGGCGGCGTTTTGCGCGGCAAAGTCCATAGCTACTTCAAGCGTCTCCATGAAATCGGGGACCCGGATCGGCTTGGTGAGGTAGCGGAAGAAACCAGCCTGGAGACCCTTATCCACGTCACGGGGCATGGCATTGGCGCTCAGCGCAACTACCGGGATATGGGCTGTCTTCGGATCCTCCCGAAGGATTTTCAGGGCACCGAGGCCGCTGATGCCCGGAAGGTTAATGTCCATGAGAATGACATCCGGCAGATGAGCCCGCGCCAGCTGGATGCCAAGGTGCCCGTCCCTCGCGGTGAGCAGGCGGATATCGGGGCGGCGAGCAATGAGCTGCTCGATCAGGGCCAGGTTGGCCGGGTTGTCTTCCACGCACAGCAAAGTGCGCTGCCGGGTGCCGTCCGGCAGCGCCGGTTCGTGCGCAGCGGCTGCGCCAGTATCCTCGGGTTCCAGTCGGAGTTGCGGTGCCCCGGCCGTATCGAGTTCAAACCAGAAGACGCTGCCGGCGCCGACGACGCTTTCCACGCCGATGGAGCCACCCATCAGTTCCACCAGTCTCTCGCTCATGACGAGGCCGATGCCTGTGCCTTCTTCCGCGCTTTGTTCCTGCCCCAGACGATTGAAGGGCTGGAACAACTGACCGATCATCTCCGGCGGGAGGCCTGCGCCCGTATCACGGACATTAATCCGAAGGCGTTGGTTGTTGCTTCCGGTTGCAGCAATCGGCGTGCAATCGACGACGACAGAGCCGCTCACTCTGTTGTATTTGATTGCGTTTGAGAGGAGATTGATGAGGACCTGTTTGAGGCGGGTCCGGTCCGCGCTGATAAAACAGGGGGCCTCGAACCGCGGGAAGGTCATTGAGATGCCGCGCTTGTGCCCGAGCGGCTCAATCATGGCCTGACATTCGGACATCACTTCGTCCAGCGCAATCGATTCCCGCGACAGTGCCATCTTGCCGGATTCAATCTGCGCCAGATCCAGAATTTCGTTGATCAGCTCCAGCAGATACCAGCCCGCGTTCAGAATCTGATCGATGCTGGCCGTCTGGGTAACCGTCGGCTTCGGCGAATCGGAGTTGATGAGCTGTGCGAAGCCGAGAATCGCGTTGAGGGGCGAACGAAGCTCATGGCTCATGCTGGAGAGAAAATCCGATTTCGCCAGATTGGCCTTCTCTGCCACCGCCTTTGCCTTTTCCAGCTGGATGTTGGTTTCCTGGAGAGAGCGTTCGAATCGTTTTCGTTCCGTCACATCGCGCGCGGCGGCAAATACGCCCTGGAGCTTTCTGTCCCTGTCGTGGAACGTGGTCGCGTTGTAGGAGACGACGGTCTCTTTGCCATCGCGGGCACGGGCCGTCAGTTCGTAGTCGGTGACTTTGCCTTCACCCAGCACCCGGCGGATGCCGGCTTCAGCCCGCGCCGGATCCGTGAAGAAGTTCTTGAACGGCGCGCCAATGAGTTCGTCGCGAGTGCATCCCGTCAGGGCTTCCATCTGCTGATTGACGTCCGTAATGATGCCGCGCGGATTCGTGGTCATCAGGGCATCGATGTTCGATTCGATCAGCGAGCGCGTATAGAATTGCTGGTCGCGCAGACGCTGATCGAGTTGCTGCTGCTCGGCTTCCACCTGTTTGCGCACGGTGTTGTCGGTGCCGATCAGCAGGTATCCGATAATCGCTTCCCGGAGATCCCGCAGTGCCGTTACGGACACGACAGCGGGGACACGTCGGCCATCTTTGCGGATGTACGTCAGTTCGTAGATGTCCTCAATGCCGCGCGACGCCTTGAACGCCAGAGCGTTAAAACCCGGCGTGATGGTCGCGGAAAGTTCATGGCTCAGTTCGTTTGCGCGCGCGATGATTTCCTGCGGGTCTGAAATATCGGCGGGAGTGATCTTATCCACAACCTCAAGGGCCGTGTAGCCTAACATGCGTTCGGCACCGACGTTGAAGATCTGGATGACGCCTTTGTCATCGGTCGCAATGCTGGAAAAGCTGGCGCTGTTGAAGATCGCGTGCTGCAGGACTGCAGCCTTGGCCAATGCCTCTTCCGCTTGTTTCCGGGCTGTATTATCGGTGCCGATGAGCAGATAGCCGATGATGCATTCCCGCTCGTCGCGCAGGGCGGTCACCGAGACGACAGCTGGAAGGCGGCTCGTGTCCTTGCGAATGTAGGTCAGTTCGTAGATGTCTTCAATGCCGCGGGAAGCCTTAAATACCAGGGCCTCGAAGCCAGGCGTAATTGGAGTTCCCAGTTCCAGGCTGAGCGCTTCGGCACGCGCGATGACCTCCAGGGGATCTGAAATGTCGGCCGGCGTCACTTTGTCGACAACTTCAAAAGCTGTGTAACCAAGCATGCGTTCCGCGCCGACGTTAAAGACCTGGATAACGCCACGTTCGTCCGTGGCAATGCTGGAGAAGTTTGCGCTGTTGAAAATGGCGTTCTGCAGCGCGCCGGACTTCAGTAACGCGGCATCCGGCCCGCTGGCCGCTGGGGTTGGGTCACTTATAGTTTCGGGAACTTCCGTTTCTCTGTCCAGCAACAAATCCGGCCTCCATGGAGCGAATGCGCCTCTGTGGTGCCCGGCGATGGAGAACCCAGATGCACGTCACGGGCCGTTTAGCTTGCCGTTCAACTGCACGCCAACAGGCTCCAATGGATTTCAGGATTAGGGATTCATGGCGTCATGCGGACGCTTGTGTCCATATATGGTCATTTTGAAGGCAGGGCTAGTCTAATGCCTCGGGCGAAACTCCTTATAGGCGTTCTCCCCCATGCGTGTCAGGAAACCGAGGCCTGTTCGAATGGCCGCCTGGTTCAGCGTGGCTTCACTGTCCGGGCGCCATTGGTTGGAGAGAAAGCTGCTGCCGGGTATGGCGAGGTAGCGGGCGTAGGCGGGCATCGTTTGGCCGGCGCGATTCGTGGCGAGGAACGTCATTTTGAAGATGTGTCCCAGGCGACCTGAAAGCGTCTGACCTTCCGTCCGCGCGTAGCGTGGGTCTTCGCCCCAGATACTGCCGAGGCCAACCTCCATTACGGTTTTGACCCCATATTCGGCTGTGATCATGCCAACCCGCTTGCCGAAGCCATCCCAGTGCGGGCCGTATTCCGGGGGCGAATTGGTATAGGTGTAAACTGCACCGATCGCGACGTTTTCAGCCAGCACTGCCGGGTCGAGGTTTTCGTGCAACAGGTATCGAACGCGCGCGTGAGCGTCAACCGGAGTTCTGGGTGTCTGGGCGGACGCGATCGCGGCACCGGCGATAGCGAAAAAGAAGAGCCGTAGTGAGTATTGAGGCATGATCGACTGCTGTCAACGCATTCGGAGGCCCACCTGCGGCGAGTGCTGCATTGAAGGGTAGGGCAGCAGTTATCGCCGAAAAGTCCGGAATGGATGCTGCCCCGAATGCGAACGCACTGACCGCCGGGCGTCAGTTGGTCAGAAAACCGCGGAAGGCCGTTCCATTCGAGGCCATTCAGATGAATCCCAATGGTCATCGGCGTGCCAGTACAAGCGCAGAACCATGAAACACTCACCCTCACATTCCACGCATTCCAACGGACACGATACCGAGATCCAGAAGTATGGAACGGTAATCGACAGGCCATTGTCTCTGGAACATCGCGCCCGCCTTGCCGCCACGGAAGCGCTGAACCAGATTCTGGCCGATACAATGACGCTGCGCGACCTTTATAAGAAGCATCACTGGCAGGTATCCGGTCCCACGTTCTACCAGCTCCACCTTCTTTTCGATAAACACTACAGCGAACAGGCGGGCCTGGTGGATATGCTGGCCGAACGGGTCCAGATACTCGGCGGTGTGGCGCTGGCCATGGCTCACGATGTCGCGGAGACCACTCGCGTGGCGCGCCCGCCGCGTGGCCGCGAAGGCGTCACAATGCAGCTATTCCGGCTGAAGCAGGCCCATGAACTGATCATCGACGAGGCGCGCGACGCGGCGCACGCGGCAGCGGCAAGTGGCGACGATGGCACCAACGACTTGCTGGTGAGCGACGTGCTGCGTACGAACGAGTTTCAGGTTTGGTGGATCGCGGAGCAACTGGCCGGCGCGGGACTGGCCGACGAACCGGCGGCCACGGAGCGGACTTCAAAGACGGCAGTTGCCTTTCACGGGTAGGAACTGAGGAGCAGGGAGGTCGGCGAAACCGCCGGCCTCTCTCCCGCATTCCCGCCAGGCGTCATTCGTAGCGAAGCGCGTCAATCGGATCGAGGAAGGCAGCCTTGCGCGCTGGATAGTAGCCGAAGAAGACTCCCACCAGCGCTGAGAACAGGAAGGCCATCAGGACGGAAGTAATGCTGACCTGAGTAGACCATTGCGCGAAGTGCGCGATCAGTAATGAGGCCGTCAGGCCCACTATGATCCCGATGATGCCGCCGAGCACGGACAGTGTCACAGCTTCCACCAGAAACTGTGCGAGGATGTCGCGCGTTCTTGCGCCAACGGCCAGGCGCAGGCCGATCTCACGAGTCCGTTCTGTCACCGAAACCAGCATGATGTTCATAATGCCGATGCCGCCCACGATGAGCGATACCGACGCGATGGCACCGAGGAGGATCGACATGACCTGCGCCGAGGTCTCCTGGGCCGAGAAAACTTCTGTCAGATTGCGAATCGAGAAATCGTCATCCTGACCTTGCTGGATTCTGTGCCGTTCCCGCAACAAGACAGTTATTTCCTGAATCGATTGCTGCATCATGGCTGGTCCGGTGGCCTGCACCATCAGATTGTTCACGGCCTTCGCGTTCGCCCTGTTTCCGCCAACTACCTTTTGTTTCGCGGTGGAAATCGGCAGGAGGATGATATCGTCCTGATCCTGCCCGGTAGGCGACTGGCCCTTCGGCGTGAGGACTCCGGCAACCGTGAACGGTACGTTCTTGATAATCACTACCTGGCCGGTGGGGTCGTTATCGCCAAAGAGATTCTGCGCCACAGTCTGACCCAGCACTGCAGTTTTGGCTGCCGCATCCACGTCCTGCGTAGTGAAGAACTCGCCGGACATCATAGTGGAATCCCGAATGGTGAGATATGCCGGCGTCACGCCCTGCACGCTGGTTGCCCAGTTGTTGCTGCCGTAAACTACCTGTACGGAACCCCGTACCGTGGGGACGACAGCTGCGACGGAGGGGCATTCCGCGGCAATGGCTTTTGCATCGTCCTCTGTCAGGCTGGCTACACCGCCGGAACCCAGACGGACGCCGTTGCTGCTAATGCTGCCGGGCATTACGATGATGAGATTGCTGCCGATACTCTGGATCTGCTGCTGGATTCTTGTGGTGGCACCGGCGCCGACGCCCACCATGGCGATCACCGCCGCCACGCCGATGACGATTCCCAGCATAGTGAGCGCGGAGCGGGCGCGATTGACGCGCAGGGCACGGAGTGCGATCCGGAAGCTGGCCAGAAGCTGGTTCATACCGCCACCGTCTTCTCCGGCACCAGGGCCGGCAGGGCCTCCAGGTCCTTTTTCGCATCGCGCGGTTGCGGGATCGCTTCATCGCGTTCCAGCCTGCCATCTTTGAAATGCAGCACTCGCCGGGAGTAGTTGGCAACATCGGCGTCGTGCGTCACCACGATCATCGTCATGCCCTCTTCCCGATTGAGGCGCTGGAAGATCGCCATGATCTCGATGCTGGTGCGGGAATCGAGGGCACCGGTCGGCTCGTCGGCCAGAATAATCTTCGGCTTGTTCACCAGCGAGCGCGCGATTGCGACACGCTGCTGCTGGCCGCCGGAAAGCTGGCTCGGTTGGTGCTCCTCCCGCCCGGAGAGTCCTACCGCTTCCAGCGACTTCATGGCCCGCTCGCGCCGCTCGGCGGCAGGAAGATCGGTGTACATCAACGGCAGTTCCACATTCTCCGTCGCACTGGTGCGGGCGAGAAGGTTGAACTGCTGGAACACGAAGCCGATCTTCCGGTTACGGATCTCAGCCAACCGATCACGATCCAGACCGCCAACGTCGATCCCATCCAGCTTGTAGCTCCCCGAGGTTGGCTTGTCCAGACAGCCAAGAATGTTCATGAGGGTCGACTTCCCCGAACCGGAAGGTCCCATGATCGAAACGAAGTCGCCGCGACGGATCTGAAAAGTGATGCCCTGCAACACGTGGACCGGCACCTGTCCCACACGGTAGTCCTTCACAAGGTCCACCACTTCGATCACGGCAGCGTTTGGCTGAGCCGGAGGCGCTCCCGCGACGGCAACTGGCGTGGCGTCCATCAGAAGCCCGGCCCCCTGCCCGGTGTTGCCGGAGTGGTACTGGCCGCGGGCGTAGTGGCAGTCATGGCGGCGGTGATCACGTGGTCTCCATCCTTCAGGCTGCCTCCGGTGATCTCCGTGAAGGCACCGTCGGTCTGACCGGTCGTGACCATCGCCCGTTGTGGCTTGCTGTCCGCATCCAGTAGCCACACGGTCTGTTCGATAGCGACTCCACGCCCTGCACGGCCCGTGCTCCTGCCCGCGGTGGGCGCGGCTTCGGCAGCCGGGTGATATCGCAGGGCCGCGTTCGGCACTCTCAGCACGTTCGGTCGCTGCGCCACCAGGATCTTCACGTTGGCTGTCATTCCGGGGAACAGCTTCAGGTCCGGATTCGAAACGGAGATTACCGCATCGTATGTAATCACGTTTTGCACGTTGATGGGTGCCTTGCGGACCTGGGTAACACTGCCTTTAAACGTCTGCCCCGGATAGGCGTCCACGGTAAACGAACCGGGTTGTCCAACCTGCACGCGGCCGACGTCGGCTTCGGAAACATTCGTATCCACCTGCATCTTGGTCAGATCCTGCGCGATGGAGAAAAGCGTTGGCGCGGAAAGGCTGGCGGCAACAGTCTGCCCGACATCCACGTTTCGCGAGACGACTACGCCATCGACGGGCGCTTTGATGTTGGTGTGCTCCAGATCGATCCTGGCCGACTGGAGCGCCGCACCCGCCTGCCTCACCTGGCTCTGGTTAGCGGCCAATACCGCATTCGCCACCTTTAACTGCGCTTCGGCAACCTTTACGGAATCTGCCAGCGCGTTCTGTTGCGCCACCGCTGCGTCAAATTCGGCAACTGCGGATTTCCACGTGGTCCGGGCCGTCTCGAGATCCTCGCTCGCCTCAGCCCCCTGAGCCACCAGGACCACTCGCCGGTCTACCTTTGCCTTGGCATCGTCCACTGCGGCCTGCGCCTTCACAACATTCGCCTTCGCGGCGGCAAGCGCGGAATTCGCCGATTGGATACCCGCCGTCGCCTGGAGAATGACGGATTGGGCGTTTGTCACGGTAGCTTGCGCCGAATCCACGCTGGCCTGCGCCTGATCCACTTTCGCCTGAAAGGGCGCAGGGTCAATTCGCGCGATCAACTCACCCTTCGTCACTTTGGTGTTGAAATCCGCAAACAGCGCCTGGATGATGCCCGAAACCTGAGTGCCTACCTGAACCGTCACCACCGCGTTTGGATTCCCCGTGGCGGAGATCGTGACGTTAATGTCACCGTGTGTGACTGTGGCCGTTCGATATTGAACGGCACCCGAGCCCTGAAGGGCCAGCCACGCACCCAGCCCCACAACGACGCACGAAACTGCGGCGACGATCAGAACTGTTCTCTTTTGCATATTGACCTGTCCCGTGACTTCGAAACGCCGCTACTCAGACGCCTGTAACACCACCTTGAGTGCGCTGTTCTTTGCGGCATTGCCGAACGTGTCGTAAGCCGCAAGGATGTCGTGCATGGCGAAGCGGTGCGTGACCAGTTTGCCCGGCAGCAGGATTCCGGATTCGAACGCCTTGATCAGCCGGGGTGTAGTGGAGGTGTCCACCAAACGCGTAGTCAGGGTCGCATTGCGGTCCCATAGCTTCTCCATATGGAGCGTGACGGGTTTACCGTGGACGCCGATATTCGCGAGATGACCGCCGGCACCAATGATTCCCTGACAAATATCGAAGGTCTGTGGGATTCCAACTGCCTCAATCGCCACATCAACACCCTCGCCGTGCGTCAGTTCCATGACGCGCTGTATCGCGTTCCCGTCAGAACTGTTGATTACCTCCGTTGCGCCGAACTCCCTGGCAACTTTGAGGCGGTTGTCGTCGAGGTCGATACAGATGATTCGTGCCGGAGAGAAGAATCGAGACGTCATGAGCGCGGCCAGTCCGACGGGACCTGTGCCTACGATGGCAATTGTGTCCCCTGGTTGCACGTGGCCGTTGAGGACGCCGCACTCGTAGCCGGTGGGCAGAATATCGCTTAGCATCACCGCTGCGGACTCATCGGCACCGGTAGGCAGCGCATACAGGCTGTTATCCGCATAAGGAATCCGTACGTAGTCGGCCTGGGTACCGTCGATCGTGTTGCCGAGTATCCAGCCCCCGTTGCGGCAGTGCGAATACATCTGTTTCCGGCAGAAGTCGCATTTGGCGCAGGCGGTAATGCAGGAAATCAGGACTCGGTCGCCTTTCGCAAACTCCGAAACCGCCGGTCCAACCTCATCGATCACGCCGATTCCTTCATGGCCGAGAATACGTCCCGGCGTCGCCGTAGGGACGTCGCCTTTGAGAATATGCAGGTCGGAGCCGCAGATGGTGGAAGTAGTGATTCGGACAATGGCATCGCCCGGATGCAGGATGGCGGGGCGTGGGTGGGATTCCCAGACGGGTTTTCCCTGCCCGTGGTAAACCAGAGCATTCATGATTGCTGCGGACGCCTGCGGCGGTGGCACTTCCATTTGAAGGGTTGGCATGACGTCGAATAGTGCACGCATACTGCCAAACTTCCTCATTTCATGCGCCCAAATCCGGGGGCCGCCGTTGTCGTATTTCGAAGCAGCCAGTAGGGACTGCGGTTGGAGGCGCAACGGCGATCCTCTCGCCAGACTCGATGCAATTCAGACGCCAAACGGCCCGGCAGTTACCCGCCGGGCCTTCTTTGAAGACTTGCTGTGAGTTCGGCGACTGAATCAGACCGGACTCATGGAGAGCACAGCCTGACGCTCCACCTCATTCAGCCAGTAAGGCGGCAGACCATAGTGAAAATAGAGCTGATTCTCATATTCACGATTGATCGGCGCGGACTCCGTGTATTCCGGACCGTCCTGAATAATCTCGCGGGTCAGATCGACATACACTTTCGACTCATCCCAGCTGACGCGCTGAATCCACGCCGGGGCGACCAGCACCTTCTTGCCCGGCCACCAGTTCCGGGTGGCGACTTCGATGTAGCGGATAGCCCAGGTCTCGTCGTCCACGATAAACGAGACCAGATGGCCAATTTCGCCGTCTGTCGCCTCTATGTAGTAGCCCTGCACCTCGCCCGAACTCCGCAGGTGTGAATCAGCGGACTCCCGCCGGGCCCGGTCCGCCAGAACCTCGGCATTGCCCTGCGCGAGAATCTCCGAACCGGCCGGATAAAAAGCAGAGCCCCAGAGATTTGGCCCGCCCCAATAGTACGGATACCCGTAATAGCCCAGGTACTCCGCTTCATGTTGCCGCGAAACCGGCTGATGAGCATCGATGTCCGGGCTGTTCTCGACTTGCTCTTTGGTCAGCGAGATATCCAGACGTCGCGCCTGCCAATCGGTGTGGATCACGGAAAATGGAGAGATCAGGACGCGGCGGCCGCCGAGCCAGCCTGCGGTATCGACCGTAAAATAGCGGATCGCCCACGTCTCATCGTCGAAGAAGAACTCGTCCACGGTTCCCAGCTCGCCGTCCAGCGCGCGAATGGTGAGACCTTTCAGTTGCGTTGAATTCATTAACATTCTTTCGGCCCTCCTGGGGCCAGACCGTTCAACTGAAACTGACGGACCTAACCGCCGTTTCGTCAAGCTCACTGTTAACCTGCGGCACCGACAAGTTCCGGCGTGTGCAGTGCCACATTGACAGGCCGCGTGAGTTCGATCACATTGCGCGCTTTCTCCACGTCGTCCGCATTCCCGCTCACTAACAACAGATATTGGTCTGTCTTCAGCGCTGCCTCGTAATTGATGATGCTGTCCTTCGGAATGCCAAGGCCAAACAACCCGGCTCCGATGGCGCTTGCGCCACCCACTACAACCGCTCCCTCCAGCGCACTGACGATGGCGGCCACGATCGGGCCCGCCGCCAGAACCGGACCGATGCCGGGGATTGCAAAAAAGGCCGAGCCAAACAGCAGTCCCCAAAAGCCGCCCCAGAGTGCACCTGCGCCACCCCATGACTTCATCCGGTCGCCGGTGTTGTAGTAGCCGACCACCTGTTCGTCCGTGTGTGTTCCTTTGCCGACGATGGACAAGGTGCGCATATCGACCCCTGCCAACTGCAACTGCTTCACGGCGGCCTCCGCGCCCTCATGCGTTTCGTAGACTGCGACTACCGCGTTATCTTGTTTCATTGCTGTCTCCATAGAAGTTCTTTCAATCCGTCAGGGTTGTGACAGGCATGAGGATGGCCAAACGCCGACTCCACTTGCCGTGCGAAAACCGGGCCCGGGCCTGACCTGCGACGACGCGCAGCCGTCATCTGACCGCGCTTCGCCACATCAGGAAGACGTTACGTTTCGTGCCGGTTCGGAACCGGGTTCGCAGCCGGCGTGAACGAGCCATTCGACGGGATGGCTTTTGACCACCCCGGTACGCTCGGTGATGTCGGCCCAGTTCGGATCCGGCCGCAGACGAAGAAAGATGCCAGGCGTTCCAGTGTTGCCGCCACGGGCCAGAACGACTTCATCGCCCGGGCGGAATGCTGTGATCGGATGTTGCGCGTTTGTCATAAGGGGTCCTTTCAAATCAAACGGGCCCGGCTTTTCAAAAGCCGGGCCCGTTCCTCCATAAATTTGGCGCGAAAGCGCCAAACCATCCTCCGATAACCGATCTATTTGGCTGCGAGCGGTACGCCGATCACGGTGCCGATAATGTCGCCCGAGATCACTAATTCCACGCGCCGATTCTGCTGCCGTCCATCCGCGGTATCATTCGATGCCACGGGCTGGGTCTTGCCAAAGCCAGCGGAAGTGACGGAATCTACCGCCATCCCCTGCTTGATGAGGTCGTCCCGCACGGCACCACCACGCTTTTCGGAAAGCGTCTGGTTGTAGTCGTCGCCGCCTACGCTGTCGGTATGACCTTCCACCGCCAGACGCAGCCCCGGGTGACCTTCCACAATGCCGGCCACGCGGGCCAGTTTCACCAGGGCTTCCGGGCGAAGCGTGAACTTGCCGGTGTCGAAAAGCACGTCCGACATGTTCACGATGAGTCCGCGCGCCGTATCCCTCGTCTGAAGAATGGCGTTGAACTGCAGCAACAGCATGGCGCGCAGTTGGACCTTTTCGTTCTCCAGCCTGTCCTTCTCGCTGCCCACGCGAGCCAGTTCAGCCTGCGCTGCCGCACGCTGTGCGTCATTCTCCGCTTTGAGTCCTGAGGCTTCATTGCGGGCCATGAGGAGCTTCTCGTCGTTCGCCTGCTTCAGCCGGGCTGCTTCGTTCTGGGCAGCCATCGTCTGCGAATCGTTGTTACGCTTCACGCGATCCGCTTCAGCCTGAGCCGCCATTCTCGCATTTGCGGCATCCCGTGTTACGCGCTCTGTTTCGGATTGCGCAGCGGCCTGACCCTGTTTCGCAGCCAGTTCCCGATTCACGCCCGCCTGGGCTTCGTCGGCGATCATATTGTCGTCCTGTCGCTTTACGGCAATGGCGTGAGTTCGAACAACCTCAACAGCACGCTTACGTTCACGCCGAACACCGTCAGCAACAGCGGCGTTCCGTCCGGCCTGAATCTGGGGGACTTCCTGCTCACCTGCATCGGCTGCTCCACAACTCCAACCACAACCTATAACGCCTTCGTGTTCGATCTCCTGATTACGGACACCACGGACGGTGCCACAGGTCTTTTCATCGGCACGTCAGCGGGCGGCACGGTTTCCAGCAACAGCACCACAATCACCATCAGCTGGTCGACGAACACACCGGGTTCACTACAACTGGGGCCTGGTACTGTGAATGCCATCACGGGCAATTTTGGCACTACAATTTTCGACAAGCTGACCACCACCACCGTTCTGGCGGCACCCAATTCAGGAACGCCGTCCGGCGACACCACGGTGCAGGGCCAATTGGCCTCGTCCGCTACTCCGGAGCCGAAGACTTTCGTGCTGCTCGGCGGCGGTCTGCTCGCTATGAGTCTGATGGGCAAAAAGAAATTATTTCCCGCACAGATCTCGAAATAACCTGAAAGGAGAGAGGGAGCATTCCCGCCCTCTCCCTCTCAGCTCCGCTTTGGGCCCCGACAACACCGGGTTCGGACGGACACAACTTTACCGGCACTGCGTGGAGGGCGTGCCGGCTGCCTCATAACATAACCCTTAAGTGTTTTAGAAGGACCTGAGACCCGGCGCGGAGGCCGGACTCAGGTCCTTATTTTTTGCCGGCCTCCATTGGGCAGCGGATTGCCTGTTGTATCCCGGAGGAACACAAAAAGACATGCCTTTAATGAATCTGGTAGTTGCGCTGGTAATTGCAGGGATGCTGCTGTGGCTGATCAACCGCTACATCCCGATGGCATCCGGCATCCGGACCATCCTGAACGTGGTCGTAACAGTTGCAGTGGCTGTTTGGGTATTGCAGGTGACGGGTCTGTGGGGACCGATCTCTACGTTTCGAATTTCCCGTTAGCGCGCACGCCAGCGGGGGCGGTGGACGATGACGGCCGAATTACTCGCCCGTCATCGTCCGTTGGTTCGCTGAACCCTGGCTCGCCTAACTCTTCGCCAGACTGGATGATCGACGGGAACGCTGGGGGACCAGTGCGAACCCTGCCGGTCTCTTCCTCAGTACGGGTACGGCCGACCGCAGCCGGTAGCAGGGAAGACCGCAACGCTCGCAACGGCAGCGCACAGCGAATGGGGACAAAAGATACTCCAGCAACGTGCGCGCTTCAGATCGGCGAAGTCTGCCGTTGGCACATATTTCACAAGTCTTGGATGACAGCATAGTTTTACGCCTCGAACGTTCTGCAAATCAACTGCACGGCGATTGCCAAACCCGGCGGTCACAGTGACATCCCGAATCTCCTCATCGACTCCGCTCTGACCTTATGAAGCCACTTGACCCCTGAGGGTCATGCTGCATCGGCAGAGGCACTTCCCGAAACCGCCTTATAAAGGCCAGAACGACCTATTAAGCAAATGTGCGATGGCCATGCGAGTGCTCCTTACAATCGCGTGCGATACCCCAACATGCAAGTCACGCAGGTTTCGGAAAAGCCAAAGGAAGAATAATGAAAGTCTTAAAGGTAGTCCAAACCGCTTTGTGCATGGCGCTTTTGTCCGTCGCCGTCTTCGCGCCCGCGGCCAAAGCCGACGAGTGGAACAGGAAGACTACTGTTACGTTCAGTGGTCCTGTAGAGATCCCCGGAGTTCACGTAGCTGGCTGGGGCATCCTGCCTGCCGGCACTTACGTCTTCAGGATCCTCAATTCGCAGAGCGATCGGCACATTGTCCAGATCTTCGATAAAGACGAAACCACCTGTTATGCCACCATCATGGCAATTCCCAACTTCCGTCTCAAGCCGACCGACAAGACGGTGATCACGTTCCGCGAACGGCCCGCTGGTCAGCCCGAGGCGCTGCGCGCATGGTTCTATCCGGGCCGCCAGTGGGGCGAAGAGTTTGTCTATCCGAAGGCAAAAGCCATGGCACTCGCTGCCTCCACCAACACGGAGGTTCTGTTTACTCCGGCCGATATTCCGGAGGAAGTTGCCCTCCCGATCCGGGACGATTCGCCGTTCATCGCGCAGATGCAGTCCGCACCTGTGATGGCTTATCAATCTACAGGCTCGGAAGTCCAGCTCGCTGAAGTCGTGACTCCGCCGCCACCAGCCGAAATGATGCCCGCCTCACTGCCGCAAACGGCGAGCGATCTGCCGTTTATCGGACTCTGCGGCCTGTTCGTGCTGGGTTGCGCTTTCGTGGTTCGCTCCATGACCGTCAAGTCCATGTAGTTCCACCGCAACGCCGGCCCGAAAGGTTTGCCGGCGTTGCAGTCGCGTGGGGGAGCCGGCCTGCGGGTGCGATGCCGCATGAGATCATCGGGGCCACACCTCTCGTCGCGCCGTCGCTCACATCGGGCATATCAGCGTGGACGGAATACTTACTCGAATTGGCTGCAGTAAAAAAGTTGAGAAAACGTCATGCGACAAAGATTGGTTCCATTGTTAGCGCCATCGCTGCGCAAAGACAGACCTGAAGCACCGGACACCTTCGAGACAAAGGCGCGCGGCATGGCGGTGCTCACCACACCCCTGCTGAACAAAGGCTCCGCCTTTACCTTCGAAGAGCGTGAAGCGCTGGGCCTTACCGGCCTGCTGCCACCGGTGATTAGCACGCTCGAAGCGCAGGTGACCAGCGCTTACACCCAATACCAGCGGCTGCCGGATGCTCTGAGCAAAAATATTTATCTCACCGCGCTGCATGATCGCAATGAAGTCCTCTTCTTTCGCGTGCTTTCCGAACATCTCCGCGAGATGATCCCCATCGTCAATGACCGTACCGTCGGTCTGGCCATGGAGCAATACCATCACGAATGCCGCAGACCCAGAGGCGTCTACCTTTCCATTGATCACGCCGACGCCATTGAAGAAGCCTTCGGCAACCTCGGTGCCGCACCGGAAGACATCGACCTGATACTCGCCACCGATGCGGAACAGATCTTCGGGATCGGCGACTGGGGTGTCGGCGGCATTGAGATCTCTATTGGCAAGCTGGCCATCTACACAGCCGCGGGCGGCATTGACCCCACCCGCGTCATCCCCGTCATGCTCGATGTCGGCACCAACCGCGACTCTCTGCTCACAGATCCCATGTACCCCGGCAACCGTCACGCGCGCGTCCGCGGCGAACGGTATGACGCTTTCATTGCCGACTATGTTGAAATCGCTACCAGGATGTTTCCCAAAGCAATTCTTCAGTGGGAGGACTTCGGCCCGGGCAACGCGCGGCGCATTCTTCAGAAGTATCGGGGAGAGTTGCGAACTTTCAACGACGACATGCAGGGTACCGGTGCCGTCACGCTCGCCGCCGCCGTCTCCGCCATGCGAATTTGCGGCTCCTTGTTAGAGAAGCAACGAATTGTCATCTTCGGTTCGGGGGTAGGCGGCATCGGCACCGCAGACCTCATGCGCGACGTCATGATGCAGGCCGGTCTCACGGCCACTGAAGCTACCCGTCAGATCTGGTGCGTGGACGTCCACGGCCTTCTCACCACGGATATGGGCGACCGCCTGCACGATTTTCAGGCCACCTGGGCACGCCCCGCCTCAGAAGTCAGAAACTGGAAGACCGATGACGCCGGCAGCCCGAATGGAATCGGCCTTGCCGAGGTCGTCCGCCAGGTCAAGCCAACCATGCTGATCGGGATGTCCGGCGCGACAGGGGCCTTCACCGAATCGATAGTCAGGAATATGGCCAGGCACACCGAGCGCCCCATCATCTTCCCCCTCTCCAGCCCATCCTCGCTCGCAGAGGCCACTCCCGCGGACATCATCGCATGGACAGGAGGACAGGCGCTGATCGCCACCGGTGGGTCCTTCTCCCCTGTGACATACAGAGGGATTACCCACGTGATCGGTCAGACAACCAACGCCATGCTGTACCCAGGCCTCGGTCTCGGAACCATTGTTTCCCGCTCCCGGCTCATCTCCGTCGGCATGCTGACGGCTGCGGCCAATGCGCTCTCCAGCCTGGTGGCCGTGCGCCAGCCCGGCGCTTCGCTCCTGCCTCATATTGACGATCTCCGTAGTGTCACTGCCACGGTGGCGGTCGCAGTCGCAGAGGCCGCCGTCTCAGAAGGTTTGGCCGAAACGAAGCTTGTGGATATTGTGCGGGAAGTTCAGGAAGCGATGTGGCAGCCCGTCTATCGCCACATCCTGGCGATCTGACGATCACGGCCATGCGACGCTCAGTCCATCCCGGTATTGCGCTCATGTTCGCCTCAGCGGTGGCGTGGCGTGTCACCGCTGCCCAGCAACCGCCCAGCGCGCGACAAGCCGATGCGCCGCGCCTCAGTGACGACCAGACCGGGGCATATCGCATCGCCCTCAACGTCGATCTCGTCGTCCTGCCGGTGACTGTTCTCGACAAGACAGGTGGTTACGCCGCCAACCTGCGGCAGGCGGATTTCCGCGTGTACGAGGACGGTGTTCTCCAGAGCATCCGGCTCTTCAGTCACGAAGACGTTCCCGTCACCGTGGGCCTGGTGATCGATCATAGCGGCAGTATGAAGAACAAAATGCCGGATGTCGTCTCCGGTGCCAGGGTCTTCGCAAGAGCCAGCAATCCAGCCGACCAGATGTTTGTTGTGAATTTTAGCGAAAAGGTGAGTGGCGGCCTCCCGGATTCGCTTCCGTTCACCAACCGGACCGACGAACTCGAAGCTGCCATTGGGGTCTTGCCGGCCCAGGGTGAGACGGCTTTGTACGATGCGATTGGCGTGGCGCTGGACCGGCTGAAATCCGGGGATCGTGCACGCAAAGTCCTGATCGTCATTAGCGACGGAGGCGACAACGCGAGTTCGCTCACACTTCCCGCCATCCTGAAGAAGGCCGTGGAATCGAACGCCGCCATTTATACCGTCGGAATCTTCGAGCCGGAAGATGCCGACCAGAATCCCGGGGTCCTTCGGCAGTTGGCACGGACCACCGGCGGTCAGGCCTTCTTTCCGGCTGAACTCCGCGACGTTGTGACCACCTGCGAAAGCATCGCGAACGACATCCGTCATCAGTACACGCTTGGTTATGTTTCGGCGAATTCGTCAGCTGTCGGCGGCTATCGGGCCGTCAGGGTCGTGGCGCATGCGGCGGGCAGAAGTCTGGTGGCGCGCACGCGCGCAGGCTATCTGGCGGGCGACGGCAGATGACGGCCGCGGTCATTCCTCAACCGAATCGGCGTCTCCTGCTCTGGGCCTGGCGCATTCTCTTTGCCTGCGGAATTCTGCTGCTTGGCTACTGCGCATTTGTGCTTGCGGGCGCCTGGCAGTTCCAGCGAAATGAGAGTCGCGAATTCTCACGGCTCCAGAGCGGGCAGCCGGCCGGGGCCGTGACGGATATTTCATCGGCGGCGATGGGGACCGATCCGGAGGGCCTCGTCGGGAGGGTGAATCTCCAGCGCCTCGGCATCTCGGTAATCGTCATGGAAGGCAGCGATGAGAGGACGCTGGGACACGCGGCCGGGCATATTACAGGTACGGCCCTCCCCGGTGAATCCGGGAACATCGGTATCTCCGCGCATCGCGACACCTTCTTTCGCGCACTGAAAGACGTCCGTCAGCACGACATCATCACCTTCACGACGCTCGAAGGTGAGTTCCGCTATCGTGTCGTGTTGACGAAGGTGGTTGAGCCGTCTGATCTTTCGGTACTGGATTCCGATGGGCGCGATGTGCTGACGCTGGTTACCTGTTACCCCTTCTACTTTGTGGGTCCCGCACCGGAAAGGTTTGTCGTTCGCGCGGAACGGGTGGATTAGAGTGGCCGCAGTCCGGGACTCTCCAGGGACTCGCTGATCCCCACTGTTGCCGCCTTCATCGCTTGCCGTCTTTTTTCTGAGTCCTCAACCACAGACTGCCGAAATATCGCAGTTGCGTCTTCGGCGTCCCGATGCGGCCCGCAAACCAATCCTCATGGTGGAAGTTTCCAAAATTTCCCGCGCCCTTCTCCTTCTCATCCAGATCGCCGATCGCAATATTGAACCCCATTTGGCGGTCACCCAGAGTCTGGGAATAGAACACTCCCGGCTCCACCTCGAAACACGGGTCAAATGCCACTGACCACTCGATCACATAACCCTTGCCGCCGGGCTTTGGTTTCGCCACTGCCTCCTGCGCACCGCTCAGAATCCATCGTTGATAGGTATCCCATGCCTTCTGACTGCTCCGCGGTTCGCCTTCGAGCAAGCCACCCGTTCCAATGCCGTGCAGTCGCGATTTTGTCAGATTGCACACCATTTGCCAGGACGAACCATCGCCCACGGAATCCTGCGCGCCGGTCCATTGGTTTGTGGCGTTGACCAGGAGTTCCATCTCGTCGCCAAACCATGGATAGCCCTCCCGCGTGAGCTCGTGTGCTTTTGGGTTATTGTCCGGCAGCCAGCGTGGCGTATCGATGCCATACAGCACGTCGTCCATAACATCGAAGGCGAAGTAGATTCGTTTGTCGTCGTGCTTGACCCAACCCCGGAACGAAAGGTCTTTGTCGTCCGTTGTGGGTGTGAACGCCGGAACCCATCCCGAGACTCCGGCGAAGGTAACCGCATCATCCCATTCTCCTGGAGAAATCACCCCGTCCAGTTTGGGCGTGGTGCCCGCATAAGCATCCAGACTTCGCGGGAAGTCTCCTGCCACGAGCACAAACCTTCCGGCTCCCGCCACCACCGCGATGCCAATCAAAGCGATATAAAAGCCACGCATACTCTAACGGTAAAACGACTGCCAGGTCAGCCATAGCGGTCCATATTTTGCTTCCGGGGCACCCACTTTGAGGGCTCCAGGATCCGGCGCCCTGCCCGTGAAATCGTCGCTGATTGCGGGAATCCGTACGCCGGCATCTACCGCCTGGCCGCCTGGCCTTAATTCGAAACTGAGGTCCATGGCGTGATAAACCGCATGCCGGTTGGCTGGATTCGGGGGGCCGGGTTTCGCGAATATGTCAAAGTCCACTTCAATTCCGTGCGCTTCCTGCCCCGTGGCCGCACGCAAATCCGCCAGCGTCGCGAAGGCTTTCCCGGGTTTTGCTCGTTGTTCCCAGACTGCATTCCAGTCGCCGGGCCCCGCCCCGTAGTAGGCTTCGAGCACGCTGGAAAAAGAGGGCGCAAGCCGCTCCCCCTTGTAATCGGGCGTGTAAACGTGCAGTTGCCGGCTTCTGGTGTAGGCCTGCGGTTCTTCGCGGGTGCGCGCTCTGACAGTCAGGCTCGCCTCCCCGCTGACTCCACCCGGATCCGACATCCGAAAGCGGCATTCGTATTCTGTGCCCGGCTTCAGGTTCAGGATGCTGCAGGCAAAGCCCGGGGGCACCGTGTAGTCGAAATGCTCCTTCTGCCGGAAGATACGCTCGCCTTCGATTCGCACGAGCGGCAGCGCCTCTCGCCACTTCGCCTCGCCCACTGCGCGGTACTCGGCGCTCACCGTCGCATTGCGGTTGTCGTCGCCTGATATTGCCCATTCAAAACCAGGATTCAGAAGGGTGGGATGTTCCACGGTGAACCTGCCTGCTGTTGTAGCGTTCTGTGCGAATGCCGCGCCGGAAACGTACAGGATCAGGGCGAGCGTTCTGACGGTCTTCATGGCATTTGATAGTCTACCAGGCTTTGAAATCGTGCGGGATGCCGGGTCCTGACATGCCGGGTCCTGATCAGCCCCACATGAGCCAGGAGTGCCCTCATGCCAACGCATTCATCGGAGTCATCGCAGCCAAAACCCGTTTTGCATAACACGTTATTGACTCCAGTTCCGACTTTTTGCAGGTAAGCTCGTCGGGACCGCACCGTCTCCGGCTACATGGCAGAGGCCCGTCGCCGTGCCTGCTAGCCTTAGTCATAGTGACATCTGACCGCAATCCACGCTTAACCTCAAAGGACAAAAGGCCCTGTGAGACAAGCATTGATTCCGGTACTCTTCAGGCTTACAGGGAGACTGAATACCGCGTGTTCGCGGACTCTCCCTTCTCTCTGCGAATCGGGGAGCATAGCGACTCTCTGGCTGCGGCCCACTTGCATCATCGGGTTGAATGCAGCGCGTATATCACCGCCTGCAACCCTTTCGGCAAACTCCTCGACGAATCCACAAATGCCCGGTTGCACGCGTCGCTGAAGCGCGAACTGGAACAGCGGCACTTTGCATTTTTTGAGGGAGTCGGAGACCACGAGTCCGGTCGATGGCCGGGCGAAACCAGCTTCCTGGTGTTTGGCCTGCCATTGGAAGAGGCCAAAGCGCTGGGACTTCGTCTGGACCAAAACGCGATTGTCTGGGCGGGTACAGACGCCACGCCGCAGTTGATCCTTTTGCGGTAAGGGCCATCGCGGGCCCGTTCCACCGGGCTTGCCTCAGATCGGAAACAGATTCCCGCGCCCGATCAGCCACTGCGGATCCAGCCTGCGCTTCATGCTCTTCATCGTCTCAATCTCCGCCGATGAAAACTGCAGCGGCAGCAGATGCCGCTTCCGCTTACCCAACCCATGTTCCGCCGAAACGCTCCCGCCAAGCTCCACGGCTTTTGCCGCGAACGTAGTCATCAGCCGCACCGCAGTCTGCCATTGCTCATCGTCCGCGCACAGAAAATTCGCGTGAACATGCGCATCGCCAATGTGTCCGAAAATCGCGCACTGGCCTGGAAATTCCCGATCCAGCGTCTCCCGATAGAAACGCAGCATCTCACGGCTCTTTGCGACTGGCACCGAAAAATCCGTGCCCACCGTCGTTAAACCGCGCCGCCGTGCCATCTCGTTTACCACCTCCGGCAACGCATGCCGAAACTGTCGGAAACGCTCCCGATCCGCCGCCGAAGTCGCAAACCACGAACCCTCCGCCAGCGCGGCCGACGCCTTCATGCGAGAAATCCACGCGTCCGCAGCTTCTTCCGTTGCCGCGTCGCTGCCGCCGATTTCCTGTTCCGTCAGAATCGCCGCTCGCGCCGCCGGCGGAATCGCGGGAAATCGCAGTCGCACCAGATCGAGCGAACTCGCGTCGATATACTCCAGCATCCGCAGCCCTGGTATCGGACGCCACGTATCCACTGCGTCCAGCGCCGCCTCGTCGGATTCGAAGAACACCACGCCCGTGAACAGCCCTTCCGGCAACGGCAGCAGTGCCACTTCCACTTCCGTCACCGCGCCCAGCGTCCCTTCCGAGCCGATGAACAGATCGATAAAATCCATCCCCTCGCGCATGAAATATCCGGCCGTGTTCTTGCGGACGTCCGGTGCGGGAATCGCCGGAATCGGGAAATGAGGCTTCTCGCCCCGGCGCAGCGAAAGCACTTCGCCGTTCGCCAGTACCACCCGCAGCGCCCGAATGTGTCTTCGGGTATCACGGTAAAGAAAGCTCCGCGACCCGCTGGCATTCGTCGCCACAGTGCCACCGATCGCGGCGCTGTACTCGGTTGGGTCCGGTCCGTAAAACTGTTTTGAAGGTGCGGCCGCAGCCTGAATCGCCGTGAGCGTTGCGCCAGCCCCGCAAACAGCATACCCCTGATGGACCTGAATCGAGTTCAGCTTCTCCAGCGAAACCAGCCAGCCACCATCTGGCACCCGTCCCCCGGTCAGTCCGGAACCGCCCCCGGATAATGTGACCGGCATGCCGGCGGCAGATGCGCGGCGCATGATCTCCACCACTGCCGCCTCGTTTTCAGGCAACAACAGTTCGTCAGCGCGTCCGCGATAGCTGGAAGCGTCGGCCAGATACGGAGAGTCGGGGTCAAGTGGCATCAGTCAGAATCCATCTTGGCAGATTGCCAACGCTCACGCCGCGAAAGCAGCGGGGACCTCAAACAACGTCCCCCGTCCCAGCAACCATTGCGGATCCAGCCGCCGTTTCACCGCCTGCATCGTCTCAATCTGCTCCGGTGTGAACTGCAGCTTCAGATAATCCCGCTTGCGTTTGCCCAGGCCGTGCTCGGCGGAAACCGTCCCGCCCATGCCGACCGCCGCCGCCGCAAAGCCCTTCATCAGCCCCATTGCCCGTTCCCATTCCGCCTTATTCGGAGGCAGAATATTGATGTGAACATGCGCGTCGCCAATGTGGCCGAAAATTACGTATTGGCCCTGAAACTCGCGCTCCAGCGTCTCCCGATACAACTGCAGAATATCCCGGCTCTTCCCGAGAGGCACCGCGAAATCCGAGTTCGCCTTCATCAGCCCGCGCTGCCGGATGATTTCATTTACCGCCTCAGCCAGCCCGTGCCGAAAACGCCGGAAGCGTTCGCGATCCGTCGCCGAAGCCGCAAACCACGAATCGTCTGTGAGCGCGCCTGAAGCTTCCAGTCGATCGAGCCATGCCTCTTCCGCATCCTCGCCCGCGGTCACGTCCTGTTCAATCATCAGCGCCACGCGCGCCTCGGCCGGAATCTCAGGAAACCGGCTGCGCACCACGTCCAGCGCGCCCGCATCCACGTACTCCAGCATCCGCAGACCGCTCACAGGACGCCACAAGTCCACCGCATTGAGCGCCTGATCGTCGGACGCGAAAAATACCACGCCCGTAAACAGCGTCTTCGGAACGTCCAGCAGTGTCACTTCCACTTCGCTCACCACGCCCAGCGTGCCATCGGACCCGATGAAGAGATCCATGTAATCCATCGGCTCGCCATTTGCGCCGGCACGCATGAAATATCCCGCCGTATTCTTGCGAACGTCCGGTGCCGGCAGCACAGGGATCTCAAACGGAGCCTTATCGCCCCGCCGCAGTGCCAGCACCTCACCACTCGCCAGTACCACCCGCAGCGCCCGGATGTGCCGGCGCGTATCTCCATACAGAAAGCTGCGCGACCCGCTGGCGTTGGTCGAAACCGTACCACCAATCGACGCGCTGTTCTCGGTTGGGTCCGGCGCGTAGAACTGTTTGGAAGGCGCGGCGGCCGTCTGAATTGCCGAAAGCGAGGCACCCGCACCACAAACGGCAAATCCCTTTTCCACGCGGACGGAATTCAGTTTTTCCAGCGAGACCAGCCAGCCACCATCAGGTACCCTGCCGCCAGTAACTCCCGTGCCGGATCCCGAAATCGTCACCGGCGTGTTGGACGTCGTCGCCTCGCGAAGAATTTGCGAAAGCGCAGCCTCGTCTTCAGGAATCAGGACCTCCGAAGCGCAGCCGCGCAAACCGGAAGCGTCGGAAAGGTAGGGGGAATCAGGCTCAGGCCGCATGTGTCTCTTCAATTTTGACAGATGGAGCGCGCGGAAGCGGCACGGCGCTCCGTCATCGCAAATCGTGGAAAAACGATGGAACGAATCCCTCCGCCGAATCGTCTCATTTTCGGGCCACCGGGAATTCGCAGTCCGGCCATTTATTCTGGTTCCAAACCCGGCTCGTCCAGCCCGTCGCACTGTGGTCTGCGGAATTCAGTAACAAAGGGAATTACTATGTCACGAACCCTGTTCGCCGTCGCCCTGCTCGCGGCCGCCACCGCCTTCGCACAAACCATTTCCGCCCCCGCTTTCAGGGCGGCGGATGTTCACGTCTCCGCACCCAACGCCCAGCGCATGATAATCGGCGTGTTTCCCGAAAGCGACCGCTACGAACTTCGCGGCGCCACTATGGTCGATCTGATCTCCAATGCCTGGGGCGTCGCCGGCAACAAGATCGTCGGCGGCCCCGGCTGGCTTGCCTTGGATCACTTTGATGTCGTCGCCAGTTTCCCCGTCGGTTCCACCCCGGAAGCCATCAAGTCCATGGTGAAGGCGCTGCTGGCGGATCGCTTCAAGCTGGTAGTTCATGACGACACCCGGCCGCTCACCGGCTTCACCATGACGGTTGCTAAAGGCGGCGCAAAGCTGAAGAAGGCCGACGACGCCGGTGAATCCGGTTGCCGTGAACCGGAGACCAACGCCGCGGCAGCCAAAGAGGGCCCCTCGTACGTAACTTTCATCTGCCACAAAATGACCATGGAAGACTTCGCGAAATGGCTTCCGGGCCAGGCAGGCGGCTACCTGGGTGGAATCACTATGCTGGACCAGACCAACCTCAAAGGTGCCTGGGATTTCACGCTCAAATGGTCACAGCGGAATCAACTCACCGGGGAAGGGGCCATCACGCTGTTCGACGCCACGGAAAAACAGCTCGGCCTCAAAATCGAATCCGCTAAGATCCCCCAGCCCGTCCTCGTGGTCGATAGCGTCAATGAAAAGCCTGCCGACAACGATCCAGCCGCTGTCAAGGCTCTCGCTGGCCCCACCGAGTTCGAACTCGCCGTCATCAAACCCAGCGCACCCGACTCCCCTTCGCAGAACAACAGCCCGTTTCAGCCCGGAGGCCGCTTCGAAGCCCACCGCATCACTCTGAAGGATATGATCGGGTTCGCCGGGGAGATTCAGGACGAGAGCAAGATCATCGGAGCGCCCGCGTTTGTAGGCAAGACGGAATGGGATATAGTCGCCAAGGCTGCTGCGAACGGTGCCACCACAAATCTCAGCCTCTCCTCCGTTGAGGTGATGCTCCAGAATCTGCTGAAAGACCGGTTCAAGCTCGCTGTCCACAACGAAGAACGCCCCGGCGATGTCTTCGCCTTCGTCGCCGCCAAACCGAAACTCACGAAAGCAGATCCCGCGAATCGTTCGCAATGTACCAACAGTGCCACCAACACCAGCCCAGCCCGCAACCGTCTGGTTGTCTGCACCAACACCACCATGGCCCAGTTGGCCACGCAACTTCCGGGCCTTGCTGGCGCCTACTTTCAGGGCAAACCAGCAGTCGACGCCACAGGCCTCGAAGGAGCTTATGACTTCAGTCTCAACTTCAGCGGCATCGCCATCTACCAGCGCGCCACATCAGCCGGTGGCGACGCGGGCGGTGCCTCAGATCCAACCGGTGCCATCTCAGTTCAGGAAGCGATGCGGCAGCAACTCGGCATCAAAGTGGAATCGCAGAAGCGCCCCACCACAGTGCTGGTGATCGACCACGTGGAAGAGACTCCCACCGACAACTAGCTCAGCTCAGAACTGGAAGTACACAAACGGAATCGACAAATCCGTAGCCGTAAACAGCTCGATCACCAGCAGTGCCATCACCGCAGCCGCCGTACGAACCCAAAGCGCCGACTGCGCCAGTCGCGTCAGCCATTGCCCGTACTCTTCCGCCAGCGCGATAAACAGCGTGAGAAACGCCAGCCGCCATTGCCATGTACTCAGCAGTGATCCTCCCGAAGCCTGCCCCGTGAACATCTGCCCGACTACAAACAGGGCCGCCGCCAGAGTCTTCGCCCGAAAGAAAACCCACCCGATCGTAACCAGCGCGAACGTCACCAGCGCCAGCGGAACTCGCACCAGCCCGGTCTTCTCTTCTTTCCCCCAAATCAACCGTTCCAGCGAGAGCAGCAATCCGTGATAACCGCCCCAAATCACGAAATTCCAACTGGCGCCATGCCACAGGCCGCCCAGCAGCATCGTAAGCATCAGGTTTAACCTCGTCCGCCACACGCCCTTCTGGTTGCCGCCCAGCGACACATACAGGTAATCCCGCAGCCAGTGCGAAAGCGTCATATGCCAGCGGCGCCAGAACTCCGTCACGCTTGCCGAAAGATAAGGGCGCCGGAAATTTTCCGGAAAATGAAAACCAAACAGCAACGCTACGCCGATCGCTATATCCGTGTAGCCGGAAAAATCGAAGAAGATCTGCAGCCCAAAAGCGATGGCCCCGGTCCACGCTGGCACAATTCCCGGCAGCGACGCGGGATCCGCAAAATACTTGTCCGCCACCAGCGAAAACTGATCCGCGCAGACCAGCTTCTTGATGTACCCGGTCAGGATCATCGCACAACCCTGACGCCATTCCATCGCCGTCGGAGCCTTCCAGTTGAAATAGTCCCCGAAGAACTCCCCTGCCCGCACGATAGGCCCGGCCACAAGCTGCGGGAAGAAGGAGACGAACAGCGCGTAATCCACGTAGCTGCGCACCGCCCGCTGCTTCTTCCGGTAAACGTCCACCACGTAGGACATGCTCTGGAACGTGTGAAAGCTGATGCCCAGAGGCAGAATGATGTCCAGCGGCGTCACCGCCGCGCCGGGTGCAAACACATGCAGCCACGTCTCCCTCGCGAAATTGGCGTATTTGAACCAGCCCAGCAAGCCGAGGTTGGCGCACAAACTCACCACCAGCGCCATATGTCGCCGCGCCCCTTCCCGGCTCTCGATCCACATCGCCGCGAAGTAATCGATCGTAATCAAAAACAACAGAATCACGATGTACCGCGGAATCGCCGCCACGTAGAAGAACAAACTCGCGGCCAGCAAAAGATACCGCCGTGCCGGTTGCGGCAGCACGTAAAACAAAGACAACACCACAGCCAGGAAAAAGCAGAAATTCAGCGTACCGAAGAGCATCCTACTTGCCCCCTCCGCTGAGAATCTCTTCCGTCTTCGCCGCCAGCCGTTCGCTGAAAATCGGCCGGCCGGCGCGATTGAGATGCAGGCCATCCGCAAACAAGTCAGGCCGCTCCAGATCCATAAACGTCGGCGCGGGCAGTGCTGTCACCCGCGGCGTTCGCTCTGCCCGATCCACGAATCGCGTGCTTTCCCTCGGCTCCGCTGCATTCGGATTCATCATCGGCGCACGAGGCAATTGCAGAAAGATCAGCCGCGTCTTCGAATCTTTGTAGAGGTCCAGAATCCCGCCCAGCCACTCCTGTCTGTACCTCGCATTTGCCCCTTCATTCGGCAACGGTTCCGGCAGCACGAATCTCCGGACACTCGCCTGCCGCGCGTCGCTGACACCTTCCGGAAAGTGAATTGTCCGGCTGTGCCAATCCACCGACATCCCTTCCAGGCTTTCTGTCATCCCTGTGTAGCCGCTGAGGTAACCCAGACCGTTCTTATTCTGGTCCTCCACGTGCGCAATCCTCGCCCTGGGATCGGCCGCAAACGCCTGCACATCGGTTCGAAGCGCCATGCCGCGGAAGAGACACGTCGCCAGCGAGTGGACCCGCATCGCCATGGAGTCAATCGACATCGCGTAATCCAGACAATCACTCAACCCCAGTCGCATCGTAAGATACTTCTGGTCGATCTCCCGGTTGGGCGAATCGCCAAACGCGTCGAGGTCCGAATAGTTGCCGAGAGCGATCGCGATCGCCGCAAACCGCCGCCGCGTCGGATCCGCATCACGCAGCGTGTAATACCAGACCCGCGCCGCAGTGCCGCCCATACCATAATTCCAAAAATGAAGTCGCCGGTTCACCGCCGTTGCCGCCACACGAGCCGAAAAGCCCTCGGCAATCCTGGAATCTCCGATCACCAGAACTTCAGGCACCTTGGCGGGAGGTGAACTCTCCAGCCAGTAGAGTTGGTTCTCCAGCGTGCCGGCAGACGAATCCGGCTCCAGCCAGTCCCCGTACCAGCCGGTACGGAAGAGCAGGGCGTCGGTGCCAAAGAACAGCGCCAGCGTCAGGGTGATCCAGAGAGCGCCCCGCGCTACGCCGCTCCAGCCGGAAATGACGCTCTGCGCACTGATCTACCGATCATATACAACCCTGCCCTGTCACTCCCCGTCCAAAATTGCCCAGCACCACGCGACCTAAAAAAAATACCTAACCGCCAGATTTCTTAAAGGTTTGTCTCAACACCTTGACGCGCGGCCAGCCAGGGGCTATCGTAACTTCAGCGTCATCGTCCATTCACACTAAGCCACCATGCGAGTCATCCCTATCGTCGCGGCGGGTCTGCTGGTCTCTCTGACGGCGTTGTACGCCTTCCAGATGCCCTTCCGCGTCCTGCGCAGCCAGGAAGGCTATGACAACATGGTGCTGCCCCCCGATTATCAGGATCACAACGAATTCGTGATCGGTCGCCTCATGTACCCAAGCGGCGGTGGTGGTGGCAGACGTGGCGGCGGTGGTGGCAACTGGGTCTACGGCGGTACCATGTGGTCCAACGACTATCCCATCGGCGACCGCGCCTTCGCCCGAATTCTCCGGCGCCTGACCCGTGTCGATGCCCGCTCCGTCGAGCAACCCGTCAACCTGAACGATGGCGACGACGTTTTCAACTGGCCCTGGCTCTACGCCGCCCACGTGGAAACGATGGACCTAACCGACACCATGGTCAAGAAACTCCACGAGTACCTGGATCGCGGCGGCTTTTTCTATGTCGACGATTTCTGGGGCGATACCGGCTGGGCCGCCTTCATGCAGACCATGGCTCGTGTCCTCCCCGGCGCGCAGGCCGAAGACATCCCGGATACCGACCCCATCTACCACCTGCTATTCGACCTCCAGGATAAGTTCATGGTCGCGAATCATAACGAATTTGTGCGCACTGGCCTGCCCTACCATGCCGGAGCCGGAGCCAATATCGCCCACTGGCGCGGCATCCGCGATGCCAAAGGCCGCATCATCGTCGTGATGAATCTCAACTCCGACGTCGGCGATTCCTGGGAGTGGGCCGACCGTCCGGAGTATCCGGAAAAATACTCTAATATGGGAATGCGCATCAGCACCAACTACGCCGCCTACGCGATGACACACTGAAGATTCCGAAGCACTGTAGATTTCCGTCCCCGGTCGGCCCGTGCTGCATCGGGTTTTTTTTGACTCTCTTCTCGACGTAACGTAAATGAAACATACGCGCGAAACCCGCTGGCAGGCCTCGGAACTCAAGTTTCTGGTGACGCCGGACTGCGCCGCCGCACTCAAAGCATGGGCTCGGCATCACCTCGATCCCGACCCCTACGCTTCACCCGATATGGGCGATGCCTACGTCATCACCAGTCTCTATTTCGATACGCCTGAGTTTGACGTCTTTCACGGTCACGGTTCCTACGGTCGTGCCAAGTACCGCGTGCGTCGCTACGGTCGCGCCGATGACGTTTTCCTGGAGCGCAAGCTCAGAAACAGCAGCATCGTGGCCAAGCGAAGAACACTGGTTGGAATCGGCGAACTCACGCATCTCGAATCCGGAACACTCGACCGTGAATGGGACGGTTACTGGTTCCATCGACGTCTGATAGCCCGCGGCGTCGCACCAACCTGCCAGGTTTCTTACCTGCGGACTGCCCGCGTAGCCGCTTCCGACGGAGAATTGGTCCGCCTGACTATCGACGAGAATCTGAAAGCGCTACCCGTTTCCGGTCCCTCTTTCAACAATCTCCTCCCGGGCGAGGAAGTGCTCAACGACCGGATGATCGTGGAGATGAAATTCCGCAACGCGATGCCGGACCTGTTCTGCCGCGCCGTCGAAGAGTTCAACCTGACACCGGAAACGGTGTCCAAATACAAACTGGCCGCCCGGCACTTGAACCTGGTAGCGGCGGATGCCTGCCGCGACCAAATGCTCGCAGTAGCGTAGCTGTCGGACAGATACCCACATGTCGTTCAAATCCATCTTCGTCATGGCGGCCGTGACAGCTTTCGGGATCGCTCTGGCGCAACCTCCCGGCGACTTCGGCCGCATGAATCAGCACACCAAACTGGTGGCGAAGTTCGACAAAGACGGCGATGGCAAACTCAACGCGGCCGAACGCAAAGCCGCCCGAGCCAGTCTCGCCAACCAGGGCGGACGCCGGGAACGCGGCTTCGGCAATAGCATGGGCCCGGGCGGCCCCGGCCTCAAACTCAGGCCTTCCGACGTCAAAACCTATACAACGGAATCGCTCTACGATCCGAAAGTTCTCCGCACCATCTTCCTCCAGTTCGAAGATCCCGACTGGGAGCAGGAGATGGCGGATTTCTAT
>CAIQWJ010000022.1 GCA_903875575.1 uncultured Acidobacteriia bacterium | reverse complement strand
TCGGCTTTGGGCTTCCGTTCGGGAGCGACCCCGTTCGGACACGATCACATTAACACGACTTTCCGGCAACCCTCGTCAAAACCGGACATTTCTATGTGGCAGAGAAGCGGACATTTCTATTTGGCGTTGACAGAGGAAAGTCAGTTGTCCGTCGGTTTTTGTTCCACGTGGTCAATCACAAGGACCGGCTGCGGGCGCTTTTGGAGGTCCAGTTTCAGGCCGAGTTTCTCCAGCGCCTGGATCATGGAGACCCCGCCGCCGGGATCTGAGGCTGCGTCAGGCCCACCAGCTGCGGCAGCGTCAACCCTCGCGCGCGAGGCGGCCATCATCTGGCCCATGATGGCCGGGCTCCAACTCACGGTAATGTCAAACGAGCCCTCAAGGCCGGTGCCATCCACCACCGGGTGAGTCACGTCATTCAGCGAAGACTGCTGCAGTATTTCGGCGAAGTGCGCCATCGTAATGTTCTGGCAGGTAAGAGTAGCGGGAGTGGACGCACCGCCGGGACCGGAAGAGGTCAGAACCTTAATCGTGTTGGGTGTTTTGCAGGAAGTTCGGTTGGAGGGATCGGCCTTCGTCAGCTTCGGCCTTACCGCTGTCAGGACGTAGGTCGGTTGCGGCTGATCTTCAATGTGGGCGGCCAGTTTGAAACGGTCCACCAGCAGGGCGCGGAGAGCCAGCCAGACGGTATCGGCGTCCACAGGCGCGTTGGCTGCGCCGGTGGCTGAGGCAATGGGTGCGACTTTCGCGATGATGTCGAAGCGGTCGTTATCGAACCACTTGGGAGCGCCGACAATCGTATCGTTGCCGCTAAAGCGAATGGCCGCGCCGTAAGCCTGCTGAATCAGGGTCTTCATCGTCATGCCTTTGAGATTCACCAGACCGCCGGGCTGGATGTTGAAGGTGATTCCCGGCCCGGCCGAGGGGTCAGTCGGCTTTACGTCGGCAACGTCGAATTCCGCCGCAGCTGTTGGAAGACTCGCCGTAATACCGGGAGGGTTGTCGGTGGGCTTGTTATTCACGCTATCCACCACAACTACAGGTTGCGGAACCTTCTGCATCTGCAGTTTCAGGCCAAGCTGTTTATCGACGGCGTCGAAGATCGTGATGGTCTCCACGTCCGCACCGCCGCCGCCGATGCGCAACGGGGAGATCTTCACGTCGAAGTCCCACGCGCCCTTAAGACCCGTCTGGTCCACGACGGGAGTGCCGCTGAGGGTGGTTGTCGCCATGCCCATGTTTGTACCCAGCGCCTTGACGAAGGCCTCTATGGTCACGTTGCGGCAGGCAAAGATGTTAAACGCCACAGGGCCGCTGCCACCGATCATTACCGCGCCGCCACCGCGACCGCCGGGCTGGGTTGTGTTCTTGCAGCCCGGTTCACCGCTGGCATCCGCTTCCTTCAAAAGTGACTTCTTCCCGACCGAAAGTACGTAAGCCTGCAGGGGTTTCGTGTCGTTGTGAACTACGAGTTTAAAGCGATCGGCCAGCAGCGCCTGAAGCGCGAGTTTGAGATTCTCCGGGGTGACTTCGGCCGGGAGTTTCGCGCTGACATCGAAGCGATCGGTTTCGAGCCACGCGGGACCGCTGAGAACTTTGTCTTCATCGACGCCGTACGCGGTGCGGATGAGATCGACCATCGTCGCCTGGCGGATTTCGTAACGCCCCGAACGGAGGAAAGGACCGCGAATGTAGGCCTGCGTCACCGTGTGCGCGCTGGAATGAATGTCCGTTGGGCCGAATTGTGGTGTGGGCTGGGCGGAAGCCGCAGCCGACAGAAGCGCGAATAACGACAGGGTGCGTTTCATGTTCATCCTTTTTCCTTCCCGCTTCCGTCAGGTCATGGCAGGCGAAAACGCCTGCCCCGCATTGCGAATCAGTTGTCGGTTGGCTTTTCGTCCAGACTGTCAATCACGGTGACCGGCATGGGACGCTTCTGGATTTCCAGTTTCAAACCGAGTTGCTTCTCCACGGCTTCAAACAGCGTGAGGCCGCCGTTGGGATCGGCGGCAGAAGCCACCGCACCGGCGGAGTCTCCGCCACCGCCTGGGCCGTTCATGTTCGGAACGACACTACTCCATAGCAATGTGAAATCCCAGCCACCTTCAATGGCCGTAGCGTCGAGTACAGGCCAACGCAGCAAGGCGGGAGCTGAATTCATCAGCTGTTCGGCAAACTGCGCCATAGTGATGTTCTGGAAGGTGAGCATTTGGGAACCCGGCGGTGAACCGGCTGGGGCGTTCGCACGGATGCAATGCGTCCGGCTGTTGGGGTCGGCCTTCTTCATTTTCGGCTTGCCCGCCAGGAGCGTGTAGGCCGAGACAGGGCGCTCCTCGGTGTGCGCTTTGAGATGAAACCGATCTTCCAGCAGACGGCGCAGTAAGGGGGTCAGTGTATTGAGGTCAAACGCCGCAGCAGCATTCACATTGGCTTTGGCTGTGATATCGAAACGTGCGGTATCGGCCCACTTGGGCACTCCGATCACGGAATCGTTACTCATCAAAGGGCTACCATTACTGAACGCGCGCATCAGCAGGCTCTGCATGGTGGTGCCCTCCGTGATGAACCGTCCGCCCGGCTGAGTCTGCATGGCAAACTTCGTGGAGTCCGGCGCGGACGGCCTGATATCGGCGACTTCAAATTCGGTTGGCACCGGAATCGGCGGTAGACTGTTGGCAACTTCGGGCAGGTTCGGTGTCGGCGTTTGGCTGACGCTGTCGACCACGATCACCGGAGTGGGAACCTGTTGCTGCTCCAGTTTCAGACCGAGCTGTTTGTCGATCGCATCGAAGACGGAAATCGGCGGGCCCATGTTGGCTGCGGCTGCAACGGCAGGCGACATATTGATTTGCAGCGTCCAGCGCACATCGAAATTCCACATGCCCTTGAGACCCGTGCGATCGACCACCGGGTTTGGCCCCACGCCGTTCGCGCCGAACATGTTACGAAGCCCAGCGGCGAAAGCCTCCATGGTCATGTTGCGACACGAATAGCCGATAGAGCCGCCGGGGCCGATCCGGATTCCGGTTCCGTTCAGAATGATGGTGGACATGCCCGGAGTGCCTGGCGGCGGGTCCGGCTGAGTTTGCAGTTTGCAGCCTGTATCGCCGGAGCCATCGGCTTCTTTGAGCAAAGGCTTCCTGCCCTGCACCAGCGCGTAGGTTGGCAAAGGCCGGGTGTCTTTGTGGGTGACCAGTTTGAAGCGTTCGGCGAGCAGGGACTGAAGGGCGGCCTTCAGTGAATCCAGATCAGCCGAGTTGACCTTCGCGATGACATCGAAGCGAGCCATCTCCAGCCAACTGGGTCCGCCGAGCACTTTGTCGGCATCGACGGCGTAAGCGGTGCGCACCAGGTCCACCATGGTGGCGTTGTGAATTTCATAGCGCCCATTGCGCGGCGGTACCATTCGAAAGTTGGGGTTCGGCACTTTGGCTGCTACGTGGACATCCGCGATCTCAAATTTCGCCTCAGACTGCGCGAAGGCAGCGGCGACAGAAAGCGCAAAGAGGATGGTGCAACGTTTCATGTGTCAGTTGTCCGTCGGTTTATCGTCGAGGTGATCGATGACGTACACCGGCACCGGACGCTTCTGCATTTCGAGCTTCAGGCCAAGCTGCTTTTCGATGGCTTCAAAGATCGTGTAGCCACCGGTGGGATCGGCAGCCGCCGGTGCTCCGTCGGTTGGCGGAGCGGGGGCGTTCCCCATATTCAAGCCGGCTCTCTGGTTCCACGTCAGTGCGAAATCCCAGCCGCCTTCGATTTCAGTTGCATTCAGCGGCGGAATCGTCAGCCCCTGCGCGGCACCCCGTATTTGTTCCGCGAACTGGTCCATGGAGATGTTCTGGCAGGTCATCAGGGTGGTGCCCGGCGCCGATCCGGCGGGCCCGTTGGCTCGGTTACAGTGCGTACGGCTGGATGGGTCGGCCTTCTTCATTTTCGGTTTCGCGGCCACCAGCGAGTATGCGGGCAGCGGCCGCTCTTCGGTGTGATATTTCAGGCCGAACCGGTCTTTGAGCAGCGAGAGCACCAGCGTGGCCTGGAGATCCTGGTCGTTCGGATTCGCGCTGGCGGGCATGTTCGCCTTGGCGGTAATGTCGTAACGCTGCGAGTCAGCCGATTTGGGAATGCCGATGATCTGGTCGCTACTCTGCGTATTGAAGGCTCTCTGCAACAGGAATGACAAGGGTAATCCGGACGAGACAAAACGACCACCGGGTTGCATCATGATCCGCATCATCGTTGGACCGCTGGGATTCGGATCGATCGGCTTGATGTCCGCGACATCAAATTCCGTAGGCATTTTCAGCGGCGGCAGCGCTTCGGCAACACCAGGCTGATTAGGAGACGGCTTTTCCTCTACACTGTCGACGACAAGGACGGGGGTAGGAACCGGATGTTCTTCCAGTTTGAAACCGAGTTGCTTTTCCACAGCCTCCTGAAAAGTGATTCTGTCTCCGGAAGCGCCCGGCATGCCGAAACTGGTGGAAAACTTCAGGTCGAAATTCCATTTGCCTTTGAGGCCGGTCTGGTCCAGAACAGGATTCGAACCAAGTGAAGCCCCGATCAGCCCTCGCATGGTGACCACAAACGATTCCATGGTTACGTTGCGGCAATTATATTCGATGGTCCCTCCGGGTCCAAGCGTGATCGTAGTGGTCTTACCGTCCGCACTACTCATGAAAAGGCGACTGGTGCCATCGCCTGGAACAGGATTGCTCGTGTCAGCTCTTGGCTTACATCCGGTGTCGCCATTACCATCGGCTTCTTTCAGCAAGGATTTCTTCCCTACCGCCAGGGCCCACGTGGGAAGCGGCTTCGTGTCCTTGTGGACCACCAGTTTGAAGCGATCCGCAAGTAACGTCTGGAGCATGGGAGTCACGGCTTCGATCGTAGTGGCATCAGCGGGCACCTTCGCGATGACATCGTAGCGATTCATTTCCAGCCAACTGGGACCTTCAAGAATCTTGTCGGGATCGAAGCCGTAGGCGATGCGCACAAGATCCCACATGGTGGCCGTGCGGATCTCGTAGCGGCCGGCACGGGGCGGACCAGTGCGGATGAACTGGTTCAACGCCTTGGGGGAGACGTGTACGTCCGCGATTTCAAACCGTGGCGCGTCGGCAGCCACGGGTGCCGCCGGTGTCTGCCCGAATGCCGCTCCCGCGATCAGTGACACCAGGGCCACATGGAATGTTTGTCGTATCATGCGTTCACTCCCCTCGCAAACCTACTAACTATTTAGTACGATAATCCTCGCCTTGTCAAGACAATAGTTGCGATGCGCAGGGATACCGTGGCACCGGGATTGATTGTGGGAGCGCTGACCGGGACGTCGGCAGCAACACGGAGATTCGCGAAGCGGACCTGGATCCGCAGACCAGCGAGACTTCACAGGGACCGCTCCTTTCAGCTGTTGACTCCGGGCAGGGCACTTTTGTTCCCGGAAGCGCGCGAGAAAAAACGACGGACTCTACTTAGACGAATAACAGCAGCATTTTGTTTAGCAAAAATGTTGCCATTTTTTCAAAAGTGCGAAAAACGGCACGAAACCGTTCAAACGGGAACGAAGTCGTTCCTTGGATTTTGAGCCGTGGCGTCCCACGTGTGAGCGGCAGGCCCAGGACGACCCTGGGGTATCCGCCTGCCAGCGTCTTCGGGCGAAGACCCCAATTCAGTTCTCCGTGGGAGTCTTCTGCACGCTGTCAACAACCAGCAGATCCACGGGCCCCTTGCGGGCCTCCAGACGCAGCCCCAGTTGTTCCTGCAGCGCCGTAAATACGGATGGCGAATTCGAATCGTCCGCCGCGGCGTGGCCCGCCACTTCCGGTGGCAACTGAACACCCATGGCCGCCATTTTGGCCTGCATGATGGCGGGGTCCGGCGTGAAGTCGAAGGTGATGTCGTAGGTACCGGTGAGCCCCGTCATGTCTACAGCCGGGCGGTCCAGTTGCGATCCCAGCGCGTCCAGAAAGTGCGAAACGGTGGTCCCGTTGGCCGTGAGTCGCATGCGCCCACCCGGCGTCATCATCATGATCGCCCCGCCGCGGCCCGCGCCCTTCGGAAGTTGGGGCATGCCGTCCTTACCCATTGCGGGCGGACCTGTCCGAAGCGCCTCGGCAGCCGCCGCGGGAGTGGTGCCGGCGTCCGCGGATTCAGGCGCAGACACCGTCAGCTTCGGGCCGTTCTTCCCCACCAGCAGTGCGTAGATGGACGCTTCTTTTGAAGAGTGGTGCAAGACGAGTTTGAAGCGTTCGGCAAGCAGACTCTGCATCATCAGCAGGGACTGTGCCTTCGTAGTTCCGGCGGGCACCTTGGCGCTGATGTCGAAGCGGACGGAATCCAGCCAGTCCGGCCCCGTGACCTGATAATCCTTCACGTCATACGCTTTCTGAATAAGGTTCGATAGCGACACGTTGGTGAACGTCATTTGCCCGGGTTCGGGAGTACCTGGCCCGCCCCTCACGCCCACCATCATGCGGCCGGACTGCATGGGCGCCGCCGGTTTGATGGATGCCACCTCAAAAGCCGGCAGTGCCTCCGGCTTCTGCGCGAAGACGGTACCAAGGGAAACGAGTGTGAGTGCGGCAAAGGTCTTCAGGAACATGCGTAAACAACTCCAGTTTAGTTTTCAGACGGCTTTTCTACACTGTCGATGACCAGCATCTCCACCGTAGTATTCACCGATTCCAGCCGCAGGCCCAGTTGTTCCTGCAACGCGGCGTAAATCGAAGGACCGGGACCTTCGGCGCCGGGCGATTCACCGGAATCGGGAGTCCATTTCAGATCGACGTCGAAGGTTCCGTTTAGTCCCGTTTTATCTGAGACGGTTCGTTCCAGTTGCCGGCTGAGCATTTCGGCCAGCGTGGACGTGGTCACGTTCTGCGCCTGCAGGACTCCCCGCCCCAGTCGGCGCAGCCCCTGTCCCGGCTTTCCATCGACTGGAGGCGCGGCCGGCGTAAGCTTCGGCCCTGCCTTGCTGACCGTCAGTGCAAAGGCCTGCATCTCGCGCGGCTCGCGATGAAATCGCAGGTGAAACCTGTCGGTGAGCAGGCCGCGCAGCATCGGAATCATTTGCTCGATGTTGGTTTCGTTGATACCTTCCGCCTTCGCGTTGATGTCAAAACGTTCACTGCCAAGCCATCCGGGCGCGGCGACTATCTGGAACTCCGCCACACTCCAGGCCTGCTCGATCAGAGTTTTCACGGTGACGCCCTCGGCGGTGAACCGCCCGGCCCCTATCGAGAGCTGCGTCCGGGATTCATCTGGCGCAGTGGGCCGGATCGAGGCGACTTCGAAGCTCTTTGCTGTCTGTGCCTGCCCGCACGCAGTGACCAGCGCGCCCGCGATCAGGATTCGAAATACGTTGAATAACTTCACGGCCATCCTGCTTTCAATCCGGCGCACCCCGAAAGTTCCAAATTCCAGCGCGTCAATTGTCGGTCGGGACCCGTTCCGCCTTCTCGACAATTACCATATCCAGCGGGAGCTTTTGCGATTCCAGCTTTAGCCCCAGTTGCTCCTGAATTAGAGTGAAGATCGACGACCCAAAATCGCCCTTGTTGATCGCCGCCATCATCTCTTCCTGTGTATTGAACAGCGTTACCGTGAAATCGTAGCGGCCCTTGAGCCCCGTGTTATCGATCACCGGCCGATCCATCTCTGCGGTGCGGATTTGCGACAGGTCGTCCACCAGTTCCTGTATCGTTACGCTCTTGAACGACACGCTGCCGCCGTTCATACGCATGTTGCTGCGCCCCGGCGTGTCAGTCTCTTTCAGCTTCGTGCCGTTCTTTCCGACGACCATGGCATAGACCGGAAGTTCCCGTTTCTCACGATGCATGGTGATCTGAAAGCGGGCATTCAGGAGCTTCTGCAGCATCAGCCTGAGGTTGGGAGTCAGCACCGGGCCTGCCAGAGCGCCGCTTTCCGGTGCCGGCGATTCCGTCATCCCTGCCGGCGCGGTGGCCACGATGTCAAAGCGATCTATCCGCATCCAGTCCGGCCCAGTGATCTGGTAATCCTTCATGTCGTAGGCGGCCATCAGGCAATCGCGCAGGGTGACGCTGTTGAAAGTAATGCGGCCGGGGCTGACGGTCAGGGCCTTGCGGCCACCGGGAGCACTCGGCTTCACGGAGGCGACGTCGAACTCGGGGCTCTGGGCGTGGAGCGCGCTCACAATAGCGATGGCGAGGAATACCCGTGCAAAACCTGGATTCATAAACATCCAGTTTATGGTGCACCTCCAGCCGCCCTGTATTAGTTGGCCACGGGGACCCGATTCGCGCGATCCACCACGAGCACGTCCACCTGTGATTTCTCCGGCTCCAGGCGCAGGCCCAACTGCTCCCGGACGGCGGTAAAGATCGACGGTCCGGCGTCGGCAGCGGCATCTGGCGACTGCACGTTTGTGTCCGGCGTCCAGGTCAGCGTGAAGTCGAAGTTCCCGCTGATGCCGCTCTTGTCGATGACCGTGCGGCCGGTAGGCCTCCGAAGGGCATTAGCCAGAGACTGCAACGTTGAACTGTGCCCGATCAGACGCGAGGGCGGCGCGAACAATACGGGCGACTGCTGATCGCCCGTGCCTATGTGTAGCTTCGACCCTCCCTTGTCTACCGTCAGAACATAGACAGGCAGCGTTTTCGATTCGCGATGCGTCGCCAGCTGGAACCGCTCGGCGAGCAGCGCCTGCAGCATAGTCCGAAGTTCGGCCTGGGTGGTCTGCGGCGAAGTCCTGGCGGAAACATCGTAGCGATCCGAATTCAGCCAATCGGGTCCGGACAATTGACCGGAGCCGAGATCCCACGCCGCCGCGATGAGTGAGCCGAGGGTCCAGTTGTTCATGATCACGCTGCCACCGGCGCTGGGCACGCGATACGTTCCGGTGGCGGTATTCAACGTTCCGGTGCCGAAGAACATCACGGCGTCCGGAGCGTTGCTGACCTTCACGGAGGCGGCGTCAAAGGTGGCGGAAGCGGCGATCGCGCGAAATGCGAACGCAGCCATAACCGCAGCGAGCCTGAATGGATTCATCAGGTTGTTCGACTTCGGCGTGGGACGTTTGGTTAGTGGAAGTCTTTTGATTATTTAAATATACTTGCTATACTTATTTTGTGGCTCATCTCAACCTATACATACCCGACGATCTTGCCGCCAGACTGAAGCGAGAAGCCAGTGCCGCAGGCATGCCGTTGTCCAGGTTTATGTTGTCGCAAATACGCGGCGGAGCTTCGCTCGAAGCCTGGCCGACGGGGTTTTTCGCGGAGGCGTGCGGATTCCTCACTGAGGACATGGAAGAACCCGCCGATTCTCCGCCTGAGCCTGTCGATCAACTGGATCTGCCGTGAAGCGATTCTTGATCGATACGAATATCTGGATCGGTCTGGCAAGAGGGGAGAAGATGTTGGTGGAGCGGCTCGCAGCGCTCAGTCCTGCTCAGATTTTCAGTTGCGGCGTAGTACGCGCCGAATTGATGTTCGGCGCACGTAAGAGCCAGCGCGTGGACGCGAATCTGGAAGGGTATGAGCGCCTGCTTCGGCCATTTGAATCGTTACCCTTCGACGATGAAGCGGCAAATCACTACGGACTGATCCGCGCCTTGCTCGAAAGAGCCGGCACGCCGATCGGCAACAACGACCTTTTGATTGCGGCAATTGCACTTCGCGGGGACTTTATTCTCGTCACCAGAAACCACCGCGAGTTCTCGCGAGTGCCTGGTCTGCGGGTCGAGGTTTGGTAGGTTCTTCCTTCAACGCACTATCCCGACAAAGGTCAGCGAATGCCCGTTGTTGGCAACGGTGACCTCCCAACAACCGGAGTGCGGGAATGTAATGCCCCACATCATCTTCCATGTGCCCTTATCGAAGGCGCTCGTACCGCCCCGGGTCTGAACTTCGGGCCCGGTGCCATCCAGTTGCTTTTGGACGATCGTGATGTCTGGACGCGGTTCGGTCATGCCATCGTATCCCAGCTTCCATAACAACAGTTTTTCGGCACCGGCGTGCCAGACACCGTCACCGGGCAGGGCCATCCAGAGATCGTTGTTACCGTACCAAAACATGCGGTCAAACGGGCCCTCCAGCACGTATTGCGATGGCGGGGAGAACGATTTCGCCGGTGTGGTGACGGGACACGGTGCTCCCGATGCGACTGTGGGCGCGACCCTTGCCGCGGCTTGCGAGGGCGCTTGCACAAGCAACCGCACGCTTGTCGAGGCACCGCCACGCACGCACACGGCGCGCACCGGAGGAGCCTGGTCCGCCGGAACCGACATGCGATATCCGGAGTAGAAGGTCAACATCCAGGCCTGGCCCGGATTCTCCCCCACCGTCGCGCTCCACACATTACCTGTCGTCAACTGAATGCCGCCCCGAACGTGCGCGTCCCCTTCGCCATCGGGTGGATGCATCACGGACGAAGGATCGTAAATTGCCGCCAGTTCCGCAATCTCAGGAAGACGCCAATCGGTGAAACCAGCCAAATGGAGAGTTCCGCAATACTCCGCAGCCTTCGTCTGGCTCACATTCGTGCCGCTGTCCTGCGTCGCCCACGTCAACTTCGTTTTCGGATCTGTCCATGTGTCGGCAACGGCCCGCGCTACAGGCTGATTCTGTCCACTCACACACAAGGCCCGCCCGTGGCTGAAGGTTTCTCCAGCGGCATACTGCACACCGTGGTCGAAATGGAAATACGTGTACTGGCCGGGATCGCGAGCCTGTGTAGATGTCCAGGTGTCACCGGAAATGCCGATTCCGCCTTTGATGCGCCATACTCCGTTTACCCCCGCACCCACCTGGCCGCCGGTGCCTCCCATGGCGGGGCCCCACTGGCCGTCAAAGTCCGGCGCCACGTAGATCGACCGCGCTTCCACGATGGTCGGCAGTCGCCAGCCTTTGAGATTCCCTAATTCCAACGCACTGCAGTATTCTCCGGCCTGACGCTGCGTCACGTCGGAGCCGTTATCACTCGCGGCCCACAGGAGACCTGTACCCGGATCGGTCCACGTCCCGGGAACCGCTGGAGGTTGTGCCACCGGCGGAGGCGTCGAGGCTTGCGACTGAGCAATGGCAGTCGGTTGCGGCGCGGACGTTGCAGCCGCAGCGGGTGCGGACGGGGATGCGGGAGTCCGCAGTTGCGCCCGTATAGCGGAGGCACCCAGTATTCCAATGGCAAGCGGCGTCACCAACGCCAGTAACGTCGCCAGCCCGAGCAGAGTCTTCTTCGCGAGACTCAGCTCTGCCAGCCACGCATTCCGCATGATGTCTTCAATGCGGCGTTTTAGATCTGAACCGCTGATACCGGCCGCACACACCAGTGGAGACTCTCATTCATCACAAAGGCCATGCGAGGAAGCACTATCGCAGGCGTGGTTGACCAATTTAGCCGCTTTCCGATCTCCACAAATAACGAGAACGGCACCAGGAACTTCATCGACGCCGCAAACCACACCCTGTACCGCACCCGTGCAGCATTGTTCCGCAACACCAGTGTCAGCGCTCCTGCCAACAGGGCGAAGACCGTCGATTGGATCAGATGATTCGCCAGTACCTGCAACATCGCGTCTTATCCTTTCTTCTTCGACAACCGACGCAGCGTTTCTTCCGCCGCCTTCACGTCGTCCAGCGTCAGCCGCCCCGATTCAATCAGGTGCGCCATCACAGGCTGTGTCCGCCCGCCAAACATACCCAGCAGTTCGTCGATCAACCGCCCCTGCGTCGCATTGCGCGAAACCACTGCCTCAAAAATATGCGCGTTGCTGATCTTCTTGACTCGCCTCAGCGCCTTCTTCGCTTCCAGCCGATAAACCGTGGTTTGAATCGTTGTGTACGCCGGCCGATCCGGCTCAGGGAACGTCTCCTGGATCTCGCGAATCGAGACTTTTCCAAGGTCCCAAAGGGCCTGCATGATCTGAAGTTCCAGCTTCGTGAATTTCGTGTTCGCCATCTTTTCTACTATGCTTGTATGTGATTCTACGATTTTCGTATGTTGGAGTCAATAGAGAATTTTCACCTCCTCCGCTACACTGAAAGCCTGATGCGCCACACGGCACTCGCGAGTCTCCTCCTCCCTTTCCTCCTCAACGCCCAGACCACAGAAACACAGTGGCAGCAGCAGGCCCGCGCCATACCCGAGGCCGCCCGTATCCGCGCCACCATTGAAAAGCTCTCCGCCCAACCGCATCTTGCAGGAACGCCAGGCTCGAAACAAACCGCCGAATGGCTCCTCGCTCAACTCCGCGAATTCGGCCTCGACGCCAGCATCGAAACCTTCGAAGCCCTGCTGCCCACGCCCCAAACACGCGTCCTGGAAATGACCGCGCCCACGCCCTTCCGCGCAAAACTCGAAGAAGCGTCCACCCTCGGCGTCCCGCCCTACAACGCCTATTCCGGCGATGGTGACGTCACCGCGCCCCTGGTCTACGTCAACTACGGCCTGCCCGCCGATTACGACAAGCTCAAAGAACTGGGCATCGACGTCACCGGCAAAATCGTCATCGCGCGCTACGGCGGCAGCTTCCGGGGTGTGAAACCGCGCGTTGCCTTCGAACACGGCGCGGTCGGCTGCATCATTTATTCCGACCCCCGCGACGACGGCTACTTTCAGGGCGACACGCTCCCCAAAGGGCCCTTCCGTCCCGCCGATGGCGTGCAGCGCGGCAGCGTGCTCGATCTCGGCGTGCAGCCCGGTGACCCACTCAGCCCCGGCTGGGCTTCCGAGCCAGGCTCGAAGCGCCTCGCACTGGCAGAAGCCACCACCATCCAGCGCATTCCCGTCCTGCCCATTTCCTACGCTGATGCGCAACCGCTTCTCGCCGCGCTCTCCGGTCCTGTAGCGCCCGAAGCATGGCGTGGCGCGCTGCCCATTACCTACCATCTCGGCCCCGGCGAAACTACTGTTCATCTCAAAGTCACGATGGAGAACGCGACGCACCCGCTCTACGACGTGATCGCCCGCATCCCCGGCAACGAGTTCCCCGATGAGTGGATCCTCCACGGCAATCATCACGACGCCTGGGTAGGCGGTGCGGGGGATCCGCTCTCCGGTGCTGCCCCGTTGCTGGAAACCGCCCGCGCATTGGGAGAGCTGTCGCGTCAGGGCTGGAAGCCGAAGCGCACCATCCTGCTGGCGTTCTGGGATGGCGAGGAGTTCGGCCTGATTGGTTCCACCGAATGGATGGAGAAGCACGCCGACGAACTCAACCGCAAACTGGCCGTCTACATCAACTCCGATTCCAGCGGCAAGGGCGCTTTCGGTGCGGAGGGTTCCGACGGGTTGGACGTTTTCGTCAAAGATGCGATGAAGGAAGTGAAAGACCCAATCAGCGGGAAGTCGCTCCTGGATGACACACTGGCGCGGCAGAGTAAGGCAGCGCCCAATAAGCCCGCGGAATTTCACCTTGCGCCGCTTGGCTCGGGCTCCGACTACACGCCGTTCCTCCAGCATCTGGGCATTGCATCTCTGAACCTGAGTTTCGGCTCTGCTCCCGGCGGCGTCTACCATTCCGTGTGGGACGATTTCTCCTGGTACAGCCGTTTCGACGATACCGATTTCAGCCACGGTCGCGCCCTCGCGCAGATGAACGCCACGGTGGAAATGCAGCTCGCGGACGCGCCCTTGCTCCCCATCGAATTCAGCCGCCTCGCCACGTCGGTGGGGATTTACCTCAACGATATCGGCGACAAAACCGTGAATCTCGAGGCTGTTCGCAAGGCCAACGCGGGGCTCGCGCAGGCAGCTGCGGCGTATAGCAAAGCCCGCGATCATGCAGCGAAAAAAATCCCGAAGGCGTCACCCGAAAAGCTCGCCGCCATGAACCGCCTCCTCATGAGCGGCGAGCGCGATCTCACGCTTGACCCTGGTCTGCCTGGCCGACCCTGGTATCGGCATCGCATTTACGCTCCGGGCCGTTACACAGGCTACGCGGTCAAGACACTGCCCGGCATTCGCGAAGCCGTGGAAGCGAAGAACGCCGCCGAGGCCGGCGAGCAGGCAAAGCAACTGGCGCAAGTGTTGGCAACACTGACGAGACACATCAAAGAAGTCACGGGCCTGCTGGAAAAACTGTAGCCGTAATACCAAAACGATACAGGCGAGCGCGCCAGCGCATCTCACTGCGATTTAGTTGAGAATATTCCGGCAACGCCACACTATATGGCTTAGCGAACCCGTGTGACTTTGCCACGTTTCCTGCTGCAGCGCCGTCCCAGCGCTGTGGCAACCCACGTCCTTGGCCAAGGCGGCAAGGAGACCCTGAGATTTCCCCTGCCTCATCGCGGACGCCTCGCCCTTCTGAACGCCGACTTCAGGCTTGAGCCCGACATGCAGGCCTTCGAACCGGATGATCTTCCCGCGCTGATCGAATACGCGCCGGACGCACTGGTGCTGCCCCTCGGCAACGCGCTCGCACTTGCCGATCAGAAACGGCGGGGCCTGATGGATCTCCCCAGCCTGAAATCCGCCCTGATCGTGCTGACCTCAGTTCAACTGCCGGAATCCGCTTCCATTGCGCCACACCATCGCGATCTGTTATGGAGAGCCTTCGGGCTGCCGGTCTTCGAACAACTGCGCGGTCTGGATGGGCGGGTAGCTGCCCGGGAATGCGAAGTGCATGACGGGCTGCACTTCACGCCGGATGCGGACTCAGCGGCGAATGACGGCGCTTCGCTGCTGATGGACCTGCCTGCGGGTTGCGATGCCGAAGTCGTCCGCGAACATTGCGAATGCGGTGCCGAAACTCCGCGCCTGAAAATCGTGACCGCGCCGAAAGTGCGTGTCGCGGCAGCCTGAAATCAGCTGCGAAAGCTATTTACCCTTCTTCGCGAGACTGGCCATCACGGCATCCGTCTCCGCCGGGGTTGCCGCCTTCATAGTCGCCGGTGCCGGCTTGTCACCTGGCGCTTTAGCCGTCGCCACGGCCAGGCCGGACTGCTTCCAATAGAGAATCAAATCGTCCGAAACCTGCCGCATAGATCGTCCATAGACCTTGGCAATCGCCGCGCCGGCCTCCGTCCCGCTCCCAATCGCGCCGGTGAACTCACCGAACTTCGGACGGTACTCCGGCTGGAACATCAGCATGTGCATCAGTATCCAGTCCGTTCCCGCGTAGTCCTCCGTAACCGAACTCTGTACCTGTGCCAGTGCCGTGGTGGCGGCACCGTTGCCCAACGCCGCAGCGAGTTTGGCGGAGGGAGTGTCGGTGTTAAAGTCCACGGCGTTCTTGCCCCTCGATGCAACAATCCCGTTCCTGTCGATCAGGAAGAGGGAGGTCAGGACTTGCTCGAGGTTGCTGGAAATCGCGCCATGCTTATAGCTGCGCATGGGTGGCCCCCCAAGCTTCACCGTGCCGTCGCCTGGCTTCAACGAAGCGTAGAGTTCCGAGAGACCAGCGCGATACCAGTAGGGAAGATTCGAAGCGGAATCGTCCAGCACCAGTTGAGTGTATTCCATAAAAATCTGTTCAAACATGTCCGGTTTCAGGCCCAGGGCCACGATTGTCGCGGGCGTGCCGGGAATTGAGAAAGAGGGGGAGTCGCCATACTCGGACGGACGATACTTGCCGAAGTCGCTGGCTGAGGCAAACACCACGATCCGAACCGGCTGGCCGCCGGGATCCTGCGAATGCGTGGCACCGATAAAATAGGCTCGCACAACTTCGAGGTGCAGAAGGGCTGCGCGAATGTCGCTCTCGCTCTGCGCCGCATACATATCAAAGTGGGCTGAGTTCGCGTGGACCCATTTATCGGCGGCGAAAACCCGCGCGCCGGGCAGGGCGCACGAAAGCATGAGCAATGAGGAACAACATAGAGAGCGGACAAAGCGGCGCATTATTTGGAAATCTCCCGAAAGTTATTCTACATGAAAGCCGGGACGGTGTTTCGGGATTTCCGAAACCGTTCTACCGCTCGATTGCCAGCGCGACCGAGTTGCCGCCACCCAGACACAGCGCCGCCACTCCCCGATGCACGTCGCGCCGGATCATTTCGTGAATCAGCGTCACCAGAATACGAGCGCCGCTGGCACCAATCGGATGCCCGATGGCCACCGCTCCCCCGTTCACGTTGACGCGTTCCGAATCCAGCCCAAGTTCCAGCATGACGCCGATTGCCTGCACGGAGAAAGCCTCATTGAGTTCGAACAGATCCACACTGTCTAACTCCCAGCCAGCCCGAGCCAATACATTCTGCACGCCTGACACCGGCGCCAGCATCACCCATTGCGGATCCACCCCGCTGGTCGCCTGCGCACGAATGCGAACCAGCGGCGTCAGGCCCAAAGCCGCCGCCCTCGCGGCGGACATCACGACCAGCGCCGCAGCCGCGTCGTTCACTCCCGGAGCATTTCCCGCCGTTACCGTGCCGTCTTTTTTAAACGCTGGCTTGAGCGCCGCGAGGGCTTCCATGCTGGCGTCCTCGCGCACCGATTCGTCGCGCGACACAACTTCCGGTTCCGCGCCGCGCTTCTTCGATGGCACAGCGACCGGAACCACTTCAGTGTCAAATCGCCCTTCGCGCCACGCGGCCGCAGCTTTGCGATGGGAGTGGAGCGCGTACTCATCCTGCTCTTCGCGTGAGATGTCGTGTTTCGCTGCGACGTTCTCACCAGTGATGCCGATGTGGAAGTCGTTGTATACATCCCAAAGGCCGTCGTGAATCATCGAATCGAGCGCCGTGGCGTTACCAAGCCGAAAGCCCTGCCGCGCCTGCGGCAGCAGGTAAGGAGCATTGCTCATGGATTCCATGCCGCCCGCAACAACAATCTCCGAATTTCCGGTCTGTACCGCCTGCGCCGCGAGAGCAACCGCTTTCAGGCCGGAACCGCACACCTTGTTGATAGTGAGCGCGGCCACAGAAGCAGCCAGACCTCCGAACAACGCCGCCTGACGGGCCGGATTCTGCCCGAGCCCTGCCGCGAGTACGTTGCCCATAATGCATTCGTCGATGCTCTCCTGATCCACACCGGCGCGCCGCACGGCTTCCTTCACCGCCAGCGCACCCAATTGCGGGGCAGATAGCCCCGCGAGGCCACCCTGAAATTTACCCACGGGCGTGCGCACCGCCGAAACAATCACAACTTCGCCGTTGTTGTTCATCAGATTCATGGTAATCCCCGGGGAAATAAAAAAAGGGCCGCCCGATTGCCCGGACGACCCTAAACTTCCACTCCAAACTAGAAATTCACAATCGCCGCAAACGACTTCGGATCCAGACTCGCGCCGCCCACCAGCGCTCCATCGATATCCGGCTTCGCCATCAGGCCCGCAACGTTATCCGGCTTCACGCTTCCACCATAGAGAATGCGCGTGGCCTCAGCAGCCGCTGCGCCGAACTTCGCCGCCACCTTGCCACGAATAAACGTATGCGCATCCGCTGCCTGCTCGGGCGACGCCACTTTGCCCGTGCCAATGGCCCAGACCGGTTCATACGCGATCACGATCTTCGCGAACTGCTCCGGCGTCAGCGGCGCAATGCCGCCATCGAACTGCGCGCCCAGCACGGCCTCCGTGCTGCCGGATTCACGCTCCGCCAGCAACTCACCCACGCAAACAATCGGGATCAGACCGTATTCCAGCGCAGCAATCGTCTTCGAAAGCACGCCCGCTTCGTTTTCACCGAAGAACTGACGGCGCTCGCTGTGGCCGATGATGACGTACTTCACGCCGATGGTCTGCAGCATGTAACCGGAAATCTCGCCGGTCATCGCGCCTTCTTTTCCCGTCGCCAGGTTCTGCGCGCCTATGCCAACGTTCGAACCCTTCGCAGCGGCCAGAGCTACGGCCAGATCGATATAGGGCGGACAAATCGCCGCGTCACGTCCGGTGGTACCCGCCACGAGCGGCAGGAAGCCGTCGAAAAATGCCTGTGTATCCGCGGGTGTCTTGTACATCTTCCAGTTGCCCGCCAGTAGTGGTGTTCTCATAATTTGATATCGCTTAAAAAGCTGATCCCTTTCTCAATGGATGTTGCAAAATTCTCCGCGACGGTTTGTCCCATGTCGCTCAGGGTGGCCCGCAGGCCCAAATCCACTCCCGCGCGCACGCCGGGTCCGAAAGCCAGCAGCGGCGTATACTCGCGACTGTGATCGGTGGAGGGCGTCGTCGGATCGCAGCCGTGATCCGCCGTCAGAATCGCGAGATCGCCCGGCAATAGCGCCGCCCGGAATTTCGGCAGCCAGCGGTCAAACTCTTCGAGCGCATTACCGTAGCCTTCCACATCGTTGCGGTGCCCAAACAACTGATCGAAATCGACCAGATTGACGTAAACCAGTCCTCGCTCCAGCCCGTTCATCGCTTCGAGCGTCTTCTGCATGCCCTCAGCATTGGATTTCGTCTTAATCTGAACCTTGATACCGCGTCCCAGGAAAACGTCGAAAATCTTCCCGACCGATCGAATTTCTACACCAGCCTCCGCGAGCTTATCCAGCAGCATGCCCTGCGGCGGCGGTACCGCGTAATCGTGCCGATTCGAGGTCCGTTTGAAATGCCCGGCTTCACCCTCAAAAGGACGCGCAATCACGCGCCCCACTTCCCAGGGTCCGCGCAAAATCTCGCGCGCAATCGCGCAGATACGGTAAAGCTCCGGAATCGGAATCACGCTTTCATGAGCCGCGATCTGGAACACACTGTCAGCAGACGTATAAACGATAGGCGAACCCGTCCGCACGTGCTCCTCGCCAAGCTCTTTAATAATCTCGGTCCCGGACGCCGCCTTATTCCCAAGAGTCGAGCGACCGATGCGCCGCTCAAACTCGTTCATAATCTCCGGCGGAAAACCGTTCGGGAACAGCGGGAACGGCTTCGCCAAGTGGATGCCAACCATTTCCCAGTGCCCCGTCGTAGTGTCTTTGCCCGGCGAACACAGCGTGCAGCGTCCGAAAGCGCCCTCCGGGTGCTCGGCTTTCGGCAGTTGCGGAATGGGCTTCAGGTTCCCCAGCCCCAGGCGGCACAGATTCGGAACGTTAAGCCCGCGCAGACGCGCAATATTGCCAAGCGTGTCGCTGCCCACGTCGCCGTAGGCGGCCGCGTCCGGCATTTCGCCCACTCCGACGCTGTCGAGAACAATCCAGATGATGCGTTGAAACACTAAGCTTCAATTTACCAGGTGGGTTGGGATGGGATGGGCGGCGGAAAATCCCATCGTCACCCACAACGGGAATCGTTCGAATCATGTACGTATTGAATTGGTACAATATCGAAGAGGCTGAGCCGAAATGCCAAGAATTGCCGTGGAGCAGAATAGCCGGATATCACTTCGGATTCGCCCGGAGGATAAGGGCGTACTGCTGCGAGCTGCCGCGCTTCACGATACCGACCTGACGGATTTCGTGGTTCGGCACGCGTTGCGCGCAGCAAAAACGGCGATTCGGGAAGCGGATCACATCCAACTCTCTGAGCGCGACAGCCTGTTCGTAATGGATCTGCTGGAGAATCCTCCGGCACCCAACGCGAAGCTGATCGCCGCCGCTAAACGCTTGCCCCGGCGTGTGTGATGGCGCTGGCCTGGCACGAAGAAGCAATCAACAAAGGGCACGACCGCACAGCTTTCGATTGCGGTGAAGAAGCGTTAAACGATTTTCTGCGAAAGCACGCGCGTAAGAGTCATGAACTCGGCGGCGCGAAAACATTTCTCGCCATCGATGACAGGAACGAACGGACCATCCTGGGTTTTTACAGCCTCGCCCCGGCCTCTCTGGGGTATTCACGCACGCCTGAAGTCGTCCGTCGCGGCCTGGCGCGCCACGATGTGCCGGGCTTTCGATTGGCCCACCTCGCTGTAGACCGCAAGGTACAGGGGCAAGGGCTGGGCGGCCAGTTGCTGCTGGCCGCAGGCCGACGCTGCATCCGGGCGGCATCGGAGGTGGGCGGCGTGGCGCTCATCATCGACGCGAAAAACGACGCCGCAGCGCGATGGTACTCAGGGTATGGCGCGGTGCCCTCGCCCGACTCGCGGTTAACGCTGGTATTACCGTTGACCACCATAGCGTCAGTACTCGAAAAGGCGGGAAAGCTATGACCGGGTATTTCGCCCACCCTTTCGCGCTAAACTAAAACAACCGTGCAGACCAGACGCCATTTCATCGGCAATGTGGCCACGGGGCTCGCTGGCAGCCTCGCGACTGGCCGTGCCCTCGGTGCGAACGAACGCATTCGTTTCGGCGTCATCGGCATGGGCGAGCGCGGCGTCCAGTTAGCCCGCGAAGCCATCGCCTGCCCCAATACCGAGTTCGTCGCTGCCGCCGATGTTTACTCGCGACGCCTCGATGAAGCGCGCAGTCTTGTCGCGCGGGGTGCCGAATCTGGTTTCGCTACTCATTCCGACTACCGTGCCCTTCTCGAAGACAAATCCATCGACGCAGTGATCATCGCCACTCCGCAACACCTGCATTCCGAGCACTTCATTGCCGCCATGGACGCCGGGAAGCACGTTTATCAGGAAAAGGCTATGGCCTTCACGGTGGAGCAAGCGAAACTCATGCGCGCTGCCCGTGAACGCGCGCCAAAATGCATCGTACAGGTGGGACATCAGGTCTGTTCCTCCGGCCAGATTGCCGATGCGACGAACTATCTTTCCAGCGGTGCAGTAGGCCAGGTGACTTCCATCCACGCCCGCATGTATCGCAACACGCCTGCCGGCAAGCCGCAGTGGACCCGCCCCGTTTATCCCGACATGACGCCCGATAACGTCTCATGGGAGAGCTTCCTCGGTAACGCGCCAGCCCGCGATTTCGATCCGGATCGTCTGGTCAACTGGCGGCTTTTCTGGGATTACTCCGGCGGTAACGTGCACGAAAACATGAGCCATCAGCTGGCCTTCTGGAATAAGGTGATGGGCCTCAGCATTCCCGTGGCGGCCACCATGACCGGCGGCGTCTACCTTTGGAAAGACGGTCGCGAAGTGCCGGACACCATGACGGTATCGCTCGAACTTCCCGAAGAAATTCTCTTCACCTGGGATTCGGGCTTTGGCAACAACTATCTCGGCGTAACGGAAGACGTCCTTGGCACGCACGGCACTATCGCCCGCGGGCAGCAGATTCGCTACGTACCGCAGCGCGTCAATCGCCCGGGCGGCACTGAACTCATGGGCCAGACCCCCACCGTGCCGCGCGCTCACATGCAGGATTTTCTGAACGCCATCCACGACACCGCCGAAACCGCCTGCCCGTTCGAACTCGGCTATCGCGTCTCTGTCGCCTGCCACATGGCTGTCGAAAGTTACCTGCAGCAGCGGACCGTACGCTGGGATGCTGTTAACGAAGAAATCGTCTGACCGAAAATATGGCGACCTCGTCCGCGTTTGCGCTGGCCGCGGGTTGCGCGGTGACCGGGGCCGCCTGGGCCGTTCGGGGACGGTCTTCGAGCGTATTCGGTCCCTCGGTCTGGCGCGGCGACAGCAACCGAAAGTCCATCGCCCTGACGTTTGACGATGGGCCGAGCGCCTCCACGCCGCAATTCCTCGATCTTCTCGCCACGTACCGCGTGCCGGCCACGTTCTTCCAGGTCGGCAGCAATGTTCTTCGGCACCCCGACATAGCGCGAGCCGTGGTCGCGGCCGGGCACGAACTCGGGAACCATTCCCACTCGCACCTGAATTTCGCGCTCAAGCCGGCTTCGCTGATCGAACGGGACTTTACCCGGTCCCAGGAAGTCATCCATACCGAGACCGGCGCGAAACCAGTCCTCGTGCGCGCCCCGTTCGGCGTTCGCTGGTTTGGCTTCCGCCGGATGCAGGCCAGGCTCGGCCTCACGGGCGTCATGTGGACCGTCATCGGGCTCGACTGGAAGCTCCCCGCACAGGCCATTGCCGACCGCGTTTTGTCTCACGCCACACCGGGCGGCATCATTTGTCTGCACGATGGACGAGGCACGGAGGAAAACCCGGATGTGACCCCAACGCTCGAAGCCGTACGACGCATCGTCCCGTCACTGATGGAGGCAGGATATCATTTTGAATCAGTCTCTCAATTGCTATGTCAAAAGACTTAAACCCTGAAGAAGTCGCGACCGACGTACTCCGCATCATTGCCGAGAACCAGAAGAAGGATATTTCCCTGGTGACCATCGACAGCACCTTCGAGGAGCTGGGTATTGATTCCATGGATGCCGTAAACATCGTCTTCGCCATCGAGAACGAATTCAGCGTCAACGTTCCGGATGAGGAAATGAAGAACATCCGCTCCGTCCGCGACATTGTGGAAGGCGTGCAGAAGCTGGTTGCGGCAAAACCGCCGACGGGACCGGAGAAGGCCGCCGCCTAATGCGCCGAGCAGTTGTTACGGGCATTGGCGTCACCTGCGCAATTGGGCGCAACCTGGAAGAATTCACTCAGGCACTGCGCGAAGGCCGCGATGGTCGCGTCCCGCTGCATAGTCCGGACCCCAACTCTGAACCGTGGGATCTGCGCTTCACCCACGCAGCGCAGATGCACGATTACGTCGCCACCGATCATTTCGCGCCCAAAGAGGCCGATATGCTCGATCGCTTCGCGCAACTCGCAGTGGTTGCCGCGCGCGAAGCCGTAAAACACAGCGGTATTGAGTGGACACCGGAACTTCGGGAAAACGCCGCCATCGTAACGGGCTCCTGCATCGGCGGCCAGACCACCGAAGATCGCGGCTTCGTGGAAGTCTACAAACGGGGACGCCCGCGTCCCCACCCCATGACCATTCCGAAGACTATGGCCAACGCCGGAGCCAGTGGAATTGCCATGGAACACGGCATCACCGGACCTGCTTTCACCGTCGCAACGGCCTGCGCGTCTTCGGCCCACGCTATCGGCCAGGCCGTCAGCATGATACGCAGCGGCATGTGCGATGTCGCGCTCGCCGGCGGCAGCGAGGCTACTTTCAGCCCCGGCATTTTAATGGCATGGGAATCCATGCGGGTTGTCTCTCCCACCATCTGTCGGCCTTTCTCGAAGGACCGCAACGGCATGATGCTCGGTGAAGGCGGAGCCATCTTCGTCATCGAATCACTGGAACACGCGCTCGCACGTGGCGCGAAGCCGCTGGCGGAGATCGCCGGTGTGGGCATGTCGAGCGATGCGCACCACGTTACGCAGCCTTCGGCAGAAGGTGCAGCGCGCGCCATTACCCGCGCCTTGAAAGACGCGGGGATCGGACCGGAACAGATCAGCTACGTCAACGCTCACGGCACGGGCACTCTGGTGAACGACGTCACGGAAACGCGCGCGCTGCATCAGGCTTTTGGCGATCACGCCTCAAAACTGGCGGTTTCGTCCACGAAGTCCATGCACGGCCACACGCTGGGCGCGGCCGGTGCCATTGAATCGGCGGCTGCGATTCTCGCGCTGCGCGAAGGCTTCCTGCCGCCGACGATTCACTACAACGAGCCGGACCCGGAGTGCGATCTCGATTACGTGCCGAATCACGCCCGAGCGTGGGACGGCGAATTCGCCACCTCCAACTCTTTCGCTTTCGGTGGTCTGAACGCCGTGTTAGTGTTGCGCCGGCTTTAAGTTACTGCGCCGAAACTCCTGCGGGCTTACCGTTCTCCAGCACCACCCAGGGCGCATCCGCCCCCGTAGCCGCGCTCAAAGACTGCACCAGCGCGGGCGCGCTGTTCCCTGCATACACCAGCACCATATGGCTCGCATCCAGCGGATTGCTCGCCGCATAAACCACGGAGTTGCGTTCCGAAGCGTAGGCCTTCCCGCCCAGCTTCAGCACCCCGGCCTGATAATCGAGAGCCAGCTTCCCGCTCCACGCCGCCAGCGCCGAATTCGTCTCCGGACGCCCCACGAAGATCACGTCCTTGTGCGCCAGCAGCGAATCCCCTGCCTCAAAGTCTTTGTACACCGCGACCTCGCGCTGACCCTGTTCCCGAAAACGCATCTGCAGTTGTTCCGCAGCAAATCGATTCGTACCCGCCTCGCCCGACGTACCGTACACAATCACCGACTGCCCCGCATGACTGGTCATGTCTCCGGGCAGCCACGCCGGGCCCTCGCCCGCATCGGGAGCCACAAACGCGGCAACGCCCGCCATATCCAGGAACGCCTGCGCCCGCACCGTCTTCGTCGCGTTCGCCGCAAAGAAATTCCCAATCACCCGGAGAAACGCGTCGTCTCCAATCTTCCGGCGCAACCCATCGAGGAATAAGACTCCTTTTTCCTGCTCCATTTCAAAGCGTTTCCGCTCATCATCCTGCGCGAGTCGCGTGCCACGGTATCGAATCCGCTCGGCCTCGATTGCCTTGTCCACATCTGGCAACTGCAACAGCTTCTGATACGCCGCCGACCCCGCCACAAACCAGGTATCGGCGTCGGAAGCGGGCAGAACCCAGCCTTTCCAGAGTTGCTCGGTCTTGTCCTTCCAGGTCAGGGCCTTCGGTGCCTTCGGTGCCTGCATTGCCGGCGTCGCCATGCGTTGGGCTTCCACCGCTGAAACCGAAGCCTTCAGCCCATCCGATGCCTGCGCCCCAAACAGATAATATCCGGACGGATACAACCCCTGATTGGGCCCGCCATCGCCCGGCGCTCTCTTCACACTTTCATTGGGACGCCCGAACTCCGCCCACACCATCATCTGGTTCGCCAGATCGGAATTGATTACCTTGGCGTCCATCGTCGTCGCGCTCACCAGCGGTGCGCTGTCAAACGCCTGAAACGCGAACTGCTCATCAATCTGCCCTTTGTACTTGTGATACATTTCCTGCCACGCAAGGTCGCGCACAGTCGGCACGAAGGGTACATACTCCGGAGCGCCCTGCGGATCCGGCAGATACTCCAGTTTCACGGCCATGTCTTTGGCGTTATTGTTGCCCCAATAGAAACCGGTCGTCCCGCCGAACCATTCATTTTTCGAACTCCGCCACAATTTCGTGTGGCTGGTCCCCAGCTCGTACATCGCGATCTCATTCGTCTTGCCGTCGCCGATCAGCCACTCGTTCGTATAGAGGCCGTTATTGCGCGTGCCAAGTTGCGTCACCACTTCGTCGATATTGCCGCCATACTGAATCGCCATCCGCGCGCGGAAAGCTACCGGCGTGCCCTGCGCATTAAAAGGAGTCTGGCGAATAGTAGTCTCTGTCAGCACCACGCCGGCGTCGTTCTGATACCAGTCCGTACCGCTCTCAATGCCTCCCGGATAGCTCTGCATCAACAAATGATGCCCCTTCTCCGGTTTGATGTCGAGCATGATGTTGGTCTGCTCCGCCAGCGTCTGCGGCCACCAGGTCACGTGACCAATTACCATCTTTCCATCCTTCGTCGCCGCGCCGGTCGCCGCGAATGCACTGCAGTGTTCCGTCACTTTGGAGGCATCATCCTCTTTCGCCGCGCCTTTCAAATAGGCCGGTGCGGAAAATGCCGTGCCTTCCATCCCTGTCGGTGTCATCGGCATCGCCGACGCCAGCTCCTTCATCTCCACTTCTGTATTCAGCAGCACCAGATCCACCAGATCCAGCTTCCGCCCCAGCCACTTTGCGCCAGCGGCGTTGGCCCCGTCCACTATGCCGCGCATCTCTTCCAGAATTTCCTTGTCGAAGCCGCGCAGGAACAGCGCATCCGCCGCGGTCCGGTAAGTGTTCCACGCCTGAGCATCGTACTTCCCAGCCAGATCCCACTGGCAACGCGCCAGGTACTCCGGAATTTCTTTCGCCATCAGAAAACCATGCTGATAGCCGCGCTCATAAGGCTTACCTTCAATGTGCAGATAAACCCAGCCCGCCGCCGGATACCGGTACGCCGGGCCGAAAGTGCGAATCGCGTCGCGCGCCGGCCAACTCTCATTCGCGGACGCTTCGTCCAGACTGACGCCTTCAAACCACGCCTTGCCTTTGAACGCGCCGCCATTGCCCACCGTCAGCACGATCTGATCCTTCGCGCGACTCGCCACAAATCGCAGCGAAAGCCGCGTCCAGTCCCGCGTTCCACCGAGCGAAGCCGAATGCACGTCATAAGGCATCGACGCCATAGTCAGCGCCGCACCAATCGCGATCGGCGACCGGTCGGTATCGCGCACCGTCAGTTCATCTGTCCGCACCCAGCCTGACAGTTCGTACGTCTTGCCCAGCGTCAGATTGATGGGTGCCGATTGTACCCGCGCATCGGAACTTGTCCCCGCCTCCACGCGCAGAGACTTTTTCGCGTTATGAAGCTGCGCCGCATCGGGCGTAGCCAGACCGCGCGCGGCGGTCCATTCGGAGCGTTCCACGGGAGCGCTGAAAAGTGGGGTTGCGGCTTGGGCGAAAGGTAACGCCAGCAGGCTCCCTGTTACCAAAATCACACCGGACAGACATTTGCGGCACCAGATCACGGGTTGAACTCCTTTATTCATACAGGATACGCGAAAGATAAAGTTCTTTCCAATCGCAGTTCGCGATATACTCCCTGTGGGAAAGAATCTGATCGCCATGAAGAACCTGCTTGCAATTCTCGCGTTGTCTTGCGGAGCCGCACTCGCACAGGCACCCGCATTTGAGGTTGCTGTTGTAAAGCCGGTGAACCAGGCGGACTTCCTGGCGGCGGCCCGCGCGGGACAGCGGCCCAACACCAGCGTCAACATCACCAGCACGCGCGTCAACATGGGCTATCAATCGCTTTTCGATCTCATCTTCAGCGCGTACGACGTAGTGCCCGTGCAGATCGTCGGGCCCGATTTCCTGAAGACCGAGCATTATGACATTCAGGCCACCATGCCCGTCGGCGCCACCGAGGCACAGGTTCCAAAGATGCTCCAGGCGCTTCTGGCGGAACGCTTCAAACTGACCGTTCATAAAGAAAAACGGGAAGTCCCGATTTATGCGCTGATTGTCGGCAAAAGCGGCCTCAGGAAGATGAAACCTGCCACCACCGAAGAGATTGCGCCGGAACCGATGCCCGGCGATGTCACGCAGAACACGCCTTTCGGAAAGATGACGCGACGCGAGACCAAAAACGGGATGGTGGCCTTCATCGCGGGACTTGGAACCCTGAAGATCAGCATGGGCGGCAGCGGCGAACACATCGAATTTTCTAATCTCACCACCTCGCGCTTCGTCCAGTTGCTGAGTTCCGAAGGTGACCGGATGGTGGTCGATAAGACCGGCCTCAAGGGCTCTTACGAAGCGTCCTTCGATATTTCCATGGATCAGGGCCCGCAACAGGCTCCCGGCGGCGGCGCGGAGGGCGGTGCCGCCATAGCGGCCACTCCGCAGCAAAACCCGATATTCGGTGCCGTCGAGCAGATGGGCCTGAAGCTCGACACTCAGAAGGATCAGGTGGAAATGCTGATCGTGGACCACGTCGAAAAGACACCCACCGATAACTGACACCCGCGACCCCGATCCCGCGCCGCAATGCGCTACGATCTGAACGAGGGCACTTATCCATGAAGAGAATCGATTTATCCGCCCGCGCACGTCTCTCGCGCCGCGCCTTTGTCGCCGGCATGGCGGCCACGGCACCAGCTGGCTGGCTCGCCCGTAACGCCGCCGCCCAATCGGATAGCGCCGGCGCGCCGCGATCCATTGCCTCCGGCACCTTCAAACCCACCTGGGAATCGCTGCTTCAATACAAGGCACCAGACTGGTTCCGCGACGCCAAATTCGGCATCTGGGCTCACTGGACCGCCCAGTGCGTCCCCGAGCAGGGCGATTGGTACGCCCGCCAGATGTACATTCAGGGCCACCCCCACTACGACTTCCACGTCAAGACCTTCGGCCACCCCTCGAAAGTCGGCTTCATGGAAATCGACAACCGCTGGAAGGCCGATAAATGGGAGCCCAGCGCACTTATGGACCTCTACGTGAAAGCCGGCGCAAAGTACTTCGTCGCCCTGGCCAATCATCACGACAATCTGGACAACTACGATTCCACGTATCACGAATGGAACTCGCTTCGGGTCGGCCCAAAGAAGGACATCGTCGGCACCTGGGCGAAGCTCGCACGCGAGAACAGCCTGCGGTTCGGCGTTACAAACCACTCCGCACACTCCTGGCATTGGTTCCAGACCGCTTACGGATATGACCCCGAAGGGCCCATGGCGGGCATCCCCTACGATGGCTTCCTCACAAAGGCCGATGGCAAAGGCAAATGGTGGGAAGGCCTCGACCCCCAGCATCTCTACAACGGCGCCATCATGCCCATGCCCAAAGGCATCACGACCATAAAAGGCGCCAACGATTTTCACGCCGCCAATGACCGCAAGTGGGATGAAGCCCCGCCTCCCGGCCATCCCGAATTCGTCGACCGCTGGTTCCTTCGCTGCCAGGACCTGATCGACAAGTATCAGCCCGATCTTCTCTACTTCGATAACACCGAACTGCCGCTCGGCCAGGCCGGCCTCGACATCGCCGCCCATTACTACAACTCGAACATGCGGAATCACAACGGTCGCCTGGAAGCCGTCCTGAATTCCAAGGGTCTCCAGCCCGGCCGTGTCGGCAGCATGGTCCTCGATATTGAACGAGGCAAGGCCGACCAGATCCTCGCCACCCCGTGGCAGACCGATACATGCATCGGCGACTGGCATTACAAACGCTCGCTGTTTGACACCCACAAGTACAAGACCGTCCCTCAGGTAGTCCACATGCTGGCGGATATCGTCAGCAAGAACGGCAACCTGCTGCTCAACATTCCGTTGCGCGGCGATGGTTCCATCGACGAAGACGAGCACGCGTTCCTGACCGGCATCGCCACCTGGATGAGCGCGAATGGTGAAGCCATCTACGGCACCCGTCCGTTCACGGTCTACGGTGAAGGTTCCCCCGAAACCGGCGGCACAAAGAACTTCAACGAAAACCGCACCACGCCTTACACCGCGGAAGACATCCGCTTCACCACAAAAGGTTCCACGCTTTACGCCATAGCGCTGGCGTGGCCAACCGATGGCAAGCTTCGCATCCGTACCCTGGCCTATGGGAACAGGAACTATCCGGGCGAAGTCGGTCGCATCGAAATGCTGGGCGTCAACGGCACGTTCCAGTTCACCCGAGATAACCAGGGGCTGAATATCGACGTCGGCACGCAACGCCCGAACAACATCGCTTACGTGCTGAAAATCCAGCCTCGCGCCTGAGTCGACTTAAAATCTAACGGCACCGGTCAATCACGGCCGGCGTCACGGCCCGATCCAGAAACTCCACAAAAGGAGTCATCGCCTCAAACCGGCTTACGATCTCGCGCACCAGCTTCGGCGTGGTTGCCATCTCCGGGCTGAAAGTCCGATAAAGGATAAAGCGCCTGTACCGAAGAAGTTCCGCCGCCGGATCACTTGAGGCAAAACCTTTCGGCACGCGCGCAGCCTGCTCTCCGGTGAGTTCCCCCAGCAGCTTTCGCACCGTCTTCCCTTCGAACGTCGCGCGAAACTCCCGTTCGTTCGCCGCGATCTGCTGCCGCACAGCCAGCAGCACCGGCGGCGACGGCATATACATGCCACCGCCGATCGCCACTTCCTCCGGCGAAACAGCGAAGTAGAAACCAGCCCCATCGTTCTTGCCGAGATTCGTCCGCCAGAAAGCGGCCGCCGCGTGAGTCTTGTAAGGCGTCTTGTCTTTCGAAAAACGCGTATCCCGATAGATCCGATACAGGCACTTCGCCGGCTCACCGACATAAGCCGGAGCAAATCGCAGCATCGCAAGATGCACAGCGCGAACCAGTTCGAGCATCGGTGCCTGAACCTGCTCCTTATAAGTATCCAGACGCGGCGTAAACCATTCGCGATCGTTATTCTTCTTCAGATCGCGCAGAAACGCGATCCCCTCGCCTGGGAATCCCCCGAATGTACCGGCAGCAGCCTTCATATCTCTATAATTAGACCTGATGAGTCCCGTTCCGCCCGCCCCCGATAACGCACTGGAGGTCTGTGAGCGCCTTTCGAAGCTTACCGGCGTTACCGTTCTTCCCAACGAACCGCTGGCTCCACATACCCGCTTCGCTATTGGCGGACCCGCCGACATCTTCTTCGAAACAGCCAGCCCCGAAAGCTTCGCCGAAGCTCTGAAGACTGTCCGCGAGGCCGGCCTTAACTCCGTCGTCATCGGCGGTGGCAGCAATCTCATCGTTGCCGATGAAGGCTTTCGCGGCGTTTGCCTCAAACTCAGCAGCCGCCGACTCCGGGCTTTCGGCCTGCGCGTCGAAGTGGAATGCGGCGTTGGGCTTCAGGCGCTGGTGAATTTCACCGCACAGCGCGGCCTGAAAGGACTGGAAACCCTGACTGGCATTCCCGGCTCCGTGGGCGGCGCAGTCTACGGCAACGCGGGTGCTTACGGACACTCCATTCAGGAACGCATCCTCTCCGTTCATTTTCTCGATGGCGAAAAAGGCGATGAAGTCCGCGAGTTCAGCCGTGCGGAGTGCGAGTTCCGCTATCGCGACAGCATCTTCAAGAAGAAAAAAGACTGGATCATTCTTTCCGCCACCCTCGACATGGAAACGGGCAACGCCGTGACGCTCCGCGAGACTTCGGCACGCATTCTCTCCACTCGCACGCGCAAATATCCGCCCTCCATGCGCTGCGCCGGCAGCATTTTCAAGAATCTCATCCTGGCCGAATTGCCAAGACCCGTCGCGGCTTCCCTGCCCCCGGGCGTCGTGATCGAAGGCAAGGTGCCCTCCGCCTGGTTCCTGGAACAAATCGGTGCCAAAGGAATGAAACGGGGCGACCTCGAAGTGGCCGATTACCACGCCAACCTCATCTTCAACAACGGCGAAGGCACCGCGAAAGATCTGGTCTTCCTGATACGAGACCTGAAACGCCGGGTTGCCATGCGCTTCGGCATCGACCTCGAAGAAGAGGTCCAGTACGTCGGCTTTGACGCCGAAGCGTCACAACTGCAAAAATAATTGGGCGTACAATAACCAGACAGAGCCGACATGCGAAAGAACTGGTAATGAAGACTCTCGAAGAAAAACACCGGTTCGCCACCCGCTGGTGTCACTGGGTCAATTTCCCCGTGCTCTCCGCCATGATTTTCAGCGGCATGCTGATCTACTGGGCTTACGATCCCTACCGCGTCGGCTTCGGCGGCACCACACTCTTCCACTTTTTCCCCGATTGGTTCTACAACCTCACCGGCATCAATGCACAACTCGCGCGCGGCATGGCACTACACTTCGCGCTCGCCTGGCTCTTCGCGCTGAACGGCATCGCCTACTTCATCTACACCGTGGTCTCCGGCGAGTGGCGTGAACTCGTCCCCGAACCGAAATCCTTCCGCGAAGCCGCCATGGTCGCTCTGCACGATATGGGCTTCAAGGTCCCGCTCCCCCCGCAGGGCCGTTACAATGCGGCGCAGCGGATCAGCTACTCCGCCATCGTTTTCATGGGCGGCCTGAGCCTGATCACCGGTCTTGCCATCTACAAGCCCGCCCAACTCCACTGGCTTACCGCGGCCGTTGGCGGCTACGAGTGGGCGCGCTTCGAACACTTCTGGCTCACCATGGGCTACGTCGGTTTCTTCGTCATCCATATCGGACAGGTCGTTCGCGCCGGTTGGGCCAACTTCCGTTCCATGGTGACGGGGTACGATCTCGTCGAATCCTCCACCGAAAGCAAGGAGGCCGCCCATGCCAAATAACCTGACGCCCGAACAGGAGATGTCCCGCCGCACGCGCCGCGGCTTCATGGCACTCGGCGCCGGTGCCGTGGTCGCCGCTGGCGGCTGGCAGTGGCTGAATTCCGGTTACGAACGCAGTGGCGATATCCCGGCTCCCCTTCGCAGCGCCCTGCGTTTCAATGAACGGATAGTGCGTGGCGCACTCTTCAGCGACAGCCACCTCGTCAAAACCTATCCCGCTTCGGCCATCGGCGAACTCAAGGAGAATGGCGATTTCGGCCTGCCCGACGATTTCGATGCCGACGACTGGAGCATGCTCGTCATGCCCCGCGGCGGCGGCCTTCCCGTCACACTCGCCATTGACGATCTCAAATCGCTCCCGCGTCACGAAGAGACCATCGACTTCAAATGCGTGGAAGGCTGGAGCACCGTGACGCAATTCGCCGGCGCCCGCTTTTCCGATTTCACCGCGAAGTTTGCGCCCGGCTCCGAAAAGGCCGGCTACGTGGCCATGGCCACTCCCGATGGCGGCTACTATGTGGGCCTCGATATGCCCAGCGCCCTGCATCCCCAGACTCTGCTCGCATACGAAATGAACGGTGAGGATCTGGCGGACGAGCACGGCGCGCCGCTGCGTCTGGTGATCCCCGTGAAGTATGGAATCAAGAACATCAAGCGCATCGGACGCATCGCCTACAGTGAAACGGAGCCACCGGATTACTGGCGCGAACGAGGCTACGATTTCTTCGCAGGTCTCTGATTGGACACCGAAGCGCGACAAATCCGCCTGCGAATACCTTCACGCTAAACTGAAAGGAATGGGCGCGTAGCTCAGCTGGTTAGAGCACCTCGTTTACACCGAGGGGGTCCGGGGTTCGAATCCCTGCGCGCCCACCATTCCCAACATTTCGCCCATTCAATGGAGGCTACGCTGCCTCCCAGCCTCAGAATGCGCGTGGTCTCCGTGGCGCACCCTATAATTGGCCATGGCCTTTGCTGGTGCCCGCATACTCTCGCTCGAAAGCCGCCGCGCGGCCGAAATGGCGACGCTGATCCGCAAACAGGGTGGCGAGCCGTTCGCCGCGCCGTCCATGCGCGAAGTGGAGCTTGAGCGGCATGAGGAAGCCTTCGCATTCGGAGAGCAACTGCTGGCGGGTGCCTTCGATGGCGTGATCCTTCTCACGGGCGTGGGAATGCGTCTGCTCTGGAAAACGCTGCTGACGCGATTCTCCGAAGAAGACCTTAAAGCCGCATTGGGCCGCACCACCATCATTGTCCGTGGACCTAAGCCTTCAGCCGCCATCCGCGAACTCGGTCTGGTGGCGCAGGTCCAGGTCCCCGAGCCCAACACCTGGCGCGAACTACTGGAGACGATGGCGTCCAGAGGCGAGAAACGGGTCGCACTCCAGGAATACGGCAAATCCAATGCCACGCTGATCGAAGGTCTTCGCGCGCAGGGGCGTGAGGTCTCGCCAGTGCGGATTTACGGCTGGGATCTGCCGGAGGACCTGGGTCCGCTGCGTGAGGCGGCGGCGAAACTGGCGCGCGGGGAGTTCGACGTGGTGCTGCTGACTACGTCGATGCAGTTGATCAACCTGATGCGGATCGCGGAACAGGACGGCATCGGGCCAGGGGCGCTGGAAGGGTTGCGGAAGGCGCGGATCGGGTCCATCGGGCCCACAACCACGGAGACTGTCGAAGAATACGGGCTGCAGGCCGATTTCGAGCCCAGCCACCCGAAAATGGGACTGCTGGTGAACGAAATGGCGACACGATAGTCGCGGACGAAAGCGCGAACGAAGCGCGCGTCCCAGATCCCGTACAATAAGAGATTGTCCACAGTGTCGTCACAGCCGCTCAGTTTCCACCTCGAACACTACGAGGGACCGCTCGATCTTCTGCTCGATCTCATTCGCAAGCAGCAGATCGACATCCGCGATATTCCGATCGCCAGCATCACCGCGCAATATCTGGGTTTCATCCTGAAGGCGCGGGAGATGGATCTCGATATCAGCGCCGAATTCGTCTTCATGGCGGCCACGCTGATCCACATCAAGTCGCGAATGCTGCTGCCGGTAGACCCCGCCCTGCGCAAAGAGGGTGAAACCGGTGACGAAGATCCCCGCGAAGAGCTGGTGGAACGGCTCCTGGAACACGAGCGCTACAAGAACGCGGCAGAAATGCTGCAACAGAAGCGGATCATCGAGGAAAACGTCTGGTCGAACCCCCAGATGAAGCAGTTCGCGGCTGAGATTGAGGATCCCGGTCTGGCGGTCGACATGTTCGATCTGGTGAAGGCGATGAGCCAGGTGATGGAGCGCCTGCAAAGCCGCCCGATCTATGAGATCAACGACGAATCGGTCTCGGTCAGCGACATGGTGGCGCATCTGCGGACGTTGCTGCGGGAATCGAAGAAGGATCGGCCGGTGTTTATCCTCCAGGTGATGGAACAGCAGCGCACGCGCCGGGCCATGATCTGCCTTTTCCTCGCCGTGCTGGAAATGGTGAAGATGCAGGCGGTGATGATCCTGCAGCGGGATTTGTTTGGCGAGATTGCCCTGGGTAAGGGCGAACGTTTTGAAGAAGCCTTCCAGCAGCCCGTGATCGCGCTGGAAGAGGATTATAAGTAATTAAGTAATAGCGGTTACCCGTCGCGATGACGGTATTGAAAACAGGGGAATCTAAGTCGAGCTCATGTCGCAATCCGAGATAGAACAGCCGGTGGAGTCACCGGAATCAGCAAGCCCCGAAGTCGAGAACGAGAACGTGGCGTCCGCGGAAGCCGGGGAGAACACCTCAGCGGAAGCCGCGCCGGAAGCCACGGAAGAAGTGCAGCCGGAAGTACCGGCGGAAAGCGCGGTTGACGGGGAAGCCGCCGACAACCCGGAAGGCGAAGTCATCGCCGTAAGTTTGTCGGCTGACGACATTCTGGGCGACGAGACATCCGAACCGACCGACGCGCCCGTCCCCGTGGCCGACGCCCAATTGCTGGCCGTGCTCGAAGCCATCATTTACGTCACCGATGAACCCCTGACCCTCGACCAGATCTCCGAAGCAACGGAGCAGCCGCGAGAACGCATCGCCCAGTTGCTGGAGCAGCTCTGCACCGAATACGACCGGCCCGAACGCGGCCTCAGCATCCGGGAAATCGCCGGTGGTTTCCGCATGACCACCAAGGCCGAACACCATGAGGCTGTCCGGCGTTTCGTCAAGAACCTGAATCCGCCCATGAAGCTCTCGCTGCCGGCGCTGGAGACTCTCGCGGTGATCGCATACAAGCAGCCCATTACAGCCCCGGAGATTATGGACATCCGCGGCGTGCAGGGCGCGGGCGTACTGAAAACGCTGCTCGACCGCAAGCTCATCGCTGCGGCCGGTCGCAAGCAGGTGGTGGGTAAACCCATCCTGTACAAGACAACGAAGGAATTCCTGGTTCAGTTCGGCCTGAAGAATCTTCAGGAGTTGCCGACCATGAAGGAGTTCCAGGAGATCGGCAGCCTGGCTGGCGGAGAACCGGAAGGCCCTGTGCAGGCCAATCTGATCGAAATGCCGGTACACGCGGATCTGGATGGCACCGAAGACGCCGAAGCCGAAACCACCGAAACCGAAGCGCGGTCCGAAGTAGCCGAAACATCCGAGGCAGAAAACGGCGGGACCGAAGCATCCGAGGCCGGAACGGCTTCCGACGCGGCCGAAACATCGGAGGCGCCTGAAGTCCCCAATGCCGCCGCTGAAGCCGCCCCACCAGAAACCGAACCCGAAGCGCCGTCCGCCGCCAGCGCGACACCTGAAGCAGCAGTTACCCACGCGGAAGCGGAACAACAATAGTGCCCGAAGAACGATTACAAAAGATCCTGTCCGGCGCGGGCATCACGTCCCGCCGCAAGGCGGAGCAACTGATCCTGGAAGGCCGGGTGGCGGTCAACGGGAAAATCATCACCGAACTCGGCACCAAAGCCGATATCGAGCGCGACCATATCAAAGTGGATGGCAAGCTCATCCGCCAGGCGACGCGCCACGTTTACATCGCGCTCTACAAGCCCGATTGCGTGGTCAGTACGGCGAGCGACCCGCAGCGGCGAACCACCGTACTCGACCTGCTGCACGGCGTGAAAGAACGCGTCTACCCGGTCGGGCGTCTGGATTACCACAGCGACGGCCTGATCCTGCTCACCAATGATGGTGACTTCGCGAATGCGATCACAGCGGCCAAAAGTCACGTCCCCAAGACGTATCTGGTGAAGGTCAATGGAGCGCTCAGTGAAGAAGACGAAGAACGTTTCCGCACCGGCGTGCCGCTGAGTGGACGGCGTACGGCTCCGGCGTCGCTCAAGATGATTCGGCGCGGAGACAATCCCTGGTACGAAGTCAAACTGATTGAAGGCCGCAACCAGCAGATCCGCATCATGTTCAAGCATTTCGGACGGCTGGTGGAGAAACTGCGGCGCGTCAGGATCGGCAACGTAGAACTGGGGCCCCTCGAAAAGGGTCAATTCCGCTATCTGTCGCCGGAAGAAGTGACGAAGCTGATGCGACTGGCGGCAAAAGGCGATGAAAGTAAACGACCAGCTCCTAAGAAACGCTAAGACGATTGCGGTGGTCGGGCTGTCGAACCGGCATTCGCGACCGAGTTACGGCGTCTCCGAATACATGCAGTCTGTTGGGTATCGGATTATCCCCGTGAACCCCATCGAGACGGAAGTTCTGGGCGAAAAGGCTTACGCCACGCTGGACGAGGTTCCCGATCCGGTGGATATTGTCGATATTTTCCGACGCTCCGAGTTTGTGCCTGAAATTGTGGACGCGGCGATTCGCATTGGCGCGAAGTGCATCTGGATGCAGGAAGGTGTGGTCCACGAGGAAGCGGCCGCGAAGGCGCGGGCCGCCGGCCTCGAAGTGGTGATGGACAGGTGTATTTTGAAAGAGCATCGCAAGATGCTCGCTGGACGATAGAGCATCGGAAGAGGCTCGCTGGACGATAGAGCATCGCAAGATGCCGGCTTCAAAACGTGTTTAGTTTATTCTTCAGTTCCGTTCGTTTGCCTTCGTCGGTAATGTAAAGACTGAATACGGTCGACAACCGGGAAGCGGCACCACGAACCTCGGTCGACGACAGAGTATTTGCATCCAGCTTGCACGTGGCCAGTTGACGCGACAGTACCTCAACGACCTTGGACCGATCCACGTAGCCGGATGCAAGACTGACAAGGGCCTGATATGACTGGGTTCCCATATTTTCCCCTTTGCCCTATTCCTTCGATGCCCCGGCAAGCTGTGGCGTAACCCGGTTCGCGCCGCTGCCCTCCACGTGGCGGGCGAGTTCCATCACTGCGCTGCGCATGTTATCCGCATGGGCATTCAGTTCCTCGCAGATGATCGCCGCGATCTCCGGATCGGGAATCGCGCTTTGACTGGTCTCCGCGATACGCTCGACGGACGAAGCAAGAAGCGTGGCACCAGGTCCGAGGTTCTGCACCAGACTTTGCAGCGGTCTGGTGATGGAGCGTCCAAGAGCGAAGGCCACAAATGCCGCCAGCAGAACGACGAATCCCGAGGCCCCCAGCGCCTCAGCCCGGCTCGTCTGGAAGTCGCCGATCCGGGCCTGAAGCAACTGGTCCAGTTCGCCGGCCGCGACGTTCCAGTACTCCAGGCTCGCCGAGTTCGCCTGATTGGTCGCACTCGCCAGCGCTGACGCATTCACGACGGAAGGCTCCTTCAGCGAATCGTCGAGGGTCCGGCGATAGTTGTTCATCGCGCTCTGGTACCGCCCCAGGGCGGGACGGAGCGAAGACACAAGGGTGGGGCTGGTACCGTGCGAATCCGCGTCCGCATCGAAGCTGGTCTGGTTGCTGGCCGCAATGCGCGCCAAATCCTGATCCAGAAGTTTACTCTCATTTTCCAGGGCGGCCCGATCGACGGGCGCCCCCCCGCCGTTCACCAGACTGCTTGCCAGACCGGAGGTTCTCTCGATCCGGGCGGTCACTTCCGGCATCGCAAGCAAGGTAACGTCCACCACATAGTAGCTATCGAGGTCGGGATCCAGGATCAGTGTCGACGTGTTGCCGACATAGCCAGCCAGTTGCCTCACCTGTCCGATCAGATTCCCGTAGCGACTGGAAACCGCACCACGCTCCGCTGCCGTGGCAACAGCGCCGTCGGTGTCCAAAGCCTGCCATTGCTTTTGCAGGCTGTGCACGGACAGATCCGCCAGATGTTTCTGTGCAAGGTCGTCGTCGCCGATCTTCAATTCAGCAGCGTGGTCAGTACCCTGTTTCGCGGCTTCGTCGAAGGCCGCCCGTGTTGCGGTCCGGCGTTCCGAACGAAGCTTCTCACAATCCTGCCCGTCGCAGGTATCGATCAGGGTCTTATTCTTCATCAGTTCGGAGACGACCCGCATCAGCGGCCGCTGGAACGCATTGCCACTGATTTCCACGCGTGCCGTTTCAATCTGCGGTGTGTAATTTGCGGCCAGCAGATAGGCCAGGACGCCGATGGGAAGGGAGAAGATCGAGACAATCAGGAGGATTTTTGTGGAGACACTAGTGGTTGCTCGATTGGACGCACCGGAAGCTGCGTTCTGGGTTGAATGGGACATGTCAACCTCATCCACGCAAACGGTGCTTTCGTTTAGAGCAAGACGCCCGGTTATTCAAGGATCTTCGTAAACCAGTTCTTCCCTAAATAGAAATCCTGCGGCGTGAGCCCGTGCTCCGCATCGAGCATTGCCATCTCCACAGCCGCCCCTGCCCTGCCCAGTTGCCGGGCCAGATATTCGCTCGCGCCGGCCGGCATCTTTTCATCGCGCTCGCCCGCAATCACCAGCACACGCGCGCTAAGGTCTGGCAGCGGTTCAGGCTCCACAATGGATCTCGGTCGCAGCAGCAACCCACCCGCGAGAACGCCGGGGTCCAGCAGCATGACGGAGCCAGCAATACTCGCACCGTTGGAAAACCCCAGCGCGTAAACCTGCGTAGAATCCAGACCGTAATGCGCCACCGCCGCCTTCACCCAATCGGCCAGTTCAGCGGTGCGGGTGCGAACTTCCGTTTCGTCGAAAATATCAGGTGCCACCCGCGCAAAGAATCGCCGCGCCCCGTTCTCCATCGCCTTGCCACGCGGACTCAGGAACGCAGCCCCCGGAGCCAGCGCGCGGGCGACGGGCAGGAGGTCATTCTCGTCGCCCCCCTGACCGTGCAGGACGAGTACGGTGGCGGCCAGTTTCCCGGGCACAAAATTATGAATGAAAGTGGATGAGGTGAATTCAGACGCGGACATAAAGTGCAGTCCTCCCATCATGGCACTGCACTGCCGGTTAAACTCGATACTTGTCGCTGTCACGCCAAACCGCCGCGCAATGCATCGCCGCGGGCATTGCTGTTGTGGCCACGGCAATTCTGACTCTGCGCGCCGCACTCGGACCCTTTCGTCTTCCCGAAACGCACACCGTGGTGGGTTCCCCGTTTTTCGCTGAAGGCGCATTCTGGCTGGCGCTGCTGGTAACTCTTCTCTTCTGCGGCAGGCGCGTGGCGTGGAACGGTACCGACCGCGCCAATACAAGACCCGCACTCGCTCCGTGGTTGCCGCTGGCCGTTGGATTCGTCATCGCGCTGGCTTTCGCGCACAACCTCGCGGACCCATTCCTGAGCGACGATTACACCATCGTGTCCGGCCCGGCTTTCCACTGGAGTGGCTTTCTCGCGGCCCTTCATCGAGCGGGAGGCGACGGTTCCTGGCGTCCGCTGACCACGGCCTATTACCAGACGCTGATCGCATTGGGCGGCACAGACCCCGTAAAATGGCACGTGCCCGGGCTCGTCCTGCACCTGCTGAACAGTCTGCTCGTCTTCGCCATTGCGTGGCGGCTCTGGCGTAACCAGGCTGCGGCCGTCGTTTCGAGCCTTGCCTTCGGGCTCAACGGAACCCGCCCGGAAGTGGCATTGTGGACCGCCGGCAACGCCGATCTGCTTGCCTGCGCCTGCGTACTCGCGGCCATCTTCCTGGCGTCGGGCAGTTCACGCACCGGGTTTGCACCCGTGCTGCTGTTGTCTTGTGTGGGGATATGCTTCAAGGAAAGTGCCTATGCCCTGCCGCTGATCGCGGCCTGTATTTTGTGGCCGCACGCCCGAAACTCAATTGCCGCCGCCGCTATAGCCTGTGCCACCCTGTTCGCCTGGCGCTGGCATCTTTTTCACGGACCAGGCGGCTATGCCGACCCTGCCACAGGCAGGCCCGCCATCTTTTCCCTGCACCCTTTGCCCGTCATAAAGGCCTTGTTGATCCGAACCTGGGCCGTACTGTTGACTCCGGTCAACTGGGACGCGCCACATACATGGTGGCTGCCGTTGTCAATCGGCACGAGTATGCTCGGGATGCTCTATCTGGCGACAACGAACCGCGAAGTCTCTGGCCGGAGCGGCTCAACGCAACTCCGTCTGATCGCCGCCACCTGTTGCGCCGTTCTTCCCGCGATTCATCTGGCGCTGATCGGACAATCGGCCATGGGGTCGCGCGTACTTTACCTGCCGGGCGCGCTGTTTGCACTGCTGCCAGGCAGTCTGCTGCGGGATGGCGACAAACGACGTATCGCTGTGGCCGCTATGATGCTGCTCGGCATGGCAGGAATTCTGGAGCATAACCTGAGCGCGTGGCATTCGACAGCGCTGCAGGCTGAAGCGGCCTGTCGAACGGCACAACCAGGCGCGGCGCAACCGGGCACCCCTGTGCCCGTCACTAACAGCGGGGTTCCGTTATTTCAGAATGGCTTTGCCGAGTGCGTTGCCTCCGCGCACCGAACAGCTGAATCGCAAAGATAACTACTTGTACTTGCCCAGCATGTCGTTCCAGCGCACGGCTGCCAGTTCAGAAAACGCGTGCAGGCCGGTCAGCATTCCCACCTTGCTGCCTTCCATGTGGTTCCAGCGCACGGGTACTTCGGAAATCTTATAGCCGTGTTTTTTCGCAATGAAGAGGATTTCCACGTCAAAACCAAAACGATCCTGCGTCTGCCGCGGAAAAATCTCCAGCGAAGCCGCGCCCTGAAACAACTTGAAGCCACACTGCGTATCCGCCACCGGCAGACCCACCACGGCGCGCATCACGGCGTTGAATATTCTGCCCGCGCGTTCCCGCATGCCCGGCTGGTGCACGCCGATCAGCGACCTGTCCAGCGCGCGCGAGCCGATCGCCACCTCCGAATGATCCCGTTCCATGGCGTCCCAGAGTTTCTCCAGTTCCTCAATGGGCGCGGAAAGGTCGGCATCCGTGAACAGCCGCCATTCACCCAGCGCCTCAGCCATGCCGTGACGGACCGAATAACCTTTCCCTCGGTTGCCCGGATTCTTCACCAACCGGATATTGGGATATTCGCGTGCGAAGGCTTCCACCGCAGCTGCCGTCCCATCCGTGGAGCCATCGTCGACAACGAGGATCTCATGGAAGAACCATTCTGAGTTCGATAGATATGTCTGGATACGGCGAATCGTCTCCGGCAAGCGGGACTCTTCGTTGTACGCCGGGACGACGATGGATATGGATCGAATCAAGATCGGAGTGGGTAGACGAAAATTCATCATACCCGATCCGTTCCCGCCCCATCGCTGCTCATACCTCCCTGCTGCGCAGGTTACCCTGCCGATCTGACGGCACCATCAGCGATAATGAAGAATCCCCATCAGGACCGTGTCAGAGTGGCACGGTGAAGAAAATCAGGAGAGTACTTTTTTGTCGCTGGAAGACGGACTATTTGAGCAGCGCGTTGCGCGCATCGGTGAGATTGAAGCCCTGGGTTACAAGCCGTTCGGCAAACGCTTCGATTTCACCCACACCGTGCCGGAAATCCTGCGCGATTACTCCGCGAAGACCGCGGAGGAACTGGTGCCCGAAATCCGCGTCAAAATCGCGGGCCGCGTGCAGACGAAGCGTCCCATGGGTAAAGCCGGGTTTCTTCACATCCAGCAGAACGGCGAAAAGTTCCAGCTCTACATCCGCAAAGACGGCGTGCCGGAACGCGATTACGCGCTCTTCGTGCTGCTCGATCTCGGCGACATCATTGGTGCCGAAGGCTATCTCTTCCGCACACGCACCGGCGAACTCAGCCTGCACGTGGAAAAGCTGGAATTCCTCTCCAAGACGCTGCTCGCCATGCCGGAGAAGTTTCACGGTCTCGAAGACGTAGAAACCCGTTACCGGCAGCGCTATCTCGATCTCATCGCCAACCCGGAAGTACGCCCCGTCTTCGTGACTCGCGCGAAAATCATCTCCTCCATTCGCCGCCAGCTGGAAGCGCGCGGCTACATGGAAGTAGAGACGCCCATGCTCCAGGCGATCTACGGCGGTGCCGCCGCACGCCCCTTCGTCACGCACCACAACACGCTCGATATCGATCTGTACATGCGCATCGCGCCGGAGTTGTATCTGAAGCGCCTCATTGTGGGCGGCTTCGAACGCGTTTACGAAATCAACCGCAATTTCCGCAATGAAGGCATCTCCACGCGGCACAACCCGGAATTCACCATGATCGAGTTCTACCAGGCCTATACCGATTACAAGGGCCTGATGGACTTCACCGAAGAGCTGCTCCGCCAGTTGGCCATCGATGCCACCGGCTGTACCTCTGTCCCATACGGCGATTTGACTCTCGATTTCAGCGGCCTGCGCCGCATGACCATGCGGGAAGCTGTCGTCGAATTCTGGGACGGTATCGAAAACCGCCCCACCATGGACAACGTTCGTGATCCCCAATGGCTGCTCAACGAAACCGGTAAAGCCACTGCCGGCGAAGCGCTCGCACATCTCTTCGAAATCCACGCCGAGCACAAGCTGATCCAGCCGACGATGGTTTACGAATTCCCCATCGAAATCTCCCCGCTTGCCAACAACAACCCGGACGATCCTGCCATGGTGGATCGCTTCGAAATCTTCATCGCGGGCATGGAGATCGGCAACGCCTTCACCGAGCTCAACAACCCCATCGAGCAGCGGCGCCGTTTCGATGGGCAGCTCGATATGCGGGAACGCGGTGACGACGAAGCGCACCAGATGGACGAAGATTATCTCCGAGCTATGTCCTACGGGATGCCTCCCACGGCAGGCGAAGGGCTCGGCATCGACCGCCTCACGATGCTGCTCACCAACCGTCAATCCATCCGCGACGTGATTCTGTTCCCGCTGCTGCGGCCGGAAGGCGAAATCGGCATGGCGGACAAACTCCGCCGCCTCGGCGGCTGATCCGTGAGCAAAGCGTTCGAATGGTTCGTAGCCGGTCGCTACCTGCGCACAAGGCGTAAGGAGAAGGTGATCTCCGCCGTGACGTGGATCTCGGTGGCAGGTGTCGCCGCCGGCGTCATGGCACTGGTGATTGCGCTGGCCGTGAATAACGGTTTTCGCGACACGCTGCAGAACAGTTTGTTGAGCGCCACCGCTCACGTCAACATCGAACGCAAAGACACCTCACAGGGAATTTCAGATTGGCGCGAACTCACGGAGAAGATGCGCCGCGTGCCGCACGTGGTGGCTGCTGCGCCGGTGCTGTATGATCCCGGCATCGTCGTCTCCGGACCCCAGGGCACCATTCTAATCGTGCTCAAGGGTGTGGAGATGCGCTCAGAGCTGGAGACCAGCGAGGTTCTTCATCACCTCAAAGACGGATCGATCAACGGCCTCATTCCCCGGCCCGGCAGCACCGACCTGCCCGGCCTCATTCTGGGTTCACGCGCCGCGCAGGATGCCGGAGCGATGGTGAACAGCGTGGTCACCGTTGTAAATCCGCAGGGGACGCTCACTCCCTTCGGCCCTGCTCCGCGAACGCAGCCCTTCCGCGTCGTCGGCATCTTCGAATCCGGATTCTACGATTTCGACGACCACTGGGCTTTCGCGACGCTGACCGATACCCAGAAACTCCTCGGTGCGGGCGACGTCGCCAACGACATCGAGATCCGCACCGATAACCCATCGCTCGCCCCTGAAGTTGCTAAAGAAGCGGAACGCGTGGCTGGCCGCCGCTACACCGCCAACAACTGGCAGGATCAGAACAAGCAGCTTTTCGGCGCACTGAAGATGGAAAGCAAAGTGACCTTTGTCACCATCGGCCTCATCGAAATCGTGGCCGCCCTCAATATTCTTGTCGCCCTGACCATGATTGTGCTCACGAAATTCAAAGACATCGCGGTGCTCATGTCCATGGGCGCGCGGCGCTCGCAGATCCGGCTCATTTTTCTAATGCAGGGAGCCATGATCGGCGTAGCGGGCACAGTCATCGGACTGGTGGTCGGTTACTCCGTCTGCTATTTGGCCGATCACTACCAGTGGATACCGCTCGAAGCTTCTATCTATGCCCTGAGCTTTGTTCCCTTCAAACCGAACCTGCTCGATGGCGTCTGGATCGCGGGCCTCGCCATGGCGGTTAGCCTGCTTGCGACCATTTACCCCGCGCGCAACGCCATGCGCATCACTCCCGTGGAAGCCCTGAGGTACGAATAAATGGCCATCAAGAAGAATACCCCCGCGCGCACCGCCGAGATCCTGCGAATTCTCAATGAGACGTACCCGAACGTGGAATGCGCCCTGCACCACAGCAACGCATGGGAACTACTGGTGGCGACGATTCTCTCCGCACAATGTACCGACGTGCGCGTCAACATGGTCACGCCCGGCCTCTTCGCGAAGTACCCCACCATTCAGGATTTCGCTACCGTGCGCCAGGAAGTCCTGGCCAACGATATCCGCTCCACAGGCTTCTTCAACAACAAAGCGAAATCCGTCATCGGGGCGGCCAATAAGATCCTCAACGATTTCGGCGGCAAGATCCCGCAAACCCTCGAGGAGCTCATCACCGTTCCCGGCGCGGCGCGTAAAACCGCCAACGTCGTCCTGGGCACGGCCTTCGGCATCGCCAGCGGCATTGTCGTCGATACCCACGTGCAGCGCATTGCCAATCGACTCAACCTCACGAAGAACGCAGATCCCGTAAAGATCGAACAGGATCTGGTGAAGATTATCCCGCGCGATCACTGGATCCAGTTTTCACACCAGTTGATTCACTTCGGCCGCGGCATCTGTGTGGCGCGCAAACCAAAGTGCGCGGAGTGCCCCATGAATTCCCTGTGCAGCGCCCCGGATAAGATCGCATGACCGCCGGGGCAACCGCGGCCCTGACGGTCTTCTTCTTCGCGACCTCGCTGGTCACGGTGATTACAGGCTCCACGTCTCTGGTCACCATCCCCGTGATGCTGATGTTTGGGATGGAAGCGCGGGTTGCGGTCGCCACCAACATGTTTGCCCTCGCCCTGCTCAGTGCAGGTGGCGCGCTACCCTTCGTGCGCACGCCCGCCATGGATCGGCCCCGCCTGCCGTTACTTGTAACTTTCACGCTGGGTGGCTCCGCACTGGGTGCGTGGCTGCTCTTCCGAGTGCCGCCCAAATGGATGACCCTGATCATCCCGGCGGCGATGCTGACGGTGCTGGTACTGCTCCTGTTCGAGCCAAAACCTGACACGCAAAGCGATAGCCCGCTCACCCGCACGCGCGAGCGCACCGGCTACGCCCTGGCTGCGCTATTGTCGGTTTACGGCGGATTTCTCAGCGGCGGCTATGCGACACTCATTACCGCGACGGGCATCCTGTTCTTCCGTTATCCGTTTACCCGCGCCATGGCCACGGCCAAGGTGTTGAATATCGCCTCTTCGATGATCGCGGTGGCGATCTTCGCATGGTTCCGGATTGTGGAGTGGCCGCTGGGCTGCGTTTTGGGTGCGGCTTCCTTCGCGGGAGGGCTGACGGGAGCAAGATGGGCGCAACGCATGCCCGCTCTGCTTCTGAGACGCGTGTTTCTGATTACGGTAGCTGCTCTCGCTCTGAAGGCGCTGATCTTCGACGTTCCGTGGACCGAGCTTTGAGCCGCTACTTCCACAACTCGTTGATCGGCCCGTATACGTCCTGATCCGAACTCGGCACGTAGTAGAAACCGCGACCCAGAGGATCGTCGTAGCGCACGGTCGTCCAGTTAATTCCCATCGCCGAGTAAATGGTGGCCTCCACGTCTTCCGGCTTCACCGCGCGCTGGCGTGACCAGCCGTAATCCACAATGGTCGATCCAGTCGCGTCCGTCGAGCCGATCGCTTTGCCACCCTTGACGCCCGCGCCGGCAAAGAAAGCGAACTGCTGCGCGTAGTGATCGCGCCCTGCCGCTGCCGTCAGTTTGCCCGTCGTGCGGCCAAACTCACCCGCCATCACGATGAGCGTGCTGTCCAGAGCGCCAGACGCCTTGAGGTCCGCAATCAACTGCGAGAGCCCGTCATCCAGCTGTTTCGCCAGCGCAGGCAACCCGGTGGCTGCGTAAATATTCTGGTGCATGTCCCAGCCGCCAAGCGTGATCTCGACATAGCGCGTCCCCTGATTGGCGGCCAGCACCTTCTTCGCGATCACGCAGGCGTTTCCAAAGCCTGTACTGCCATAAGCTGTGGATTCCGCCGTGGTGAACTGAAACGCCGAGGTCACCGTCGGGTTGTACATCATGCCCTTGGCCGCAGTGTAAAACTGATCGTAATCGTCCTCCGCCGAGCCATCCGGCGAAGTGCCGCCGCGCAGCGGATCGTCCAGGTGGTGCAGGAAATCCCAGCGCGCATTGAAGCGCGTCTGTCCGTCTGCATTGGTTGTATTCTTCAGCCCCGTGGTGGAGGGCGCCACCTTGAACGGCGCATAGGAAGCCGGCATATAGCCCGAACCCGCAGCCGCCGCCGAATTCAGTGCAAGAAACGTCGGGAATACCTGGCTGATGGTGCGTTCCGGATCCTTCTCAATCGCCACCACGCTCCCAATGTTCGGGGAGACGTTGCCCAGCACGCCGGCCGGATTGCGTCCGATCTGCGTCCACGTCTGCGCCAGCGAATGCACCAGCGCCCAGGGCTGCATGGAGCGAACAATCGAAAAATCGCTCATGGACGCGCCCAGCTTCGGCATGAGCCCGTTGGGAAACAGGACGCCGTTCGTGGTGGTGGGATTGAAAGTCGAGGGTGTGGTGCCGGCAACCACTTTCAGATCGAAGGTATCGGTGTGGCTCGGTGCCCCGGCAAGCAGAATGTAAATGACATTCTTCGCCTTATTAATCGCCGTGACCGGCTTCGAGGTGATCACTGTGGAGCCCGACATCTTCGAGGCAACCCACGATGCCGTGACGCCCGCGCCCGCAATGTTCATGAAGCGGCGGCGCGACAGATGCGGCCGCGCGAAGAACGGCTTCACCGGATGAGGATTCTCGCGAAACAGCTTGTCGAATTTTTCCTGTTGGTTCATGGCGCGAATCCTCTCTCTAGTAGTTGAAAACGAAATCCAGCTTGTTGAACAGTGTCCAGAGAACGTCTTCCGCGTTTGTCTTGTACGCCGCGGTTCCGCCAAGGGCCAGTTGCGCCTGTACCTGCGCCAGTTCCGTTGCCGAGGGTTTCCGCGAAAGAACGTCCATAAACAGGGCGTTCACCAGCGGAGCGCCTGACAGCGTATTCAGGTCCTTCATCAGGTAAGTTGCAGTAGTCCCGGTCCCCGTGGCATGGATCCGATTCTGTACGAAAGCATCGTTCATCAGCCCCAGCGTCTGAAGAATGGAACCTTCCTCTTTTCGTGGCTGGTCGTCTCGATTGCCCCGCAGGAAGGTATCGAGAAACTGGCTCACCGCGCCTCCGCTATCCGGCGTATTCACCACATCCGGAGACTGCATCGCGTATTGGATCGTGCCAAAGCCCGGCGACGTCACGCCATAAACCGTGGAAGCGTTGCTGAAGCCGGCTACCGTATAAGTTGGGAATGTGTTCAACGCCGTATCAATGGAGTCGTGAATTTCTTCTGCCCACAGCCTGCGCACAAAATGCCGCGCGAAAAACGGCTCATAGGAAGCCTTCCATGTACCGTTGTAGACCGACGACAGCTGATAAGTATTGGAATTAACAATCAAACTCATCAACGCCTTGATGTCATAGCCGCTATCGATGAACGAGTGCGCCAGCGCATCCAGCAACTGCGGATTGGAAGGCTGCAGTGTCCACGGCGCCGGCGGCGGATTGTTTGGATCCAGCCGCGCCGGGTCGAACTGATCGGGCGGATCCACAATCCCCTGGCCCATCAGCGCTGCCCATATATAGTTCACAGAGGCCCGGGCAAACTGAAAGTCGCCGGTCAGATATCTGGCCAGAGCGGACCGGTAGTCCAGTCCAGCCGAAACAGTCTCTCCGCTGCCCCAAAGGTACTTCGGCTTGACCGTCGTTACGGTCCCGATGGGTTGCCTCGCCGGCCGGTTTCCCGTCGTCGTATTCAGCTGGTAGTCGGTCGTATAAGCATTAAGCGCCCAGATGTTGGAATCGGCCCGGCCAGTTGCCGGATTCACCGGTGTGGCGATGCTCTGCGTGCGGGTCTTCGCCAGGAATGCCGAAAGTCCCCACGCCTGCACGCGGGTCGTCTGGCTGCCCCACAGACTCAGAGCATCGAGGTGTCCGCGACCGTTGTGGCACAGGAGGCAATTGACGTGCGCGATCCCGAGGAACTGCTCGGCGATGTTCGTCGTCTGCATATCGAAGATGTCCTGCGCGGGACCGCCGCCAACCACGCTCAGCGGCAGGTAATTCAACTGGCCGTTACTCTGGTCGAAACTGTCGGTGCCCTGCGCCGCGATCATCTCGGTCGCCATCCGATTGTAGGGTTTGTTCGCTGCCAGCGAATCGTGGATGTATTTGTAAAACGCGTTGCGCCCTTCGTTGTGGATCTGCACCTGCGTGTTGGAAGCTGTGTTCTTATACAGATCGCTGAAGTACACGGTCCACTTGTCCACCCAGGCGGACGAGGCCAGCAGCGAATCGATCAGCGCGGCCCTCTTATTCGGGTCAACACTGGCCACGAACTGTGTGACTGCCGCCGCTGTCGGAATGCGGCCTGTAAGATCCAGCGACACCCGCCGGATGAATTCGTAATCTGTGGTAAGGTCGGCGGGCTGAATGCCATTTGCAGAGAGCGCGTTATAGATGTACTGGTCGACCAGGCCGCCATTCCCGGAAGCCGCAGAGACAAAAGGCTTCGCCCGGGCCACTTCCGCAATCCCCCTGGCCGAGGCCTGGAACTGCCGGGTCAACAGCCCCGGCCCTGAGTCGGACGTGCGATTCGCGCGCGGCAGAAAACGATCCCGCTGCGCGCCGAAAAACGTACATTCGGAATCCACCACCGACATCTGCTGACTGATGGACGCTGAGCGTAACTCCGCCTCCTGCGCACTTGCGGGAGCGACCCACGCGCACACACCCATGACTACGGCTGACACGGCCACCCGGCCGATGGACTGACTTGGCATTACCCGCCCTCCGATACCCGAACCTATTCCGTTATCTTACACCAATTTACATACCTTGAAACCCGCTGTTTGCTGAAGAGTTGTGCACGCTTAGCATTGTTTCTTACCCGTGGGCGAATAAGAAGCGAATCTGTCACTATTTTGTCAACCGGAGTAATACAACTCCGTGTGACGGAACGTTAGCCCAGACGGCCTCAGTGCCCGCTCCCCGGTCCGCATGCGCCCACAGATCCCGGGCTTTCCAGTCGCCGAAAATCCCCAGCGCGCGCCAGGTCGCCGCCACCTGAACCTGCGCCGTCCCGCGATTGAACAACCCCACCGCCACGCCGCCGTCGGCCAGTGGCCGTGCCCAGACCTCCGCGTCGCCGTCCTTCGCCACCCGCACCGCCTGCTTGCCCAACGCGTCCTGATCGATCGCGATCACCTCTTTGTTATTCAGAATATCCAGAATGTCCGGTGCCACACTGCGAAGATCGTTGCCCGCCAGCAGCGGTGCCGCCAGCAGGCTCCACAGACTCATGTGAGTCCTGTACTCGGTGTCGTTCATGCCGCCATTGCCGATCTCCAGCATGTCGGGATCGTTCCAGTGTCCCGGCCCGGCAAACTGCTCGCGGCCAATCTGCTGGTCAAACCCGATGGTCACCATCGAAGTCCAGTTGTCGCTGATGTCGCCCGTAGTGCGCCACGCGTTACCACCTGCCTGCGCCCCCCACGTGCCCACGTCCACCTGCCCGTACTGGCAAAGGCTATAAAGGATCGGTCGACCCGAAGCCTTCCCGGCATCCAGCAAAGCCTGGCCCATTTTCGCGTAAGCTCCAGGCTGCGAATTTGCGTCATAGACCTGCGTCGCCGAACACCAGTCGTACTTCAGATAGTCGATGCCCCACTGCGCAAAGGTCTTCGCGTCCTGCACTTCGTGCTGGTAGCTGCCCTCATAGCCCGCGCAGGTCTTCGGCCCGGGCGACGAGTAAATACCCAGCTTCAAACCCTTGCCGTGGACGTAGTCCGCCAGCGCTTTCATATCGGGGAACTTCTCGTTGGAGCGGATATTGCCCTGCGCGTCGCGCGTACCTTCCCAGGTGTCGTCGATGTTGACGTAAACGTAACCCGCGTCGCGCATGCCGTTCTTCACCATGGCGTCTGCCACTTCGCGCACCACCTGATCGCTCACGCGCGCCTGGAACTTGTTCCAGCTGTTCCAGCCCATGGGAGGCGCGGCAGCAAGACCGTTGTATTTCACGCCGCCAGCAGGAGGATTCAGCATCACCTTGACTGGTGGCACCGGCATGGGCGGCGGCACGGCGCCCGAAACGCGGCTCGCGATCTGCACAGCAGGTTGCGGCGGCGCCGCAGGCGCATTCGCCGTCGGAGGCACGCCGAAACCAAACGCGGGACCACGACCACGACCGCCGCCACCCGGGCCACCGCGCCCACCACCTGCGGGAACAGTAATCGTTAGAACATCGCCGGCAAGTTTGGCAGTATAAGGAATCTTCGTATCATTGCCGCCCACCGTACGCACGATATTGAACGCGACGTTATCCCCGTCCACCCTGCCATCGGTGATGGGTGAATTGTTCTGGCCCTGAGTCAGATAGCCAGTGAAGGCATCGCCCCTCGCTGTGATGTAATACGCGGTCTCGAGGTTGGCGGGCGGAGCGCCGGGAGCAGCGGGCGGCGGAGCGGTACCGCGTCCCGGTCCGGCGGGTGGGGCGACCACCCATTTCCCTGTCAGATCGGCTCCGATCGCCAGATTCGCGGCAAGCAGCGTCATAGCGGTGGCCATGCAGAGTTTCATATGCGAAACCTCCACGGCAATTGTATCGAAGCCCCCAGCGCGTCAGTTGGAGCGAACCACGCGCGTCCGATACCGCGCGCCATCGTAGTAGAGCCGCAGCGTGGTACCGTTCTCCATGCCGAGGTCCAATGCGGCCTTCGCCCCCGGCATCAATTTCCAACCCTGGAAGCAACCGTAAAAGATCGTCTTCCGCGCTGGCTGCATTTGATCCAGCACCAGCAGGCCGAAGCAGAAGTGCTGGTCGTTGTCCGGACGCATCCGCGCGAGCGACGGATCGTCCAGGTTCAGAATCGCAGTGCCGCGCCTCAGCCACTGCGCCAGTTTCTTATTGAAATCCACCACCACCGCAAGGTCCGGCTGGCCGTCGCCGGTGAAATCCGCAACCACAGGCTTGATGCCGGCGTAAGGAACCATACCCTCGCCCAGCGCAGCCTTCACCAGCGCAGCAACATCGGGCTTCGTCTGCGCACACACCGGCAGGGCCAGAGCAAACAGGAACACGAGCCAGCGTCGCGGACACATGACTGGCAGTTTAGCGTTAGAGATTCAGTTCGAAGCAGATCGCTTCTGCTGGGTTGTCCCCATAAGGCGGAATTTCGCGAAAACCAAGCCCACGGTACATGGAGATAGCACGCTCCATTCGGGGCAGCGTGTCCAGACGCAAAGCATGGCAACCGGAAGCCCGAGCCTTCGCGATTACCCGGTCCACCAGAGTTCTCCCAAGCCCGGCCCCCTGAAACACAGGCCTCACGTAAAGCCGCTTCATCTCACCGATGCCGTCGCCGAGCATCCGAAGCGCCACGCAACCGGCCAGGCGATCTCCGTCCACGGCAATCAGTATTGGCGAATAACTCCCCGGCAAACCTGCCAGTTCACGTTCGAAACTTCCGAAGCAGATCGCATTGCCCACCCAGTCCGCGTACTCGCGAAACAACTCGCGAACGGCATTCATGTCGCCCGCGTCCGCTGACCGGATCTGACCGCACCAAATCACAACGGCAGCGTTGACTTACCCATCAGGAACTCGTCCACGCCATGCGCGGCTTTGCGGCCTTCCGCAATCGCCCACACTACCAGCGACTGCCCGCGCCGCGTATCACCGGCCGCGAACACGCCTGGTACCGAAGTCATGTAGTTCGAATCCGCCAGCACGTTACCGCGGCCATCCAGTTCCACGCCCAGTTCATCCAGCATGCCGGTCCGCACCGGACCCGTAAAGCCCATCGCAAGCAGCACAAGGTCCACATCCAGCTCAAACTCGGTGCCCTTCTGCGCTTCGAACTTCGGCGGCGGACCCACGCGCACGCCATGCAGCTTCTTCACATTGCCTTCGGCGTCGCCCGTGAACTTCACCGTGTTCACGCTCCAGTCGCGCATGCCGCCTTCTTCATGCGAACTCTCCACGCGAAGTTGCATCGGCCACATGGGCCACGGAGTTTCCGGCGCGCGTTCCGCCGGAGGCTTCGGCATCAGTTCAAACTGCGTAATGTGCGCGGCACCCTGCCGATGCGACGTCCCCAGGCAATCCGCACCGGTATCGCCGCCGCCAATGATCACCACACGCTTGCCCGTCGCCAGAATCTGCTCCGGCACGGAATCTCCCTCACAAACCTTGTTGGCCTGCGGCAGAAACTCCATTGCAAAATGGATGCCCTTCAGTTCGCGCCCCGGCACTTTCAGATCGCGCGGATGCTCCGCCCCGCCTGCCAGCACGATGGCATGGAAGTCATCGCGAAGATCACTGGCCTTCTTGTTCACCCCGATATTGGCGTTGACCACGAACTCAACACCCTCGCGCGTCATCTGTTCGATACGCCTGTCGATCAGGTGCTTCTCCATCTTGAAGTTCGGGATACCGTAACGCAGCAAACCGCCAATGCGATCGGACTTCTCAAACACAGTGACCGCATGCCCTGCGCGCGCCAACTGCTGCGCCGCCGCCAGACCCGCCGGGCCTGAGCCAACCACGGCTACTCGCTTGCCCGTCTTCTTCGCGGCGGGTTCCGGAACAATCCAGCCTTCTTCCCACGCGCGGTCCACAATCGTCCGCTCGATGTTCTTGATCGTCACCGCAGGCTCGTTAATACCCAGCACGCAGGATGCTTCGCACGGCGCAGGACAAATGCGTCCAGTGAATTCCGGAAAGTTGTTCGTGGAATGCAGCACGCGGATCGCCTCACGCCAGCGCCCGCGAAAAACCATATCGTTCCAGTCCGGAATGATGTTGTTCACGGGGCATCCCGTATGGCAGAACGGCACGCCGCAGTCCATGCAGCGGGCACCCTGCGTTTTCACCCGATCTTCGGGAAACGGCTGGTAGATTTCGAGCCAGTCTTTGACACGCTCGGCGGGGTCGCGGCGACCCGGCAGTTCACGCGTGTACTCCATGAAGCCTGTTACTTTACCCATTTGGTCACCTGCTCATTAGACATGAAAGAGTCAAACTGGCGCGCTCTAAGCATGGACGGCAGTCCTCCCGCCCGGCACCGCTGCCGGAGGTGGTGGCGGTGTCAGCGCCGCGGCCTTCTGCGCCGCGCGTTTCGCCATCACGCGTTTGAACTCGTGCGGATACACTTTCACGAACCTGGGCAGCATCGCATGCCAGTCTTCCAGAACATACCGTGCGCGGGGACTGCCTGTCAGATCCAGATGCCGCTGAATCAGAGTCTTCAGAACCAGCTGATCCTCCGGATCGAAAACCCGCTCCAGATCCACCGATGTTTTGTTGCAGCGATAGCCGGAGAACTCGTTATTCTCGTCCAGAACGTAAGCGATGCCGCCCGACATACCGGCCGCGAAGTTGCGCCCTGTCTTGCCCAGCACCACCACCAGACCATTCGTCATGTATTCGCAGCCGTGATCCCCCAGGCCTTCCACCACCGCGGTGGCGCCGGAATTGCGAACCGCAAACCGTTCTCCCGCCACGCCGTTAAAGAATGCCTCGCCGCTCGTCGCACCGTAGAGAACCACGTTGCCCACCAGAATGTTCGCCTCCGGAACAAACGTCGCGTTCTTCGCCGGATACACCACAATCCTGCCGCCCGAAAGCCCCTTGCCCACGTAGTCGTTGGCATCACCTTCGAGTTCGAGCGACACGCCCGCAGCCAGAAACGCGCCGAAGCTCTGGCCGGCGGAACCGGTGAATTTGCACTGAATCGTGCCTTCCGGCAATCCCGCTGAACCGTATTTGCGGGCAATCTCGCCCGACAGCATTGCCCCCACCGTGCGATGTACATTGCGGATAGGCAGCCTGATCTCAGTGACTGTCTGATTCTCGATCGCGTCTTTCGCCAGATCGATCAGCTTGTAATCGAGCGCCTCGTCAAGGCCGTGATCCTGCGCGATGGTGCAGCGGCGCGCCACACGCGACGGAGCCGGGGGATTGTAAAGGATGCTGGAGAAATCCAGCCCCTTCGCCTTCCAGTGCTCCACCGCCGCACGCGCATCCAGCTTGTCCACGCGCCCGATCATGTCGTCCATCTTGCGGAACCCAAGCTCCGCCATGATCTCGCGCACCTGCTCCGCAATAAAAAAGAAGAAATTGATGACGTCTTCCGGCTGGCCCGTGAACTTCGCCCGCAGCTTCGGATCCTGCGTCGCAATACCCACCGGGCAGGTATTCAGATGGCACTTGCGCATCATGATGCAGCCCATCGCCACCAGAGGCAGCGTGGAGAAGCCAAACTCTTCGGCACCCAGCAGCGCGGCAATCGCCACGTCGCGTCCCGTCGCGAGCTTGCCATCGGTCTGCACGCGGATCCGGCTGCGCAGATCGTTCATCACCAGCACCTGCTGCGTCTCCGCCAGCCCCAGTTCCCAGGGCGACCCGGCATGTTTGAGCGAAGTCAGCGGCGAAGCTCCCGTGCCGCCGTCATAGCCGCTGATCAGCACCACATCGGCATGCGCCTTGGCAACACCGGCAGCCACCGTGCCCACGCCAACCTCTGCCACCAGCTTCACCGAAATCCGCGCCTTTGGATTGGCGTTCTTCAGATCGAAAATTAACTGCGCCAGATCTTCAATCGAGTAAATGTCGTGATGCGGCGGGGGCGAAATCAGCCCCACACCAGGCATGGAGTGTCGCACCTTCGCGATGACGTCGTCGATCTTGTGGCCAGGCAACTGTCCACCCTCGCCCGGCTTCGCGCCCTGCGCCATCTTGATCTGCAACTCGTCCGCATTCACCAGATAATTCGCCGTCACGCCAAAGCGGCCGGACGCTACCTGTTTGATCGAACTGCGCCGCGAATCACCGTTGGCGTCCGGCGTGAAGCGAGCTTCGTCTTCCCCGCCCTCGCCCGTATTCGAACGCCCGCCAATGCGATTCATCGCAATCGCCAGCGTCTCGTGCGCTTCTTTCGAAATCGAGCCGAACGACATCGCGCCCGTCGCAAAACGATGCACAATCTCGCTCGCGGGCTCTACGTCTTCAATCGGCACCGGCTTGCTCTTCTTGAACTGGAACAGTCCGCGCAGCGTGCAAAGATGCCGGCTCTGTTCGTCCATCAGATCCGTGTATTCTTTGAACGTCGAGTAGCTCTTCGTCTGGATCGCGTGCTGCATCTTGCTGATCGTTTGCGGATTCAGCAGATGATACTCGCCACGCAGACGATAAGCGTAGCTGCCGCCCACGGGCAATTCAGTATCGGATTCCACCGGATGGAACGCGGCCTGATGCTTCATCACCGCTTCCTTCGCCAGCACATCCAGACCTACCCCTTCAATGCGCGACGGCGTCCCGGTGAAGTACTCCTCCACCAGTGTCTTGTTGAGACCGATCGCCTCGAACACCTGCGCCCCGCGATAGCTCTGCAGCGTGGAAATTCCCATCTTCGAAAAAACCTTCAACAGGCCTTTGTTGACGGATTTCGTGTAATGATAGAGCGCTTTCTCGGCAGTCAGCCCCTCAGGCAGATAGCCGCGCTTCGCCATATCTTCCAGCGTCTCGATGGCCAGATAAGGATTGATCGCGCTGGCGCCATAACCGATCAGCAGCGCATAGTGCATGATCTCGCGCGGTTCGCCCGATTCCAGAATCAGCGCCACCTGCGTGCGCGAGCCTTCGCGGATCAGGTGATTGTGTACCGCGGTCAGCGCCAGCAGACTCGGAATCGGAGCCCATTCCGGATCGATGCCGCGGTCGGAAAGAATCAGAATCGTATAGCCGGATTGAATCGCCAGCGAAGCCCTGCGGCAAAGTGCATCGAGCGCACGCCGCAGCCCCGTTTCACCGTCCGCCGCCTGGAACATGGTCGGCAGCGTCATGGCGAGGAAATCGCCCACCGCCACGCGGCGCAGCTTTTCCAGATCCCGGTTTGTAATGATCGGATGCGGCAGTTTCAGCGTGTGGCAATGCCGCGGCGTCTCCGCCAGGATATTGCGCTCAGTGCCGATGTAACTCACCATCGACATCACCATCTCTTCGCGGATCGGATCGATCGGCGGATTGGTGACCTGCGCGAACAGCTGCTTGAAGTAGTTAAAGAGCGGCTGCGGCTTATCGGAAAGGCAGGCCAGCGGCGTATCCGTGCCCATGGACCCGAGCGGCTCTTCGCCATTAGTCGCCATCGGCGTCATCAGCAGACGGACGTCCTCGTCCGTATACCCGAACGCGCGCTGCCGCTGGACGATCGTCGCATGCTCATGCCCGTGTACGCGCACCGGTTCCGGCAGCGTATCGAGCGTAATCTGGTTATCCTTCAGCCACTGCGAATACGGCTGGCGATTGGCCAGCTGATCTTTGATCTCTTTGTCAGAAACAATGCGGCCCTGCTCCAGATCGATCAGAAACATCTTGCCCGGCTGCAAACGTCCCTTCATCTTGACGTCTTCGGGCTTGATGGGCAGCACGCCGGTTTCAGAAGCCAGCACCGCCAGACCATCGTGCGTGACCACGTACCGCGCCGGACGCAGGCCGTTGCGGTCGAGCGTGGCGCCAATCACGCGGCCATCGGTGAACGTAATCGCCGCCGGGCCGTCCCACGGCTCCATCAGCGAGCAGTGGTATTCGTAGAACGCCTTCTTGCTGTCCTCCATGTGCGGATTGCCGTCCCACGCTTCGGGAATCAGCATCGCCATGGCGTGCGGCAGCGAACGGCCGGAAAGCACCAGCAGTTCCAGTGCATTGTCGAAGGCCGCGGAATCGCTGCCATTCGGCTGGATAATCGGGAAGAGCTTCTTGATATCGTCGCCGAACAGGGGCGATTCCAGCACGCTCTGCCGCGCGTTCATCCAGTTCACGTTGCCGCGCACCGTATTGATTTCCCCGTTGTGCGCCACAAAACGGAAAGGATGCGCAAGCTGCCAGGTGGGAAACGTGTTCGTCGAAAACCGCTGGTGCACCAGACAAAGCGCGCTCATCAGTTCGGGATCCGAAAGTTCCGTGTAGAACTTCGCAATCTGCGGTGCCAGCAGCAGGCCCTTGTAAACGATCGTCCGCGAAGAAAGCGAGGGCAGATAGAACATGCTCTTGCTGGCAATGCCTTCCGAGGCCGGAATTTCAATCTCCGCCCGCTTGCGAATCACGTACAGTTTACGTTCCAGTTCGTCCGGCGCAATGGATCCTTCATGGCCCACAAAAATCTGCTCAATGTAAGGCTGCGATGCCCGCGCAATCCGGCCAATCGAATTGATGTCGATCGGCGTGTCGCGCCAACCCAGTACCGTCAGGCCTTCTTCCCGAACAATCCGCTCCAGAATGCCTTCTGCCTCAAGGCGCTCATGCCGCTCCACCGGCAGGAAAACCATTCCCACGCCGTATTCGCCTGCCGCGGGCAGCGTAAAACCCAGCTTCGCCGTTTCCCGCGCAAAAAACCTGTGTGGAATCTGAATCAACAGACCCGCGCCATCGCCCGTCTCCGGATCGCAGCCACAGGCCCCGCGATGCGTCAGATTGATCAGGATCTGAATGCCTTTTTCAATGATGTCGTGCGACTTCTCGCCCTTGATATTCGCAACCATGCCGATACCGCAGGCATCGTGCTCCTGATTAGGATGGTATAAACCCTGAGGCTCGGGAAGTCCGGATACAACTCGACCACTGGCGGATTGGGGGTGGCTCATTTTATCTCTCTAAAGTTGCAACGCAGCTGAAACAAACAAGGCTGAAAACGGCGAAGGTACTCCGCTTTCGTGCAGTCGCGACGTCATCGCGACCTTGTAATGGCGACCGGCCTGTGAAGCCCCTGGCGGCGTGGCCAGAGCCGGCTACGTGTGCGGGTCGAAACCTGCCGCACCATAGTCCCTCAATATTAGCAGGATCTCACAATATAACGCAATCGAAATTTACACTATTGACATTATCAGTTGAGCTTATGATACTGAAGTGGTGATATTCGAGGAATGCAAACTCTTCCGGGACGTCGCGCATTCGCGGAGCCTCAGCCGCGCCGCACAACTGAACAACATCAGTCAGTCCGCCGCCACCCAGCACATCCAGCAACTCGAATCGCGTATGGGTGTCGAACTGCTCGACCGAACCACTCGCCCCCTCGGTCTTACCGCCGCTGGCAGACTCTACGCCGATCTTTGCCGCGACGTCCTTCGGCGCGAAGAGGATTTCACCTCCGCCATGGCTGATCTCAAAGGCGCCATCGAAGGTACCTTCCGGGTAGCTTCCATTTACTCCATCGGCCTCTCGGAAATGCCGGAACTCCGAGACGAATTTGCCCGTATTTGCCCGGATGTCCACCTGCACGTGGAATACCTGCGCCCCAACAAGGTTTACGAAGCCGTGCTGGCTGACCTGGCCGACGTGGGCTTCATCAGCTATCCAGAAAGCAGCCGCGACCTGACTATCATTCCCTGGCGCGAAGAACGCATGACCGTGGCCGCCTATCCGTCCCATCCGTTTGCCTCACGGGACCTCATCGAGGCCTCCGAACTCAGCGGGCAGGACTTCATCGCCTTCGACGAAGAGGTCACCATCCGGCGCGAATTGGACCGGTTCTTCCGGGAGAGTCAGATCGAAGTGATCATCGCAATGCAGTTCGATAACATCCAGTCCATCAAGGAGGCGGTGGCGCTCGGTTCCGGCATCAGCATTCTTCCGGAGCGCGCCATGGCTTCCGAAGTGGATCAGGGCCGCCTCGTTTCCATTCCGTTGAACGCCCCCGAACTGGTCAGACCCACCGGAATCATCCATCGTAAGAAGAAGAAACTCACTCGCGCCGGCCTCGAATTCCTCAAACTGCTGAAAGGCAATCTGCTGCCGGAGACCTCGGAAACCCCAACGCACCCCTGATTCCAGTCACTATCCGCCCCCCAAAAGGACTTTTTTTGATTCTTTAACACAATTTTTGTGTAACCCGATATACGCCTGGTGTACTATGTCAGGAAGGACGTTGTGGTAGCCCGGTTGAGTTTAAAGGAGCATAAAGGGTGTCAACAAGCGGCGTAGGGGAACAACTTCGTCTGGAGCGTTTGCGCCAGGGCTTATCGCTGGAAGATGTCGTACAGCGTACCAGGATCTCGCCTCGCTCGCTCGAAGCCATCGAAGCAGATGCTCTTGACCGCCTGCCAGGCCTCGTCTTCGCCCGCAATTTTGTCCGGCTCTACGCTCAGGATCTTAAGCTCGATGCCGATGCGCTGCTCGCAAAACTCCCGCGAGTGGATATCGAGGCCGCCCCTCTACCCATTCCCCCCGCTGGTTCCCGTCAAAAACACTGGGATCCCCGCCTCACCGCTTCCCTGGCGTCGCTCCTCTGGATTGCCACCGCCGCGGGTGCCGGCACCGGTGCCTGGTATTACTACAACCATTACGGCAGGCACGCGGTTGCATCCGTCGCCGCCACACCGGCACCCTCCGCCAAGACCGTCGTGGCAGCCGTTACTGCCTCTCCTGCAGTTGGTGAAACTCAGAATTCAGCCCGGATCCCTTCGCCGGAAACCAACTCCGTAAGCACCCAGACAGTTTCCACGTCGTCTGCAATGCCGTCTGGTTTTGACAGCAACCGGCCAGTACAGGTAGTGCTGACAGCCAGAGAAGCCGCCTGGGTACAGATCAGCGCCGATGGGCGCACAGCTTTCGTCGGTACCCTCCGCCAGCATGAATCCAGAACTATTGCCGCTGACGCGCAGGTCAAAGTCATGACCGGTAACGCCGGGGGGCTGGACATTTCGCTGAATGGCAAACCGCTCGATCCCATTGGCCCCAGTGGCCAGGTTCGAACGGTCAGGTTGACGGCGGAAGGTCCACAGTTCGTGCCGCGAACTCCGCCCGCTTCATCTCCGCTCTAGCCTGACGCCGCGCCATCATCGCCGCCCGCTTCTCAGCAAATAAGGCGCGCCTGCGCAGACGATCCGCCGCAAGCAACTCGCGTCGCCGCCGATGTTTGATGTTTTCATCCACCATCCGCCAGAATTTCGCGAAGTAAGCTACTGCGGACCACATCGAGAACAGCACCACCACGTACAGAGAGAAATCAGCGTAACGCAGCATGCCCGGGTGCCGCAGGCTGATCATCAGCAGTGAAATGGCAACTACCTGAGACAGGGTCTTGGTCTTGCCCAGTTCGCTGGCGCTGATCGTAAAACCTTCACTGGCTGCAATGCTGCGCAGCCCGGAAACCGCAAACTCCCGGCCAATCAGCAGCACCACCAGCCAGGCAGGAACAATCTTTTCCTGCACTAACGCAATCAGGGCTGCCGAAACCAGCAACTTGTCCGCGATCGGATCCAGCAGCGTCCCAATTGTGGTGACCTGTTTCCAGCGGCGCGCAAGGTACCCATCCAGAAGGTCTGTGGCGGCTGCAACCCAGAAGATCCCCAGCGCGATCAGATCATTGGTGATGACACCGCCATTCCAGTGCACCGACATACGCTCGTTGACCACCACGGCCACAAGGAATGGCACGAAGAAGATCCGGGCGATAGTCAGGCGGTTAGGAACATTCATCGGGTTATGATTCCCCTGTGACGCCGTAGAGCACACACAGAGTGACTGTGGAAATCGTACAGGATTTCGCAAAAAAGCGCCAGCCCTGAAAAAAACCGCTGCATTTCGCCGGTATCGGTGCTAACGCCCTCATGTCAATAGGTTTAGCCAGAATGCTGCATTTCGGTTCAATCTCCCTGAAGCTCTTACGGAACAAGCACTTGCAGGTAAATCTACCCAGTCTTGCACAGAATTTTCCACAGGCAGCGCGGCAAGGCGAGAACCCACAGACGGCCACCGTCAGGCGGACGGCCATGCCGGGGTTTCTGACGCCAGCAAATACCGGCTCAGGCGCATACGCAGAGATTCCGGTGCCTGTACCACGATTCGACATGATTCTCCATCATAATCCTCCGCAAGCACTTTGCCACGTTCGTGCACAAGCGCGATTGACGCACCATCCGACAGAGGTATATGAAAGGTAACCGTCTCCACCGTGTCGAACGACAATACGGCGTCGATCTGAGCGAATAGATCGGCGATTCCCTCGCCTGTCAGACCGCTGACCAGAACAGCCGGTACGGGTGCCGCCTGGCCGCCCACCTCCGCAGCTTCGCGACCCGCATCCCGCAATAGTCGCGACGCCAGAACAGCCGCACTCAGAGCGTCCCCTGCCGTATCCAGGCAATCGCTTTTGTTCAGCACCAGAATCTGCGGCGTCCCCGAAGCGCCAATCTCCGCCAGAATCCTGAAGACCTCCGCCACGTGAACTTCCGCATCCGCCGAGGAAGCATCCACCACGTGCAGGATCAGCGCGGCTTCCGCCACTTCTTCCAGCGTGGCCCGAAACGCCTGCACCAGCGTCGTCGGCAGATTGCGAATAAAACCGACCGTGTCGCTCAGAAGTATTCGGCGGCGCGACGGCAGCACAATCGCGCGCACCGTAGGATCGAGCGTAGCGAACATCTTTGCATCCGCCAGCACTGCGGCGGAGGTCAGGCGATTGAACAGGGTCGACTTTCCGGCATTCGTGTAACCCGCCAGCGAGACTGTCGGCACGGGAACCGAGTCGCGTTTACTCCGGTGCAATGCCCGTCCCCGCCGCACGCGCTCCAGATCCCTTTCGAGTTTGGCAATGCGGACGCCGATTCGCCTGCGATCCGTCTCCAGCTTTGTTTCCCCCGGCCCTCTGGTGCCGATGCCACCGCCCAGCCGCGAAAGCGAAGCACCCTGCCCCGTCAACCTTGGCAGCAGATACTTCAACTGCGCCAGTTCCACCTGCAGGCGCCCTTCCGCCGTGCGCGCCCGGCTGGCAAAAATATCCAGGATCAACTGCGTGCGGTCGATGACCCGCGGCCCACCTTCAACCCCGGCTATCGCGGCCTCTATGTTGCGCTGCTGCGTTGGCGTCAGGTCGTTATCCACAATCACGACATCCACCTGCAGCGCTGACGACAATTGTTTGATTTCTTCGACTTTGCCTTCGCCGAATAATGTGGCTGCCTCCGCGTTAGGCCGAACCTGAAAGGTTTCGCCCACCACCTCGGCACCCGCGCTCAGCGCGAGTTCCCTCAGTTCCGCAAACGATTCGCCGGCGGACGATGAGGCGGCACCCCTGCGGCGTTCAAAGCCCGCAAGAAGAGCGCGTTCGGAGGATTGTTCCAGGGAGATCGTCGGAGGTAATCCTATGCGTCAGTTCTCAGTTAGTGCTCAGCGGCGACCGAAGCCGACGCTGCTTGTGCGTGCGCTGCCACCACAACGGGGGCGTGCTGCACCGTCTTGACCGTAACCACAGTCGAGATGGCGTGCTTGAAAATCAGCTGTTCCTGGTTATTGGTTTCAAGTACCAGAGAGTACTTGTCAAAACTCTTAATGCGGCCTGTGAGTTTGACTCCACTCAGGAGGTAGATGGTGACTACTCCCTTTTCTTTGCGCGCATTATTTAGAAAACTGTCTTGTATGTTTTGCGCTGGCTTTTCCATATTCCCTGCTGACCCGGCAGAAAAAAGTGATACACCCTGCCGTCATCGAATTGTATCAGCTATCAGGTAGCGATTTGTTGGCATGTCCCCCCGCCGCTCATGTTGCCGCACCACCAGGCCGCTACAGTTACCTGAGCGGTGCCGACACCTGGCCGCCGCACAATGGGTCGCCTCGTGAGGCAGGCGCAAGTTCCCCGTGCACGCCCCGTCGCAAACCGACGTCAATATTCGGGAGGGTTAATAGTCATGCGAATCTGCACCGAATTTCTTGCCTGCCTTGGCATTGCCGGAGTCGTTGCCCCTCGCTCCCGGCGCAGTCGCCCGCCTTTGAAGTCGCCACCGTCAATAGCAACAACACGGGTGACAACATCGCAGTCTTTCCCGAACTGAGAAACGGCACGCTCCGCGCGGCCCGGAATGTAACCCTGAAGAGGTTACTTCGTACAGCATATGATTTGAGCGAATCCCGGATTACAGGTCCCGCGTGGCTCGATTCAGACCGGTATGACCTCGCGGGCAAATCGCCACAAGGTGTTCCCAATCGCGACCTGATGCCCATGCTTCAGAACCTGCTGAAAGATCGCTTCCATCTCGCGATTCACAGCGAGATGAAGGAAATGTCGGTATTCCACATGATTGTTGCCAGGAGCGGCCTGAAGATGTCTCTCTTCGATCCCGAGCATCCAACGCCACCTCGCAGGCCCGGAGGCTCCATGAACATTGCGGCAATCGTCTCCGACGGTGTCGTCACCATACCGCAGTTTGCGCTCCGCCTGACCGCGTCCGCTGAACGGCCCGTCCTGGACAAGACCGGTGTGAAAGGCAGCTATAGTTTCATGCTGATGTACACACCGGTACCGGCACAGACGGCGGATGGCGCTGGAGGCTCGGAAATGCCGGATGTCTTCACGGCTGTCGAGCAACAACTGGGACTAAAGCTGGAGCCGAAAAAGGAACCCATTGAGGTTCTGATCGTCGACCGTGCCAACCGCGTCCCCACTGAGGGCTAATTCCGTTTGGGATCACCGCGCAACGGTCAATTCGTTTTGTACCTCAAACGCACCCGCCACCGAATTCGCCCGCATCCCCGCGACCACACGGTCCGCTTCATTCGCGACGACTCCCTCCAGCCGAACCCGACCGTTCTTCACGATAATTCGAATCGCAGGCACCGCGCCCAGTCCGTAGCGCGCCGAAAGACTCGGAGCGCCGTACACAGCCCGATATGCCGCCAAACGAATTCGGTTATCGAACGGCGAAAGCGGCAGCACCTCGATCTTGTCGATCACCTTTGTTACGCCATCCACCCGCCGCACGGCAGCTTCTGCATCCGCCTGAACCACAGGCTCAGTCACCTGCCCGGTCAACGTCACCACCCCGCCGTCAATCTGATATGCAAGCGTATCGAAGACGCCGTAACGGGGCAGCATCGCCAGTTCCCTGCGCACACTTTCAGATGTCGAACGCACCGGCTTCGCGGACATTCCCGCCGGAATCGCGAGCATCGCAACCATTGTCAGAAAATAGACCGATCGTCTCATTTGTGTTTAAAACCTCAACCCTGCCAGTGCAACTGCGGCACCAGTTATTCGCTATTCGGAATGGTGCAAACAAAGGGCCAGCTTCCGCCTCCACCCTTCGCCTGGTGGTTCAATTGCTGCATAAGCACCAAACCCAGGTCGCATATACTTGCCGTTATGCCGCAAGTCGATTCCCACGTACCCGGCGCCTTCTGCTGGATCGAACTCGCCACTTCAGACCAACCTGCCGCCAAAGCGTTCTACACCGCCCTCTTCAATTGGCAGTACCGCGACAACCCCATGGGCCCGGAGGCCATCTACACAATGTTCACCCTCCAGGACCGCAACGCTGCCGGCTGCTACACCCTCCAACCTGACGAAGCCAAACTCGGAATTCCCCCCCACTGGAATCTCTACGTCTCCGTCGCCAGTGCCGACGCCACCGCAGCCCTCGCCGCAACCAACAACGCCCGCGCCTTCTGCCCGCCCATCGACGTCGCCACCCACGGCCGTATGGCAACCATGGCTGACCCCACTGGCGCCGTCTTCTCCATATGGGAACCAAAAACTCACACCGGCGTCGGCATCCAGCGCGAACACGCCACCTTCTGCTGGGCAGACCTCTCCACCCCGGACCCCACTCGCGCCGCCGAATTCTACGCCGCAGTCTTGGGCTGGTCCACTGAACCGAGCGACGGCGGCTATCTCCACATCCTCAACCAAAACGACTACATCGGAGGCATTCCGCCGGCCGCCAACCGCGGCCCGCACCAACCGCCCCACTGGCTCATCTATTTTCAAGTCGACGACTGCGAGGCCGCCACCACCCAGGCGATTCAACTCGGCGCGAAAGTCTACGCCGGGCCGATGTCCATCGAACACGTAGGCCGCATGACCGTCCTGGCCGACCCCCAGGGTGCGATATTCTCTCTCTTTCAGCCCGCGCCACCACAATGACCATGACCAGACCCGCACTGCTCACCACCGCACTCCTCGCCCTGGCCGCAACAGCCCTGCCGCAAACCAAACCGGTTGCGGCAGCGCCCGCGCAGCACTGGGTAGCAACCTGGGCGACCGCGCAACAATACGCAGTCACCGGCGGAGGCAACGCCGGCGGACGTGGTGCCTCGGGCCCCGTGGCACCTCTTGTGGGTATCGTCCCGAGCCCCCCGCCTCCTCCGCCTCCTCCGCCGGGCACCCCGGCGCGCCGCTTCCCCATCCCGCCCTCGCTCGCCGGCATCAACAATCAGACGGTGCGTATGATCGTCCGCGCTACTCTCGGCGGCACCCGCGTTCGGATCCGAGTCTCGAACGCCGTCGGCGGCGCATCCGTGTCACTCGGTGCCGCGCACATAGCCCTGCGCGATAAATACTCCTCCATCATTCCCGCTTCCGACCGCGCCCTCACCTTCAGCGGCAAAGCCTCCCCCACCATCTACGCCGGTCAGACTCTCATCAGCGACCCTGTCACCCTCACCGTCGCGCCCCTCGCCGATCTCGCCGTCAGCCTCTACTTCCCCAAACAAACCAGCGCCCAGACCAACCACCGCTTCTCGCTCCACAGCACTTACGTCTCGAAGGATGGCGACTTCACCGGCCAGACAGCCATCAGCGACCCCGCCTCCATCGTCGAATCGTATTACTATCTCCAGGGTGTCGACGTCCTCGCGCCCGCTAATGCCGGCACCATCGTGACCTTCGGCGATTCCATTACCGATGGCGACCAGTCCTCGCTCAACACCAACAGCGAATGGCCCGCCGTCCTCGCCGCGCGCCTGCAGAAGAACAAGGCGACGGCGAACCTCGCAGTCGTGAACGCTGGCATCTCCGGCAACAGAATCCTGGGCGACAACGGCGGCGGCCTTGTGCGCCTCTTCCATGACGCGCTTAGTCAGCCCGGCATCACATGGCTGACGCTCCTTGAAGGCATTAACGACATTACAGGCAATGCGAAGTCGGAAGACATCATCGCGGCGTATCGCCAGGTGATCGCGATGGCGCACAGCGCGGGCGTGAAAGTAATTGGCTGCACCCTGACTCCGTTCGGCGGATCCAGCCCTTACACCGATCAGCGCGAAGCCTACCGCATGGAGGCCAACACCTTCATCCGAACCAGCGGGGAGTTCGATGCAGTGGTGGATTTCGACGCCGCCGTTCGCGATCCCAACGACCCGAAGCGATTCCGCAAAGAGGCCGATTCCCCGGATCTCCTCCACCCCGGCGACGCGGGCTACAAACTCATGGGCGAAGCCTTTAATCTCTCCCTCTTCGCCCCGCCAATACCCCACAAACCATAGCCAATCTCTCACCTGACGCTCTTTCCATCAGCTCGCCCGCGTGCAGGCGTCGGGCAGGCGGTTTCGCTTGTCGTACCCCTTCATCGCGGGCCAACGCCCCAAACAACGACACTTTGATAATTGAAGGTTCATCGCTCCTAAGTACGCCCGATGCCGTGTCAAAGAACACAAAGAACTGTTGCGTTCCGCCAAATACAGTAGTAATCTGAGCTGACCATAGTTCGTGTTAGTCTTACAGACCACCGTCCTCCCTGAAAGATTTGGTACCGGCTGAAAATTGTGCACGGACATATCAAATGAGACGAAATCCACTCCTGAAGTTCGCATCATTGATTTGGCTTGCCACGACTTTCGCGTCCGGGGGATGGGCTCAATCACCATCGGATGAGAGTTCCGCCATTATTCGGGTTGAAACCAGAGAAGTGCCGGTTGACGTCACGGTGACAGGCAGGCGGAGTGGCCCCCAAGGCGAGTTGAACGCAAGAGATTTTTCAGTCTGGGAGGACGGCAAACCGCAGAAGATCAACAGCGTGATCCCGGTTGTCAGCGATCCGAGAGCCGTATTCAAGCACTTTGTTTTCTATTTCGACTTCAATACGATGCCACTTCAAGACCAGGTGGCGAGTGAGAAGTCCGCCGCGGCCTTTGTAGCGGAGCATGCCAGTTCTGATCGGTACATGGCGGTTATGAGCATGAGCCCATCCGGCCCTCGTGTATTGCAGGATTTCACGACGGCTACAGCCGCACTGAGGCTCGCCATCCTCAACGCTCAGGTTGCTACCGGCAGAACTGGTTCAAACGAGAAAATAGGCGATTCCCTATCAACCGTGTGCGATTCTATTGCTTCAGCGCCCGGGCGTAAGGCGCTGCTGCTTTTTACGGGAGGCTATTCGGAGGGGTCGACATTCCCATCTTTCAAGGCACCGCTCGCGGTCTGCAACCGGGCGAACGTTGCCATCTATGTAATCACGGGCAATAGTCGTAGCGCAGGCCTTGCGTCGTATCAGCAACAGGGGACATGCAGGGGCTGCGATGGGCCAGTGGTCACTGTCGCTCAGGAAACACCTCAGGATGGTGCGGCGGCCTTTGCGCAGCATCTGGCTGATGGAACGGGCGGTCTCTCATTCCTGCTTGGTTCCAATCTCGCGGAACAGTTAGGATCGGTCGCCCGAGAGCAAGATGAATACTACCGGGTGTTCTACAGCCCTCCTCCATCCCAACCGGGTACTTGTCACTTGCTGCGGGTGGCTGTGGCTGCCCGTGGCCTTGGCACCAGGGCACGGAACGAATATTGCACCGAAAGACTGGAAGATCTCACAGACGAAAGATCGACTCGCGCGTTTGGAGCAGGCGTGCCTACGCTGGATGCCGCCATTCGGCTGCCGTACTTTTATGTGAGGCCCGATCTGGCGAGCGTTCAGCTATCGATGGACTTCGCGCCGAGCGGTGTGAAGTTCGTAAAAGACAAATCAGGAGTGCATGGGCAGATCGGCTTTTACGGAGCCGCGACCCGTGCTGACGGAAGTATCGCGGCGCGATTCTCCGATACCCGTACGATTGACCTCAAGAGCCAGGAAAGCCCCGAGGCGTTCACAAAGGCTGCATACCATTACGAGCATACGTTCTCCATCACCCCCGGAACATATCGGTTTCACATCGCAGTCGATGAAAGTAGTGCAGCCTACGCAAAAGTTGAAATGCCTCTCGAAGTGGATCCATGGAACCCTTCACGTCTTGGTATGGGCAGTATCGTATTCAGCGCGCTGGCGATTCCGGCACCCACATCGGCGGCCCCGAATTTAGAAGACCACCACTTGCTGGTGGCCGGCGGAAAGCAGTTCACAACAGCGGCAACAAGCCACTTTCTCCGATCAGATCAGATCTATTTTTACACCGAAGTCTACACTGGGGATTCCAGCGGGGTGCTACCAGCCACTGATCCATCTACGCTGAAAATGCAATACCGGATTATTGACGCGCGGTCGGGACAAGTGAAAGTGGATACCGGAATGAACGGCGTTGGAAGCTACGTCCGCCAAGGCGTTCCCGTAGTACCATTCGCGACCCGCATCTCGTCTGCCGACCTTGCGACGGGTGTCTACCGCTTAGAGGTTACAGCTTCAATCCAGGGGCTACCGGAACCTGTGTCTCGCACCGCAGAATTCGAACTGAGATAGCAACAGAAAGGATCGGCGCCTTATCTCGCCCCCGCCAGCCGCACATCATCCAGCTTCACCCGATACATAATCTGGTTGTAGTCATACCTCGGCGTCAACTCCTTCGCCGCGCTAAACGACGCCGTATACGTCCCCTCAAAATAAATCACCCGCCCGCCATCCTCATCGAAAAACGGATGCAGCTCCACATTATAAAAGTTGTAATCGTTATGCCCGACAATCTTCACCGTGCGCAGCCACGGCCCCGTCGGCGAGTCCGCTTCCGAGTAATAAACCGACCCCGTCCGCTCCGAAAGCAAAATCCACTTCTTCCGATACTCATTCCACTCGACCGAACTCGGCGAAGCCAAAGTATCCTTCCCCGTCTCCGCATCCAGCAACGAAAAATACGTCTCCCCGGCCTTCAGCAACCCGCGCGCCACCAAACCCCGCTCCTCATTCGCCTCAATGCGATCCGTATCCGCCTTCCACCCGCAAACCAGCTTCCCATCCGCCTGACGATCCAGCTTCACATCCTTCGCATCAAACTTCGCCCCCGTCTGCAAACAGGTAAACGACTCCCACGCCTTCGCATCCGTCAGCGCCTTCCAGTCATCCCGCACCCGCTGATGCGGGAACAAATACCAATACTTCACGCCCCTTTCCGTCACCAGAAACGGATGCGACGATTTGTGCCCGCGCCGCAGCGGCAACTCACCCAACACGCGAAACATCCCCGCGTCATCGTCGAACACCGCCACCCCGCGTTCCGTCGGAGGCGCAACCCCGGGCTGTCTCGTATAAGTCGCCACCAGCCGCTCACGCCCACTCTCATCAGGAACCGTCATCAGCCCTTCAATCCACACCAACCCGGGCTGCGTTAAAGGCAGCATCTTGCGACTGAACCCGCCAGTATCCACAAAATAATTTAGATTCACCCCAACTTCAGCAGCAAGCCCGCCACGCCCCGGCATCTCCGACGTCGCACACGAAACCGCGAAACTCATCGCAGCGAGCCCCATCGTATCGCCCCAGCACCAGAACAGTTTCCCCTGGTAAGCGATCGAAATATTCGTATCCTGCCCCGTCACCCCGCCATTCAGCAGCGGTTGCGCGATCGGCACCGGCAGCCCCGCCAGCACGCTGTCCCGATAGATCCCCTCGCCCGTTACGCGGTACAACCGCTCAGCGATATTGACCCGATGAATCTTCAGTTCCGCATGGCCACCCGCCGTTACGTGAACCTTCGCCCCCGGCTCGCCCAGGATCTTCTCCTGAAATTCATACCCGTGGCTCTTCACATAGAAAATGACGTCGTGGCCTTCGAACGTCGCATCGTCGATCGCCGCGACGCCGTTACTATCGGTCCAAAACCGGATCGCATCCCGAGGCGTGCTCAACTGCACCAGCGACACCCCGCGCCCCGTCTCCGCATCCGTCACCCGAACAAAAAACGGTGTGGCCGCCGGCAACAAACAAGGCAGCCACACCAACCCCAGCGCAACTAAGCAACGCCTCATCACATCGTCTTCAGATACGCGAAGCTTTTCCGCAGACTCTCCAGCGGATCCCCCGGCGTCTGATCCTGCTCAACCACATAATGCTTCACGCCGGCACCCGGCGCAGCCTTCAACACAGCCTTGAAGTCGATCGATCCGTTCCCGACTTCCTGAAACGCTTCCTTCGGCATATTCTCGGCAAACTGATGCGGCGCGTCCTTCGCCTTATCTTTCAGATGCAGTAGCGCCACCCGCCCCTTCCACTTCGCCAGCGCAGCCACCGGATCCTCGCCCGCCACTGACAGCCAGAACACATCCAGTTCCATTGCCACCAGCTTCTTATCCAGCCGTTCGAAGAACACGTCAATCGGACGCTCCCCCACCTTCCCGGCAAACTCGTAAGCGTGATTATGATAAGCGAAGCCCATCCCGGCCTTCTTACACAACTCGCCCGCATGATTCATGCTGTCGGCGGTCTTCCGATAAAAATCCAGCCCTTCCCCACGCGCATTCGGCGCAATGTATGCCAGCGTGAAATACTCTACGCCAACCTTTTTCGCCGTATCGATCGCATCCTCCAGCTTCATCGGTTTCTGGTCCGGATACTTATCCCACGCGTTCGTAATCAGCGCCGTCTCAATATGACAGGAGACCGGCTTCAGCCCGTACTGCTTGATCTTCGGCAGCAACTCCACCAGATCCGCCCGGTTCCCCTCCACTTCCGTATACCCGATCTCAGCCAGCGTCTTAAACACGCGATCCGGCTCTTTCATCAGAATATTGCGCACCGTGTAAAGCTGCGCCCCCAGAGGACGAGGCATCGCAGCCTCCAGCCCGGAACCAGCCAGAGCGGCCGCGGCCACCCCTGCCGTCTTCATCCATTCACGACGAGTAAAGTTGGTCATCATCGCCCTACAGCGTATCAGGATTGACCAATCCCCGACAAACGCAGCCCCACAGGGGGGCAAAAAAGCTGACAGCTGACCGCTGATAGCTGAAAGCTCTATCTTCGCCTTGCGAAGATAGAACCATGCCCGCCATCTCCGCCTCCGAACTCGCCGCCCGCCTCGGCCTCCGTCTCCGCGGCAACGGCAACCGCCAGATCACCGCCGCAGCCTCCCTCGAAGACGCCGGACCCGACGACCTCACCTTCATCTCCGCCCCCAAATACTTCGAAGCGGGCCTCGATTCCGACGCTGGCTGCTTCATCGCCCCTCATGACTTTCCCGCCGCCAGCGATCGCACTGTTATCGAATCCGCCCATCCCCGCAACCACTTCGCGCAAGCCCTCGCCCTGCTCTACCCCGCTCCTCCCATCCACCCCGGCATTCACCCCAGCGCCGTCATCCACCCGAGCGCCGCCATTGACCCGACCGCCGAAATCGGCCCCTTCGTCGCCATCGGCAGCCACGCCACCATCGGCGCGCATGTCCGTATCGGAGCCTCCACCTCAATAGGCAACGAATCCACCATCGGCGATCACTCGCTGCTCCACGCCCGCGTCTCCATCTACGGACGAGTCCACATCGGTGCCCGCGCGGTTATCCATTCGGGCGCAGTCATCGGTGCCGATGGCTTCGGCTTTGAACTCGCAGGTACCTCTTATCGCAAGGTGCCGCAAGTCGGCCGCATTCAGATCGGTGATGATGTCGAAGTCGGTGCCAACTCCTGCATCGATCGCGCCACTCTCGGCACCACCTTCATCGGCGACGGCACCAAGCTCGACAACATGGTCCACATCGGCCATAACTGCCGCATTGGCGAGCACGTCCTGATCGTGGCCCAGACCGGCCTCGCCGGAGGCGTCACCGTGGGCGACTACGCCGTAATCGGCGGCCAGGTCGGCGTCGGCGATAAAGCCCGCATCGAATCCAAAGCGATAATCGGTTCCGGTGCCGGCATCTTATCCTCAAAAATCGTCCGCGCCGGCGAGCCAGTGTGGGGCACACCCGCACGCCCTCTGCGCCAATACCTCAAACAACTCGCAACCGTAGCCCGTCTGGCGAAAAAATCATGAGAGCCATCGAAATAATGCGCCCCGGCGGCCCCGAGGTTCTCCAACTCACCGACTATCCCACCCCGCAGCCCGGACCCGGCGAAGTCCTCATCAAAGTCGCAGCAAGCGGCGTCAACCGGCCAGACGTCCTCCAGCGCAAAGGCAACTATCCGCCCCCGCCCGGCGCGTCGCTGCTCCCCGGCCTCGAAGTCTCCGGCACCATCGTCGAAGGCGACTTCTCCGCCGCCAATCCCTTCAACCTCAAGCAAGGCGACGAAGTCTGCGCACTCCTCGCCGGTGGCGGCTATGCCGAATACGCTGTAGCGCCGCTCGGCCAATGCCTCCCCATCCCGCAAAGCGTCAGCCTGCTCGACGCAGCCGCCCTCCCCGAAACTTTCTTCACCGTCTGGAGTAACGTCTTCGACCGCGCGCGCCTGGGGCAAGGTGAAGGCGGCCCGCAGGAAAGCCTGCTCATACAAGGAGGTTCCAGTGGCATCGGCGTAGCGGCAATCCAGATCGCACACGCCCTCGGCCATCCGGTATTCGCAACAGCAGGCAGCGCGGAAAAGTGCAGCGCCTGCGAAACCCTCGGCGCAACAGCCATCAATTACAAAACGGAAGATTTTGTCGAGCGCATCAAAGCCCTCACCAGCAACCGTGGTGTCGACGTGATCCTCGACATGGTCGCAGGCGACTATGTCCCCCGCGAATTAGATGCACTGGCGGAAGGCGGCCGCCTCGCCATCATCGCCAGTCTCGGCGGCACCATAGCCACGGTTGACCTCATGAAGATCATGCGACGCCGCCTCACTATCACCGGTTCCACACTTCGCGTTCGCCCCGTGGCCTTCAAGACCGCGATAGCCGCCCGCCTCCACGAAGTCGTATGGCCGCTCATCGCAGCAGGCAGAGTCCGCCCGATCATCCACGAAGTCTTTCCCGCGAACGAAGCCGCCGCAGCGCACGGTCTCATGGAAAGCGGCACCAACATCGGCAAACTCCTCCTCCGCTGGTAGCACGAAGCCGCTACTGCGCCGCGTCGTGCTGCTTATGCCACATCGCATCCATGCGCTGCGCCCCGATGTTTGAAGACCAGGACTTAGTCCACGCCGCCTCCGCCTGATCCGCCGACGTTGTAGAATTCGCGCGCTGCATATTGATGACGAATATCTTGTGCTGAATCTCCATCGGCGACATCTCCACGTATCCCTCGGGAGGCGCAAAGGCCGATGCGGGCGGCTTGCCCAGCGCCACATTACTTGCAATCTGAAACGTCGTAGGCGATTGCTGGAAATGAAACTCACCGCGCAATGTAAAACAATTCAGTGACGGAGCCAGCCAGGTAACAGTCCCGTCGTTTCCGTCCGATTCGGCCTTGCCCGGCTCAACCGTACCGCGCCGATACTTGTAAGTCTCTACTCCGAGGATCTTCTCCGTACCAAGCAGCGTCGCCCCCGGTTGCGTGCAATTGGCACTGCTCTGAGCCGCCATCGCCGGATTCACATTCAGCTTCAGGCCGAAATAAGCCTTCAACTCCGGAAAAATCTGCACCTGCGTCCCGTCTGTCTTCATGATCGTTGTTAATGTGGAAGTCGTCGTGGCGGTCGTCTTGGCTGTTCCTATCAGGGGATCCACATAGCTGGTGTTCGTCGTCCGCGCAGGGCAACCCTCGGCGCCAGCCGACGCAACCGCGGGATCACACCCGTAATACTCATTCACCAAAGCGGTGAACCCAGGTGCACTCTGAGCCCCCATCCGGCAACTCCCCGCTATCAAACAACCAATGGCAACAGCGATTCCCTTTTTCATCTCGTCCCCCAATACCCCGGCAACCCGTTCTTCGTCGCCCGCACAATCGCCAGCACCGCCCGCCGATCTCCCGCCGAGATCCGCGCATAGCGCGAGCCCGTCTCCGCCCCCGTCAGCACCTCATACAACCGCCGGTAAACCCGCTCCCGCGCCCAATCCGGCATCCCGTCAAACGCCTCGCTGTAAATCATATAGCTCAGCGGATACCGGAACATCCGCGTCTTCAGATCGAAATCCCGCAGCGACCGCCCCTGCGAATCCCGCGGCCCCCGCTGAGCGAACGAACGCGTGAACGTCGAAACTCCCTCCACCGGCTCCGTCAATGGCGCTTCCTCGGCAAACACCATGTAAGCCACCAACTCCTCGATCCCCGCCTCCAGCCGGTCCCGCGCCTCCGCCATCTTCCCGTCGCGCTCCGCCACCCGCGTCTCCCAGCCCACACGCACAATCAGGTTCGTCATGCGAGTCTGGTGCTCCAGCACCATCAGTGCCACAATATCGCTGGTCTGTGCCGCATAGCCCGAAGGATCGAACTTCCCCGCCAGACTCACCAGATTCAGCGAAGCCGACGTATCCAGCTCCTTCGGATTCATCGCATCCCGCGCCACCGCATTCCCCAAATGTTTCTGCGCCCCGGTCTTCCCGATCACATACCACCCGCCCCATCGCTGCTCTAATGGAATCCGGTGATCCACGGCCGTGAACCCCGAGTGAAACGTCGGCGTCCCATCCGGTCCCGGATAAGACGACCCCACCTCAAGCCCTGGCACCCCCAACGTCGCCGGCCCCTGATGGCACTGCAGGCAAACATCCCGACGCACAAACTGTGGCTTCGCGGCCTTCTCCACGTTGAGGGTATAAAACACCACGCCCTGCTTCGGATCGAGCGCCGCGAGTTCCAGCACTTCCCCGCCCTTCACGGATCCCACTGACACCGAGTCATTGAAAAAGATCGCCCGAGGCGCGCGTGGCGAAATCAAAGGAGCCTGAAAGCTCGTCTTCGAAAACACCAGCATCTGCGAATCCACATTGATACCAAGGTTCTTCAGCAGACTCGGCAAATAGCCCAAACGGCCTGGCACGTAGTCCAGCTTCACCTCGCCGCTCCCGACACGCCGGGCCAGCCGCGCCACCGGATCGTCGGCAGCGGCCTTGAAATACTCAATCGCGGGATGGTCCGGAGCAATCCGCAAATCCACATCAATCGCAGCACCCGCGCCGACAACCACCAACCCAAACAAGAACCACAACCGCATGACAGTATCTTATGCCGTTGCCTTTATCCGTGTTCATCTGTGTGCATCTGTGGCCATATTCCTTCCCAACGTCACTGCAGCGATCCTCCCTTCCCCCGATTGCAATCCCGGCAAAGGGTCTGCAGATTATCCATGTTGTCCGCCCCGCCCTGACTCAGCGGAACAATATGATCCACTTCAATCTCTACGCCCGCGCGCTGACAAATCCGGCAACGATACAAATCGCGCTTAAAAACCAGATAACGATGATGCGCCGAAACCAGCCGCCGCCTCGGCCTAGGCGCCGTCCGTTCCGAGACCGGCCCACCCGCATCCGACTGAGCTGCCAAAATCAGCGCCCGCTTCCACGTCCCGAATCGTGCAATAACCGTCGCCGCCGCAATCGGCAGCCCGTACTTCCCCACATCCAGCGTGCGCGGTCGTCTGCCGTGATCCCGCAGCGTCGCTACCCACAGATTCCGCACCAGTTGCAGAATCTCCTCGTCGCTCCCGCCGACAAATCGCGTGGACTTCAGCCCGGCCGCATCCAGCGCCTTCCGCAGCGACCCGAACTGATTCCGCACCGCGTGATACTTCGCCCGCCCGTGCTTCTCAAGGTCTTTGGCCGTCAGCGTGGTCGTCCCCAGTAAGTCGGCAACCCGTTTCAATTCCCCAACAATACTTTCCGCATCGTGCTTCTCCAAAAAATCGATCTCAAAGCGCAACGGCGTTTGTCCCGGTCCGCATCCCGCGTCCGGCCTTGAAATATTTGCCATCCCGTGTACATCTCCCGCTTGCAAGTTACAACGCCGCCAGCCCGAAACCGGTGCACTACCCCATCAAACAACTGATAATAAAGGAAATTTTCCCGGCAAATCGACAGCAACGCCCCTGCCTGCGTTCCCTCGCACAAACATTTCTGAGAATATCCGCCGTCCCGCGCACTTCTATCTCGTACCCGTCACGCATGCACGATTACGACATTGCCCTCAAGAGCATCCTCCGGCATCTGACCGGCAGAGCCCTCTTCCGCCTGACCGGCTACCGGGTCAAACGCTGGCGTGACACTGAACTTGTAGTCGCTCACACCCGACGCGTCGATCTGCTCGGTGAGACCACAGACGGCCACCTGCTTCACATTGAACTCCAGAGCACCAACGACCCAGCCATGGCCACCCGCATGCTGGAATACGCCGCCGCCATGAACCTGCAGTTTGGTCAACTTCCCGAACAGGTGGTCCTTTACGTGGGCCGTGAAAAACTGCGCATGAGATCGGAGATCAAGAGCCGCGAGTGGGCCTTCCGTTGCCGCATGATCGACATCCGTGATCTCGATGGCGACGAGTTGATCGCGGGCCGCAATGTGGAGGATAATGTAATTGCAGTTCTGGCGCGCCTGCGGGACGAACGCGCGGCGATTCGCCGGATACTGCGGCGTATCGCGAAGTGCACTCCTCAGCGCCGGGAATTGGCGCTCAGGGAATTGACGGTGTTGGCCGGGCTGAGGAATCTGGCCCCGATGGTTGGTCAGGAGACAAAACAAATGCCGATCTTGGAAGACATCATGGATCACCCGCTTTTCGGACCCAAAATCAGGAAGAGTCTCGAAATCGGCCTCGAACAAGGGCGCGAAGAAGGCCGTGAAGAAGGCGAACGCCAGTTAATCCTGCGTATGCTCAAACAGCGTTTCGGCCCGGTGCCGGTGTCCGTCCGGAAGCGCATTCAGTCCTTCCCGTCCGCGAAACTCGAACAGGTCGCCATGCGCCTTCTGGAAGCCCGCACCCTGAAAGACGTCCTGAACTAAGGTTTCAGACCGCACGAATCTGCTTCCACTCATCCACAAGCTGGAAGTTCGTCCGCACGTCCCGAATATTCTCCCCGGTCTGCCGGAACGCCGCCTCGCCCAAATTCTCTTCCCCACGCGCCATCTGAAGGTAACTGATCTGCTTCGGATCAATCCCCATCACCCGGCAGCACGTCGCATCCACACCCGCCGGATCGCTGCCCGCTACCAGCACGCCCGCATATTTCGGAGTGCCCTGAATCGGCCCGTTCCCTTCCATCCCCACAATCCCGTCCACAACGGCAAACTGCTTCGGGAACAAATGATGCAGATCGACAATCGATTCGTTAATCCCGGCCCAGTGCAGCACGTTCTTCGGCCAGCCGTAAACCGCCCCCGGCACCAGCCCGAACAGATTCTTCATCGAAAGAGTCGCCCCGGCCCAGTGGTGCGTCTTCATTTTCGCCACCGAGACCAGCAGATCGCAATCGAGCACAGTGTGCGGCAAATACAGCGAACTCAGCTTCGAAACAGGATTCGGAATTGCGCGCTTTGCCACGTTATCCGTATTCAGGTCCGTAAACGAATCTTCAAACTTAGCCACCGTGCTGAAGTATCCCGCGGCATCCGCCAGATCCAGTGTCCCTCTCCGGTGTCCCGGCCCTTCCGCAATCCGGACGTCGCCCGCCCCCAGCTTTTTGAAGGCCTCGAACGTCGCATGCACAATCATGGGATGCGTGTTGATCGCGGTGTTCGCGTCGTATTCCACCAGATTGGGCTTCAGCACGATTCGCTTGCCGCGCACCTCCAGGTTGTGACCGGAAATCATCCGGTAAACGGAGTCGTAAACGTCCTGCGTGTAACCGGCCGCCTTCACAATCGAAACATTACTGACAGGAAACTTCTGCGCCACCTGCACGGAACGCGAGCATCGCACCAGGCCGGCCCCCGCAGCCACTGCCAGCAAAGCCTGTCGCCGCGAAACAGGTCTGTGTAAACTCATGCTTTTGCTCTTATCTGTGTTCATCTGTGTGCATCTGTGGCCATAAACTGGCTCTCTTTCAGCCCAACAACAAATTCCGCGGAGCGTCAGCCAGACTCATCAAAGCGGCATCCATATTGGTTCTGAAAACAGACTCCACCGGTGCCGCTGCTTTCTCCCCATGCGCCGCAAGCCCCAACCGCAGCCACGCGATACCCTCAGCCGTCCGGCAGTTCGCCAGATGCTTCCGTGCCGCCGCTTTCGCCCGCTCGATCTGTGGCCCGCGATCGCCATTCAGCGCCAGCAAAGCAATCCCCGTTGTCTCCGGATACGAATCCCCGTCACGCCCCAGCGCCCGGCTCGATCCGTGATTCCATCCGCCATCGGCACACATCCGTCCGGCCAGAAACTTCTTGCCCGATTGCACCCGGTCCCGTAACCAGCCGTCATCCGCCCCGTGCCGAAGCGCTCGCTCAAATGCCAGGATCCCCAGCGACGTCGGAATCACCCACGCAGCCGCTCCCGGAAACCACGGCCAGCCCTCCGGATACTCCTGCTTATCGCCATTCCGCCACTGCTGAAACCGGTAACTCCAGCTCGATTCCTGGCCCGTTCTTTCCTTCAGCCATTTGATCGCCTGGAGACGTTGCTGCGCGCCAATTGCGCCCTCCGGCAACAACGCCACCAGAGCCGTGACCCACGTGCTCTCCTCCACGCCCGGCTGCGGACTCCAGCCGCCATCCGAACGCGCGATCGAATTCACAAACCGAACTCCACGCGCGAAACTGTCGCCATCCGAACCCTGCCACGCGGCCTGCGCAAGCAACACCAATACTGTTGGCTCCGTCCATGAACATCCCGTGTTCGCGTCCTGACCGCCGTAGTGATATGCCCAGCCGCCGTCGCTGTTCTGTCTGGTCTTCCAGTCCGTCATCGTAAAGTTCGCCACTCAGATAACTAACGTGCAACGCGTATCGGGCTCCTCTGATCGTAATCCCGATACGCGCTGCAAGTCCAGCAAATGACGGCCAAACAGCAAGCCGACATATGCAGATTGCCTTAAGCTGGTCGCTGAAAGCTGATAGCTGACAGCGGCAGCTGAAAGCTGCCTAGCCCCGCGCCTTGCGCTTGCCGCGGCGGACGATCAGCATCGTCAGCAGCAAACCTGCAAATACCCACAATCCCGACTGCATCAGTGTTGAGCTCATTTTTTGTTCTCCTCTTTCGTTTGTTTGTTGTTACTTCTGTTCTCATTAGCTTCGCAGTCATGCCCGGTGCCGGTGCCATCTCCTCATGTCATCTTCATCCGTAAACCGGTGGCGCTGCGCCCGCCCCCGGTAAGCCCGTATCAATCTGCTCAGACGTCGTTTTCTTTACGCCGACGTCTCCGCTGTACAAGTAGCGTCAGCGAGAACAGACTGAAAAACAAAATCACGTAACTCAGTAACGGGTTAAACATCGTTTTCTCATTTCACTGCTCTTCGTTTGCACTTCACTTCGTACCACCCATCTCATTTGCCGAAACTCTGCATCATCGGGAACAGATCCCGGAATACCTTCAGCAGAGCCGGCCCCGCCGCCACCAGCATCATCGACGGCAGGATAAAAATAAAAATCGGAAAAACCAGCTTCACGCCGATCTTCGCCGCGCGTTCTTCAGCTTCCTGCTTGCGCCGAAGACGCATAAAATCCGAATGCGTTCGCAGGCTTTCGCCCATGCTCGTGCCGAACCTGTCGCTTTGCGTCAGAATCGCCACCAGTTTGCGGAGTTCCACTTCGCCCGTTCGTTCCGCCAGATTGCGCAGCGATTCCGCCCGCCGTTTACCGGCCCGCATTTCCAGTCCCACAAGGCCCAGTTCGTCCGATAGTTCCGGATGCCCCGCCTCAATCTCCCGTGCCACGTACTGCAGCGTCTGGTCCAGGCCGAGCCCGGCTTCCACCGCCACCACCATCATGTCCAGCGCATCCGGCAGCGAAAGCCGCAGCTTCTGCTGTCTCTTCTTCACGCGCTTCTCCAGCCCCAGCGTCGGAAAGTAGTAACCAAAACCGGTGCAAAACACCAGCACCACCATCTGGGGTACCGTCTGATCGGAGACCCCGTGCTTCACGGCCAGCCCGAACAGAAAAAACACCGCGCACATGAATACCTTGATCCCGTAGAAAATCGGAATCGCCGTATCCGCGCGATAACCAGCCATCGTCAGGTCCCGTCGTGTGACCGTCTGCTCGCTCGGGCTCAGCGGTATCTTGTCGCCAATCTGCTCGAACACCCGCACCACACGGTCCTTCGCGCTGACCGCGGGCTCCCGCATCGATTCCGCTACGCCACCCACACGGTCGTAGATACGGCTCGGCCGCACATACGCCCGGTAACCGTATACCGAAATAATCGTCAGCAGCAGCACGAACAGAAACGCCGCTAGCATGATTGGCAACATAGTCGTTTTCTGCCTTCAGCCCTTCAAACTTCAATCTTGATAATCTTCCGGATGAACATGTTGCCCAGAATCTGGCAACCCACACCCGCCGCAATCAGCTTCCGCCCCGTTGGGTCCGTCAAAAGCGGATCCAGATAACCCGGCGAACTGAGCACAAGTCCCACCAGCGTGGCGATCGGCAGCAGCGTCAGAATTGTTGCGGTCAGCCGCCCGTGCGCGCTGGTCGCCTGCACCTGCCCCTTCAAGCGAAACCGCTCGCGAATAATGTGCGAGAGCCGCCCCAATACTTCGCTCAGATTGCCGCCTGTCTGCCGCTGCAGCAAAACGGATGACGAGAAGAACCTCACATCCGGTAGCGGCACCCGCTTGCCAAAATTGATCAGCGAACGGTCCAGCGACGCCCCCAGATTCTGTTCGTTAAACAGCGTCCGAAACTCCTGACCCAGAGGCTCGTGAATCTCCTCTCCCACCATTTCCAGGCTGATCGTGAACGCGTGACCTGCGCGCATGGAACGGGCCAGAAAGTCCAGCGCGTCCGGCAACTGCGCTTCCAGCGCCGCAATCCGTTTTGCCCGCGCTTTCTTGACATACATCAGCGGCACATAGGCGCAACCCAGACCCACCACGCCGCAGCGCAGCGCCCCTGGAGATTCGAACGGTATAAACCACCCGCCCACAGCGCCCACCAAAAACGCGCCGCCGCAGAACGAAAAAAACTTCGTCTCGTTCCAGTCGACGCCGGATTCTGACAACAACACCCGCAGGCTCTGCAAAACTGCTTCCAGACCGCCCGCGCCCTCGTCCGACTTCTCCTTCTGATCCGGATCCATCAGCAGATCCACGCGCTCCGGCCCTTCTTCCGTCACGGTCTTCAGTACCGAAACCAGCTGCTTACGCCGTTTCGACTCGAAGAACCGCAGCCCCGTACTGATCGCCAGCATCAGGGCGCCCAGTACAACCAGAAACACGATGGCGATCACACCGATCATCTACGCGCTCATCTCCTGCAGGTCGGGCGTGCCTTCCGCTGCATGGGCTTCCTGCCCGTTCTCATCCGCCCACCACGCTGGCTCGGCCTCGTACTGTGGCGACAAACTCAGCAGTCGCTCCAATCGTTGATCCAGACTCTCGCCCTGCGGCCGCACCATTCCCCACACCAGAGGCTCCATCTGCCGCGCGACCATTTCGAGACGCCCCAGCCGGACTCCCAGTCGCCCGTCATCGCGTCCTGCTGTATTCCCGCCGCCCGGTATTGTCGCTTCCGCCAGGTCCGTCATTACGCAGTAACCTCCACAATCGTCTGGAACAATGACGTTGGCAGATTGATGCCGCTCGCCCGGAGCTTGTCGTAAAAACGGGGCCGTACACCTGTAGCACGGAATCGACCAAGTACCTTGCCGTTTTCTGAGACGCCGGATTTCTCAAACAGGAAAATGTCCTGCATCGTGACCTGTTCGCCCTCAAGCCCCACCAGCTCTGTAATATGCGTCATCTTGCGCGAACCATCGCTGAAACGCGAAACCTGCACCATCACATCCACCGCGCTCGTGACCTGCTGCCGAATCGCCCTCGCGCTCATGTTCGCGTTGCCCATGCCGACCATCACCTCAAGACGCGCCACGCCATCGCGCGGCGTATTCGAGTGAATCGTCGTCAGAGATCCGTCGTGGCCCGTATTCATCGCCTGCAACATGTCCAGCGCTTCTTCGCTGCGGACTTCGCCGACGATGATGCGGTCGGGACGCATACGAAGCGCGTTAATCACCAGATCGCGGATCCGGATCGCGCCACTGCCTTCGATATTCGCCGGCCTGGTTTCGAGGCGCGCCACGTGTGTCTGCCGCAAACGAAGTTCCGCTGCATCCTCGATGGTCACAATGCGCTCGTTCTCCGGGATGTAGCCGGAAAGCACGTTCAGCAGAGTAGTCTTGCCGCTGCCGGTACCGCCCGAAATGATGATGTTGAGCCGAGCCCTCACGCACGCTTTCAGCAATTCCAGCATGCCGTCCGTCAGCGCCAGCTTCGCCACCAGATCCTCGCCCTGCAGCAGATCGCGCCCGAATCGGCGGATCGAGAGCAGCGGACCATCCACGGCAACCGGCGGAATCGCCGCGTTCACGCGGGATCCGTCCGGCAGACGGGCGTCCACCAGCGGCGACGATTCATCCACGCGCCGGCCCACCCGCGCCACCACTTTCTCAATGATGCGCAGCAGGTGATTATTATCTTTGAACTCCACCGAGGTACGGTAAAGTTTGCCGCCGCGCTCCACATACACCAGGCGCGGCGTCGTCACCAGAATGTCCGAAATACTCGAGTCGCGCAGCAGTGGTTCCAGCGGCCCCAGCCCGAACACTTCGTCGAGCACTTCCTCGATCACGCGCTCTTTTTCCGAAAGGCTCAGTGGTGTGCGTTCTTCCTCCACCAGCTTCGCTACCGCCGCCCGGATCTCCGCCCGTGCTCTTTCCCCCGCCAGCGACGACAGCGCTTCCAGATTGATCCTGTCGATCAGCTTGCGGTGAATCGCGAATTTGAGTTCCTGATACTCAATACCCGTGCCATCGCGGCTCGACATCCGCGTGACCCAGCCCGCCTCCTGGCGTCCGCCGTTCACTCCTGCTTCAGATGCTGTAGGTATCGTTGCCATTTTCTTCTCGTCTGCCTGAAACCTTGTCTTCGGAAATCAATATCCACTCGTTGCGCATCAGCCCTTGCCACGTCGCATAAACGAAAACAACCGCCCCAGCCCGGCCGCCTGTGCGTTCGCCGTCTGGTCCCCGGTCTTGACCGCGTCTTCGGCTTCCCGGTCGGTGAGCGATTTTGAAAGAGCCGCCAGTTGCTTACCCAGACCCGCGTTGGCGTCCAGCATGCGCCCTTCGGACCACGTTTCGTAGAGCGCTTCCGTGTCGTCGCTGAAAACGCCCGCCGGACGCACTCCCAGATAGCTCTCCAGCCCGGCAAGGTCGGGCTTCTGTTTCGCCGTAACGCGGTTGACCAGCACCTTGATCCGGTCCACTCTTCCGCGTTCGCGCGCCAGTTCGATCAGTTCCTTCGCGTTCTCCATCACCCGCAGATCCTGCGTCACGATCAGAAACAATGACTCAATGTCGCCCAGCGATTCCACAACTGCCGCGCTGTGCCATCGCCCGAAATCCAGCACCGCGATCGGGTAATTGGCCCGAATGAAGCGCAGCAGGCGCGCCAGTTGTCTCGGGTCCGGCGTCGCCCGCTCCGTCAGTTCCTCCGGTGCCGAGATGAAATCCAGCTTCTCGCCGTGTTTCGTCACCAGTGCCTTCCAGAAGCTCGCGTCCATCCGGTGCATGTTGTTCAGCGCATCGCGTAATGAGTAGCTCGGCTTCGCTTTCAGAATGAAACGCAGCAGCCCCGCCTCGAAATCGAAATCCGCCAGCAACACAGGCTTCTCTGCCCGCTTCGCTGTCTCGATCGCGACATGACTCGCGAACGTCGTCGCCCCACATCCACCCTTGGCCGAAAGAAACCCATAAATCCTTCCCAGCTTCTTCTGTTGAGAAAGTACCTGCTCCTGACGCACCGCCGCCAGCCGCTCAAACGCTTCCCGCAACGGAGTGACCAGCGGAGGGCAAAAGTACTCCCGCGCTCCCGCCTTCATCGCCTCCAGAATGTGATCCGCCACCGCTTCTGCCTCCAGCACGAAAATCACAGGGTCGGATGACGTCAGCTTCAGCCGGCGCGCAAACTCTTCGATCGGAATCTTCAGCAGTTTCCACTCCACCAGCACCACGTCCACCCGATGCCGCTCAACCTGGTCCAGCAGTTCCTCCACGTCGTCGAGATGTTCCTCGTCGATCGTGACCCGAACCGGCAGATTGTCGATGCACGAGACCGCATCGACGCTCAGCGTCTGATCGGCCACGATCACCGCCGCACTGAGAGCACTCATGCTCATTGACCGTTCACCTTGTTCGGCCCCGCCAGCGCGGGCATCGCCAACGGAGTTGATGTTGGGTAGACCGGAGCCGGAGCCATACCCGCCCCGACACTATTCCCGCTGGATCCGCTGCCCGCACCTCCGGCCGCACCGATCGTTGCGCCGGTATCTGACGAATTGTGCAGCGCCTTCTGCTCCAGTTCATACTTCTGGAGTTCCTGGACCGGCATCTCTGTGCGGACCGGCCTCTCCGGCGCGGGCCCCGTCTTGTCCAGTCCTGGGTTTCGTGGCGCTTCAGTCATCACGCCCGGACCGTCCAGAAACTTCAGAGGCCTCTGAAGATCCGGCAGTGCCTGGTCTTTCGGAATCGCTGCGACCAGTTCCGGCGTCACAATCACGATTAGTTCTGAATTCGATTTCGACACGGTTCGTGACTGGAACAGCTTGCCAAGCAGAGGAATCTCCGATAGCCCGGGAATCTTGCTCAGCGCCTCCGTTGTCCGCTGATCCAGCAGCCCGGCAATCGCGAACGACTGCCCGAATTCCAGTTCCACTTCGGTATCGAGCTTCCTTGTATTCAGAGCCGGCACAGTAGACCCGGATAATGTCAGCGCATTGGCGTAGTCGAGCGAACTCACCTCAGGGGACAGCTTCAGACGAATCGTGCCACGCGGCGTAACTGTCGGAGTGAACTTCAGCTTGATACCGAATTCCCGGAAGCTGACGGAGGGTGCCGAGACGCCTCCGCTGGACGCCACAGTCGGAAACGGAAATTCTCCGCCCGCCGTAAAACTCGCGGTTACGCCGTTCATCGTCGTCAGGTTCGGTTCCGCCAGGATCTGCAGCACGTTGTTGGCCTGCAGCGCCTGAAGCGTGGCCCCCACGTTCAGATGCGGATCGAACATCAACACGTTGAGGGCATCCGTCAGAGTAAATGTCGGGGACGCGCTGGTACCCGAAAACCGCGGTGAGGAATTCGCCCCGGTCGTTACGTTGAATGGAATCCCGTTCGGCGCCCCAATGATATTGAAGCCAAAACTACTGGATTTTGATCGGTCCACGTCCGCGAACCGGATTCGCAGCATGATTTCCTGTTCCTGCCTCGGGACTTCCGACTTCAGCAGGTTCACTACTTTGCCCACTGATTCCGCGATTAATTCCGCGCGGGCCGAACCAAAGGAATCCGGAACCGTACCTGTCAGATACACCCCGCTCATATCGCCCGCCAGGTGTACCTTGCCGCCGAATTCCTGTTGCAGCTGAAGTTTTGCAGCCTCCATCCGCGTTGCCGAGTATGTGACCACCACGTCGTACTGGGTTCGTGTCCCGTCGCTGAGCCACACCAGCAGACTGGTCTCCCCCGAACTCTTACCGTTGATCAGGACCGTCCGCATGTCCGCGGGAACGGCCTGTGCCGTTTCATCCGACGTGACCGCAATTTTTTCGATGTTCGCCGGGCATTCAAGCACAAAGGTTTTGCCCATGCCGACGACAATTTTCTTGACTGGGGCAGATTCCTGTGCGCGCAGCGATCCCGCTGTCTGCAGCATCAGGCACCCAAGCCCAGCCACCAGTGCAACACTCGAAAGGTGTATTCTCACTTCGCCACCTCCGTGGCAGGACGAACCACGGTGTCCTTAAATACGCTCACAGCGTTACTGTCCAGCCCGTCAGCCGGCCACCCACTGACCTGCGGGTTCGCTGCGGGCCGCTGCGAGCCGCCGTTCAACTGATTTCTGGCCGCCTGACCGCTCATGATGATTTCAGTTCGCGTATTCCCGGAAAGAACTTCAATGGAAGGTACCGGAGGGGGCGGAGCGGGCATCTGTGCCTGGAGCCCGGCAGCATTCGCCGCTGCTCGCGCCGCTGACATCTGTCTGCTTGTCGCAACCTGTCCGTCGCCGACCCTCTGCGCATTCCCGCTACCGGAACCCCCAACCTTTCCCGTCGGCACTCGCTGTGGCGCGCTGCTGCGCGCTGCGCCATTATTCCCCGCGAATAAATTGCTTGTTGCCGCTCCCGGTGTCTCCGCAATTGCCTGGTCGGCCGGGTTGCGCAACACCAGCTGGATTCGTTCGTCGGTCGCCAGCGTCATGATTTCGGCCTGCGCCGGTGTCACCAGCAGGTTCACCACGGTCACCATCACGGGCTTTCCCTCGGCGTCTTTCTGATAGTTCTGACCTGCGGAAAGCACCGTAATATTCTGCAGAAGCGTCCGGCTCTGTTGCCCGGTGGCTGCGGGGGTTCCGACCCCGCTCGTCGGAGGTAATCCCGCTATCAGCACGTCCACATGCATGCCCGCAATCACGAATCCCGCCACTCCGGCCACATCGTTCACATGGATCGCCAGCGCCCTCATTCCCTTCGGAATGATGCTCGCGAAACCGGCTCCCTCGCCGGCACCCGCCAGAGTCTTGTCGAAAAACGGCGAATCACGGTGGATCGGATTGATCACACCGCGGTTGAGAATCTCTTCTTTCTTGGTGATCGCGCCGTCCGGTACATTGACGAATTCCTGCTTCGTAATGTCCTTCTCCGTCACCATTTGACCGGCTTCCAGATCGTGCGCCGCTACAAACACGGTCTTCGTCGTCGGATGGCTGTTCGCGGCTGCCGCCGCTCCCGCCGTGACACGCGTCGAAATGAGTTGATACAGCACGAATGCCGCCCCGGCCGATACCGCCAGTGCAAATGCAAACACGCTGATGAGTCTTTTTTTCATGGTCGTTTTTCAATACCGCGCAGGCGTCACCTGCGGCATCCAAACCCTGAATCCGGTGCTCTTCGCGTCCGGGCACTTCTATGCCGAATGAAGATAACGCTCCGCTCGCCTTGCCACGCTGCCACCCGAATCGAACCCATTGCGTCCTTCCGTGCGTGCCCGCGGCTTATAGCGAGACCGATCCCCGGAGCGTCCTCTTCAGTCCGCCCCGGGGCCAAATCCCAACTAGCTGGCTGCGGTGGCGGCGTTCGACAGCTGCGTGCTGCCGGACTGCCAGATGCCGTTGACGCTGCCGCCCGCGTTGATAAAAATCGCCGCGCTGGCTAATGCGATGAAAGCCATTAGCAGTGTGTACTCGATTAGGTCCTGGCCAGATTCGTCGAGCCAGAGATTGGTAAATACGTTTTTCATGTTCGCTCTCCCGGTTGAACATTGCTTCTTTGCCCCACGACGTCGGAGGAACTGCGCACAACGGACCGTCACGCTGTGCGCTCCCCGTTACTGGACCCATCGCGGGTGCCGTTGCCGCGTTAATCGGCAACGGCACCCATCACCGGGC
>CAIQWJ010000021.1 GCA_903875575.1 uncultured Acidobacteriia bacterium | reverse complement strand
TCGGCTTTGGGCTTCCGTTCGGGAGCGACCCCGTTCGGACACGATCACATTAACACGACTTTCCGGCAACCCTCGTCAAAACCGGACATTTCTATGTGGCAGAGAAGCGGACATTTCTATTTGGCGTTGACAGAGGAAAGTTTCCCCGGCGGATTTCTGGTGCTGACAGCAGGTCAGGGGAGCTTTTTCGACCACTCGAGGAACCGGGTGGCTGCGAATTGCACGGCTGCACCGGGTTCGGCCAGGAGTTTGTTGAAAGTGCTGAGATCGGGTTCGCTGCGATCGCGCAGGTGGAGTTGATACCAGCCGCGGGTATGCAGAAAGATGGTGCGATCAAGACCGGGTTTGGCTGAGGGGGCTGGGAAAATGACTTCGGCGCGATCGATATTGTCCGGCATGGGGTAGTAGCGGTCATCCGAGGCTGCAAGATCGGCAAGAATGTTTTTGCCAGCTGCGGTAATTGCCGACCTCGCTGCGAGTTTTTGCACGACAACAGTGTCTCCCTCACCGGATGCCAGAGCGAAGGAATTGAAGGCCCAGAAGCCGACCGGCGGGCGCATGCGAAGCCTGACCTGATTACCCTGCACGTGGCTGATATCGAGCGAGATGGCGCGATCTTCCGCGAGCAGGGGGCCGCCACTGGGCAGCGTGCCGCGAAGCTGCCAGCCACCGGGTTCTTCCACCTCGATGGGCAGCCTGTAGACGCGTTCGCGTTCACCCCAGGCGTGAAGCGCAGCCGTTGCCTGCGGGTTGCCATCGAGCGACGCCAGCCATGTCTCCGTATCGCGACCGTGGAGTTCCGCCATCTGCTTGATCATGTAAGAACCCCACAGACCGGTGGCGGCGTTAGCAATCAGGTTGGCGCGGGAGGCACCCTCCGGTTTGGGGAAGGTCAGGATGACTTCCTGAGTGAGACTGCCATCAGGGGAGGCGGCGGCGTCGGGCTCCCAGATCTTCCGATCGGTTGCAGTGAGCCAGGGGAGGATATCATTACCGTCGCGATCCCGCGCAGCGCTGAGTGACTGGACACGGGTGAAGGCCCGCAGGACGCCATTTTCGTCCGAGACGACGCGAGCGCCGCGGGGGTGGTCGACAACCCAGAGTTCCATCAGGTTGGTGTACTGGGTTTCGTCCACCTCATTCGTCAACAACAACCTGTACTGACCGTTTTGGGCGCGAAGGTGCTCGAGCTCGGAAAAATCGTCCCGTTCCAGCCCGCGGGTGATGGCGCCGCCGTAGGGCTCTGCGTCAAAGACGTAGCCGGTGCCGTCCCATGAGTAGACGAAGGGGCAGGACTGTTTGGTGGCTGCCACGATGCCGACCAGTGTGGCGAGCGAGCCGACCACGATAGCGGCAGTGAGACCGATGGTGCGCGGCGCGGAAATCCCCTTTGTCTCGACCCAAAGGCGCTGGACGTCGGGGAAGCTGATTGTGTAGGCGATATTAGCCACTTTGGCCTGTATTTCGTCGTGATTGACGAGACCGCCGGGAGGATCGAACGCGACCTCCTTACCAGCCTTCGTGGTGACTCCGACGATGTGTTCCTGGTTGGGGTAGGCGACTTTGCTGAAGTCGGGCTTCTTAACCTTGGTGACCATGCAGCCGAGGTTGACCCAGGAAAAGGCGAATACCACGACGACTGCAAGTGACTGTTGATTCGTCGGAAATCGTTTCATTGTGCGGGCCTCGGAGTTTTGCGGATTCAAGTCGGCATAAAGGAACGGGATGAGTATGTCACAGAAGAACGGGCTAATCAAGGAATAATCAAGCGGCCTGAAGTGGATTGAGATTGTACGGTGAGATGGCGCAACCGAGGGCGGGCAAACTGCGCCGTGACGCGCAACGGCGCGTTTCCATACCCTACTCCATCGAGGGTGACTTTGGCGCTCATCGTGCAGGCAAGCTGGCAGGAGGCGGCGCTATGGGTTTCCGCCACATACTCTTTCCTGTCGATTTTTCATCGCGCAGCTACGGCGCGGTGCCGTTTGTGCGGGCTTTGGCGGCGCGATATCGGGCCGCCGTCACGCTGGTTCACGTGGTGGAGAGGCCGTCGGCATGGGTAGGTGCCGATGGCGGATTTGCGGTGGAACCCGACATGACCGAACTCAAAGCGGAGGCTGAGCGGCAGTTGGCGAACTTCGCGATGGAGCAATTCCCGCATCTCTCTGTGACGCGAATGGTGGAGGAAGGCGATCCAGGCGGGTGCATTTCCGAACTGGCGCATTGCTGGAACGTGGACCTTATCATGATGCCGACGCACGGGCATGGGGCGTTGCGACGGAAGCTGCTGGGGTCAGTTACGGCGAAGACGCTCCACGGTTGCGAATGCGCGATCTGGACCGGGGTGCATCTGGAAGAGCATGAAGGCGCCCCCACTCCCCCGCCCCACACCGAACTGAGGACGATCCTGTGCGCCATCGAACTGGTGCCGGAAAGTGCCTCGCTGCTGAAGTACGCGAAGGAGATCGGACTGGAGGCCGGGGCCGCAGTTCATATTGTTCATGCGGTGCCGACTTCTGAGACGCAGCCGGACCAGAACATGGAGCGGCCGCTGGAGTTGTTCCTGGAGGACTTCGCACGCGAAGAGATCGCGAAGCTACAGACGACGGCGGGCACAAACTTCGATGCGTTTGTTCAACTGGGCAGTGTTTCACAGGTAGTCCATCACGCAGCGGAGAAGTTTCATGCCGACCTGATCATCATTGGACGCGGCGTGCTGAATCGTTTTGCCGGAGATCTGCGAACTGAGGCTTACGGCATCATGCGCGAGGCTCCGTGTCCCGTGATCAGCGTGTGATGACAGCGTAGAATTGGCGCATGCTGTCCGTTCATCTCGAAGCCGGAGTTGTGGAACTCCGTGACCTTGCTCAACCTGAGCTTCTTCCCGGATTTGCACGTATTCGGCTGCTTATCGCGGGTATCTGCAATACCGACCTGGAGCTGCAACGCGGGTATTACGGATTCTCCGGGACGCCTGGACACGAGTTTGTGGGCGAGGTGGTGGAAGCGGATTCGCCCGAACTGATCGGCAAGCGAGTGGTGGGGGAAATTAATCTTGCATGCGGTAGATGCTCGTGGTGTGCGCGCGGGCTGGGAAGGCACTGCCCGCAGCGGACGGTGCTGGGAATTGTGAAGCACCCAGGTGCGTTCAGCGAGTTTCTGACGTTGCCCGAACGGAATCTGCATGTGGTGCCGGATGGAATTTCACTTGAAGCGGCTGTTTTCGTAGAGCCGTTGGGGGCGGCCTGCGAGATTCTGGATCAGGTACCGCTGACAGCAGGGGATGAGGTGGCGGTGCTGGGCGATGGCAAGCTCGGCTTGCTGATCGCGCAGGTGCTTCAGGCGCACGGATGCCGTGTCATTCAGTACGGGAAGCATGCGGAGAAGCTTCGGATTTCGGCAGCGCGCGGGGTCACGACGGAGATCATTGGGGGAAGTCTGCCGATGGCGGCGTTTCGCTATGTGGTGGATGCGACGGGATCGCCCGGGGGGCTGAGGTCGGCAGTCCAGATGGTGGAACCGCGGGGCACTGTGGTACTGAAATCGACAATGCACGGCGAGGTGCCGGTGGATACGGCACCGGTGATCGTGAACGAGATTACGCTGGTGGGTTCGCGTTGCGGGAGGTTTGAACCGGCGCTGGAGTTGCTGGCGCGCGGGGCTGTGGATGTGGCGTCGATGGTGTCGGAGAGGATTCCTCTGTCTCGGGCGAAGGAAGCGTTTGCGAGGGCGGCGGAGAAGGGCGTATTGAAAGTCTTGCTCACGGCATGAAGCGGTCCCCGAAGGAAACACCTATCGCGAAAACTCTGTGTATACTCGAAAGTGCCATGAGACAAATAGCTCTGTTTGCTTTATTGCTGGCCGGAATTTCGGGTATCGCCAGCGCCCAGATTAAGAAAGACGAACTCAAGACGGGGAACGCGCAGTCGCCGGAAGCGGAAACCGCAGTCACGATTGCGGGTAAGCAGGTCTGGGTTTTCTACCATGCGCCTTCGGTGAAGGGCCGCAAGATGTTTGGCAGCCCGACCGCCCTGCAGCCGGAAGGCAGCGTTTGGCGCATGGGGGCCGATTATGCCACGATTCTGCATACCGATGGCGATTTGGTATTTAAGGGGTTGACGCTGCCGAAGGGTGATTATGCGCTTTACATCGCACTCAATAAAGGCCAGTGGGACCTCATCATCAACAAAACCCTGATGGCTGCGAACGGCAAGCATCTGTGGGGTATCAACATGGATGGCACTACGACGAATAACCCGGCAACGGAAGTGGGACGCGTGGCCATGACGATGAGCAAGCCGACGGCGCCAACGGAAACCCTGAAGATCGATTTGACGAGCAGTGGCGGGGCCGCCGGGACGTTGGGCGTGAAGTTTGAAAACGTGACGGCCAGCGTGCCGTTCACCGTGAAGTAGAAGCTGCTATCGTTTGGCTGGCGGACGCCAGCCGGAGTATTTCTTACCGAAAAAAGCTATGGCTACCGTGGCGGCGACGATTGCCGCACACGGTAGCCATTGTCCATTCATGACGCACCAGGCTATTCCGCCTGCCGCTGCCAGTAATACAAAACACCCGCAGGCGCACATAAGCGGGGCTCAGACGGAAGTTACAGACCCTTCGCGGCGGCCTTGAGAGCCTTCGCTTTGTCCGTCTTTTCCCATGTGAAGCCGGGGCCAGTGCGACCGAAGTGACCGAACGCAGCCGTGGCCTTATAGACCGGGCGGCGCAGCTTCAAATGGTCGATAATCCCCTTCGGGGTCAGCGGGAAGTTTGCACGCACGAGTTCGGTAATCTTCTCGCTCGGAATCGTGCCGGTGCCGAAAGTGTCCACCATGACGGAAACAGGTTCCGCCACGCCGATCGCGTAAGCCAACTGCACTTCCGCTTTCGTAGCGAGACCAGCGGCTACCACGTTCTTGGCAATGTAGCGGGCCATGTAGCAGGCCGAGCGGTCCACCTTTGTCGGATCTTTGCCCGAGAACGCGCCACCGCCGTGACGGCCCATGCCACCGTAAGTATCTACGATGATCTTACGACCGGTGAGGCCGGTATCGCCGTTGGGTCCGCCAATGACGAAGCGACCGGTCGGGTTGATGTGGTACTTGGTGTTCTTGTCCACCATATTCTTCGGCACCACGGGGTCGATGATGTACTTGCGGATATCCTTACGCAGCTTCTCGGTGGAAACGTTGTCGCCGTGCTGCGTGGAAACCACGATGGCGTCGATACGGACGGGCTTCCCATCCACATATTCCACCGAAACCTGGCTCTTGCCGTCCGGGCGGAGGTACTTGAGGCCACCCGCCTTACGGACTTCGGAAAGCTTTTCGCAAAGGCGATGCGCCAGCTGAATCGGCAGCGGCATCAACTCTTCGGTTTCGTCGCAGGCGTAGCCGAACATCAGGCCCTGGTCGCCGGCACCGCCGGTATCCACGCCCATGGCAATATCGGGCGACTGGCTCTGGATCAGATTGAGCACGCCGCAGGTATTGCCGTCGAAGCCGAATGCGGCGTCGGTGTAGCCGATCTCGCGGATGGTGTTGCGTGCGATCGTCGGAACGTCGATATAGCAGTTGGTGGTGATTTCACCGGCCACAATGCAGGTGCCTGTGGTGACCAGAACTTCGCAGGCCACGCGGCCCAGGGGATCCTGCGCCAGAACAGCGTCCAGAACGGCATCCGAAATATGGTCGGCGACTTTATCCGGATGGCCTTCGGTGACCGATTCGGACGTAAACAGAAACTTTTTCAACTCTGCCATGAACTCTCCAGTTGGATTCGGTAAGGACCGATGGAGCGGGACGCGCGGGGCGCTTCCCGGACCAATCTACTAGTTTAACAACACGTTCAGGATGGCCCAAAAGCCCGGAACGGAACGGCGCTGTTGGGCTACTGAGCGGCTATTACGAAGGTTGAGCGAGACAGGACATCAGTTCGTGGTAGAACTCGGGGTGCGATTCCCAGGTCTGGGAGGAAACGATCCGTCCGTCGCGAACAGCCTGTTCTTTGCACCAGGTGCCGCCGGTGGATTCGACGTCCCAGCGGAGGTGTTCGTAGCAGGTGACGCGTTTGCCCTGGAGGAGGTCGGCGGCTGCGAGGATCTGGATACCGTGGCAGATAGAGAAGATCCATTTGTCGAGGCGGGCAAAGTCCTGGGTGAGGGCGATGAGATTCTTGTCGTTCCGCAGATATTCCGGGGCGCGACCACCGAGGATGAGAATGGCGTCGAAATCTTCCGCGCGGGCCTGAGAGATGGTGATATCGGAAGCAAGACCGTAGCCGGGTCTTTCGATGTAAGTATCCCAGCCGGGTTCGAAATCATGAACGACGAGATGGAGGCGGCGGACGGAGGGAGCTGCTACGACGGCGGTGTAGCCTTCTTCGCGGAGGCGGTGGACGGCGTAGAGTGCTTCGTAGGCTTCGCCGCCATCGCCGGTGATGATGAGTACTTTGCGCATGGAGGATATTCTATGCCATGCGGCGGCGCTGGAATTCGTCGAAGCTGACAGCCATTACGATGACGGCACCGATGATCACCTGCTGCAGAAACGGCGAGATACCGAGCAGGTTACAGCCATTGCTCAGGAGGCCCATGATCATGGAACCAATAACGGTACCGATGACAGTTCCCTGCCCTCCGTTCAGACTGCCTCCACCGATCACAACGGCGGCGATGACACGGAGTTCGTAGCCATCGCCGGCGGTGGGCTGACCGGTAACGAGGCGGGCAGCCTCGATCATGCCGGCCATGCCAGCCAGCGCTCCGTTTAGCGCGTAGATCAGACCAATGAACAAGCCGATGCGGATTCCAGAGCAGCGGGCCGCTTCCACGTTGCTGCCGATTGCGTAGGCGTAGCGTCCGAGTTTGGTGAACCTCAGGGTGAGATGGATCGCGATGGCCACGGCAACCAGAAAGAAGAGTGGAACCGGGATTCCGAAGACGTCACCATTGGCCAGAACGCCGAAATTATGAGTAAGGTTGGCGATTGGGATGCCGCCCGTGATCAGGAGCGTGAGACCACGGTAGATACCGAGAGCACCGAGTGTGGCGATGAACGGCGGGATTCGGAGTAAGACGATGGCCGTGCCATTCACGGTGCCGCAGATGGCTCCGACCAGGATTGCGCCGAGCAGCGCCACAACCGTGGGCTGGTGATTCGAGATCAGCATAGCGCCGCAAACGCCCGTCAGCCCCACCATGGAACCGACTGACAGATCAATGGCACCCGAGGCGATGACAACGGTCATGCCGATTGCCATGATGGTGATCACAGTGGTCTGGCGGATGACCGACGAGAGGTTGCCGACCGTCAGAAAGTAAGGCGAGGCGATGGTGAGGCCGATGAACAGCGCGATCAGTGTGGCAAAAGGCAGAAATTTTTTGAGCAGGTCTCTCATGGGTTAACTCAGCATATTCTCAGGCCGCATGTTGCATAACTTGTTCCTGTGTTGCCCCGACGGCGGGAAGCATAGCAACCAGTTCCCCTCGGCGCATGACGGCTATGCGGTGGCTCATGCCCAGGAGTTCGGGGAGGTCGGAAGAGATCATCAGAATGGAACCGCCGTTGGCTACGATTTCCCGCATTAAGAGATAGATTTCGGCGCGAGTGCCGAGGTCGACGCCCTGCGTGGGTTCGTCGAGAAGCAGAACGGAGGAGCCCGCGAAGAGCCAGCGGGCGAGCAAAGCTTTCTGCTGATTACCGCCGGAAAGGCGACCGATCGGCATGGAGGAGGAGCGCGCCTTGATATTGAGTTTGTTGATGAGTTCGCCGCAGCGCCGGGTTTCTTCGGCCAGATTGAGGACCGGGCCGGAACTCATGGAACTGAGCGCGGCGATGGAAATATTCTGCGTGACGGACATGTCGGGGAGAATACCGACGCCCTTGCGATCTTCTGTCAGATAGCCGATACCCGCGCCAATGGCTTCGCCGGTGGAACTGAAGGCAACGGGTTTGCCACGGAGAGAAATGGAGCCGGCGGTTGGGGGATCGAGGCCGAAGATGCCTCGGGCAACGTCGGTACGGCCAGCGCCGACAAGGCCGGCGAAACCGAGGATCTCGCCACGATGCAGGTCAAATGAGATGTCGCGATATTCCGCGCCATGGGTCTTGCGACACGCCAGCCCGCGCACTTCGAGGACGATTTCCGGGGCAGGTTCCGGTAATGGCGGATAAAGTTCTTCGATGTTGCGACCGACCATTTGGCGGATGATACCGGCGGCATCGATGGTGTTGCTTTCTCCCGTGAAAACGCGTTTGCCATCGCGGAGGATGGTGACGCGGTCGGCGAGGCGCTCGATTTCTTCCATGCGATGGGAGATGTAGACGATGGCCAGCCCTTTCGCTTTGAGTTCAGCGATGATGCGGAAGAGTTCTTGGCTTTCCTTCTGGGAGAGCACGGCGGTGGGCTCGTCCATGACGATAATCCGCGCAGCAGTGGCAAGAGCGCGGGCGATTTCCACGAGTTGGCGTTCGGCGCGGGTGAGATTGCCGACGCGAGCGGTGGCAGCAATGGGGAAGTTGTGGCGTTTCAGGACCTCCTGAGCATCGCTGATTAGTTTGCGATTGTCGAGAAGGCCGGATGGCCGAACGGGTTCCATGCCCAGGAAGATATTCTCAGCGACAGTGAGGTCGTTCGCCAGAATCTGCTCCTGGAAGATCATACTGATGCCTGCCTTGCGGGCATCATGCGGGCTGGTAATCCGGAGATCCGTTCCGCCCAGACGAACAGAGCCGGAATCCATCGTGTAGACGCCATTCAGGATCTTCATCAGGGTGGACTTGCCCGCGCCATTTTCGCCCACAAGGGCGTGGACTTCGTGGGGGTACAACGTGAGATCGATGGCAGAGAGGACGCAGTTCCCCCCGAATGACTTGGTGACGCCGGCCATCTCGAGAAGAGGTTCAGACATGGCCTATTTGCTGTTGAGGTACTTGTCGATCGGGGGATTGAGGAGGTCCTGCACGGCCTGATCTTTCAGGTTGGCGGCAGTCACGAGCGTGGCACCGGTGTCGATTCGCTTCTCCGGAGTCTTGCCGTGAAGCTGGTCCACGAGACTCTTGACGACCATGTAGCCCATATTGAAGGGGTTCTGAACCACCAACGAGTCGATATTGCCGGCCTGGACATCTTCGATCAGCGTGGGCGATGAATCGAAGCCGACGATCTTCACTTTGCCCGCGAGGTTATGAGATTTTGCGCCCTGTACCGCGCCGATGGAGCCGGATTCATTGCTGCAGAAGATGGCGGCGATGCCAGGGTTCGCGGTCAGGATATCCTCGGCAACGGAGAGGCTCTTGGCCCGGTCCGACATGCCGTACTGGAAGGCGACCACTTCGATGCCGGGGAAGTTTTTAGCGATCGTATCTTTGAAGCCTGCTTCGCGCTCCATGGTGGAGACGCCACCGGGGGTGGTGGCGATGATGGCGATCTTGCCGCCCTTCGGCAGGATCTCGCCCATGCGCTGGCCAGCCATCACACCGCCTTTGTAGTTGTCGGTGGAAACGTAGCTGACGTACTTGTCGGTTTTGATGCCGGAATCGAAGATAGAAACGGGGATCTTCATTTCGGCGGCGTGTTCCACGACGGGGACAAGCGATTCGCCGTGGGCCGGGGCGAGAGCGATGCCATCCACGTGCTGATTGATGAAATCGTCAACGATGCCGATTTGTTTGCTCAGGTCGAGTTCGGTGGCCGGGCCGTTCCAGAGGATCTGGGCACCGAATTCGTTACCTGCTTTGGCCGCGCCCGCATGGACGGATTGCCAGAAGATATGCGTCTGCCCCTTGGGGATGACGGCGATGCGGAGCTGCGTATTTCGATTGCAGGCGGTATTGGCGAGAAGCATTGCCAGACCTGCCAAAGCGGCGCGGAATTTGAAATTTCCCATGAACTTTCCCCCAGTGTGACGAAAACAGTTGATTATATGCGAAGGAGAGCTACGGTGGAGCCGGAAGCCTGCGGAGGCTGGCGGGAAATGGGCTCTAGCCCGTTAAAGAGGGGAAGTGGCTGGGAGACAGGGATTCGAACCCCGATACGCAGCTCCAGAGGCTGCAGTCTTACCGTTAGACGATCTCCCAGCAAGGGCGACAAAACCATTTTAACCCACTCCGTCTTTCCGCTCGGAAACTCCCTGCGCGGGCTCCCCGTTTCCGCCATCGGGGCGAGATTCGGCCATCGGGCTCCCGTCGACCCGGCGGCACTCGGTTAGACTGGTATTTCATGCCATTTGAAGAAGTTGTCGAGGCCGAAGGCCACCTCATCGATTCCCATCTGATGGAACAGATTTTCGACAAGGTGGTCGAATCGAACGGTCGCTTTGAAGTTGAGCAGTTTAAGATTGGGCGCACGAACGGCGAGCCGTCGTATCTGCGACTAAGGCTGGAAGCGCCGGACCGTCGACAGATGGAGCATCTGCTGGCCCAGTTACTGCCGATTGGCTGTTCGCCAGTGCAGGGCGGCGATGCCACGCTGCGCCAGGTGGAACGCGACCGCTGTGCGCCGGAGGATTTTTACTCCACGAGTAATCACCACACGTTTATCCGTCTCTCCGGCGACTGGGTGGAAGTACAGAACCAGCGCATGGACGCCATGATTGTGGTGAAAGACGGCGAAGCATACTGCCGCCGGCTGCGCGATCTCAAGGCTGGCGACATGGTAGTCACGGGCATGCACGGAATTCGCGTAGCACCGGAATCAAAGGAACGGGACAGGCTGGCGTTCGCCTTCATGTCGAATGAGATTTCGTCTGAGCGACAGGTGGAGACCGCGGTGCGGCAGACGGCTACGTTGGCCCGGCAGGCGAAAGAGCAGGGCAAAACGATTGTTGCGGTGGCGGGTCCGGTGGTGGTGCATACGGGCGGCGTTTCCGGCATGACGAAGCTGATTCGCGGCGGCTGGATCAACGGGGTGCTGAGCGGCAATGCGCTGGGTGTGCACGACATTGAATCGGCGCTCCTTGGTACGTCGCTTGGCATCAGGATGGCGGATGGCAGGCAGGCGGAACATGGACATCGCAATCATATGCGGGCCATCAATGCGATTTATCATGCCGGCGGAATTCGCGGCGCGGTGGAGAGCGGCAAGCTGAAATCCGGCGTGATGTACGAGTGTGTGAAGAATAACGTTCCGTTCGTGCTGGCTGGCAGCCTGCGGGACGACGGGCCGTTACCTGAAACCATTACGGATATGAATGAGGCGCAGGACGCCTATGCGGCGCAGCTGCGATCAGCTGGTCTGGTGATCTGTCTGGGCTCGATGCTGCATTCCATTGCGACCGGCAATATGCTGCCGAGCTGGGTGAAGATTGTCTGCGTGGACATCAACCCTGCGGTGGCAACCAAGGTGAGCGACCGGGGGACCGGACAAGCAGTGGGAGTTGTCACCGATGTCGGTCTTTTTCTGGAATTGCTGGCACGCGAATTGAATGCGGAAGGGGTGGCGTAATGGCGAAACGCGGATATACGGATGAGCACGCGGCAGCAGGAGTGGACGCGAAACTGCCGGAGATTGAAACATGGCCGAACCAGTTTCCCGATTACGAGATTGAGATCACGAATCCGGAGTTCACGTCAGTGTGCCCGAAGACCGGACTGCCGGATTTCGGAGTGGTCACGATCAACTACGTGCCGGACAAGCTGTGTCTCGAATTGAAATCGTTCAAGATGTACATGCTGGCGTATCGGGATCTGGGGATCTTCCAGGAAAACGTGGTCAACTGCATTCTGCGGGACATTGTGAAGGCGACGAAGCCGGTGAGCGCGACGGTGACGGGAGACTTCACCCCGCGAGGCGGGCTGGAGTCCCGCATGACGGCGTCGTGGTCAAAGACGAGTTCACGCCGTGGCCGGTGACTTAGATAAAATCGCCGAGCTGAACGCGATTGTGGCGGCAGTTCGAGATCGAGTGCGTAACGGCACAGCAACGTCGGCACCCAGCGACGAAGTGGATGACGGCGCGCTGCCGCCACTTCGGGCTGCTCCCGTGGACCTGATGCCACTGGTGCATGCCCGTGATGCCGCTCAGGCCAAGGTGGCGGCCATCGGCTCGGTGAACCCACGTGCAGGCGGGGTGGCAAACAGCGTTATTCAGGGCATCAAGAAAGCCATTGCGCGGTCATTGCAGTGGTTCGTGCGGGACCAGGTGGTTTTCAACCGGGAGGCTCTTGCGGCGGTGGAGGCCGCGATGGAAGCGCTCAGCGAACAGAACCGCTCACTCCAGGTACTGGCAGCTCAGACAGAAGAACGGTTTGCGTGGCTGCGCGTGAACGTCCGGGAGGAACGGGAAGGTGCCATTGCACGGGAGCGCAATCTCCTGGCCGAGCTGAGCCGAGTGGAAGCGGAAGCGCGCGAGCTCAAAGATATTCGAACCCACTGGTCAGAATGGCGTATCGGATGGGAGCAGAAACTGGCGATCAATGAAGTGCAGTTTTTGCGCGCCGCAGCTGATCTCCAGAGCGCATTCCAGCACCGCGTGAGTCTGGTGGAAGCGAATTTTCGGGAAATGCTCCAGATGCAGCATCGCGATTACCTGGGTGCGCTGGACCGTGCGAATCTCGGCATCCAGGATCGTTTGTGGGCAGATCTGAAAAAGATACGCGAATCCTACGAGAAGCTGATCCATACCGAACTGCGGTTGCTTCGGCAGCGGGCCGGCACGCCGGTTAGCCAGGCTCAGTCCGTGGGCAGTACGGTTGCGGTGGTGCCTGTTCCGTTGGATGGGGGAACATTCGATTACGCTCGCTTCGCGGAGCGGTTCCGCGGCACGGATGAGCGAATTCGCCGCAACATGGAGTTTTACCGGCAGTTTTTCGAGGGCCGGAATCGCGTGCTGGATATCGGCTGTGGACGTGGCGAGTTTCTTGAAGTCATGCGCGAAGCGGGCGTGTCCGCGCGCGGGCTTGACCTCAGCGCCGAGTCTGTAGCCGTGTGTCGCGGAAAAGGACTCGAAGCAGAGGTCGCCGATTTGTTCGATTACCTGACAGCGCAGCCCGATGGCGAGTTCGACGGGATTCTCAGTTCTCAGGTAGTGGAACATCTGCCACCGGAGCGACTGCCGGAGATGATCCGGCTGTGCGCGTCGAAACTGGAGCGCGGCGGGTTGCTGGCGATTGAGACGCCGAATCCGGAGTGCCTCGCGATTTTTGCCACGCATTTCTATCTGGATCCAACCCATACCCGGCCAATGCCGCACCAGTACGTGCATTTCTGCATGGAAGAGGCAGGCCTGGCCGGGATGGAACTGCACTACCTGTCGCCGGCGATCGAGACGATGCCGGAACTCGGCAGCCTGCCAACGGATTTCCGCGAGCGGTTCTTCGGTGGCCTGGACTACGCGATCATCGGGCGCAAGATCTAGCCCACGACCTGGTCAGCGTTCGAGGTTTTGGCCCAGGGCATCCGACAGGTAGTTCCGTATTGCGCTGCTGACGAAGAACGACAGCGGCCACAAGGCGACAACCGACAGGAAGCTTAAGGGGCCGGTGCCATCCAGGAGCCGCGGGACGATCGCGCGGAGTCTTTTGAGAACGAGTCCGACGATCTCATTCAACTGCTCACGCGTAAGTGTCTGACGGGCAGGATGGGATACATTTAGTGCCGCGGTACCAACGCAGGGAATGATCGGCATCCAGGTTTCTCCCTGATGACGTCCGGCGGGAGCGGTGGTGAATTGAAAGTCCTTCAATATCTCCGGCGCGAACTCAGTCGCGCGGCGCAAGCCTTCCTGGAAGACTTCATTTTCTGCCGGCAACGCGAACTGGGTCTTCAGAAACCGCTGGCAGTTGTAGCGGCCGAGCATGAAGTCATGAGCGCGGAAGCGGCGGGAGAAGAAACCGCCAAAAGCGCCCAGGGTGCCACATTGGAGCGCGGAGCCGCCTGTGAATTCCGAATCACTTGGAGCGATCACGAAGCGGCTGAAACCGTTGGGGCTGGTCAGCACGTCGAGCGATTCACCAAGAAACCGCGACTGGGAAAGCAGGACGGTGAAGAGGCGGGCGATGATTCGTGAGATGCCACTGGAAGCCGCAGGATCGAATTCCCGATCGAACCGGTCAAGCGCCGGAAAGGGCGCAATTGTAAGGACGGCGGCATTGGCCTGGTGCCCGTCACGGGGATTTCGAGGCTTCCCACCCAGCGGGCATTCCCTCTTCGGGTTGAGAGCTGCGAGAAAGTCATGCGCGAGATCAAACGGGTTGTTGTTGGTCACACCGGCATCCACATTCAGGGTGTCGATGGCAGCAGGGCGAGGATCCGGAAAATCGGGCGTCAAGGGCCTGGACATTGGTTCGCCGTGGGTTGGCCAGGGAGGTTGAAGGTAATCGCGGGTTTCGCGCGACAGAACGCGCGGGGCTAAGGCGACGGGCACAGCGCCTGTGGCCTTAGCTGTCTCGCGGAGAAGGTCCCATGCTCCGTTCGGGCATCCAAGCGGCAGGGATTTCGCGGTCGTCGCAACCGGCTCCTTGTGTGGCTCCGTAGTCTCAAACTGGAGATGATCGCCGTAGTAGGCAATGAATTCGTCAACACCCGGAGGCAGGTCTGTAGCGGCATGAGAGTTGCCCCCGTAGAGGGGATATGAAACACCACGAACATTGGTGACCGGCAGGAAGAGATTCAGATTTTTTGAAACATAATCAGAACGATTCAGGTCGGCGGATTTGGGTGGGGCGACAGTTTTCAGGGCGATGTCATCGATGATAGTGGAATCCAGCAGCGAAACGACCGGTTCATCGCCGTCGACGTCGCGAGTGGAAAGCAATTCCCGGATGTCAATCTGATTGACCCAGGCTTCATAGAATGTATTCGTCGTTGGAGCGGGTGGGATTTCATCGCCCGGATGCGCGTCGTGAATATGATCGAACTTCTTCTGCAGCATTACCGCGGCGATGGCTGCGCACATGCCGCCGGCGGACGCGCCGGAGATGGCTTCAATTGTTACTTCGTGCAGCGGGACCGGAGCGGCCCGTTGTTCGCGAAAAGCTTTTTTGGCTGTCGCCCATTCGTCAAGCGCCTCCGTCAGGAAGTCCAGAACTCCGGCGGTGTAGGCTCCGGCGGAAATCGCGCCCGCCATATTGATGGCCAGCTTAAACTCGTTGCACCGCCAGCGCGGAGAGTATTCAGGTGCGGAATCCATGAGGATTCCAGTGTAAATCGACGGTTCTTACCAGACCAGACCGAATTCGGCGGTAAACGATCTCGGACTCACGAAATGCGTGCCACTGAAGGTGGAAAGAAAGTTATAGACTGCGACGACGTTCGTCACATTCACCGCCGTCAACTGGAAGCGATAGTGGACGCGTTCCGTGTGGAAAACATTGTCGTCGCCGATGCCGATGTCGAACAGGTTGCGCGGAGCAACTCTGGGCGGGTTGGTGTCGTCATTCTCGGTTCCGGCCTTCGGAATGTTGACGAGAAGGGCGGAAGCGTTGCCGCCGGGACACGACGTGATTGGCGTTGTCAGCGTAGCGTAAGTCCCGCCACAGTGAAAACCGATAGAGGCCTGGGCGTCGCCGGACAAGGTGTAGACCGAGACCAGATCCGGTACGGCTCCAGCCACTTCCCCGCTGTCGTAGCGCCATGTCAGGCTGGCCCAGGGTCCGTCCTTCTTTTTCTGATAACGGAGATTCGCGGTGGTTTCCAGAGCTTCATCGTGGTCTATGCGGAAAACGGAATTGTTCAGCGGTGAGTTAAACAGAATGCCGCCACTCTCCGGGCCGAAGAAGCGTGCGCGGGTGTGGCCGAGAATCGCATAGGCGCTGAAGCCATGAACCGGCGTGAATGTGGCGCGCGCCGAAACACCGTCGATCTTGCTCAGCCGCCATTGAATGGGGAACGTGATGGGCGAGTTGAAAAGCGTATCGAAATCGTAGGCGTTGTGCGTGAATTTCCAGAAGTAGCCTGCGTCCACGAGAACGTGCCTGCGGATTCCCTGTTGCAGGCCCACGTTGTATTGGTTGCGGGTTCCAGGCTGGAGAGCCTTAGCGCCGAAGGCACCGAAGACATTGCTGGCGAGGCCGCCGTTGCCTGTGGCGCTCGAAAGCAGCAGGTTCTCGTTGTAGGGTGTCTCGAAGAACTTCGAGTACGACGCGCGGAAGACAGTCATGGTCGGTTTGAAAAGGTACGAAGCGCCGAGCCTGGGCTGCACGCCGTTGCCGCCGGTCAGACCACGGTAGAGATCGAAACGAATACCCGCCTGCAGGGTGAGATTGCCAAGGGTGACGGCATCCTGCAGGTAGTACGCGTAGCCTTTCACGTCGGTGTGCGCTCCGAAGTGGAAGAGTTTGCCGCCTGCGGTCAGATCATAGGGGGAGAGGCCGGTTGCGCCATTATCGGCCACGTAGTTCGGGTCCGTAATGCCGAGCGAGAAATCCTCGCTGATGAAAGTGTGCTGCACCTGGACGCCGGTCTTGATGTTGTGGCGGCCTTTGACGAGTGCGTGGTCCACCTTGAAGCCGAGATTGGTCAGGGTGCGGGTCTGCGCGACCGTTGCGGTCTGATCGCTGAGCGGGTTGCGACTTGGCGTGTAGTGCGCGTCGTCGCGGCGTAGATAGGTGTTTACAGTCAGGGTGGAGCTCGGTGTGAGGATATGGGTCCAGCCCGGCGCGATGTTGAAGGTGACGATGCGATTGCGCTGATCCTGCCCGGCTGCCTGTTGCGTATAAGTATTCGGGGTCTGGAACCAGGCGCGTGAAAGGAACAGGTTGAGGTGGATTGTGTTGTTGGCGTCCGGCTGGTAGTCGGCACGGTCAAAGGCGGTTTCGTTGTTGCCCGCGTCATGCAGGGCGGAGAATTCGGGAGGATCGAGATAGCGATCCGAACGGACGACATTCAGGGAAAGAAAGTTGCCCCAACGCTTGCCGCCCGTGCCGAAGGTCGCGGCCTGCCCGTAAGTACCAAAGGAGCCGACGTCGGATGTGACGCTGCCGAAGGACTTCGTTAAGCCGAGGCCGCTCTTCGTGATGGCGTTGATCACGAGGCTGGTCTTGTCGCCATATTCAGCGGGTGGCGCGCCGGCGATGACTTCCACGGAAGCGATGGCGTTTTCCGGCATGGAGGTGGAGAAATTTTTGTTCTGCTGGTCGGTCACAGGCTGATTGTCGAAGACGAACTGGGTTTCAGCGTGATCGCCCTGAGGGTGAATGAAGCCGTTGGAATCTTCCACTACGCCGGGCGCGGAGTGGGCTACGACGTCGTTCAAGCCGCCGGCAACCGAATAGTTGGGGAGGTTCTCGAACTGGCTGGTATCGACCTCGGTGTGCGGGGTTGGGGCGCTCTCGACAAGATCGGCACCGGCAGAGACTTCGATGGTTGTGGTTTCCGTCCCCAGTGCCATCACAATCGGACGTGTGACGGGCACGGAGCCGCGAATCGTCAAATCGGCGTTGTAGGTTGCAAAACCGGTCGCCTTCGCGGTGAGGTGATAGTTGTTGGGCGACAGATCGAGAAAATGAAAGGCTCCGGTTCCGTCGGTGGTGACGGTCTTGTCATAACCACTGATCTGATTGCGAAGTTCCACCGTGGCGCCAGGCAGGACACCACCGGAGGGATCTGCAACCGTGCCGGAAACCGACCCGGCCGACCCCATCCCCTGGGCGGCAGCGAATGGCGCGGCCATCACTGCAAGTACGAGCAGATTACAAAGACTATTCTTCATTGGACCCTTCCTCAAACCGACATCACTGGAAACGCTGCAAAACGGGAGGCAGCCCGGGTAATTGCCCGGACGAACGACGCAACAGGCTTACAGAGAGGCGGGAGGACCGCGAGTGAGGAAGGCCAGAATGCCGCGCGAGGCAATATTCTGGAGAGTTACGGGACGGGGGACGTAATGCTGAACTTCCAGCGCGTGAACGACCTGAACCACGGCAACGCGCTCGGCGGTCATGTGCGCTGCGGAACAAACGTCGCAACGGTCCACCGGTTGGTTCAGGTGAGTGTGCGCGGCGGAGACGGAGACGGCGGAGACGCACAACATCGCCACGATCGAGAAGATCGCGACGAAAATGCGAAGCGCGCGTGGCACGGCAGCCGTCATTGGTTTGAGGATATCACTTTTTTTGCGTAGCGGCAGGCATCGGTGCCGCTTTGTCTTTTGAATTGCCGTCGGCCGGCTTTTCCTCGGCCGGCTTGTCTTCGGAACCTGTGCCGCTTTCGGTCGTATCGAATTTTATGTTGAAATCGGCGCTGTATTTCCGGTATTGGCGCCACTCGATTTCGTTCTTGCTGGCCTGGTGGCCATCGCGCATCTGGACCTGCGACCGAAGCGGTAACAGGTGAGTCTGAGTCCCGATCTCCTGATAGTCGTAATCGACGATCTGGTTCACGTCCTGCACGGGAAAGCTCGCCGGGATATCGGGGATGACGGTCAGACGCAGGACGATATTGGTGCCCTTCTCGATGTAGACGAGGCCATGAAAACCGGCAGTGATTTTCTGCTCATTTTGATAGGAAATGGTTTCCTGGGAGTACTGCTGCTCGATACGGTATTCGTAGACGTGGCTCAGATGGCCTCGTAAGGTACCCCAGCGCAGCCAGTTGAAATCGGTATGCGTGGCAGGCTCGAAAACCTCCGAAAGCAGCGTAGCCCACTCTCCGCGAGAATAGGAACCGCCGATCGACTCCCAGTTCTTCCCCACGACCGCGTTGTCGTTGTGCTGGATCAGTTCGTAGTTTTCTTTGTGATCGAAAAAGGTTAACTTTTCGAGGAGACGATCCTGGGGAGTCCAGGAACCTTCGGACCCTACCTGAAAATGGTTGTCGACGGAACGCCGGGTTACCTGCATGCAAAGAAAATCGGGAAGAGATTTCACGTAGTTCAGGGCGAAGTCTCGGGCTTCTTCGAGAGCCACTCTCTTATCGGCGGCGGAGGGTTCTTTCGGCCCCGTCGGCTGCGGGACGGTAATGACGGTCTTCGGCGGCGCTGAATTGAGACTTGCCGTCTGCGTCACGAGCGCGGCGAGCGCTGCCACTGTTTTCGGCCCGGCCCCCGCGGACTGCAGATCTTCCACCACAGTCGGACTGAGCTTTTCTGACAGCTTCATTTTGGCAAGGGCACCCGCCACGTCCTTATCCTGGTTCTTCTGCTGGATGGAGGATTTGATAAAATCCACGAGCTTCGCCACCGTCAGGGTTTGCTGGGCGGAGAGAGAGAGGGCGAAAAACAGCAGAGCGGGCAGGCACACCAGTGCCGGGACGCGTCGGAGCAAAAACTGCATACCTCTATTGTCGCACCGGAAGCGGATTTGGTTTCAACGGTTTTTTGGGGCTGAGAACGGCAAGCCAGCCTCAAAATTCCGGCAAGTCCGACACGGGAATCGTCACGCTGCCCATATTGCCGGAAGCTTCGTCCCTTACGAGAGCCCGCAGGGTGCTGGCTCCCGCTGGCAATTTCATGGTGAAGCGCAGAGTAATTCCGTCTCTTAGTGCCCGAGTGCGTTGTTCGGCGGTAAACGTGAGCGCCGGCGAATCCAGTGGCACATCGCCCAGTTGCTCGTCTACGTCCGAGGCAAACCGCGTGAGAACGGCTACCTTGCCGCGCCAAAGATCTCCGTCCGGACTCAGCGACAGGGCGTTGGCATCAATGGTCAACCGCAGGATCACGCTCCCGACGTTCCCCATGGTTCGGGCAGCCTTTGCCATGAGCGGGATGCTCACGGCGTCAACGGCGCGTTCCAGAACGTCCTGCGATTCAGCGCGTTTGTCGACCGGGGCCTTCGGAAGGTTCTTATCCACGAAATAGCCCTCCCGATATCGCAGCGTTACGCCGGGCCGGCGGCAGCGGACCTCAAAGGGCTGGAGCCCCGTAGGGAGGTCGCCAGGGGAGTAGTAGCCGATCTCATAGCTGGCGGCGCGATCCGTCGCGGCAACATGAAGGGTCGCGGCCAGATCGTTGTTTTCGGGAGGAAAGAGCCGGCCGCCGGTTCGCTCCGCGATTTGCCGGAGTGGACCGTCGTAGGTCATAGTCGCCCCGAACTCTGGCAGCACAGTCGCTCCCAGATAACTCGACACGACGGATTCGACCACAATATTGGCGTTGCCGAGGGCTCGTACGGCGTTATCGATGTCGATCTGAAATGAAGTAGCCGATGGCGAATCGGCCGGTTTCACCGCCACACGGATTCCGAAAGGCAGGGGTGGGTGCGGTGCGCTATCCGGAAAGCCCGTACTGATCCAGATCAGGAGCTTCTGCCCGGAGATCCCGGCCAGATGCTTCGCGATGCCGCGAAATGCGAGGACGGTTTCCTTTGCCGCCTGTTCCGCCTGATCGATGTACGCCATAGGCGGGGGAATTTCACCCCATAACGATGTGGCTTTCGACAACAGCAGATCGTGGTCGGCCGTAAACTCCTGGAGAATCTGAAAGCCGTTGTCGTTGACCAGATACAGGGCGGCCTTGTTCTCCGGAGGCTGGGCGGCAAGCATCCTGGGCAGTTCTGAATTCGCCCAGGATTGCAGCATTCTATTCGTATTGCGCCAGTCGAGCAGGAAGACTGTGTAGCGGCCCTGCGAAACCTCGACGGCGGCCTGTTTGTTGCTGAAGGTGCCTCGCGGCAGCGGCACCTCGGGTGCCGGAGTCAGGGACGTAGCGGTGAAGGTATCGATGGGCTGCGGCTTGTGATTGACGATCAGCTCAAAATCGTCTCTTCCGAGACCTGTAACCGGCTGGCCGTTCTTGTCCTCAGCGGCGACGTCGATCTGGATCAGCTGGGTGGTGGTCCGAAAGACGCTGTCGCTCTGGGCCAACGCCAGGGTCGCCAGCATGAAGAGTAGAAATCGCCGCATTGCCACTTGGGAGACGCACATAAAGGGCATGGCGTTACCGGCGGGCTCGCAGTTCCCGGAGGGCGTCCGCGGCGATCCAGCGGGCGGGCGACGTCCCCTGGAGCCGGATGCGTTCTGCGCACCCGATGGCGGCGGAAAGGAGTGCGGCGTTGCGTTTTCCTATGTTTCTCAACGCCCAGTTGACGGCTTTCTTCACGAAATTGCGTTCGTCGAAGGCGTACCGCTCCAGGAGCGGCAGTGCCGCGAGGAACACCTGGTCGTCGGCCTTTTTATCGTGAACGGCGAGTGCCGCTATGGTGGCGAACGCTGCGCGGCGGACGAATTCGGCGTCGCTTTTCGCCCATTTTGCAATCTGTTTCCACGCATGCGGGGAGCGGTCGAACGCGTTACAGCAGCAGGCATCGCAGACGCTCCAGGAATCAAAGTCCCGCGCCCACCGGTCCATGACGGCGATGCGAAGCAAGGCTGGATCTGTAATCAGAGACGCGAGGATGCGGGCATCGTAGACACCCGTCTCCCAGAGCGCTTCGGCGAGAGGCTGATCGCGACCGATGTGGCGGGCGATCTTTCTGATTTCCGGTGTCGAGAGCCCGATGAGGCTTTCCGCATGGATACCGAAGCGCCGCATACCGGCCAGCTTCGCGTCCAGATTGCCGGGTGAGGCGACAAGCCTCATCTGCGTGAGAACCTGATTCAGCCTCGCCCCCCCGGTTATTTCTTCCACCCCGTTTGCGCGCATACTCACCCCAAATGGCTATTGTCTAATCCCGGGCACGGGCAAGATCGGTATCACGATGAGATTACCGATATTTATTGCCGCGGCGACGTTGACTCTCTGGCAGGTTCCGGCCCATGCCGAGCCTCTGAAGATTCCGACAGGCTCCAACGCCGCAACCAGCTATGAGGATTGGGTCCGGCAGGGCCGGGCAGCTTTTCTGGCCGGCGATCCGGATCAGGCCGAGTTTGCTTACAGGCAGGCCTGTGCGGTCACCGCCGGCAACCCGCACCCATTGGCGCGGGAGATTACGTGCGAGAATCTATTCGCCTCCATCGATGAAGCCCGTGGAAATACGGTGCGCGCCGAGGAGCTCTACGCCCGTGCAGTGTCAGATGCGGAACGGGCTGGAGTGGCTTACCTGCCCGTTTATTGCGCGCGGCTCATCGACCTGGGCGAGTATTACCGACGGCACGGGAAGGATGAGAGCGCGGAAGGCAGCCTGCTGAAGGCGACGGCACTAGCGAGGCGACTGCCGGAATACGGAGAACTTCTACCCGAGGCATTGACTCGTCTGGGCGGATACTACGCTCAGTCGCCGCAACCGGAGCGTGGCCGGGCACCGCTCACCGAAGCGCTGTCGCTGTTGGCCGGAAACCGAGCGAGCGCCACGCCCGCAAGTCAGATCGCCTTTGCGCGGGGTGCCCTCGGCATGATCGATCTGGTGGCGGGGAACTTCAGCGCGGCGGAGGCCAGCCTGCGCCAGTCGGTGGCGATTGCGACCACCGCCCTCGGCGAAGACCACCCTGTTACGGCGGGATATCAGACCAACCTGGCACTGGTGCTGATCGCGGAGCGACAGTTCGCAGGCGCAGGATTATTGCTTCGACGAGCTCGATATCTTGTTGAAAAAAGCCGGTCGCCCTGGGAACCCCAGTTGGCAGCGATTTTCTCCGAATTGAGTTCCGTAGCGAGTGGAGAAGGTCGCCCGACTGATGCTGAAGAGTACGCGCAACATGCGTTGTCGCTGCTGCAGCGACAATCAGAATCGGATCCCGTAAGAATTGCTTCCGCGCAGGTGGCACTGGCGGCCATCTTCCTGCGGAGACACGATCTATCGGCTGCGGAAGCCATCCTGCCAGACACGGTGACGGACCAGCGCAGAATGGGGATCCACGCCGCGGCGCTGGCCAATTCCGTGCAACTGCTGGGAGACCTTCGTCAGCAGCAGCACAACTGGAGCGCGGCGGAGGCGCTTTATCGCGAAGCAATCGCATTGCGGAAGGATACGGGCGCGGATTCCCCCGCACTGCTGCGGTCGTTGGCTGAAGCGGTGAAACGCCGAGGCGGAGAAAAGCAGGAGATACGGGCGCTGGAAGCGCGTGCTCGCGCCGTTTCACACGATCCAAAGCAGGGCACTCAATCTTCGGTGGTTTTCCCGTGAGACACCTGCCACGACCCTGCGCGTTTCCGCCCCTCGAAGCGGCAGGTTGGCCCCAAAGAAGTGACGGGGCAGCCCTTCGCGGCCACAAACTCGGATTGGATCATGTGCCCGGCCAGACCGACGGTCCGGTAGCCGGAGAAGGCTCGTCGGCGCGTGCCAGGGGGCAGATTGAGAGCAATTCGAACGAGGCGGTTTCAGCAGGGTTCGGTCGCCGGAATTCTGACGTCATTGGCGATGGCGTGTGCGGCGATTTTGTTACAGGCACCGACGTCTAACGCCCAGGTTGCCAGCGGCGAACTCACAGGAAGCATTCTGGACGCACGCGGCGACGCACTGCCCAACGCCGCCATTGACGCTGCCCAAACGGGCACCGGTATCCATTTCAAATCGGACTCTGATGCGAATGGGGGCTATCGGATGAGCAATTTGCCAGCCGGCGACTACAGTCTCATGGTGAGTGCCGCGGGGTTTCAGCCAGCATCTATCAAAGAGGTAAGAGTGGTGCTGAGCAAGAGTTCTACGGTGAATGTGACTCTGCAGGTGGGGTCCGTAACATCCAGCGTGGATGTCATTGCCGCAGCCACCAGTATCGATACGACCACGGCAACGATCGGAAGTTCTTTCAGCGACAGGGATTTGGGCGATTTGCCTGTATCGGGCATGGGTCCGGGGGTTCTGAATCTGTCGCTGTTGAGCGCAGGGGTCACGTCGAACGGCGGCTTGCAGATTGGCACCGGGCCTTCAGTGGGCGGTATGCGCCCCCGCAGCAATAACTTCACCGTGGATGGCGCCGATAACAACAACCGCGCCAATACAGGCGCGCTTGCCAGTGTGCCCAACGATGCAACGCAGGAGTTCACTATGCTGCAGAACCAGTTCGGGGCGGAATTCGGACGTTCCTCCGGCGGCCAGTTCAACGTCATCGTCAAGAGTGGCACCGATCAGTTGCATGGCTTGATTTACGACTATCTGCAAAACCGGCATTTGAACGCGGTGGATCAGATTTTTGCGAGCGCCGGAACCCGCACGAATCCACGTTTCGATTCCAACCGTTTCGGAGGCGCGGTCGGCGGGCCCCTGCGCCGCAACAAACTCTTTTACTTCGGCAATCTGGAATATTCGCCGACCGGGCAGGCATCTTCGCCCGGCGAAATCCTCACACCAACCAGTCAGGGATATTCGACGCTGGCGAATCTGCCCGGATTGAGCAAGACGAATCTCGGCATTTTGCAGCAGTATGCGGGCGCGGCACCCGCTGCGCTGGGCGACGCAACGCAGTATCCGGTGGTAGCGGGAGTTCGAGTACCGGTGGGGATTCTGCCGGTGGTGGCGGCGAACTACGTCAATGTCGTCAACGCGGTGGCAAGCGGCGATTACTTTGCCTCAGAGAAGGATCGTCTGCGCCTGCTCTACGTGGCGAATCATTCGTCGCAACTGGATAACGCGACGAGTCTTCCGGCGTTCTTCCTGCCGATCACGATTGGCAGCCAGTTAGCCGCAGTTACCGAATACCACGTTTTCTCGCCAGCCGTAACCAATGAATTCCGTCTCGCCTGGACGCGTTTTGTAGACGATACGCCAACGGGCAGTTTCAAATATCCCGGGCTGGACGTATTTCCCACGATTCAGATTGCCGATCTGGGAGGGCTGCAGTTGGGCCCGGATTCTACGGCTCCGCAATTCGTTGGCTCAGCGACGTATCAACTGGCGAATCATCTATCCTGGACGCGTGGCCGACACTCGGTGCGGGCGGGTTTCGAAGCGCAGCAAGCCATTGCCCCGCTACGTTTCTCCAGCAACGTGCGGGGAGACTACGAGTACAGTGCCCTCGACGTGTTTCTCAAGGACATCACGCCGGATCAGGTAGCGCAACGAACGCTGGGAAATCCAACCTATTACGGGAATCAGCATACCTTTGCGGGGTACGTGAACGATTCGATCCGGCTGACGCCATCGCTGACCGCAAATGCGGGCGCTCGTTATGAACATGCCAGCGTTCCGCTGGGCCAGACGAAGCAGGCGCTCAACGCCATGTCCAGCGTGCCGGGTGTGCTGGTCTTTGACGCTCCCAAGCCGCAATATCTGAACTTTGCGCCGCGCGTTGGTTTAGCGTGGTCTCCGGGCAGGTCCGGTGCGACATCCGTTCGCGCGGGGTTCGGAGTGGCGTATGACGTTTTGTATGACAACATCGGAGTAAATTCTCAGCCTCCGCAATTCTCCACCGTAGTCAGCGAACCCGCCATGGCCATCCAGGGTTTCCTGGCGGGTGGCGGCATCGCGCCAGGCTTTGGCTTGGGTTCCCTGACAGCCACCCAGGCGCGGGCTGCTACGTCCGCACACATTCAGGACAAGCAGATGCCGTATTCTTTGCACTGGAATTTCGGCGTACAGCATGTTTTTGCTAAGAACTATTCGCTGGAGGCCCGTTACCTGGGCACACGCGGCGTGCATCTGGATATGCAGACTCGCCCTACAACGGCGACGGTAGTGACCCCCGCGAATTCCCTGCCCACCTATCTTCAGGTACCGGCGCAAGCCACGCTGGACGCACTGCCACTCACGCTGGCGCAGTTGCAGGGTGCGGAAAAGCTATCGAAGATTCTGCCGCAGTACGCGGCAGCCGGTTTCACCAATCCCTCTCTGGTGGAGTTCGCGCCCCGCGGAAATTCCAGTTATCACGGCCTGGCTACGCAACTAAACAAGCGCTATTCCGAACATCTGCAACTGATGGCTACCTGGACATGGAGCCATTTGATCGATGACAGCACGGAAGAGTTCTTCACAACGCTGCTGACGCCCCGCCGGCCGCAGGATTCGCAGAACCTGCGTGCGGAGCGGGCAAATTCCGCGCTGGATCATCGTCATCGAGTGACACTTGCGGCGGTTTATGAGATTCCACTTGGGTCCGGTGCGGGCCGACTAATGAAGACACTGGCTGGTAACTGGTCAGTCGCGCCTATGTACATTTACGAGAGTGGGGAGTTCGTTACGGCCCTCAGTCAGATGGATTCGAATCTCAAGGGCGACATCATCGCGGACCGAACGATTGTGAACCCCGCCGGTGCGGACGGGACCGGAAGCGGCGTGCGGCCACTGACAAATAGCAGCGGCCAGACCGTGGCGTACGCAGCGATCAATCCGAATGCCCGATACATTGCCGCAGGGCCGGGTGCCTACGCTAACGGCGGGCGAAATACGCTCCCAGGCAGGCCGATCAACAATGTGGACCTAAATATTCTCAAGGAGCTCCACAGCAGTGAACGGGTGCGCGTGGAGTTCTCCGCACAGTTATTCAATGCGCTGAATCATCCGCAGTTCGTTCCCGGGTTTACCAATCGCGCCGACAATCCGGTGAATCCGAATAATAGCGGCGGAGTCCTTAACTATCTGACCCCGGGGAACCCGACGTTTCACAATCCGGAGACAATCTACAGCAGCAACCCGCGCGGCATGCAAATGGCGCTAAAGATTCGTTTCTAAGAAAGTGCGCAGGCGGTTGTATTTGAACGCAGTCCGGATGACTTGTGACACGTATGTACGGGTAGTACCGATTTGCATGAAGCGGCGTTTTTCACGGAACGAAACCGCCGTTTGCGCGTATAAGAATCAAAGCCCATGTTGCGTCCTTTTATTTTGCGTCCGACGCTCGCCAAAATCGGACTGCTGTTCGCAGTCTGGTCGGCATATGGGTTGCTGTGTTCGTGGCAGTCGCACTATTGGTTTGCGTTTACTCCGAATCCGAAGTCATGGACGGAATGTCTTCGCGCAGAAATGAGTTATGCCTGGCTTTGGGGAATGGCGACACCTGCCATTCTCTGGTGCTCAAGGCGCTACAGGCTGGAACGGACGAACTGGAGCCGTAACATCGTGGCGCATGGGATTATGCTTTTCGTCCTGGTCCCGGTGATCAAGCTTACCTACGACCTGTTGGTGCAACCGCCGAACTCCGCCTTTTACCGCTTCACGTGGCCGAAATTGCTGCGTTCAGTGGAGATGACCTTTGACACCGGCACCTTGCTTTTTGCGGTCATCGTGGGCGCGGAGCACGCTTACGTTTACTACCAGCGTTATCAGACCGGGTTGACAAGATCATCGCAATTACAGACTCAGCTGGTACAGGCGCAATTGCAGGCCCTCAAGATGCAGTTGCATCCGCACTTTCTCTTCAACACCCTGCACAGCATCACGGCAATGGTGCACGAAGATCCTGATATGGCGGAGAGAACGATTGCGCGCCTGAGCGAGTTGTTACGACTCTTCATGGCAAACAGTTCGGTGCATGAGGTCACGCTGGCTGAGGAACTGCGGATTCTGGATCTTTATCTGGAAATCGAACGCGCGCGCTTCGAGGATCGTCTCAGTGTTATGTACGACATTCCGGCGGCTCTGCGCGAGGCCATGGTACCGAACCTGGTATTGCAACCGCTGGTGGAGAATGCGATCCGGCACGGAATTGGAAAGAGGTCGGAACCCGGCTGGATCGCGATTGCGGCTGAGCGTTACGCCGACACGCTGATTCTGCGGGTGACCGATAACGGAGCCGGTCTGCCTCCCGCCGATGAGGCAGGAACGGGGTTGAAATCGCAGCAGAGTATGCGTGAAGGCATGGGCCTCGGGATCACGCGCGGACGACTGGAATCGCTTTACGGTTCGCACCAGTCGCTGATCCTGCGGGGTCTTCCCGCAGGTGGAGCGGAGGCCCGCATCACGCTGCCTATCCGCATGCAGTCGATGTCAAAGGTAATACCGTCGTCGACCGAATTGACGACGGGGAGTATATGGAATGCCGAACTTCAAAGTATTGATCGTGGATGATGAGCGGCTCTCAAGGCGGCGGGTGCGACGGCTGCTGAGCCTGGAGCCGGATTGCGAAGTCGCGGGAGAGTGCGCCAATGGCATGGAAGCCCTGGCTGCTCTGGGGCACTCACGCCCCGATATTGTCTTTCTCGATGTCCAGATGCCGGAGATGGACGGCTTTGAGGTGGCGCGGTCCATGACCGAAAGTAAGCCTCTGGTGATCTTTACCTCGGCCTATGACGAGTATGCGTTGCGCGCATTCGAAGTACAGGCTTTCGACTATCTCCTGAAACCGTTCGACGGCAGGCGCTTCCGGGAGTCCCTGCATCGGGCGCGCTCCCGTGTTGAGTGCGACCGTTCCGGGCAAAGGGAACGCCGCGGGCAAACGGAGACGCAGTCGACTGGTCGCGTATCGCCGGACCGGATTGCGGTGCGCAATAACGGCAGAGTGGTGTTCGTAAAGATCGCGGATATCGACTGGATTGAGGCAGCCGACAATTATGTGTGCCTGCACAGTGGCAGGGATACACATATTGTTCGGGAGACCATGAATGAACTTGAGGCGCGCCTCGATCCGGCGCAGTTCCTAAGAACGCATCGGTCGTCGATCGTGAATCTGGATCGAATCAGGGAGTTACAGCCGTGGTTTCGCGGCGATTATCGGGTGATCCTGCGGGACGGTACGGAGTTGACGCTGACCAAGAATCATCGCGAAAAACTGGAATCGCGATTATTGCTGGGGGTGTGAGGCCGGCGGGTGTCAGTCGGGATTGAATTCAAATACTTCGTCATCGCAGCGGAAGACGATGTGGCCTCCGGCGAGTGCCTTCGGGTCATGCGGCAACTTGAGGAATACGGCTCCATCCGTGGATCCTCCGGGCGCAATGCGAACCTGGGCCAGCATGATTGCGGATGCCGCAGCGGCGGCCCGCAGACGCGCTGACGACCCGCCAGCCAGCGTTCCCTGTCTGCGCTGCTCGTAGCCGTTGTCGGAACGCATGTTGGGGATCGCGTACAGCGCCTTTTCGTAGGACACGATCAGCTTCGCCACGTCGTTACCGGAGGCATGGTCAAGCATCACGTTCACAACAGCATCCGTGGAGAGTGCGGTGATTGTCTCCGAACCCCGCACGTATTGAAAACCTTCGGGTTTCACCGTCCAATGAATAGTAGAGCCATTCGCGAAGGAAACCTGAATCAGGCCGTAGCCGGCGACCTGGGTTGGCAGATGCGTCACGATGACGGTGAGCCCGTGATGGCTGAGGGTCTGGAACTTCTGGCCATCGGCCTCGTATTCGATCACCTGGGCGAACGCCGTCGTCGCCAGTAAAGCGACAGACAGAATCACGGCGGCGCGGCCGACGATACGCAGGTAGTTCATGAGGTCATCACCAGATTAGCGCGCTCGTCGACTGCGGCTCCAGGCGGCTTACCCCATCAGCTTGTGAAATGTATCGAGGCAGCGCTGCGCGGTTTCGAACTCCGAATAGTCGCTGCCTTCCTGTTCGATCAGAAAATACTCTGCGCCACCGGTCTTCGTGGCTGCGGTCAGTACTTCTTTCCATGGCACCACGCCTTCGGCGAAAAGAACCTTGTAGCCGCGTTCCTTGTTCCAGTCCTTAAGGTGAAGCGAGTTAATGCGACCGGGATTGGCGTTGATCCATGCTACGGGATCGGCACCCATCTCTACGCAGGTGCCGACGTCAAACTGCATCATGAAATCTCTCGGAGTATTCGCGGCCAGGACTTCGACGGGACGCGGCCCGCCGTTGGTGGAAACGAATTCGTACTGGTGGTTGTGATACCCCCCACGCAGTCCGACTGGGCGCAGAACGTCGAGAGCCGGCACCAGAGTTTCGAGCGCGAGCTTCTTCCAGTCATCCGGGTTGGTGGAACGAATGGAACTCGCCATCACCATGTAGGTGGCGCCGATCGTTTTGTTGAGATCGATCGCCTTCTGGAGGTTCTCCGGCTTGAAATTTGCCAGGTCGTTGTGAGTGGACCGGCACTGAATGCCGAGATCGTCAAGCAACTTGCGCATGTCTTTCGCCTGCTCGGGAGTCCATTTGTAATAGGGCGAGAAGAATTCCACGACTTGGTAGCCCATTGCGGCTACTTTCTTCACCGTACCCATAGGGTCGGCAGCAAGCGCTGACCGGACGGAATAAAGCTCCAGTCCCACCGGGATTTTCTTGTTCTGCGCGGAGACGAAGGGAACAGTGGTGGCGGCGGCAGCGGCGGCACCCAGAAAGGTTCGGCGTGTGACAGACATATCGGTGCAACAATATCACATTTCCGCGACTGTGAACATGTGCGGACAATAGGAACTGTGACGATTGCACCAAAGCCTGGCGAACTTCCAATTGACGCCCTGTTGCCCGAGATTGTGGACAGTTTGCGCGGGTTTCCGAATCTGGTGATCGAGGCGGCTCCGGGTGCGGGTAAGACGACGCGAGTACCTTCGGCGCTGCTGGCGCTGGGAGGGGAAGTGCTGGTGCTGGAACCACGCCGGATTGCCGCCCGAATGGCCGCGCGTCGCGTGGCGCATGAGATGGGCGAAGGGATCGGCGAGACCGTGGGGTATCAGGTTCGCTTCGAAGATGTGGCCGGTCCACGTACCCAGTTGCGGTTTCTGACCGAAGGGGTGTTGACGCGTCGGCTGATCTCCGACCCCGAGCTTCGCGGCGTTGCCACTGTAGTGCTGGATGAATTCCACGAGCGACACCTGGAAACCGACCTTGCGCTGGCGCTGTTGCGGCGATTGCAGAAAACGAAGCGGCCGGATCTACGGATTGTGGTCATGTCCGCCACGCTCGATGCCGAGCCGGTTCGGGAGTTTTTGGGTGGATGTCCCGGGTTGAAATCGGAAGGGCGGCTGTTTGATCTCAGCGTGGCATGGACACCGTACACCGCGGCACCGCTTGAAACGCAGGTCGGTACAGCCCTGGAGGATGCGATGAGGAAACCTGGTGACATTCTGGTCTTCCTGCCAGGGGCAGCGGCCATCCATCGTGCCGCGCGAGTTTGCGAGCCTGTCGCGCGTCGAAACAACCTGCTGATCGCACAGTTGTATGGCGATCTACCACCATCAGAGCAGGACTGCGCGCTGGAACCTTCGGCGCAGCGCAAGGTAATTCTGTCGACGAATATCGCGGAGAGTTCCGTCACGATTAATGGCGTGCGGGTGGTGATCGATTCGGGTTTGGCGCGGGTGGCGCATGATTCGCCGTGGACCGGGTTGCCCTCGCTGGAGATTGGGCGGGTCAGCAAGTCGTCGGCAATCCAGAGAGCGGGCAGGGCCGGGCGTACCGCACCGGGGCACATCATCCGGCTGTTTACGGCGGAAGATTTTCATCGACGCGCGGATCACGACGAGCCGGAGATTGTGCGTCGCGAGTTATCGCAGATGTGCCTGCAACTGGAATCCATGGGAATTCACGATCCATTGACCATGGATTGGCTGACACCTCCTCCGCCCGCAGCGCTGGAGGCCTCAGAGACGCTGCTGGACCGGCTGGGGGCACGAGGCGAAGCGGCAACAAAGATGGCCCGCATGCCGCTACACCCGCGGCTCAGCCGAATGCTGCTGGACGCGGAGCGACTGGGCGCCAGTGAGGCGGGTTGCCGCACGGCCGCCCTGCTGAGCAGCGGACAGAGAGTGCGCAGCGGAGACTTGTTTTCTGCGCTGGACGAAGAAATGGACCAACGGACGCGTGCGGTGCTTGGTCAATTGCGGCGCTACGTCCGGCGTGGGGGCCTTAACCGGAGCGATGAGGCGCTGGCGCGCGCGGTAATGGCGGCATTTCCGGATCGTATTGGTCGCCGACGGGCGAATGGTGTGGTGTTGCTTACAGGTGGCGGGTCGGCGACCACGTCGCAGACGGGGCCGCAACGCGATGAGTTCCTGGTGGCCGTGGATATAGAAGAAAGCCGCGACCGGCCCGCGCCGTTGCTGAGACTGGCTTGTCCGATCCAGCCCGAGTGGCTGATCGACCTGTTTCCGGAACGCGTCCTGGATCGACGCGGCGCAGAGTGGAACCGTCAGGCGGAGCGTGTGGAAGCGGTAAGTTCGATGGTTTATGACGGACTGGTTATTGAAGAGACCCGCGGAGGAACGGTAGATGACGAGGCGGCTGCAGAGCTTCTGGCCGCTAAGGTGGCGGAAGCCGGCCTGTCGCGTTTCCTGCCTGCCGAAGAAGTGGATGCGTTTCTGGCCCGTGTGGAATTCGCGGCGCAGCACTCTTCGCTGATGAGTCTGGAAGAGGCCGATATCAGCGATGCGCTGCGGACCATGTGCTACGGTTTACGGAGCTTCTCCGACGTGACAAAGGCCGCCAGCAGGCTGATTCCGGCTTTGGAACGGAAGCTGGATTCGCACTTGCTGGAGCAAGTCGCGCCAACGCGACTGCGTCTGGCGGGCGGTCGCAACACGAAAGTCAACTATGAGCGGGGTAAACCGCCGTGGGTGGCTTCACGGTTGCAGGATTTCTTCGGCATGACGGAGACGCCACGCGTCGCGCGCGGGAAAGTGCCTCTGGTGGTGCACCTGCTCGCGCCCAATCAGCGGGCCGTGCAGACGACGACGGATCTGGCCGGATTCTGGGAGCGCCTGTATCCGCAATTGCGAAGGGAGTTAGGCCGGCGATATCCCCGGCACGCATGGCCGGAGAAGCCGGTTTAGCCGGCTAACCGCGGGCTTCGTATTTGTCGAGGATCTCTCCCCACTGACCGCGGGCCTGGAGAATCATCTCGACCACTTCGCGAATGGCACCCTGTCCGCCCTTGGCCTGCGTCACGTACTGCGCTTCGCCCTTCACTTCAGGGCGCGCATTCGCAACCGCAATTCCCAGACCGACGCGGTGCATCACCACGATGTCGGTGAGATCGTCGCCGACAAAGGCAATCTCCTCGGCCGTTGCATTTGCCTTCGCCATGATTTCTTCCAGGATGGGAATCTTCTCGATGTGGCCCTGGTAGACGAAGTCCATCTTGCACTGACGCGCACGCTCCGTCACCGAAGGGGAGTCACGGCCGCTGATGACGCCGGTGCGCATGCCCTTCCACTGGCACCACTGGAGGGCGATGCCATCCTGCGCGTCGAAGCCTTTGAATTCGACAATCTGGCCGGTAGCGTCCGGCATGAAATACATTTTGTCGCAAAGGACGCCATCGACGTCCATCAGGAGAATCTTGATTTTGGCCGCGCGGGCGAGATAGTCAGATGATATGGGCATGAATTGACCTTTGTAACATGGAGGGGGGCGAAGGGCGGTTCAGATCCGATGGAAGGCGCGCAGGATCTCACGCATGCCGTACCGCAGCGCCACGGGGCGACCGTGCGGACACGCCATGGGGTACTCGGTGGCGGCGAGCGTACGAAGCATCCACTCCATTTTCTTGTAATCGAGCGGGGTATTGATCTTGATGGCGGCCTGGCATGCGAGGGAGGCCGCGATTCCGCGCCGGAGATCGGACACCGAAACACCGCGCAGTTCCACCTCGGCAATTTCCAGAATTTCGAAAATGACGCGCTCGATGTCTCCGTGGCCTAAGGCGGCAGGCACCGCTTTGACCGCGATTGTGCGGTTGCCGAAGGGTTCGGTATCGAATCCTGAAGCGCGCAGTTCGTCTTCAATCCGGGCGTATTCGATCTGCTGTTCGGGGGTCAACTGGAGGATCACCGGCATCAGAAGATGCTGCGCTTCGGCCCTGCCGGACGCCTGCTGAGCGAGCACCTGTTCAAAGAGAATGCGCTCGTGCGCTACGTGCTGATCGATAATCCAGAGGCCGTCCCGACCCGCCGCAATGATGAAGCTGTTGTGCAACTGCCCCATGGGACGCAGATCGCCGATGTTCGCCATGGAACTTTCGAGAGGCGGGGCATCGAGCGGAAAGCCACCGTGCGTATCCGGGACCCGCAGACGAAGCGGGGCAGCTTCGCCTGCGCGTGGTGCCATCGGAACCGTTCCCATCGCTGCCGGAACTGAGGGTCCGGGTTCGGTTTCGTGGGGCACCGCGGCGTCGCCGAAATTGAAGCGCGCGTTGGGTGGATTGACAGGGTGGAGGATAAATTCGGGCGCGGTCGCATCATTCGCGTCGTTCTGCATCATCTGCGAAAAATCTGAATACGGCAATGCGGCACCCGGCTGCGGGTGGGGACTGAAGCTCGGCGCGGGGCGGGACATCATCAGTTGATCGCGGACGGCATCGCGGATGAAGTCGTGCACGAAAGACTGATGGCGGAAGCGAACTTCAGTCTTGGAGGGGTGAACGTTGACGTCCACCTCTTCGCAGTCGCAATCGAGGAAGATCAGAGCGAAGGGGAAGCAAGCCGGCGGCATCAGATTGTGATACGCCGCCGAGAGCGCGTGCAGCACGAGGCGGTCCCGAATCAGGCGCCCGTTTACGAAGATGAAGATCGAATTGCGGTTGTTTTTCTGCACCTGCGGACGTGACACGAAGCCGCGCACAGCGAAGCGCTTCGGCTCTTCATCCATTTCCGGCGCGGGCATGATTTTTTCGCGCTCGCCGAGATCGATCAGGTCTTCCAGCAACTGACTGCCAAACACCTGAAATACGCGCTCGCGCAGCGTGGCGACTGGCGTGGCCTGAAGCAGGTTTACACCGCCGTTCCAGAGTTCGAATGTCTTATCCGGGTGAGCCAGACTGTAGTGCGTGACGAGTGAGGCGATGTGCGCCATCTCGGTCTGCTCAGACCGAAGAAACTTCTTGCGGGCCGGGACGTTGAAAAAGAGATCCCGGATCGTGATGGCGGTGCCGCCGCCGCGCGCGATTTCCTCGCAACTAAGGATCTTGCCTCCGGCGATCTCTACGCGGGTGCCGGTTTGTTCGTCAGGCGAGCGGGTTTCGAGCAGCAGCCTGGAGACGGAGGCGATAGACGGCAACGCTTCCCCGCGAAAGCCCAGAGTTGCGATGGAAAGCAGATCTTTTACGTCGCTGAGTTTGCTGGTAGCGTGGCGCTCGAAGGCAAGGAGTGCGTCATCGCGCAACATCCCACAGCCATCATCGGCAATGCGGATAAGACGGCGCCCGCCGGTTTCGATCTCCACACGAATGTTTGTGGAGCCTGCGTCCAGGGAGTTCTCGAGAAGCTCCTTGACTACGGATGCAGGACGCTCGACAACCTCGCCTGCGGCGATCTTGTTGGCGATATTGTCGGAAAGAACGCGGATGCGGCCCACGTCATTACTCTAGCGGATAGGCCAATCCGCGCCCGGCGGCACGGCCCCTCAGGGCTGCAGGAGGCGGGATTGAATGGAGGAGATTTCCTCCGCTGAGAGCCCAATTTCTTTTTCAAGATAGGTAATCACAGAGCCGTATTTTTTGTCGATCGACGCGAACGTGGCCTCCATCTGACCCCGGGTCACCTGTGAAGTGGAGCGCACCGTGGCGAGATCGAAGTTGTCTCCCCTGCGCTGCATACCTTTGGCGATGACGGGGAGTTTCTCATCGGGGATCTCGTTTGTCAGCATGTAATCGCTGAGGATCGTTTCGCGGGGTACACCCAGCAGACTCAATAACAGTCCGGCCATCATGCCAGTTCGGTCTTTGCCCGCGAAGCAATGGAAAAGGACCGGGACGTCGCCAGCCGCGATGCTCAGGAACACTCTGGAGTACTGTGGCACGGCCAGAGGCAACCAGTTGTATGGCTGGGGGACTGAAGGAGCACCACCGCGCCCGGATGAGCCAGTTGCAGCGACGGCAGCACCCCTGCCTGCGGCGCCGCTGGTTCCGCGACCGCCGCTGGCCCCTGAGCCACCGCGTGCCGCACCGTAACGCCCACCATAGGAATCAATATTCATGTTTACAAATCTGGTGGCAGGCAGGCGGGTAGTATCTGTAGGCGAGTCGGCACGTTCGGGCTCCACGCGGAAGTCGCATACCAGCCTGAGACCCAGGGCAGTCAGATAGCGGTAATCGTGCTCGGTCAGATCGTGCAACTGATCGGAACGATAGATCATTCCCCAGCGGACATAGCGGCCATCGGCAGCCCGGTAGCCGCCGATATCGCGCGTATTAAAAGTGCCTTCAAGATCAAGCCGGCGGACGGCGACGACCCGCGTGGGGCCATTGCGGGGTTTCAGGTGAAAGTAGACGCGGCCGGGACGGTCGGCAGTTACCTGTAACGGACTGGCGACTGCTTTGGCCAGAACGGCATTGGAATCGATGCGGTCCGGACTGTTACTCGCATAGATGGAAATCTGCTCGTTTTTGCCCGAGACCGCAAAAGAGATTTTGTAGGTGGTGGGGCCGGTCTTCTCGGCGACGGGGTTATCTACCGCAGCGTGGGCAAAAGGCGCAAGGGCGCAAAGGAACAGCAGGACGGAACGCATCGAGTAGAGTCTATCACCGATCTGGAACGACGTCAGAAGCCAGCGGCCGCCCGTTCCAGCCCGTCGCACGCAGCGGCGATACCGTCCTCTGCGGAGAGTGCAAGGGCGATACGCGCCGCTGCCGTGCGGTAATCGGCAGTGGAAAGTAACTCTTCTAACTCTCTCGCCACGTTCGGCTCCCGGTATTTGCGGCGTGGCAGTACCCGGGCAACACCCAGCGCGGCGCATCGTCTGGCGTAATCCGGCTGATCATGACTGAACGGCACGACGCACATCGGAACTCCCGCCCTCAGCGCCTGACCAGTAGTTCCAGCCCCTCCCTGATGGACGACTGCCGCAGCACGCGCAAATAATTCCGAGTAAGGCGCGTACTCTTCCGTAATGATGGAATCCGGCAAAGAGGTGGCAGGCTGGTTGCGTGGATCCGATCCGGTGAGCAGAACCGCGCGCTGCCCCATTCGTAAGGCGGCCTTCGCGCTTTCCAGGTAGAAACCCCCGGCATCGAAGACAGCCGAAGATCCGAGCGTGAAAACCAACGGCGGCGGGCCGGAAGCGAGAAACTGCTGAAGATTCTGGCTGAGGCCCTGACCAGGTGAAAGTTTGTCGTAAAAAGGGAATCCGGTGACGGTTGTATTAGCCGGCCAATCCAGCTGGGGCTGCCGGGCCAGAACTTTCGAAAACCAGGCCTGCGTCCCGTAAGGGGAAAACATGTCGTCCAGCACCGGGTTTCCCAACTCAGCCAGGCCCAGGGTACGACGCAGTTCGTTGATGGGGGTGCCCCAGTTGCGGGCAATGCGGCGAGCCAGGCGGAAGAAGACCTTCCAGAAACCCGGACCGAAGTCACGAAACGCCTCCAGAAACTGGTACCCGGAAATAGAAGGGGGATCAAAGGCGGAGAGCATGATGGACGGTTGCAGAGCAACGGAGATCCATCGTTTTCCAAGCTCCTCCGCAAGAATCGGAGTGGCAAAAGCGATGGGGTGACCGACGAGCAGGTCGGCAGTCGCTGCAACGGGACGCAGATCATCGTAAGACTGCCGAAGCCACGGTAAGAACATCTCCCGGATAACATATTCGCTGCCCGTTCTGGGGTGGAAGGCCCTCGCCATAACCTGAGGGTCCGGGGCAAGAACGGCAATGTCGGGACGCACAGGGTGAAAACCCAACCCTTCCCCTTCCACCTTCTCCCGGTAGCATTCGGACGTGGCGAGTGTGACCTCATGCCCGCGTGCCAGGAGCCCTTTTCCCACCGCAATGTAGGGGTGCAGGTCGCCAAACGATCCGAAAGTAGTCAGCAGAAAGCGTGGCATGGCGTAACCACATGTTAATATCGTGGGGTAAGTCCATCCAGAGGTTTCCGTGTCCGATCATCTGAGCCGTAAAGAACTGAAGCAGGATAATGTTGCGCTTAAAGTCGAAGAGACTGCGCATTTTCTAGTCACGCACCGTCCACTTGTGATTCGGGTCGGGATTGCGATCCTGGCGGTGCTGGTCATCGGGATTGGATCCTGGTTCTTCATCAGTTCACGGAGGGACGCACGCGAACAGGCTCTCGCCTCCGCGTTGGCGCTGGAAGGCGCGCCAGTTGGAGCGGCAGCCCCCAATGGCGGCGTCAGTTTCCCCAGCGACACGGCCAAGGCCGATGCGATCCGAAAGGCGTTCACAACGCTCATCGGCCAGGAAAGCGGATCAACGGAAGCGTACGCCGCTGAATACTTTCTGGCTGGTCTGGACGTCACGGAAGGCAAACTGGACGAAGCGATCAAGAAATACGACCATGTGATCTCCGGAGCCGAAGCGAACTATGCATCGCTGGCGAAGCTTGCCAAAGCGCAGACTTTGCTCTCCGCCAGCCGCTCGGCCGACGCGCAGGCTGTATTGAAAGACCTGATTGCCAATCCAACGGCGATGGTTTCAAAAGAACAGGCTTCCATCACGCTGGCGAAGGCAATTGCGGCAACACAACCGGAAGAGGCTCGCAAGCTGCTGGTCCCGATCGCCTCCGCGAATTCCGATATCAGCCAGGCAGCGGTTAGCGCCATGTCGGAACTGCCGCAGCCCGCGGCTAAATAGCAGGTGTATCTGCGCGGCCCCATGACCGGGGCGGCATTCCAAGGATGATACGGTGACAGGCAGCCCGCTCAGTCATCTCCGGTTTTCCAGCGCCCAGTCCCGTGGCCGTCGCTACCCTGAGCCTGAACACTCCTATCGTGATCCCTTTCAGCGCGACAGGGACCGCATTATTCACGCCCGCGCTTTCCGTCGGCTCGAAAACAAGACGCAGGTATTTGCACCCGGACTTTCGGATCATTTTCGGAACCGGCTGACTCACACAATTGAGGTCTCGCAGATCGCGCGCACCGTGGCCTGCGTACTGGGTCTCAACGAAGACCTCACTGAGGCTCTCGCTCTGGTTCACGATGTGGGACACCCGCCGTTTGCGCACTCGGGCGAAGAAGCTCTGGATCTTGAGATGCAGCGATATGGAGAGCGTTTCAACCACAACGTGCAGTCTCTCCGGCTGGTGGATTCGCTGGAGCGACGCTATCCCAGATTTCCCGGACTCAACCTGACATTCGAAGTACGCGAAGGGATCGTGAAGCATTCGCGCGATCTGACGCGGGGCGAATCGCCTGCACTCGATCAATATCTCCCCGAACTCAGGCCTCCGGTGGAGGCCCAGTTGATTGACCTTGCTGATGAAGTTGCGTATAACGCCGCCGATCTGGATGATGCATACGAGGCCGGATTGCTGAGTCCGGAACAGATTGCCGCTGAAGTACCTCTCTACGCGGATATTCTCGAAACTGTGGAGACAAGCTTTCCGGGTGCGACCGAGCGCGAACGCTTTCAGGAATCGGTTCGGCATCTGATCGACGGTCTGGTGTCCGGGTTGATAGACGGTACGGTGGCAGCCTCGCTGGGTTCCGGTGCCGCGGACGCTGAGGCAGTACGGCATCTCCCTGCGCGGGTTGCGCACTTCACGGCTTCGGCCGCGGCTACAAGCAGGGAGCTCAAGCGATTCCTTCACGGCCATGTCTATTCGTCGGAAGCGCTCGCGGAAGATCGCAGGCAATCGATGGAGCGACTCGCCGCAATGTTTGCACATCTGATGGCACACCCAGAACTAATGCCACGGGCTGAAGAGGAAGAGGAAACCAAACCTCAGCACCGCGCTGTCTGCGATTACATTGCGGGAATGACGGACGGCTACTTCCAACGCACCTATACGACGCTGCTCGGCTGAAGAACCGGGGTGTGCCGCCGAGGGAGTACGAACCACGCGGCGACCGCCGATGCCAGCAGCGCGACTGCTGCCATCACAAACGCCGACGGATAGCCGAACTGGTGGGATATGCTGCCTGCCGCAAATGAACCCGCGCCGACAAACAGATCGTAAAACGCGCCCAGGGTACCGACGGTCGAGCCCCTCTCGTGCCTGTGCGCGTGGCGCATCACGCTGGACGCAATCGATGAAAACGGGAACGAGAAGCCAAAGCCGAGTAACGCCGCGGAGGCAACGGCCACGACAGGACTCGGGCCGACAGCCAGAACAATGAGGCCCGTGGCCATCGAAAACAATCCCCCATAAAAAGTAATACGCGGGTGGACGCGATCCGGCAGCCCACCCAGGAAAAATCTTGAAAACAACATGGCTCCTGCATAAGCCACAAGCGCCGCATGCCCGGAGTTGCCGTAGCGCTCCAGATGGAGAACCAAAAAGCCGGTAATCACGGGATAGTGAACATTCACGAAGCCCACGGAAAGTCCGGCCATCAGCAGCGATCGCGATGGCCACCGGAATCGGCCACCATCTTCGTGCGGGATATAGTGTTCAGGAACACGCGTCAGCAGCAAAAAGCTCACGCCCGCCGCGATCAACTGAAAGAACGCGGCGCGCTCAAAAGTACCCAGCCACTGCCCCACGACGGGGCCTGCCGCCAGCCCTCCCCAGATACCGCTGCTGAGATACCCTAATGCCTGCGCACTGCGGTGTGTCCCCGCCAGTTCCACTACCCAGGCTGCGGCGCCCGTATACAGGCAGGCTTCCCCCATGCCCTGAAAACAGCGTCCTATCCAGATGCCCGTCAGGCCGAAAGGAAGCAGGTAAACGGCACCTGCCACAGCGCAGCAGCCAAGACCCGTGAGGAAAGCCACTTTGCGGCCCTTTCCATCCGCCAATGGGCCTGAGAAGAACCGACTGCAGAGCGCGACGACGGAGAAAATGCCGATGACGAAGCCGACAGTGCGATCAGAGCCGCCAAGATCATGACGGACGTGAGGTGCCAGTGCGAATAAGACGGCACCCATGCCGACGAAGCCCAGAAAGGTCGCGCCGATTACTGACCAGAAAAGTGAACTGAATTCCCTCGGTGACGCCACTCATACCACTTTAGCGGGGAGGTGTGTTTTCTGACATGAAGACCGCGAAAAGCGCCATCCGAAACCCGGGGTTAAATATTAGCGGCCTTTTCGCCGCGCTTTTTGACATCGATATTGAGACGTTTGATTTTCTGGTTCAGCGTGGAAAGTGGAACTCGCAACGCCTCTGCGGCCTCGGTCTGGCTGCCGTGGAAGCGGTCCAGGCTTTCTATGATTGTACGGCGTTCGAACTCGGCGACGATTTCGAACAATGAGGCATCAGCGGGCAACGCACCGTCTTCGCTTGGTCTGGTACGAATACCGGAAGCTTGTACCAGGTAGTCGGGCAACACGTCTACGGAGATAACCGGAACGGAGGCCAGCACAACCGCGCGTTCCACAACATTTTCAAGTTCTCTGACGTTGCCGGGCCAGCCGTGGTCGAGCATCAACTGCATGGCCTCAGGTTCAAAACGGAGGAGCGTGTGACCGTCTTCATCAAGGTACTTTTCGTTCTCGTGGCAGAAGCGCTCCAGGAAGTGGTGAATCAGTGCCGGGATGTCTTCGCGCCTGTCGCGGAGAGTTGGCAGATCAATATTGATGACGTTCAGGCGGTAGTAAAGATCCTCCCGGAACTTCTTTTCTTCCACCATCTTCCGGAGATCGGCATTAGTGGCCGCCAGAATCCGGACATCGACCCTGACAACTTCGTTCGAACCGAGCGGCGTGAATTCCTTTTCCTGAATCACGCGCAGTAGCTTCGCCTGGATTTCCGGCCCGATGGTGCCGACTTCGTCGAAGAAGATGGTGCCCTTGTTCGCGACTTCAAACGCGCCTTTCTTGCTCTGTACGGCGCTGGTGAAGGCGCCCTTCACGTGGCCGAACAATGTGGATTCCAGGAGATCCGTGGGGAGTGAACCGCTGTTCACGGCCACAAAGGCGTAGTCGACCCGTGGCGAATTCGAGTGGATAGCCTTCGCGATCAGTTCCTTGCCGGTTCCCGTGTCGCCGGTAATCAGGATAGTGGAACGGCTGGAGGCCACCTGTGACACAAGGTCCAGGACTTTGAGCATGCGGTCGCTCTTGCCGATGATGTTCGGAAAGGCGTAGCGCTGCTTGAGCGTGCGCTTGAGCTGCGTATTCTCATCCTGAAGACGCTGACCAGCAATGGCGCGCTCAATCTCAATGATGAGTTTGTCGTTGTCCCACGGCTTGGAAACATAGTCGTTGGCACCCAGCTTGACTGCCTGTACCGCTGCCTCCACGCTGCCCCACGCCGTGATCATGAAGATGGGAGTGTAGCGGTCCCGCTCCCGAATGTCACGCAGAACTTCCATACCGGATTTGTCCGGCATCATGAGGTCCAGCAGCACCAGGTCCCAGGCGCGCGATTCGAGTTCGCGCTCGCCGTCAGCCGCATTCTGCGCCAGTACTACGTCATAGCCTTCCGAGGTCAACAGAGCTTCCAGGCTCTCCCGAATCTCGATTTCGTCGTCGATGATCAGAATCCGGGCTCTTCCGGCGCTGCCGTGCGTCGTGCCGTTTCCGCCGCGAATGTCCATCATGCGTTCACCACTTTCCTTACGACCGGAAACTCCAGATGGAAGCAGGTACCCTCCCCGGGTCTGGAGATTGCTTCAATTGCGCCACCGTGCTCCTGAATAATGCCGTAGGTCACCGAAAGTCCGAGACCGGTTCCCTTTTTGACACCCTTGGTGGTAAAGAACGGATCGTAGATCCGTCCCATATGTTCCGGTGCGATACCGTGGCCGCTATCCACGACATCCACTTCGACGCCCTTGTCGCCACATCGGGTAACGACCTGCAGAAGACCGGAAGGCTCCATGGCATCGCGCGCATTCAGGAACAAATTCAGAAACACCTGCTGCAGTTTACCCTGATTGCCTTTGATAGGCTCCAGCGCGGGATCCAGATCCATGCGAACTTCCACGCCCGCTTTTCTCAGTTGGTGTTCCAGCAGCGCGAGCGTCTCGTCGATGACCGCGTTGAGCTGAACGTCGGCAAGATCGGAAGTCCAGGTACGTGAAAAATTCAGCAGCGAGTTGACGATTTCGCTTGCGCGGAAAGTCTGGCGCGAAATCTTTTCCAGCATGCGGGATTTTTGCTCGTCGCCCACCACCTGCTTGGTGAGCATCTGGGCATAGCTGGAAATGACGGCAAGCGGCGTATTGACCTCGTGTGCAACCCCGGCCGCCAGCAGGCCAATACTCGAAAGCTTGTCCGCCTGGACCAGACGCCTTTCCAGTTCGGCCCGCGCCGTAATGTCGTCGAAGATAACAAGCCGGCCTATTTGCTCCAGATCGCGCGAGACCAGCGGTGCAATGGCAATGTTAACGGTCGCTTCCCCATGCGTGGAATCCAGCGTGAACTTATCCAGATGCTGGATGCGCATCTCTCCACGGGTGCGGTCCAGTTGCTCCACCAGAGCGGCGGGGAAGAGCTCAGCCAGACGGCGACCCAGTGCATCAGCCCGGCCGATGCCGCTGAGACGTTCCATCTGGGTATTCCAGCTTTCCACACGATCATCAAGATCTGCCGCCAGCACTCCGACGTTGATGGATTCGACGATGTTTTCGCTGAATTCCTTGAGCCGCTCGTATTCGCCGGCCTTCTCTTTCAGGGACCGATAAAGGTTCGTATTCTCGATCGCGATACCGACGTAATTGGCCAGAGTCAGCAACAATTCCACATCATCGCTGGACAGGAACTCACCTGTTTCTGTACGGCTGACGCCCAGATAAGCGATCGTCCTGCCGCGCACGGAGCACGGCAGGTAGTAGTTCAGGTCCAGATCGGCGATGGTCTTTCGCACCGATGCCGGCCAGCCGCCTGCGATCACGTCGAGGTGGTAGCGAGTGCGCTCAAAGAACAGATACGGAGCCTTTTGCTCCCAGCCAAGGAAGCTCAAATCAAAAGACTCACCGGGCTGCAGCGCACGCGCGCCCGACCCCATCGCCATCCGCAGGCTCCAACCGGATGCCCGGGCGGGCTCCACGGCTGTCGGCGGCCTATCGATGGAGATGCTCACTTCATCTGCGCGTTTTCGCCCGGAGTCGGCTTCAGCGATCCCTGGTTCGACCGCAGCGGTGTCGTTAACCGCGCCGGTATCGCTTTCGTCGGCCAGGAAGAAGGCCACGTGCCGGATGGAGAGGGTCTGCATCAGACGGTCGGCCACTGTCTGGAGCATCGGATCCAGATCCGAATCCGAGTTGAGTTCCCGCGCAAATTCGATCAGCGTACGCCTGTAATCGTAACTGTCCCGGTAAAAATATCGATCCAGGCGTTCCTGAATCCAGTTGCGAATCGGCTGGAAAAGGAACGTCGCGATGAGCATCACGATCACCAGGTTGGTGCTGCTCATGTCCTTGATGGTGACCTGAACCAGGCGGCTCACACCCAGCACAATCGAATAAAACGCTGCAAGGACGCACAGGGTCGCAAGTGTATAGGCATAACCGCGGCGGAAAATAACGTCCACGTCCATGAGACGGTAGCGGACGATGGCGTAGGCGATGGTCAGCGGGATGAGCGGCAAAGTCAGCACCGCATAGTTCAGATACGGGCTGAAGGGTACGCCGAAAATGAAGGGTGCCGCGTAGAGAATTCCGAAAGGCGCGAATCCAAACAGAATTCCGTTGCGCAGCCATTTGAGTTGCTGACGAATGACGGTATCGTCCGATTTCAGGTACCCGCTCTGCAGCACGATTCCGCTGAAAATATAGGTGACGGTCAACAGCGCGAGCCACCACCGGTCCAGCACATACCGCACCTCGCCCAGTGAATACCCGGGGGCCGAAATAACTCCGGAGGCGAAGGCTGCGGAAATGACAGTGAGAAGGATGCCGGGGGCGTAGACGGATGCGGTCATCCAGCGACGGTGCCAGGGGCCCGGTTCGGGAAACCCCAGACAGAAATGCAGAAATAGAGCGGGTGCCAGCCAACCAGCCACCACGTTGCCCCAGTACATGACCTGATCGAAAACGTTCAGCTTGCCCGTGTAGTGAAAACAGCAAAAGGCGAACGAAGTCAGGCAGAAGATGTAAAAATGGCGGGCCTTGGGCGCGCTGCCGCGCCGGAAATAAATAAACAGGCCGATAGCCAGATAAGCGACTCCGACGAGATACTGATACGAAAGCGAAGCCCCGCGGGAGACTTCAGCCACGTAGACCGTCGCCGGTATGTCAACGCCACGGCGGCTGAGATCATAGGCCGCTTTATCCCAGGCACCGATGGCTGCAAGTGTCCGGGGTACATCGTCGGCCCGTCGTATCGGAATGGTTTGAATGGAACCGAGGATGTCCCCCGGGTGAATACCAGCGCGGTCGGCCGGCCCGGAGGGTTCGACACGTAATGCGACCACGTGACCGGCACGGTCAGCCCAAATGACACCGTCGTCCGGCAGATGGAACTTGTGGTTCTGCTCATAGCTCACGCCAGCCGCAATAGCAGCTGCAATCGTAAGGACCGTCAACAAAGCGGTCGAAAGCTGGAATCTCAGTTCCTGAAGCATGTCATCCGTTTGTTCCCGCTTCCGGCGTATCGCTTACAGGCAAACGCTGCACGGGCACATTTTTATTCTACGTGCAGTTCGGGTGCCACTCTTCGACCCTTGCACAGGGCGAGAGACATTGAAAAGCAAGGACTTACCAACTCAACCCCCAACACATATTCCATTTTTGGAATAATTGAAGCCGTTGGCAGATTCCCCTACTGCGTTTAGAACTGAACTTGAGGGCGCTTCGCTCTCATCCATTCGACAAATTCGGGAGGTGCCTGCATAGTAGATAGGCGACTCTGGCGCACCAGTGCCCAATCGGCAAATTCCCCGGATTCCTTTATCTCACGCAACGTCATGGGCGGCTCTATCAGACTGATGAAGCGCAAATCCGCGACTGCGAGCCGGGGATCTTTCGGATCCGGGCGACCGTCGCCGACTACTTCCGCAATGCCGACAACTGCTGCATGCCCCATGCTGTGGTAAATGAATAAGCGATCACCCCGTTTCATATCCCGAATGGCCCGTAAGGCCTGCGGGTTGCGGACACCGTCCCAGACGGTTGTCCCATCTTTCGCAAACTGTTCGATTGAGTACGTTTCCGGGTCAGTTTTTGCGAGGAACCAAGTCCCAGGAGGTAAAGTGCTGTGTGCCATCTACCGAAGTATATTCTCGTAGGCCGTGTAGTCTTGCTACGATTTATAGAGTGGGAATGAAATTGTGGTCGGGAATGAAATCGTGGTCCAGGTCCACCGTGGCACTTCTGCCCGTGCTGACGCTGTCAATGGTCGCGTCTGGCATAGCTTCGGGCCAGACATCATCGCCTTACGGTAACCCTTACGCGTCGCAGGCTGGGCCGCCGGCAACCGCGCCGGCAACGACTGCTCCAGTGGGTACCGCTCCGTCGACGGTGCCTGTACAAACACAGGACGCACCGCATTTACCGGACGGCACAGGCGCTGGAGGTACCGTTGTGCCCCGCACCGATAGTGTTCCGGTGAAAAGTGCGCCGGAGAGGCCAGCACCAGTGCGCAATCCTCAGACACCCGCTACTCCGAAACCGGAAGAACCGAGAAAGCCTGGAGACCCCGCGCCTTATGTTCTGGGCCCGAACGATGTTGTGGGCGTCTCAGTCTGGGACGATAAAAATCTTACAGGCAGTTACGCGATCGGACCGGACGGGCGGATATCTATGGCGCTTGTTGGCGAGTTCAAAGTCACTGGTCTGACAATTCCGGCGCTGCAGAATCTCATCGCGGAAAAGCTGAAAGAGTGGATTAATGACCCGATTGTGAACGTCCAGCTCCTGCGGAACAACAGCAAGAAGTACACCCTTATTGGAGCTGTGTTGAAGACGGGTCCGTACCCGCTGCTTCAGGAAACGACAATTCTGGACGCGCTGGCCGCGTCTGGTGGATTCAGAGAGTTTGCCAGCAAGAAAAAGATCGTTTTGATTCGTGGACCGAAACGATTTCCTTTCAACTACAACGACGTGATGAAGGGCAGGAATATGGACCAGAACAAGACGTTAGAGGACGGGGACATCATTTCCGTACCTGGAGAGTAGTGGAGCAACCCGATGTTACCCGCACAACAGACTTTTAGCATTTCGAGAAGGACGCTGGATGTCGAGGATTACGTCGACATCGCCCGGCGGCACGCGGGCTGGATCGCGGGCCCGACTTTTTTCGGCATCGTTGCCTCTATCTGTGTCGCATTCATGCTGCCGAACGAGTACATGTCCAAAGCGACGATGCAAATCACTCCGGCGCAGATCACGGATAACATGGTGCAATCGACCATCGCCCTGGCACTAAACGAACGCATCCAAACGATGCAGCAGGAGATTTTGAGCCGTACATCGCTGTCGCTGCTGATCCAGGATCCGAAACTGAACCTTTACCGTGAAGAACTGAATGCCAAACCGCTCGACGACGTCATTGATGACATGAGGAAGAGCATTGGAATCGGAATCGTGGCACTGCCCGGAACGATGAATAAGCGCGCCTCCGCCTTCGAAATCACCTTCAATTACAAAGATCGGTACAAGGCGATGCAGACGGTGACGGCGCTGATGACTAAGTTCCAGGACGTGAACCAGAACGCACAGAAACTGCAGCAGGATGCAGTGAAGGGCTTCGTTGGCGATGAGTTAAACAAGGCAAAGGCCGATCTGCAGTCCGCCAACGACGCGCTTACGGCTTTTAAACAGGCCAATGCGGGTAAGCTTCCGGAAGGTGCCAGTCAGAATATTGCGCGGGACACGGCATTATCAAGCAAGATTCAGGGCGATAACGAAACGATTTTCCGCACGAACGAGCAGATCAACAATCTGGCGATCACCCGGTCGATTAACCAGGGCCGTATCGATGATCTCAACGAACGGGAACAGAACCTGGAAACGGCCCCGTTACCGGGAAGCACCGTGGCGCGGCAGAACGATGACCTGGCCTCTGTTGAAAAGAGCATCGAAGCGCTCGAATTCAATCTCCAGGGTCTCGAAAAGACCTATAAGCCATTACATCCGGCAGTATTAAGCGCTCAGAAGCAACTGGAGAACTATAAGGCGAAGCGAGACCAGTTGATGGAGAGGCAACGGCAGAAGCAGGAAGCGGACGCCGCCAAGCCGAAGGAGCAGATCAAGAAGATCGTTGACCCCAATTTAGTGGCGGAGCGCCGTGGCTATCAGGAAAATATCGCGCGGATTGACGCAGGCGAGAAACAACTGAAGGACGAGTTGCTCAGGCTGACGAACGAAGTGGCGGAGTATCGCAAAGAGAGCGACGAGCTGAACAAGATGATGAAGGACAGCACCGGCCTCGAAGCGCCGTACGAAGAACTGCGCAGAGCGCAAACGTTGGCAGATCAGAACTATCAGGAACTGCTCAAAAAGCAGCAACTGGCGGAAGCCAACGGTGCGCTGATCCAGCGGAAAGCGGGCGAGAACCTGGAAGTGCTCGACGTGCCTTCTCTCCCGGTATCGCCCACCAAGCCGAACCGGTATGGAATCATCGGCGCCGGCTTTGCTCTTTCGATCATTCTCGGCATAGGAATGGCCGGGGTGCAGGAGGCGAAAGATACTTCTCTCAAGAATCTAAAGGATGTCCGTGCGTATACCAACCTTCCGGTACTCTGCAGCATTCCATTGCTTGAGAACACAATGCTGGTGAAGCGAAAGCGGCGACTGACTTACCTCGCCTGGTCCGCGGCGGTGCTGGTAGGCGCAGCGGCTGTCAGTGGCGCGGTAGTCTACTACGAAACCTTCACAATGAAGGGCTAGGCACGAGAACAATATGAGCCGCGTACACGATGCGCTCCGCCGAGCGGAGCAACTGCTGGATGGCACTTTCGACCCTTCAACGACCGATGCCGATGCACGGTCACTGGTCGTAAAAGACGACGGCGGTTTGGCGGAGGCAAGCTATCCCGTTGACGTGCCGAACCCGGTGGCCAACAACTCCCGGGGGCTGATGCGCCCCGAAACCGGTGGCCTGCAGATTGACGCCAGGACTTTTCTAAGTCGCTGTAAGACTATTCCGTTCCGGCCCGCGCCGGAAGCCCATCTGATCAACCCCGCCGAGCCGAACGATGGGGCATCGGAAGAATTTCGCAGTCTGCGTACCCGGCTCAACCATATGCAGGCGCAGCAGGACCTTCGGGTCATCGTTTGTACCAGTGCGTCACCCGCGGAGGGCAAGACGTTTACGGCCTGCAATCTGGCTTTGGCGCAGGCGCAGTTGGAACTTCCTGTCCTGTTGGCCGACCTCGACCTTCGCCGGCCTGTGGTACACCAGCAGTTCCAGTGTGAAAGAACCCCGGGATTCTCCGATTTTCTGCTTGGCGAGAAGTCTCTTGAGGAGTGCATTCGTCACATCGAGGGAACGAATCTTTACATCCTGCCAGCCGGTTCCGCTGTTCGCAATCCCCTCGAGCTTCTCAACATGCGTCCGGTTCGCTACACTCTGGACTCGTTCAGAAAGGTCTTTAACTGGGTGATTCTGGACACGCCTCCGCTGCTGTTTTCGGCGGACGCCAATCTGCTTGCCACCATCACCGACGGCATCATTCTGGTGGTCAGAATCGGATCGACAACGTATGACAGCGTTGTACGCGCGATTCAGACGCTTTGCGAAAACAACGTACTCGGAATTGTAGCCAACGGCGCGCGCGCCGGCGAACTTTACAGCAAGTACACGTATTACTACACGAAGGCCGACGGCGATGCCTCAGCTGAAGAGGCACCGGAACCGGAAGCTGAGGAGGAAACTCTTTGGCCAGGCGAACAGGAAACGGCAAATCGGGCACCCTCGCTCCCCGCCTCATTTGGATCTGGAATGGCGGAAGAGGGACGTTCTGCCCATGAGACCCCGCATTCCGAAGGCATGGACCAACTCAGTGGGCGGACGCATCAGGAGACAATCGTCGGTCCGGTACACGCGGAGTCCGCGGGATACCTCGGAGAACAGCCGCATCCAGGTAACGCCTGGACTTCGGAGGAATCCCAGGTAGCCGAAACGTCGGTGGCCCCCACTTTTGCGGCAGCCGCGGAGCCCAAGCGGGGCTTTTTCTCGCGATTTCTGCCGAAGAATAAGACCCCGAAGGTGAAGGCTCCTGTCGAAGACGACGAGGATGAGGACGACGACGAATAGCCAGTAGCGCTGTATACCGTCACAAGTACGCGTTCGGATCAACTGGTGGCACACGCACTTTGCAGCGGGGTCGAGGCGACTCTTCCCGACGCCGGTTCACGCGAGAAATACGGGTGCTGACTCATAAATGAACGACTTAGTCAAAATGCACCGGTAATATGTGCGACGTGATGGTCGCCGTGCCACGCATACAGGGCTAATACCTGGTCCAGCCGCAGCAAACCGTTCTCAGGGTGTCTCATGGTCCGGCCCCACTGCTCTTCGCTCAGTCCTCTGAGGAGAACTACCCAGCGTGTATGCAGGGCTTCCAGGATTGCCAGCGATGTCTCAACGGGAGTATCCCGTGTATCGCCAAGCAACGCCCAGGCGGCTTCGTCGTAAGGCTTAATTACCGGTGACGCCTCAGTCAGGGCCAGCTTGAAACGTACGTAGCTATTCATGTGACTATCGGGCAAATGGTGAACCACCTGTCGTACCGTCCAGCCACCCGACCGGTAGGGAGTATCCAGTTGGGATTCGGTGAGGCCGGCGACTGCGACACGCAACCTGGCCGGAAGCGCAGCAATCCGGGTGAGACATGCCGCGCGCTCTTCCGGAGTAACCGTCCGCGGCATCGTGAAAACCCCGATCGGAAAACGCGGATCGATCCCCCGCATCACAACGTTTCCCCCCGAATCAGATCATCATAGGTTTCGCGGGACCGTACGACGCGCCATCGGTTGCCTTCCACCAGAACTTCAGCACCACGAGGCCGGGAATTGTAGTTCGATGCCTGCACGAATCCGTAGGCTCCGGCGGACGATACAGCGAGCCAGGAACCGGGCTGCACATCCGCCATTTCCCGGTCCCGAGCCAGAAAATCGCCGGTTTCGCAGACAGGACCGACGACGTCAGCCATCACGGACTTGCCCTCAGCCTTTCGCAGGGGGCCGATTTCATGATGGGCTTTGTAAAGCGCCGGCCGTATCAGGTCATTCATGGCGGCATCTACGACGATGAACTCTTTGGATGGCGTTATCTTGCGATTCAGCACTCGCGTCAGCAATACTCCCGCAGGACCAACTATGGAGCGACCCGGCTCGACCATCACCGTGAGACCCGCCCTGCCGATTCTGTCCCTCAGGTCAGTAATGAAATCACGGATGCCCGGAGCCTGCTCCCCTGTCTGGTAGGAAATCCCCAGACCGCCGCCCAGATCTACGTGACGAATGGGGATGCCGTCAGCCTGCAGAATTTCAATCAGGGTCAGCACTTTACCTGCCGCCTCAAGAATGGGCGAGTAGTCAAGAATCTGTGAGCCGATATGGCAACTGACACCAGCGGCCCGGATGTGGAGCAGCGTCCGGGCCCGCCGGTACATATCAACGGCAGCGGCGATGTCGATTCCGAACTTGTGATCCCGGAGCCCGGTACTGATGTAGGGGTGCGTGACCGCATCCACGTCCGGGTTGACCCGCAGGGAAAACTGCGCCGTCACGCCCAGCCGCCCGGCGATGGAATTGATTTCCACCAATTCGCCCTCGGATTCACAATTGAAATTCCGTATGCCGGAGCGCAGCGCCAGTTCGATCTCCGCGGTTGTCTTTCCAACGCCGGAAAAGACGGTCTTGCCCGGGTCCCCACCGGCCTTCATCACGCGGAAGAGCTCTCCACCGGAAACGATATCGAAACCCGAGCCAAGCCGCGCGAGCATCGCCAGCACCGCTAGTGATGAGTTCGCTTTTACCGCGTAACAAACCAGATGGGGCAGATCGCCAAAGGCTTCATCATAGGACCGCCATGCATCCAGGATCGATTGGGCCGAGTAGACGTAACACGGGGTGCCGACGCTCGCGGCTATTTCTTCCAGATCGACCTGTTCACAATGCAGCCTGCCGTTCAGATAATGAAACATGATGCCTGCCTATTGTTTAACACGCATGATGATCAAAGTCTGATCGTCGAAGCGTATTGTATTGAATTCATCCAGATCGGCAAAAATTCTTTTTACGAGTTCCGGCGGAGTAAGCTTACTGTGCTGCTGAAGAATGCGCCCCAAACGCCCGGAGCCGTAGTCCTCACCTGATTCGGACATGTGGTCCGACACACCGTCGGAAAAGAGCACAATCAAATCGCCGGCACGCGCTACGAATGAGATCTCTTCGTATTCGCGATCCGGCAGGAGACCAAGCGGAACGCCCTCGGCTTTGAGATTACTGATCCCGCCGTCGCGGCAAATCATGGGCGGCGACCCACCGGCATTCGCCATGGTGAAAGACATCGTCCGGGGATCCCACAACATCATAAGCAGCGTGAGATAGCGCCCTTCTACTTTACGGTGCACCAGTGCGTCGTTCAGGGCTTTCATCAGCTCCGCTGGTTTACGGCGACGTGGTGCGAGTGTTCGCATGAGGCCGCTCACCATGGCACCAAACAAGGCTGCGGCGGCGCCCTTGCCGCTGGAATCGCCGAACGCAATCTGCATTTGTGAATCGCTGTGGCCGAAGAAATCGTAAAGATCGCCGCTGATCTCACGGGCCGGACGCAGACCGATTGCCATCTCCAGACCGCCGACCTCGGGTGCCTCCTGAGGCAGGAGAACCGTTTGCAGGTCGAAGGCTGCTCTGAGGTCTTCCTGCATTAATCGCTCACGTTCGCCGATTTCCTGATAGAGACGCGCGTTTTCGATTGCAATGGCGACGGACGGCGCCAGCAGACCCATGGTCCGGGCGTGGTCTTCAGTGAAAAACCCGATGCGTTCGCTCTCGAGATTCATCACTCCGATCACAACATCGTGGACCATAAGAGGCACAGCAAGTTCGCTGTGAATGCCGGGATCAGTTGCGATGTAGCGCGGATCAAACGCCGTATCATGAACGCGCACGATCTCCCTTCCGACGGCTGCGGCACCGGTAATACCCTTCCCCATGGGAATGTTGTCGACGCTCACCCGCTCATCGTAACGGAGGCTGAACCTATGGCGCAGAAACTTTCGGTCCGAATCCACGAGGAGAATACTGAACGCGTTGTAATCGATCAGCGTCCGGACGCTGGACGCAATCTTACCGAGCAACTCATCAAGGTCGAGGATAGAGGAAAATTCGTGGGAAATACGGGATAACGCCCGGATCGTTCGATACTGCCTCTCTGCACGCCGATACAACTGAGCATTGTCGATGGCAGCACCGACACGGCTGCCGATCAGGCGGAGCAGTGCCCGGTCATAGTCCGAATAAGCGCCCTTACGGGCAGACTGGACGTCAATAACCCCCACCAGTCGTTTCCTTGCTATCATTGGCACGCTTAACTCGCAGCGCACAGCGTCGGAGGTGGGAAGATAGCGCGAATCGAGACTCGTATCGGCCGCAAGAATTGGTTCGCGAGTCTGGGCCGCGGTACCGACGATTCCTTCACCGAGGCCGATTGCCAGATTCCTGACCACATCTTCACGGTGGCCGACGGCATAGCGAATTCGCAGGTCTTTGCGTTTTTCGTTGTACAGAAGAATGGCGAAGAGATCATACGGAATCACGCGCTGCACGATGCCGGCGACGCTGGAAAGCAGGGCATCCAGATCCAGAGTCTCGGCCATGACCGTTGAGACTTCCAGCAGAAAATCGAGTAGATCCGTGCGTTCGCGAAACTGTACGGGGGTCTTGGTGCGGGGCGCAGGCATGCTAGGTGGCCGGAACTCCGGCCGTCACGGAGTCTGTCCGGTTCGCGACCGCCGTCGACTCCATGATCTTCACGCTGGCACTGGCGCCAACACGGGTAGCGCCCGCGCCAACCATCGCCCGCAGATCCTCCAGCGTCCGAATACCTCCCGAAGCTTTCACTCCCATCGAGGGGCCCACGGTCTTGCGCATTAAAGAAATATCGTCTACTGTGGCACCGGACTTGCTGAATCCGGTTGACGTCTTGACAAAGTCCGCTCCCGCCGACGCCGACAACTGGCAGGCAACAACTTTTTGCGCATCCGTAAGGAGTGCGGTTTCCAGGATCACTTTTACGATCGCCCCGTGCCTGTGGCTCGCCTCCACAACAGCCCGGATATCCGCTCCCACAGCTTCGAATTCGCCGCCGCGAAGTGCCCCCACATTGAGCACCATGTCGATTTCCTGCGCTCCATCGGCAAGGGCAGCCAGCGTTTCAGAGACCTTGGCCGCGGTGCTGGTGGCACCCAACGGGAACCCGGAAACCGTGCACACCCGTACCGGAGAGCCTTTAAGCTCAGAGGCGACCAGAGATACCCAGAATGGATTCACACAAACGCTGGCAAAGCCAAATCTGACAGCCTCAGCACAAACCGACTTCACTTCTTCCCGGGTCGCGTCCGGCTTCAGAATGGTGTGGTCGATCAGGAGCGCGACGGTACGGTCGAAATTCATAAAAGTCTGGAAATCACTACCGTAACACACGGTTGAGGCAGCAAGGCCGAGACCCGCAGTCGCACTCAGAGCCAGCCTTCAACGGAAGCCCCGGGGCGAGGCTTCAGCGCCGGAAGTACGGGAGGCCCCCCGCCGGTCATCGGCGGAACAACTGCGGAGTGCCCGCCCACATAACGAGCGGCACTAAACCTGAGAGGTGCAAAAAGCGCAGCGTTTTGCCGCAATCTGGATGTCGCTTAGACACTCCGGACATTTCTTCGTGGAAGGATCTGGCGGCGGTGGCTCCTTCTTCATCTTTGCCATAAGCGTATTCACCGGAACCACGACAAAATAATAGACGGCAGCAACTACCAGCAGGAATGCAATAACAGCGTTAAAAAAGCTGCCGATCAGGAACTTGCTGCCATTGACCTCGATCTGAATCGCCGAAAAATCCGGTTTGCCGACGATGGCAGCGATTAACGGAGTCAGCAGATCCTTCGTAAACTCCGAAACCACAGCTCCAAACGCAGCACCGACGGTCACGCCGACGGCCAGATCGACAACATTGCCGCGCAGGACAAAATCTTTAAAACCACCCATATATGTATTCCTCCCTCGACTACTATACATCGTGATATCTCTTCATTGTAAGGGCGGAGTGAGCCGTTCACAACGTGACCCGGGGCAGTCGAATGCCGAGTTGCAGACGACGGCCCCAGGACGGAACAGTCAGGTCGATGGAGGTTCGGGAATTGATGCGGCATCAAAATCAGGACGTCGTTCGCCAATACGTGAGTCATTGCTGGCAAGGTCCTGAAATGTGTCAAACAGACACCCCGCCCAGATCGAACTTTTTCTGGGCGCAGGTGCGTGGCGCAGAAGCTTAACCAGCCCCACGCCACCTCCCGTCAGGCCGATGGTGGCAGCCACTGTGCCCACGCGCCCCGCGAGCCAGGACCCAAGCGCGTTCCAGTCCGGATTGCTGAGCACAGCGGCAAGAACCGCCGGAATCACCCGGCTCAATTGTGTATCCTCACCTGAGCTACGTCTACTCCGGCAGTGATGGAGTCCGTATCGCCGCGGCGCGCAAGATAGAAGTAGAACTCGTCTCCGGCGGCCACAACAGGACTACCGAGAACGATAGTCGACGTCTGTATCTGGTTAGGACTCACCGAGGCTGCGGTTGTAACTGAACCCGCCGCAGAAAGAACAGGATCGAGAGTTGTGCCGGACGACCCGTAATACCAGTCAAACGTTGCGGAGTGGCCGGGAGTGGCGTCTGTTGTCCTCCACTTGATGTCCATGGACAAGACCAGAGGCACGGCGCTGCCGATTGGAAAGTGGCCATATCCATACTGCTCCGTGCCACTGGCAAACCGGCACACGGCACTCTGCACATTGGCACCGACCACCGCCACCGGCGTGCAGGCGTTGGTAGCCGGCAGACTCAGTTGTGTCCCTGCCACAGAGCCCACCGATGCCGCAGGGAAGATTCGGTCAATACTCGCGGCCGCCGGACCGGTGGCACCCGTCGGCCCCTGTGCTCCATTAGCACCTGAAAGCCAGTAGGCCGAGCCGTCGGAGATCACAGAAATCGCGTTTTGAGACTGCAGGGTGTAGGGTGCAGTCACTCCATTGATCGAATTGCCATTGTTGACAACTGAGATGTTGCTGGAATTGGTATCGAGAAGGACGACGCACCAGCCCGCCGGAGGCACTGTTACCGGCAGAGCGAAAGCCGAATTCGTTGTCTGCACAAGCAGGTAGCCATTGTCAGTCGTCAGGATCTGATAAGGCCCGTTCTTGCTGGAAGCCCCCGCCGCGCCGCATCCGTTAACTCCGGGAGCTCCGCTCGGCCCGGTCGGGACGGATCCACTGCTTCCTGAAACGGAACTGATGCGATAAGCCGCAACCAGCGAGTCCAGAGATTGCGGAATCGCGCCGCTCACAAACTGAATCGTCGAACCTGTCAACGTGTAGTCAGTACCCGGCTGCAACAGAATTCCATTGCGAAACAGCGACAGGCTCGCACCGCTGGGCGCGTTCGCCAGCGTGAAAGTTCCATTGAGGCCATTAACCTGACCGGCCGGTACTTCGGCATCCACAAAAGTCGGCACCGCCGCACTTCCCCCTCCTGAGGAACACGGCCCCGTGGTGCCATCCACATAGACGCAGTCCCCCAGATTGCCAACCGCGGTCTCCAGCTGCCCATCTTGATTCACAACCGCAACCGCGCCTATCCCGTATCCGGGCCCTTTAATTGGCCTGGCGTTCAGATCGGACACCAGGTTTGTCACGGAAGCTTCGGTAACAGGTCCCGTACTGCCGGTCAAACCACCCGCGCTGCCCGAACCGCCGGAAGCCGTCCCCGTTCTCACCTGCGTTACTTTGAGCGGCGTCGCGCTCACGGGTACGGTCCATTTCTCCACGTACTGCTGATTGCCGTCGCTCTGGTACAAAACCGTGTACACGTTTGCTGGCGGCGTCGCGGCGATATTGGCCGCAAGTTGCACCAGCAGATTGCCGTTTACCACCTGGGTTGTTTTGCTTTGTTGCACAATCGTTCCAGGACTGGACGTATCGAACGTGCTCCATTGAATGATCAGTGACCCGTTGTAACGCGCGCCGTCCGCGTCAAACAGAGTGTCCTGAATCGTAGTAAGGGCACTTTGGCCCGAAATTGTTCCGCAGAGCACCGATGCCACAATGATGGCCGGGCTGAGCGACTTGAGTGTTTTTCTTAGAGATCGCATGCTGCTCCTCGCAACAGCAGTACCATCTCCAGGCTCAAAAAGAGCCGCCCGCAAGCAGAACAAATCACGCTAAAAACATACAAACAATAGAGTTACATTTTTTTGCAAACTTTGTGACTCGCTCCGGCAGTTTTCGCGCGCCACCGCAGCCAGGGAACCGGCCGCAGTTAGCCGAAGACTTTTCAACGGTATCGACCACCAACGTGTCAACCGGGCCCTGCGCCGGTTCCAGCCGCAACCCAAGCTGCCGCTGAATCGCGATGAAAAACGGCGGACTTGCCGCGTCTGTTGGCGCTGGCGGCAAATCTCCGCCAAACTGAGTCTCGCCGGGGGCCCATTCGAGATCGAAATCATACTTTGCCGCAAGCCCTGTCTTATCCACAACAGGGCGGTCCAGCAGCGCCCGCTGCAATAGTGAAGTGAATTGGCCCATCGTCGCGTTGCGGGCCGGAAGCAGGCCGCGCCCCGGGAACACTGTGCTGACGAGCGCCTCCGGGTCGCCCGGAGGCGCGGTGCTCTCCTTCAGCTTCGCCCCACCTTTCTCGCCTTCCAGCAGATAGCTGGAAAACGTCGTTTGTTCACGGTGAAACCTGAGCGGGAACCGTTCCGCTATCAGATTCCGCAGCATGGCCATCTGCTCACTACGACTGGGACGAACGTCACCGGGAGTCAGTGCGAGACTCTCATAGCGCCCAGACTCCATCTCATGGATGACCGCCTGAAACAGCTTGCGGCGTTAGATCTCAGGCTGCGGCAATCAATAGCTTCAAACTGCAATTCTTTACGAGAAATCGGTTACTGCCCTGCATGGTAATAAACAGCCCCGACTTCTCTTCCGGGACCGCCGGTTTGATCGTCGCAACCTCAAAGACATCGAACCTGGGGCGTGGGGCCGGTGCCTGTGCGAGCAAACCCACAGCTGAAATGGCCAGAAATGCCGCTGCTACCCGTGGGGCAATGCTCATGATCGTGCGCCTTCCGTTCAAACCGCCGCTTTGCGACGGTCGGCAAATTTCGCCCGAAACTTCTGTACCTTGGGAGCGACCACATAGGCGCAGTATGGCTGGTATGGATTCGAAGCGAAATAATCCTGGTGATAGTCTTCCGCCCGGTAGAATTCAGAAGCGGCCTCACCAGCCGTCACAATGGGCCGCCCGTAAGCGACTTCCGCAGCCAACTCGCCAATGATTGCCTCCGTGACTGCTTTTTGCTCCGGCGAATGGTAAAACACGACCGAACGATACTGCGTTCCGTGATCGTTCCCCTGACTATTCAGGGTGGTCGGGTCATGGATGACAAAGAATACTTCAAGAATGTCGCGGCATGAAATCACCGCAGGGTCGAAGGTAATCTGCACCACCTCAACATGTCCGCTCGTACCTGAACAGACCTGCTTGTACGTCGGATTCGGCGACACCCCGCCCATGTAGCCGGAGACAGCCGATTCGACGCCAACCGTCTCACGGTACACGGCTTCCAGACACCAGAAGCAACCGCCGCCCAAAGTGATGATTTCGTAGTCAGCCATAAGTTCCATCTTCTCTCAGTTCAGGTCGAAAAACAGAAAATGGGCGTCGACGGACGCCTCAATCCGAATATCGGTTTCATCGCTGATCGCCGCCCCGTCACCAGCCGTCATCGGGATGCCGTTCACAGTGAGCTTGCCTTCGATCAGCTGCAGCCACCCTCCGCGCCCGGAGCCGAACGAGTAGCCCAGTTGCCCGCCCGTTCCGAGCCGGGCAACCGAGACTTCCGCATCCTGATGGATCGAAATCGATCCGTCCCGACCGCTTTTCGAGGAGATCAGGTGCAAAAGGCCCGGCGCAGTCGACCGAAACGACCTTTCAGCGTATTCCGGCTTCACCCCCCGCTCATCGGGCAAAATCCAGATTTGCAGAAAGTGCACAGCCTCTTCCGCCGACGCGTTATATTCGCTGTGAATCACGCCAGTACCTGCGCTGATGCGCTGCACGTCACCGGCGTGCATGACGGCGCGGGTTCCGAGACTGTCTTTATGTTCCAGCGTCCCCTCCACCACATACGAGATGATCTCCATGTCCCGGTGCGGATGGGAACCAAAACCCATGCCAGGCATCACGCGATCTTCATTCAGAACGCGAAGCGAGCGAAACTGTCGGTGTTCCGGATCGAGGTAGTCGGCAAACGAGAAGGTGTGACGCGAATCCAGCCAACCGTGGTCGCCATGTCCACGTTCGTCGGACCTGCGAATCGTAATCATAGGCCTATTCGATGCCCGATGAAGCGGTAAAGTTGCCGGACACCCCGACGAGCGTTATCCTGCCAATTAGATGGGAATCGCTCTCACCAAAGACAACGCCTCTGACATTCTCATCCGGACGATCACCCCGGACGACGCACCGATCGCTGCCCGGCTCAGTGGCGAACTGGGTTACCCGGTCCTCGCAGACGAAATCCGAAAGCGTATCGAGTTTCTTTCCGGGTTGCCGGACCAGGCAGTTTTTGTAGCCTGCCTCAACGACGAGGTAGTCGGGTGGATAGACCTGGTGGTAACTCACCATCTGGCGTACATGTCGCGCGCAGAAATCGCAGGGCTCGTGGTTGCCGATGGCGTCCGCAGCCGCGGGATCGGTCGCCTGCTTGTTCAACGAGCCGAGAAATGGGCTGCCGAGCGAGGCTTTGAGCAAATGCTGGTCCGTTCCCGCAGCACTCGCGAAGCCGCGCACCGCTTCTACCTGACGAACGGCTACTCGCTATCAAAGACCTCGGCCGTCTTCGTAAAAGATCTCGCTTAGCGTTGCGGCGGCGCGGTGCTCTCCCTGACCACCAGATCGACCGGATAAACCAGCACCTGCTGCTCACCAGGATCTGAAATCGCTTCAAAGAGCTTCTGGCAGGCCGCCCGGCCCATTTCGCGGGTCGGCTGTGCGACAGTTGTCAACCCAGGCCAGAGCAACGCACCTTCCGGAACGTCGTCAAACCCCACCACGGAGATCCTCTCCGGGATTCGGACTCCATGTTGCTGCGCGATCCGCATGAAACCAAGCGCGATGGCATCGTTGCCCGTCACGAGTGCGGTGAATTCGAACGGCGCTTTGAGGATTTCACTCGCGAACTGGCACCCGGCATCCGCCTCGTAGCTGGCCAGAAACGACACACGCTTGGGATCCAGGCGAATACCGCGTTCTTCGAGTCCATCGCGCAGTCCCGCAAGCCGCTGCCGGGTATCGACCGAATGCTCCGGCCCACCTGCGAAAGCGATCCGCCTGTGACCCAGGTTCGCCAGATGCTGGGCTACCGCGGCACCCGCCGCCCGATTGTCGCAACGCACCACATGCGCCCGGGAAACGGATTCGTCGGGCGCCACCATGACGGTAGGAAGATTCGTTTCGACGCATTCGTGCACCAATGCGCGTTCACGTCGCTGCGATTTCACAAGAATCACGCCATCGACGCGTCTCTCCCGAATCCACTGCTGCACAATGCGCGGATCGTAGCGCCCGCTCAGTTCCAGACTGGCCAGCATCAGGCTGGTATCGCGCGTGGACAGTTCCTCTTCAATGCCCGCCAGCAGTTGAGTAAACCACAGGTCCTGAATAGAATCGACGACCACTCCTACACAGCCGCGAAGCCCGAGGCTGAGATTGCGGGCCGTCCACGACCGTACGTAGCCCAATTCCTCAATGACTTCCGCCAGCCGCGCTCGTGCATCTTTGCTCACGTAATGGCCGTTGAGGAACCTTGAGACTGTGCTTACGGCGACGCCGGCGTGTTTCGCAACGGTGGCAATGGTCGGCTTCCGCAGCCTGGCGGCCTTCTTCGACTCTTCTATGGACATTTCCCCGTCACTCGCCTTACGCATAGGCGGACACCGTTTCACGGCGCCTGCTCCCGCGTTTCGCTTCAATCCGCTGCTGATATCCACTTTCCCGAAACGCGGACAGGGGCCGTGCGGGAAGGCCGCGCGACACCCGCCACTGTTCGATCATCGGCCGCACATCCACAGCGAACGCGTCTTTCAGACAGTTTTCCGCGTCCATCAGAGAGCCATTTTTTTGATACCGGCTCAGAGTTCCGTGATCGACAATTGCCGCTTTCGCGAACAATTCCTGTGCCGTGGTCACGGTCTGAATCATGGCTTCGATCTTGGGCTTCAGATTGTGGCTCTGATCCACCATGTACGCAATATCGGCCCGCGTGCCGGTATCCCACTCATAAAGCGCAATCTCATGAAATATCCGAAACACCTGATAAGGATCGATGGAGCCGAGTGTCAGATCGTCATCCGCGTAACGCCGGTCGTTGAAATGAAAACCGCCCAGCATTCCCAGATCCAGCAGCCACGCCACAATTTGTTCGATATTCTGCGAGGAATAGTGGTGACCAGTATCCACCAGCACCTTCGCCTGCGGGCCCGCGGAACGCGCAAATTCGAGGGCCATACCCCAATCCGCAATGTCCGTGTGATAGAAGGCCGGCTCAAAGGGTTTGTATTCCACAAGGAGCCGTTGCTCGCTTGCCAATTCCGCGTGGGCGCGCTTCAGACCGTCTTCTATCCACGCCTTGCGATGGCGAATATTCTGCGTGCCCGGGTAATTCGAACCATCGGCGAACCAAAGTGAAATATCCCGGCTCTCAGTGGCAGATGCAATCGCGATGCTATCCGAAATGTGCGCCAGTGCGGCCTCCCGTACATGGGCATCGGGGTTTCCCAGCGAACCGAATTTATAAATCTGATCCTGAAAGAGATTGGGATTAATAGACCCGGGCCGCACTCCGTAGCGCGCCGCCAGCGCCCCAACTTCAGCGGCACTTGAGGTACCTTCGCGAAAATCCCACAACACGTGAAGCGCCAGCGTCGGACATACCCCGGTTACCCGATTGACCTCCGCGGCGTCGCTGAATTTCTCCTCAATGGTGGAAGCGGCAGCTGCCTGATAGAACTTTCCGAAGCGCGTGCCTGTGTCGGCAAACCCCCAGGAGGGCAATTCGATGCGAAACCGGTCCAGCGCGCTCCACACGAGCTCTGTCTGCAGATCTGTCATAAGGGCCATTTCAGATTATCTACCCCGCATCCCCGCTTCAAAGGACGTATAGTATACGGAGACGGGAAAGGAGACAGGACTGGATGCTCAACAGGCGTGACTTTATGAAATCGACGGCTGCTGCGGTGGCTGCAGCAGGAAGAACGGAGGCGGCGGGTTCAAATGGAATGTTTGTGGCCCTGAATTCCGCACTGACGGGCAGCAAGGTTCAATGGCCCGAATTCATCCAGCTTGCCGCAAAGTCAGGCTATGGTGGAGTTGACCTCAACCTGAATCCCGCCATGAAAGACGGAGCGGACGCCACACGCGGCGTTCTGAACGGGCTGAAGCTCCGCACTTCCTTCTGTAGCCTGCCCGTTAATGCCACGGGTACCGACGAGCTTTTCCAGCGAGGCATGTCCACCCTGGAGGATGCCGCGAAGTTTGTCTCATCCGTCGGCTGCGGACGCATGATGATGGTACTGCCCGCTGGCAGCGCCACCCCGACCGACGAACTGCGAAAGACATTGAAGGAGCGCCTCACCGCGGTCGGCACGGTCCTGGCGCGTCAAAACGTACGCCTCGGACTGGAGTTTCTCGGCCCATTGCAGTTCCGCACCCGTGCTGCGCACGAATTCATCTGGCGCATGAACGACGCGGTGGATTTCGCCAAAGAGATCGGCCCCAACATCGGAGTGGTTCTCGACGCCTGGCACTGGCATCATTCCGGCGCAACAGTCGACGACATCATCCGGGCAGGCAAGTCCCGCATCGTTACGATTCACCTCTCGGACGCTGCAAAGCAGGCGCCGGAAGACGTGAAGGACAACCAGCGTTTACTGCCGGGTGAAGGCGTCATCAACCTGGTGGGCTTCTTCCAGGCCCTGAAGCAGATCGGTTACGAAGACGGCATCAGCCCGGAAGTATTAGGCCGCATTCCGGCTGACATGTCGGCGGAGGACGGTGCGAGACTGGGCCTCGAAGCGTCTTTGTCCGTGATGAAGAAAGCCGGCGTGATTTAGCGATCGCTACTGTCCCAGTTTCGCGCCCAGTTCAGCCCACCTCTCATACAGGGCGTCGACTTCGGCCTGCACCACATCGATATGGCTGGCGGCCTGGGTGAGCTGTGCGGGGTCGGAAACGATGGCCGGATTCTCCAGCGCATCGCGCGCCGCGCTGAGCCGGTGCTCAGCCTCCTCTACGCGATGTTCAATCTGCTCCCACTCCCGCGCTTCCAGGTACGAGAGCTTCTTCTTCGCAGGTTCGGCGGCGGCACCCGCGCGTCCCCCGCTGGTTACGGCCTTGGCTTTCGGCTTCTTCGTCGCGTTCGCCTGCTCCCACTGCGCCAGTTCCGCAAAGAACTCCACGTGCCCGCCGTTATCGGCGGCGTTGTCCATCGCCAGCAGCGTGCTTGAAAGCCGGTCCAGCAGAAACCGATCGTGCGTCACCAACACGATGCACCCAGGGAAATCGGCCAGATTGCTTTCCAGCACTTCGAGCGTCGGAATATCCAGATCGTTGGTCGGCTCGTCGAGGATCAGAATATCGGCCGGCTGCAGCATCAGCCGTGCAATATGAACGCGCGCGCGTTCCCCACCCGAAAGATTCTTGATCGCCAGGTCCAGCTGTTCTGCACGAAACAAGAAGCGCACAGCCCAGCCCGCCACGTTGATCGGCCGATCGCGAAAAATCACCGTATCGCCTTCCGGTGCCAGCGCACGCCGCAAGGGCATTTCCGGATCGAGTTGATCGCGGTTCTGGTCGAAATACGCCACACGCAGACCTTCCGCGCACCGCACTTCACCGTGATCCGGCTTCAGATCGCCCACCAGGATCCGCAGCAGCGTGGTCTTTCCGCAGCCATTCCCGCCCATTACGCCGAGGCGTCCACCCGGTCCCAGCACAAAACTGACGTTGCGAAACAACATCTTGCCGCCCATGCTCTGCGTCAGGTGTTCGCACACGATCAGGCGCTTCGTCATCCGTCCTGTCGCGGAAAAATCGATTGTGGAAGTTCCCGTGCCGGTTCGCGAAGTCACATCAGCCAGTTGCTTCTGCAGATCCATCGCATCCTGAATGCGCGCTTTCGATTTTGAAGTCCGCGCCTTCGCGCCACGCCGCAGCCATTCCACTTCGCGATCCACCAGATTTTCCAGCGCATCCTGCTGACGCTGCTGCGCGCGGAGAAACTCGGAACGTTTCTCCAGAAACTTGCTGTAAGTGCCCGGCGTCGCAAATAGCCCCAGTGGATAGGCGCGATTGATCTCGGCCACCCTGGTGGAGCAATTCTCCAGAAAGTAGCGGTCATGCGTCACAAAGACCGATGCGAACGTTGCCGACGCCACAAGTTTCTCCAGCCAGATGATACCCGCAACATCCAGGTGATTGGTCGGTTCGTCCAGCAGCAGAACATCGGGCTTCGCCGCCAGCGCGCAGGCAATTGCCAGCCGTTTTCGCCATCCACCAGAGAGCGTTCCGGCCGCTACCGAGGCGTCTTCGAAGCCCACCCGGCTGATGATCTTCGCAACATCCGTGTCCTTGTCATCGCCGTCCGCAGCGGCCGCTGTGATGACTTCGCGAATCGTCGCCTGAGGGGGAAAGACAGGGTCCTGAACCACCATCGATAGGCGTACGCCTTTGCGCGTCGAAACGGTTCCGGCGTCCGGTTTCATATTGCCGCTCAGAACCTGCAGGAAGGTTGATTTTCCCGCGCCATTCGGCCCGATAATACCAAGCCTTTCGCCGTCGTGGAGGCTGAGTGAGATGTCGGTAAAGACTGTGCGCGATCCGAACGCTTTCGCGATCGAATCGCATGTGAGAAGAACGGCCATATTTTAGATTGCTACCTGTAAAGTTCGATTTCGACGGGTTGTGTCTCTGTATCGCGAAACACAACGCTGACGCTTGCCGCAACCGGCTCAAGACCGGCGGGCAACAACGCATTCACCTGGCGCGACAAACCCTCATCCGGTGCCAGCCATACGGCAGGCAGATCGCTTCCGTTCAGCCGAAAGCGCAATTCATGCAGCGCCGCGTCTTCCGGCAGCCCCGCCACCCAGATGGAGATGGCGCTGCCTTCACCAACGCGTACGCGTTCCGATTCGAACGTCTTGCCATCCGCCACCCGCGTCGTCGTAAGCCTCGATCCTGACTTCGTTCGTCGATCGCGCCGTTGAGATTTCGGGATGTCCACTCCGATCCGCAAAGGCGGGCTAAACCTGGTGCCTTCCAGGCCGAGTCGCGCCTCGTGCCAGCCCTCACCCAAACCCGGGGGCAACTTGAAACTCGCCTGCCATCCGCCCCCGGTATGCGCGACATAGATCGGTCGCGAACCAAGACCGCCGACTTCCGGAAAAACGTTGTCGCTGGACAGATCTGCACGCTCACTCTGGAAATAGAAGGTCACGTAATCATCGGCGCGGCTGGAAAAATCGTGATCGTGCGTCGTGCTGTTTTCGATGCAAAGGATCTGCGGGGCCGGGCCTTCGCCCGTAGCCATTCCCCACTTTCGATATGCGCTCACATGCCCACGCTCGCCCAGCACGCTCTCGAAGCGGACGCGCGCGAAACCCGCGCTACGCGTCATGGCGAGCAGGCAGGCGACGTTCGGACCGCACCAGTTGTCCAGTTGCCCGCGCAGTTCTCCAGTCTCGTAGAACTCCATCGCCGGGATGCCATTAGGATCGCCATCGGTCACAAATGATTCAATGCACGCCATGTCCTGACACATGCCGCAGACGTTTTCGAGCGCCAGTAGCGGATGCTTCAGGTGATATAGCACGCCCAAAAACAGCACGATATCGAACGTGCCCACATCAGCGGCGGTTAGCCGGCAGATATCGGCGATGTGATAGTCGATACGGGATCCCAGCAGAGCTTTCGCTTCCAGAAGCCGCGTATTTTTCGCGGAATCCACAGCCAGCACGCTCGCCCCGCGTCGCTCCATTTCAAAACTGAACCAGCCATCCCACGCGCCGATATCCAGAACGCGCTTCCCTGTCAGGTCCTCCGGAATATGAAATTGGTGCAGACGGTTACGCAGTTGCCCGATGCTCTGGTGCCCCGGAATCACGGAGCCGTCCGGCAGTTCGATGCTGTGGTACCAGCCCAGCTTCGAAAGTCGCTCGACCTGCTTTTGGTTGTCCGCAATAACGCGGCTGTCTCGGGCTTCACTCATGCGTGATGAACAATCTGGAATAGTCCGGCTGGTTCCGTTTCGCCCTCAGTATCCGGATTGGTGTCCGGATTGTAGTATCTTTTGTCGAGCAGCCGCCCCGGCTCGATATTCGACATCGCCTTCAGAATATTTTCCCGCAGGTGCGGGTGTTCCGTCTCCCAGTCCGCGATGGCTTCGCGGATTCCCCGCCTCACAGTCCCCGTACGCAGCGAGCAACCGCACGGCACTACCGGCACCGCTTTCGATTCCATATAACCCCGGGTGAGTTCCTCCGTGACATAGATCAGCGGCCGGATCAATCGGAAATCGGCGTTTCTGGAGACGGTTACCGGAGGCAGAGAACTCAGTCGACCTGTATAGAGAATATTGCGAAAAAGAGACTCGCACAGATCGTCCGCCGTGTGACCAAACGCGATGACATTCGCATCCAGACCGCGCGCGATCTGGTAAACCGCGCGCCTTCTGAACCGGCTGCACAGATCGCAGCCATGGTCCGGCTGATCGTCAAGCAGCCGCAAAGACGGATTATCAGTGTGATAAGTCCACGGCACGCCGAGGCTCTGTATATACTCGCCGACCGCCGCGACCGGTGCCAAAAATTTCCCCTGCTCAACAGTGAACGCGCAAAGGCTGAAATCGATGGGCGCACGTCGCTGCAGCAGCAGCAGGATCTCCAGCATGGTCACGGAATCTTTGCCACCGGACACGGCTACAGCAATGCGGTCCCCGGCCCGAATCATGTCGAATCGGTGGATCGCCTCGCCAACCTTCCGCAGCAGTGTCTTTTCGATGTCCACTCAGACTATTATCGCGTCCCCTGCCTCAGGGGTCGCGGCCGGTGCCCATCAGGCCCCCACTGACGCCGGATTTGAGATAGCATCAGTGGTTCACCATGCTATCGCGTGTTCTTGTTTTCATCGCCGTTGTCATCCCGCTCGCCGCCGCTACCGGCGACGTCGAACTTCTGCTGAACACCGGACCAGCCACCCCCGGCGACTACAAACCCGGCGACGTGACTGAACTCACGCTTCGCAACGGCATTGTTTCCATTACCTTCGGTCCCGACGGCAGCGCCACCTCATTGATATTGATACGAAACGGCCAGGAACTGGCCCACAACTTAAACGGCATCATTCCCCGCGATGTCGATGCCCACCGTACCTGGTATATCGATTACAACGCCGGTGCCGGCCACCTGGTTGCCGACAATATCCGAATCATCTCGGTCTCCCCGGAAATGGCTCATATTGCCATCATCGACAGCGGAGAAACCAGCGCCTTCTATCTCGAACACCATATCCTTCTCATGAAGGGTGACTCGGGCTTCTACGGTTACGTCATCTGCCGGAACCCGAAGAACCGGAGACTCGGCGGCGAGATGCGCAGCATGTACCGCCTCGATCGTAATATCTTCGATTGGGCTTATGTCTCCGAACGCACGGGGCACCAGCCGACCTACTCGGAACTCGTCCAGTATCCATCAGTCCAGGACGAGACCTGGAAGCTCCCGGACGGCGGCATCTACCAGAAATATGACTATTCCGGCTACCTGGCGGAGAACCCGGTCTGGGGCCACTACGGCCACGGCTTCGGCGTGTGGTTCATTCCGGCCAGCACAGAATACTATGCGGGCGGGCCACTGCGTCAGGATCTCCTGGTCCATCAGGACGCCCTGATTCTCAATTACTTCCAGGGCGCGCATTACGGCGGCGGAGGCGCGGACAACTTCACCAACGGTGAAAAACTCTTCGGCCCGTGGTTTACCTACATCAACACGGGCGAAAACGCGCAGATGATTGCGGACGCGAAACAGCGGGCGCTCGCGGAACAGGCCAGGTGGCCATATCAATGGATGAGGGAACCGCTCTATCCACTCATTCGAGCCAATGTCACAGGCCGCCTGAGCGTCGAAGGTCGTGGAACGGCGGCCGGCGCTATGGTGGTCCTCGCCAAACCCGGCCAGGAGATTTATAGACAGGGCGGTGATTTCATCTTCTACGACAAGGCAGCAGCCGACGGATCATTTTCGCTACCTCATGTGCGCCCGGGAACATATGCGCTTTATGCCTACGCGACCCAGGGTTCGGCGACCGCACAACTCGAAAAGGGCGACATCCTCGTGACCGGCGGAAACCTCGATCTGGGCCCTATTCCATGGGCGCAGCCGAAGTACGGTCACTTTCTCTGGCAAATCGGCCAGTCTGACCGCATGTCTGGTGAGTTCAAATTCGGTGACCAATTGCGGAATATCCAGTGGATCGGCATGGTTCCCGCCAACCTGACTTACACACTTGGCACCAGCCACGAAAGCACCGACTGGTATTTCGCTCAGGGCAAGCCTGGCAACTGGGATATAAGCTTTGATGCCGACGCCCCTTACATAGGCACGGCTCACCTGACGATTGCTATCGCTGGCGTCAGCCAGAATCCGAAGCTCACCGTCTCCGTCAACGGAACCGACATCAAGTCAATGGCCTACGCGAACGACGCCGCGACCTATCGTGCCGCGCTCCGTAGCGCACGCTATCAACTCGAAGATATCGCCTTTCCCGCCAGCCTGCTCAGGCAGGGCAGCAATGTCGTGCGGCTGGCAATGACATCGGTTGGCGGCAACGGCGGCATCATGTACGACACCATAAAGCTCGAAGTCGAATAATCCCTGAGCCGTACCAATCTCGTAACGTAGTAATAGATGCAGACATCGGCGCGTCCACCTGTATGGCTCTGGTTCAGTTTATTGAGCCTGGATGCGCCTGTCATTGCACTCATCTGGCAGGACTTTCTCTCCCGCTGTTACCCAACCGTGCTGCTGCCCGCAGGCCGTGCCGTTCTGGGCCTGACCGTTTGGGGCATCTATCTGGCGGACCGCCTGCTCGATATCCGTCACCCGGCTTCGACCTCGGAATCGGTCCGGCACCGATTCTACCGGCACCATCGGAACTTCGCTCTGGCTCTGTTCGTGCTCGTGGCCGGCAGCGATCTGCTGATAACATGCCTCTGGCTTCGTCCGGCCGTCTTCCATTACGGCATCGCTCTAAGCGGGGGAGTGATTCTCTATCTTGGGGCATTCCCTTTTACTGGGTGGAGCACCGCGGTCTGGAAGAAACCCGCCGCCGCCAGTCTTTTTACGGCGGGCATCTTTCTGATCGCATGGACAGGTGCCGGACAGCGGTCTACCTATGTTCTCTGGCAGCCCGCTATCGCGTTCTGCGCGCTTTGTCTCGGCAACCTGTTCCTCATCGAGCGCTGGAGCCTGGAATCAGAGGACACTCAAGTAGCAGCCCACTGGTGGGTTCCTGCACTGCTTTGCGCAGTTGTCATTGCGGCGTTGAGTCCGACCCGTTGGTTTATCGCCATCGCAATCAGCGCAATCTGTCTTCTGGCGCTCGCCCGTTGGGGACGCGGAGTTTCCACCAACGCTCGGTGCGTCCTGGCCGATGCCATCTTGCTGACGCCCCTCCTGTTCAGATGAGAATCGAACGATTGGCGCCCTGGTATCGCTGGATCGAGTACTGCGCTTTTGGCCGCGCTCTGGAACGGCAGCGGTTCGCATTTCTGCCTGCGATCACCGCGGCGCGACACGTACTGATTCTGGGCGAGGGCGATGGACGTTTTCTCGCCAGATCGCTGGAGACCGCCCCCGGTGCGCATTTCGATGTCGTGGAAGTGAGTTCTGAGATGATCGCCCTGTCACGCCGTCGCACCGGCAACCCGGAGCGGGTTGCCTACCACTGCCGCGATGCGCGGGACATGCCTTACCCGCCCGGACATTACGATGCAATCGTCACGAATTTCTTCCTGGATTGCTTCACGGAAGACGAGGCGCGTCGAATCATCGGTTGTCTCGCTGAATCCCTGACCGCCAACGGTCTCTGGCTGTTAAGCGAATTTGAGATTCCCGAACGCGGATGGCAGCGCCTCCATGCCCACGTCTGGGTCTGGATTATGTACCGTTTCTTTCGCGCCACAACCGGGCTCTCCGCCATTGCGTTGCCACCCGTCGACGGACTCTTGCGGGCAGCCGCCCTGCGGCGTATCGCCCGCCAGGAAGAGCGCGTGGGCCTCATCGTTTCTGAGATCTGGCACCGGGCCGACTCGCCAGATGTAACGACTTTGTAGTCTGGTAGTAGCAGATGCGGGCGGGTTTTCCTCCGGACACCTCGCGCCCGATCCTCCAAAATACAAAATGGCATACGAGAGAGAACTCAAGATTGGCGCGGACATCGCCCGCGAAGCGGGCATCCTTGCCCTCAAAATACGCGAAGGCATACTCGGAATCGAGATCAAAGCTGACGAGTCCCCCGTCACCGTCGCCGATAAAGCCTGCGAAAAACTGATTGTGGAAGGCCTCTCCGCCGCATTCCCGGACGACGGCCTGCTCGGAGAAGAGGGGGCTATGCGCGAGTCGAAGAATGGCCGCCGATGGATTATCGACCCCATAGACGGCACACGCGACTTTATCCGGGGCACCCGCGCCTGGACCATGCTGATTGGCCTCGAAGAAGACGGCAAAATCGTTGCTGGCCACGAGTACTTCCCGGCCACCGGCGAGATGTTCTCGGCAGCCAAAGGCGAAGGTGCGTGGTGGGACGGCAAACGCATCCAGGCCTCAAAGATTGAAAAGAAAAATCAGGCACTGCTTTGCTGCAACGGCATCGGCTTCATGCACCGCTACCCGTTCAAGGCCGACTTCCTCGACTGGATTTCGGAATTCTGGACCGTCCGCAGCACCGGCGGTTGCCTCGACGCCATGCTGGTCGCGTCAGGACGCGCCGATGTGTGGATCGAAGCCCAGGCTGCCCCCTGGGATCTGGCACCGCTGAAGATCATCGCCGAAGAAGCGGGTTGCGTGACCTTCGACTTCACGGGCAAAGATACTATCTACGGCGGCAACTTCATCATCACGGTGCCGGCTCTGGCTGACGAAGTTCTGCAGTTCGTCTCCCGCGGGCGCTAGCTGGGCCTTAGGTGGTCTTCCCGGCACGCGTTTCCGCGTCCCGGTGCGCGGCCTGCGCCATTTCGAACGCCTTCGCGGAGTGCTCCAGCGCCAGCCGTGAGGCTTCGTGTCCGCTCAGATGGTCGCCCTTGCCATGCTGTTCTGCGGCAGCCAGGTGTGCATGCGCGGCTGCTTTGTGCATTTCGATGACTTTTTGATTCGAATCGTTCATGGGTTGGCCTCGCCAATCCCTATGCACGTAGATGGCCGCTCGGTTGCCCTCAGTGGTGGCATAGTGGTGTTGGGTGCAGCAATGAAGAAAATCAATCCCGAGGACTTTCGCGTACGGCCCGGAAAATCGGTCCACCTCGCCAAATCCCCTACTCTCGCCAAGCCGGTTTACAAGTCGCACGAAGAATACGAGACAGCGCTTGCGGACCATATAAGCCGGTTAAGTGAGCAGCAAAGCATGCTCTACGCATCCAACAGCTACTCCCTGCTCCTGATCTTTCAAGCCATGGATGCCGCCGGCAAGGACAGCATGATCAAGCATGTAATGTCTGGCATCAACCCTCAGGGCTGCCAGGTCTTCAGCTTCAAACACCCCGGAGCCGAAGAACTGGCACATGACTTCCTGTGGAACGCTACCAGAAAACTGCCGGAGCGAGGCCGCATTGGCATTTTCAACCGGTCTTATTACGAGGAGGTTCTGATCGCTCGCGTTCACCCGGAAATCCTTCGGGCCCAGCGCATCCCAACGGGTCTGGTCGACTCGGGAAGCGTCTGGCACGACCGCTTTCACTCCATCGTGAATCTGGAAAAACACCTGCATGAGAACGGCACGCGCATTATCAAGTTCTTTCTGCATCTCTCGAAGGAAGAGCAGCGAAAGCGCTTTCTCAAACGAATCGACGCACCGGACAAGAACTGGAAGTTCAGCCTCGCCGACATCGAAGAACGAAAATACTGGGAGCAATACATGAAAGCCTATGAGGCGTGCCTGGCCGCCACTAGCACGCGCGTCGCCCCCTGGTACGTCGTGCCGGCCGACGATAAGGCAAACGCCCGTCTCATCGTTTCCAGAATCGTTCTGAATACGCTGAAAGAACTGAAGCTGGCCTACCCGAAAACTACTGAGGCACGCCACCGGGAGTTGAAGACAATTCGCCGAAAACTGGCACGGTAGTCAGTCGGCCCCCTATTCCACCCGCCGGATACTGGCACCCACAGACGCCAGCTTGCCTTCAATATTTTCGTAGCCGCGGTCGATGTGATAAACACGATCAATCACCGTCTCGCCCTTCGCTACCAATGCCGCCAGCACCAGCGACGCACTGGCACGCAGATCCGAAGCAATCACGCCCGCACCCGACAGCTTGCTGCGTCCCGCGACAATGGCTTCCCTGCCCTCCAGGCGAATATTCGCGCCCATACGCATCAACTCCTGGGCGTGCATAAAACGATTCTCAAAGATGGTTTCCTTCACGATCGAAATGCCGTCCGCCTGCGTCATCAACGCCATGTACTGAGCCTGCAGATCCGTCGCAAATCCGGGATACTCTTCAGTCGACATGTCCACGGCATGCAGGCCGCCCCCGGGCAGCACGTGCAGCGTCGTATCGTCAGGCTGCAGAATGCGAACACCCGCCTTGGCCAGCTTGGCGGTCAGCGCACCCAAATGATCGGCAACACACCCCGTTATGGTCACGTCGCCTCCGGTAATGGCACCCGCCACAACGAAGGTGCCCGCCTCAATACGGTCCGCGATGATCTCGTGCTCGGCACCGTGCAATTTCGCCACGCCGTCAATACGAATGACGCTGGTGCCGGCACCCTGAATCTTCGCACCCATCTTCAGCAGCAGATTCGCCAGATCGACAACCTCTGGCTCACGCGCGGCATTCTCAATAACGGTTTCGCCCTCAGCCAGAACGGCGGCCATCAGGATGTCTTCCGTGCCCGTGACCGTGATCCGATCGAACACGATTCGCGTGCCCTTGAGCCCGTTCGGCGCCGCTGCTTCCACATATCCATGCTCCTGAGAAATCTGAGCGCCCAGCAACTCCAGCCCGGAAAGATGCTGATTGATCGGTCGCGCACCAATGGCGCACCCACCCGGCAGCGATACTCTCGCCCGACCGGCGCGGGCCACCAGCGGCCCCAGCACCAGACTCGAAGCCCGCATGGTCTTCACCAGTTCGTAGGGAGCCTCGGGCGAGACGATTCGCGGCGTCTCCAGCGTAACGGTCTCTTCTTCCACCGTGATATTCGAGCCAATATCCTGTAGCAACCGCTCCATCGTGCGGATGTCGCGGACCCGCGGCACACGCTTCAGTACAACCTTGTCTTCAGTGAGAAGCGCGGCTGCGAGAGCGGGCAGCGCGGAGTTTTTCGAGCCGCTGGTCGGGATGGTGCCATGGAGCGGCCGACACCCTTCTATGACAAATTTATCCATTGTTTTTATCTTCGTTTACGAGTTTCTCAATTGCCGCACGGACGCTGTTTCCGGCTGCCTTCAGGGCCTCAGCCGCCTGCTCCGAACCCACACCGGTAGCCGCACGAATGATACGTATGGACCGGTCCAGCAGCTTCGCGTTCTTCGGCTGCACATTCACCATCAGATTGCCTCGCACATAGCCCATGCGAATGAACACACCAGTGGTCAACATGTTCAGCACAAGTTTGGTCGCGGTTCCCGCCTTCAACCGGGTCGATCCCGCAATAACTTCCGGGCCTGGCAAGGGCGTGATCGCGATAGAGGCACGTCGCGAAAGCTCTGAATCTGGCGTGCAGCTAATGCCGATCGTCATCGCCCCCACTTCGTTAGCCGCATCGATAGCACCGAGCACATAGGGTGTGCGTCCGCTGGCGGCGATCCCGCACAGTACATCCCCGCGCTTGAATCCCCTGCTCTGCAGATCGCGAACACCGATCGCCGGATCGTCTTCCGTCGTCTCCGTAGCCCGGGAGAGCGCCGATTCGCCACCGGCGATGATCCCCTGCACCAGTTCCGGCGGAACATTGAACGTTGGAGGGCATTCCGAAGCATCCAGCACGCCCAGCCGTCCGCTGGTGCCGGCCCCGATGTAGAACAAGCGCCCGCCTTCCAGAAACGCGGCCACAATTCCATCCACAGCTCGGGCTATGTACGGAAGTTCCGGCACGATGGAATCAGCCACAAGGCGATCCTCCGAGTTGATCACCCGCACCATTTCCAGAGTGGAAAGCTGGTCAATCCGTGCCGAGGCAGGGTTCGGCTGCTCGGTCAGCAGTGTTTCCAGTTTTTCCGGCATCAAGTTCAATTGTAGGCGAACGATTCGCCGTCGGGCCCTGATGACGCGAAGCGCCACCATTAAACGATGATCTAACCCTGGACGCGCTTTTCGCGCCCGCGCCAGAATGGCTCCCGGAGTTCCCGCTTGAGAATCTTCCCTGTACCGCCCTTCGGCAGCGGCTCACTTTGGAAATAGAAACGGTGCGGCACTTTGAATTTCGCCAACCGGGAAAGCAGGAACGTCCGCAATCCTGCTTCGTCGACCTCTGCGCAGCCATTGACAACTACGAAAGCGACGGGAATCTCGCCCCACCGTTCATCCGGCGCACTCACCACAGCCGTCTCGGCGACACCAGGGTGCGCGGCAATGGCCTTCTCCACCTCGATCGAAGAAATATTCTCGCCACCGCTGATGATGATGTCTTTCTTGCGATCCACAATGTGGACGTAGCTTTCTTCGTCCCATACGGCCATGTCGCCCGTGTGGAGCCAGGCCCCGCTCATCACCGCAGCGGTCGCGGCAGGCTCGCGAAAGTAACCATCCATGACGACATCACCGCGAATGACCACCTCACCCACGGCGGAACTATCACGCGGAACATCGCACATGGAGGCATCCACAACCCGCACTTCCGAACCGAATATAGACCACCCGGCTACCGCCTGCCTCGCCCACCGATCATCGTTCCCGGAATACACGACCGTTGACTTGCGCCGTGAACTTGTCGCCACCGGACTGGTTTCCGTCAGCCCATAGCCCGCAAGCACGTCGCAGTGAAAGAGCTTCTCCAGGTTCTCGATCATAGCCGGAGTGGCGGCAGCGCCGCCAATAAAAATCTGCTCCATGGAGGAAAGATCGAACGACTCTCTGCCTGCGAACGCCAGCAGAGCGTTTGCCATCGTCGGCACTATCGACATAGAAGTCGCGCGTTCTTCCTGAATTGTACGAAAAACACCGCCCGGCTCGAAGCGGCGCACCATCACCTGCTTCATCCCCATCATGGTAGAAGTCTGCGGACGCCCCCAGCCGTTCGCATGAAACAACGGAATGGTATGCAACTCCACCCCGGCGGGGTTCAGCTCGAGACTGCCCACACCTCCAAGCGCGTGCAGGTAGACCGTGCGATGTGAGAGCATCACGCCCTTGGGCGTACCGGTGCTTCCGCTGGTGTAGAAAAGCTCTGCGATGGAGTTCTCATCGTACGAAAATATGTCAGAACGAACCGGCTCCCCCGTAGACAGCAATCCCTCGTACTGGGTGTCCAGATTGATAATGCGAAGGCCGGGCAGCGCCGAACTGAGAAACTCCGCAGTCTCCGAGAACTCATTTTCGAAGAAGAGCATTTTCGGCTCGGCGTGCTGAATGATCTCGGTGAGCTCCATTCTCGTCAGCCGCACGTTCAGCGGCATCACAATAGCGCGGGCCTGCGGAACGCCGTAGTAGCCCTCCAGCAGTTGATGGGTGTTGTAGCTGAGATACGCCACGCGATCTCCAGGCTGGATTCCCTCCCGCTCCAGCGCGGAGGCCAGTCGTCCACAGCGGTCGGCCATTTCACTGTAAGTGAAACGCTTCTCACCGCAGAAAATGGCGGCCTTGCGCCCAAAGAGGTCAGCGGCGCGTTCCAGGCACCGAAGGGGAGTCAGCGGTATGTTCATGTCGTTTCAGTTGGACCAGGCTCCTTAAGATTCTACATGGCCACAGGTATGGCTGGGTTGGCCGCACGGACGCCACGGAACCGGTTATCATGCAGGGGTGGCAAACGAATCCACGCTGGCACCGGACCAGGTCGTCCGAAACGCGAGCGTGTTGCGCGCATTTCTTATTTCCGGGTTCCTGCTGGCGCTCCCGGGCGGACTCCTCCCGCTCTGGGGCTACCACGTGCATGCGGAATACGGAACCGCGGGCAATTACTTCCTGGCGCTCGGTATCGGAATGGCCGGTGCTATGGCCCTCGCCCGAAAGTTCATGCCTCGGTGGCGAGCCGACCGCACACTGACAGTCGGGTGTTTTGCGGCTTCTCTCTCGCTGTTAATGCTATCTATCGCCGCGCCGCCGGCCCAGGTCTGGTATCAGGCTCTGTGCATATTTGTGACGGGCGCGGCCGCAGGGCTTGTTGCCGCCGCCGTCTTTGCCTCCATTGGCGCTGCGTGGGATGCGAACCCTGCGGGTGTAACGCTGAAGGGTGGAATCTACTTCGGGGCCGGCAGTGCCGCGGCGTCGCTTCTGTTGGCCCAGTGTTTCGGCTCGGAAACCATCGGCGACACCGACGCAACAAGGTTACTGGCAATCAGCGCCCTGCTGCCGGCGGCGGCGGCAGTCGCCTTCCGCCGCCTTCCGGCCCTCCCTGCCTCCGCCATCCCCGCCATCGCCGACGGCCCGGCCGGTCGCGACCGACACACAGTACTCGCTATCCTTTTCGGGTTGCTGCTGTTCTTTCAATTCGCCAACGAATGGTCAATTGCGGGCTGGCTGCCGGTATACCTGATCGACCGGTTGGGGATGAGCCCCGAAGGCGCTGTCATGCTCCTCGCGGTCTACTGGCTGGCGCTCACCGCCAGTCGCATCGGAGCGGCTGTCCTGGTCAAGGTCATGCCCCACGGCCGGCTCCTCGGAATCAGCGCCTTCTGCGCATTATTTGGCGGCACCGCGCTCACTGCGTCGGATACCAGGGGCGGCGTCGTAGTGGGTATTCTGCTCATGGGCACCGGGTTCTCTGCCATCTATCCATTGGCATCCGAACGCATCGCCACTCGCTTCACCGGCTACCATCCCGGTTACTTCAGCGGTCTGTTCACTTTCGCCATGTCTGGCGGAATCTTCGCGGCATTCGTACTGGGACATCTCTCCAGCCTTGTGGGACTGCGCGTAATTCCGCTAACGGCAATGCTGGGCAGTTGTGCGGTGTTCGCCCTGATCCTCGTGATCCGCCTTGGCCGCAAGGTCAGCGGCCACTGATCGCCACTTAGCAGACCAGATCTTCGCGCCCGATTTTCAAGCCGTCCAGGTTGCCCAGCACCGTCAGCGCAATCTGCTGCTGCGCAAAGAAAGTTTGCGCCACATGCTGCACATCCGCGGCAGTTACCTTCTCAATACTCTGCACCAGCTCATCGAGCGAGAAGAAACGCTTAAAATGCATCTCCTGCCGCGCCAGGTTCGACATACGGCTCGAAGTCGATTCCAGGCTCAGCATCAGTGAACCCTTCAGATGGTCCTTCGCGCGACGCAGCTCTTCCTCAGGCACCGGATTCTGCTTCAGCTCGATAAACTCCTTCAGCACCGAATCCACCAGCTTGCGGACGGACTCAACCGACGTCCCCGCGCATACCATCATGCAGCCGGTATCGGAGTACGGATTGAGATCGGAATAAACGGAATACGCCAGCCCCTGCTTTTCCCGAATGTTCTGAAACAGGCGCGAACTCATGCCGCCGCCAAGCACCGTATTCAGCACATAGCAGTGAAAGCGATCCTCATGCGAAATCGGATAGCATGGCACTCCAAGGCATAAATGTACCTGCTCCAGTTCCTTCTTCGTTCGCAGCGCAACCCTCGCCTGCGTCGCGGGTGCGGGCTCCGCCGGTGCCACGGCTGCGGGTTTCAGGCGTTCGAAACGTTCGCGCGCAAGTTCCACCAGCCGGTCATGCGTCAGATTCCCGGCCGCAGTCACAAGGAGATTGTTCGGCGTGTAAACGCTTCGATAGTATTCCTGAATGCCTTCCCGCGTCAGCGCCTTGACGGTCTCGCGGGTTCCCAGAATCGGGCGCCCCAGCGAGTGATCCTTCCAGAAGTTCCCCGAAAAAATCTCGTGAACCAGATAATCCGGGCTGTCGGCGTCCATCTTGATTTCTTCCAGGACGACGCCCTTTTCCTTGTCGATATCGTCCTGATCAAAACGCGGATTCAGCACCAGATCGCTCAACACATCCATCGCCACCGGCAGGTGTTCGTCGAGCACCTTGGTATTGAAACACGTCATTTCCTTGGCCGTAAACGCGTCGAGATTGCCGCCGAGCGAGTCCACCGACCGCGCGATGTCCTCAGCCGTCCGGGTCGCCGTGCCCTTGAACAGCATGTGCTCAATAAAGTGCGATACGCCATTCTGTTCCGGTGTTTCGTGCCGCGATCCCGCACCCACCCAGACGCCCGCCGATACCGAGCGGACATGCGGCATGGTTTCGGTGATCACCTTGATGCCATTCGATAGCGTGGTAGTCCGGATATCGCGCTCTGTCCCCGACGCCGAAGCGGAAGGGCCTGACGTAGTGGTAGCTGCGGTGTTGTGAGATGTAAGGGGCAAAGTCTGAAGGACCTGATTCGTTTGTACCATACCGCCGGGCCGCGTGATAAGCTGGTAATAATGTCGCAAGCTCTTGTAGGGATGGAACTTAGCGAGCTTCGGCAGATTCTCCCTCCAGATCAGCCGGCTTTTCGCGCCGCTCAGGTTTACCGCGCCATCTATAACCAGAAGGTCGGAGACCTTGTGCAGATCTCCACGTTGCCCGCCAAATTGCGCGCCCAACTGGCCGCCAACGCGGAACTAGGGCTGCCCGTTGCCGATCAGATTTACAATTCGGTCGACGGCACCCGCAGGTATCTCCTCAAGCTTCAGGACGGCCGCACTGTAGAGACGGTGCTGATGCCGGAAGAAGATCGCGATACCGTCTGTATCTCCAGCCAGGTCGGCTGCCCGGTCGATTGCAAGTTCTGCATGACGGCCCTGATGGGTCTGGAGCGCTCTCTGACGGCCGGGGAAATCGTGGGTCAGGTCTTATACGTCGCGCGCGACAACGGCCTGCTCGTCAGCAACAAACGGTTCAATATCGTCATGATGGGCATGGGCGAACCGTTGCTGAACCTTCCCAATGTCCTCAAGGCCACCCGAATCCTCACCGACCCGGAAGCCGTCGGCATGAGCGAACGGCGGATCACCGTATCCACCTCCGGGATCATCCCGAAGATCGAAGAGCTTGGCAAGGCCGAAGTCCGCCCTAAACTGGCCATTTCCCTCAACGCCTCCACCGAGGAACAGCGCCAGGAACTGATGCCGATCACCCGCAAGTGGCATCTGAGCGATTTGATGGAAGCCTGCCGCGCCTATCCCCTGCGAACCTGGGAGCAGTTGACTTTTGAATACGTGCTGCTCAAAGACGTGAACGACACCGATGCCGACGCGCGTCGCGTCGTGCGGTTGCTCGCGAACATCAACTGCAAGGTCAACCTGATCGCCCTGAATCCGGGACCCGGTATACCGTTTGAAACCCCTCTGCCGGAACGAGTCGCATCGTTCCAGGAAATCGTGCGGCGCGCAATGCCATGCTTTATTCGCAGACCACGCGGGCTCGATATATACGCAGCCTGCGGACAGTTGAAAAGGAACCTCGCATGACGATAGTAGTGCCGCATCATTCAACACAACAGGCCACGATGCCGAAACTGGATACCGCCGCGGATCAGCTCCTCGCCTCCGGTGGAATGAAGAACATTCAGATTGTGGACCAGCAGAAGTCCTGGGACGGTTCGGTAATGAGTATCTCGTTCACCGGCAAGGTGGGCTTCATTTCCGTGCCACTCGCGGGAACTATCGCCGTCGACGATACGAACGTTACCGTGGAATGCGAACTGCCCTCCATGGTGAAGAACTTTCTGGGCGAAGAAAAAGTCCGGTCTGTGGTGGAAGAAAAGATCCGCGGCCTGGTCGCAGCCTGAACAGTCTATAAGGAAAAATAGACTGTCGGCCTAACTTCTGGAACTTTCTTGCTTTCTCCCAGGGAATACGTGCGTGAAGCACATCCTACTCACCCTTGCAGTGACAGTCGCATTTGCCACAGCGGCTTCAGCCCAGACCTTTGAAGTCGCCTCCATCCGGATCAACCGGGCAGGAAGCGCCGGCGGCGAAGGCCGCACCAGTGAGAGCGTTCAAAGCGCTCCCGGATCTCTGACCATGAAGAACGTCACGCTCCTCTCCTGCCTGAAATGGGCCTGGGGAATGCGCGACTTTCAGATCTCCGGCGGTCCCGACTGGCTCTCCACAGAGCGATATGACATCTCCGCCAAAGCCGGGAAACCCTCTGACGACGCTGAACTCAAATTGATGCTGCAAGCGCTTCTCTCCGACCGATTCCGGCTTGGAATTCGCACAGAACAGAAGCAACTGCCTGTATACGCGCTTATCGTCGCCGTAAACTCACCTCGCCTCAAACACGCTGCGGGAACCGAGCCCGCTGGCATGACTCCATCCGATGGAGCCCTCGAATTCCGCAATACCTCAATGGCTGAATTTGCCGAAATGCTGGCAAAACGGCCCCTCGCCGTTGATCGGCCCGTCGTCGATGAGACCGGGCTCGCGGGCGGCTTTGACTTCTCCCTGAAGTTCGCCAACAACGGGGCGGATCTGAAAGGTGCCCTGGAAGATATCGATCGCGGCACCGGCCAGTCTATTTTCACCGTCGTACGTGAACAATTGGGCCTGAAGCTGGAATCCAGAAAGGCCGCGCTCCCTGCCCTGTTCGTCGAAAATGCCGTGAAAATTCCCTCCGCAAACTAACCCCGCTCCCGCTCCACAGGTCAGTTCGCTAACCTGAATTCGTGGCAACTATTCTTAACGGAAACACGGTTCGGGATCAGATCAAGGCCGAATGCCTTCCCCGCGTAACAAGCTTCATCGCCAGGACGGAGCGCGCGCCCGGACTCGCCGTCGTTCTGGTGGGAGATAATTCCGCGTCCGCGGTCTACGTCCGCAACAAGACAAAAACCGCCGAAGAGCTCGGCCTCCATCACGAGACCATCGCTCGCCCGGCGTCGCTCACCACGGACGAACTTCTTGCCATCGTCGCCCACCTGAACGCGCGCACCGATATCGACGGCATCCTGATCCAGCTGCCGCTGCCTTCGCATATCGATTCCCAGATGTGCCTGCTGGCCGTCGCGCCCGAAAAGGACGTGGATGGTTTCCACCCCTGCAACGTCGGCCTGCTTTCCACCGGTCGCCCCGGCCTGCGTCCCTGCACGCCCTCGGGCGTCATCGAAATCCTGAAGCGCTATCAAATTCCCATCGCGGGTCGTAACGCCGTCGTCGTCGGACGCAGCGATATCGTCGGCAAGCCCATGGCCCTGCTGCTGCTCCAGGAAAACGCCACGGTTACCGTCTGCCACTCGCGCACGCGCGATCTGCCGGCGGTTTGCCGCAACGCGGAAATCCTTGTAGCCGCTATCGGACGCACCGCCATGATCACTGCCGACTACATCCAGCCCGGAGCCGTCGTCATCGACGTTGGCATGAACACCGTCCGAACCCGCGAAGAGGCCGAGCGCGTTTTTGACCCTGCCCGTCTGGCCGATTTCGATAAACGCGGCAGCCTGCTCGTCGGCGATGTGCATCCTGGCGACATGGCGCGCGTGTCGTCGGCCTATACCCCGGTCCCCGGCGGCGTCGGCCCACTGACCATCGCGATGCTGATGCGGAACACCATCGAGGCTGCGGAACGCCGGTGCTGATCGTCGGCCTCACAGGCGGCATGGCGTGCGGCAAGAGCTTCGTCGCCGACGCACTGCGGGATCTCGGCGCTCACATCATCGAAGCCGATGAACTCGGCCATCAGGTTCTCGCTCCCGGCGGCGGGGCTCACAAGCAGGTCCTCGCGGCCTTCGGTACCGCGGATCGTGGCAACCTGGCGGCCCTGGTTTTCGGCAAACCGGCAGAACTCGCCCGCCTCAATGCCATCGTTCACCCGGCCGTTCGCGAATGCGCCCGGCAACGTGCTCTCGGAATTGCAGCCATTGACCCGCACGCAGTAATTGTCTACGTCGCCGCTATTCTCCTCGAATCCGGTGGTCTGGAAGGCATGAGCAAACTCGTCGTCGTCCATTGCAAACCCGAACAGCAGTTGGCGCGCGCGCTGGAACGTCCCGGAGCCACTGAAGCGTCGGTTCGGGCGCGCCTGCAACACCAGATGCCCCTCTCGGAAAAGATCGCGCGTGCCGATTACCTGATCGATACCGGCGGCACGAAGGAAGAAACACTGCGTCAAACTAAAATAGTGTATGAGGAATTAAGGAAACTCGCCGCATGAAGCCACGCGCTCTGATTATGACCATGCTCCTGGCAGGGGGCTTCTGGTTCATCACCACACACGGAAACTGGAGCGTGCAGCAGATGCTGCGTCCGCTTTCGACGAACGGCAAACTCTGGTCCGACCCCGTGACCGCTCACGGTGCCGGCTTCGGTGCCGATGAGCAGAACAATATCGATATCTACAAGACTGCCCACCTCGCCACCGTCTACATCACCAGTATCGTCATCCAGCGCGACATGTTTTTCCGGACATATCCTGTCAGTGGCACGGGTTCCGGCTTCATTATCAACGAAGACGGCGAAATCGTCACCAACAAGCATGTGATTGCCGGTTCCTCGAAGCTCAAGGTAAAGCTTTCCGACGAGAAAGAATACGACGCCGACGTACTTGGCATTGACAGCCGGGACGACTTGGCGATTCTGAAGATCCACGCCGGCCACAAGCTGCCCTCGTTGCCCCTGGGCGATTCCGACAAGGTACAGGTCGGGCAGAAGGTGCTGGCAATCGGCAATCCCTTCGGACTGGGCGGAACCCTCACCACCGGTATTGTCAGTTCCCTGGGCCGCAGTCTGCAAAACGAAGACGGAGCGAACCTCGAAGGCCTGATCCAGACAGATGCGGCAATTAACCCGGGCAACAGCGGCGGTCCTCTGCTCGATTCCAGCGGCAACGTCATCGCCGTGAACACAGCTATCTTCGGCTCGCAGACTGCCAGCGGCCAGGCCGGCAGCATCGGCATTGGTTTCGCCATGCCCATCGCCCGCGTCAAGGCGATGCTGGAAGAATACCGGGCAACAGGACACATTTCCCGCGCCGTCTTAGGCGTCGGCCAAACAGTATTCATTCCGGAGGGTTCGCAGTATGCCGACGCACTGAACCTGCCCCCTTCAGGAGGTCTGCTGATTCAGCAGGTGGAGTCCGGCTCACCGGCGGACGCAGCGGGCGTGCGAGGTGCCACCCGCGCCGTCATCGTCGGCTTCAGCCGCCTCGGTATTGGCGGCGATTACATCATTGCCATCGACGGCAAGCCTGTGGATGGGCAGGATGCTCTGACGCGGGCCATGCTGCAAAAACGTGGCGGAGAATCGCTGGTCCTGACCATCTATCGCGACGGTCGCACCAGCAAAGTGACCGTCAAACTGGGTTCGGCTCCGGAAAAGCTGAATTAGTTAGAGGGCGATCCGCGGCGTCAGAACAGCCGCAACTGCTCCGAAGGCTCCGGCCCCAGATGGAAGCGCAAATTGTTGGCCTCCTCCAGGCGGTCCCAGCACTCGCAGATCCAGATCAGGTCGCGGGCACAGGATTCGGCATCCGCCCCGGCATGCAACAGCTCGTAATACAGTTCGTACGCCTCGGCAAGCCGACGGGCGGCAAAGAGCTTCCGCGCCGCTTCCAGCGTTAACTCCGGCGCTTCTATCCGCGTCGGTTCGCTCGTCAACAGCACCGAGGTCATACCTTGCGGCAGCAACGCATCCACAGCCACTTCCGGCCCATCCAGCACCAGCAGGCACCGACGCCTCGCAAGTTCAGCCCGACCGCGCGAACAATTGCTTTCTACAGTACCCTCCAGTGTCATCCCCAGTTGCGCCCCCACCTCCCCCGCAATCTGCGTCAGATTTCTGCCGTACGCCGCAATCCACAGAACAGAGTCAAAATCCCGTGCCGCCTCATGGGCGAAGCGTTCTGCAATCGGTCCTGCCACAGTTAGAGTGCCCGGCTGATCGTCCAAAACGCGATACAACTCCTCCAGGTCGCTCGAGAAGTGCATGGCTGGTGGTACGCCTGCCTGTAGACCCCGCAGCCAACGCTTGAGCCTGCGCAGGGCACCCTGGCGATCAGTGCGGGCGTCAAAGAATCTGGAGCCTCGGCCCAGAACACCCGGAAAGATACAGTCCTCCAGCAACAAAACCGCAACCTGCGTACCATTGTCAGCCGGACGTTTAACCAAAAGAGGTTCCCACACCGGTCGGCTCCAGGCCTGCGGATTGGATGCTTTTGAAATCAAGAGAATCAGAACATCCGCAGACTCAGCGCGGTCTGCAGCAGCCAGCAGGTCCTCGGTGCCTTCCATAACGGAGTCGGTCGCAAAACGAACCCAATCGCATCCGGCTTCCAAAAAGGCGGTGAGTTCGGAGGCAAACAGGGCGTCGCCGGACGCATGGGCAGGGAAGACTGTCAGCAAGCTCCCAGTGTAATCCGGCACCACCGGAGGCGGGGCTGAAAGCTGATCGCCGATCGCTGAAAGCTACGTCAATTCAGACAGTTAGCGATCTCTTCCGCGGAAATCGTGCCCTCCCGGATAATCTGCCACGTCGGCTCCGTGATGTCCACGGTCGTCGCGCCTACGCCATGGCTCGGTCCGCCATCCAGCACCAGATCCACGCGCCCGTCCATCACGCCAAAAACCTCAATCCCGCTGCGGCAGGTCGGAAGCCCCGAAATATTTGCGCTCGTCGCAATGAGCGGTTGGTTCATGCGTGCCAGCAACTCATCCACCAGGCGGGAACGAGGCTGTCGGACGGCCAGACGACCGGTGTTCCCCGTAGCCCGCAAGGGCATCGTTGCCGAAGCATTCAGGATAATCGTCAGAGGCCCAGGCCAGAAACGCCGCGTCAATACGTGAAACCGCGACGGAACCTCGCGGGCCAGTTCCTCCACCATCAGGGCATCGCGAACGAACAGAGGCAGCGGACGCTGGGTCTCCCTGCCCTTAGCGTGATAGATCTGCCGTACCGCGCGAAGATCGAACGGATCCGCCACCAGCGCGTACAACGCGTCGGTAGGGATCGCCACAACCTGCCCCAGCCGGATCGCGGCTTCGGCTCGATCCAGCGCGTCCAGCGACGGTTCCAGCGGATCAATCTCAATCAGATCGGTGGCCACGCGGTCAGCGTAACATGCGGGAACTTACGGTCGCTCAAGGGAGCGTCTTAGCTGGCAACCTGAAGTCGCGATTCTTCGTGTACAACGCTCTCCGGGGTGACAGCTCCACGGGGCTCAAACGAGTACCCGAAGCCCCGAACCGAGTGAATCAGGCGTGGAGCGGCAGCGTCAGCTTCAATCTTCTGGCGCAACCGGAGCACGTAAACGTCAACCGTGCGATCCGTCACCGCGCGGTCCTGGCCCCAGGCTCCATTGAGCAATTGCTCCCGGCTGAACACCACGCCCGGCCGACCCATCAGAAACTCCAGGAGCCGAAACTCCGTAGCCGTCAGCGTGAGCGTCTCACCGTTGAGCGTCACTTTGCAGCTGCTGCGGTCCAGTTCAATGCCGCCGGCCTTAAATGTTCTGGCCGGAACGTTGTTACCGCGGAACTGTAGCTTGATACGGGCAATCACTTCGCGAACAAAGAACGGCTTCACAATGTAATCGTTGGCCCCAAGTTCCAGTCCGACAATTCGGTCGGTTTCCGATGCCCGTGCGGTCAGGAAGATAATCGGGGTCTGTGCAAGCTGCGCATCGTTGCGAATTCCCTTGCAGATATCCAGCCCGTCAGAATCCGGCAGCATGATGTCCAGCAGGACCAGATCCGGCCGCACCCGGCGGCAAAGATCCAGCGCCCCGCGCCCGGTTTGCGAACCGGCGAATGAGAAGCCTTCCTTTTCCAGGTTGTACTTCAGCAGCGAGTAAAGATCGCTGTCGTCTTCGATCAGAAGTATTCGTTTTGCCACTGCGCACCCTTATCCGTGCGTGCGGGACGGCTCCTGCGCACGCTTAACCTTACATCTCAAGCGTACGGGCAAAACGGTTACAAAGCGGTTAACGGGTCGTAAATGATGGGTGAAGTTACGCCCTGTTGTCCGCACCCTGCAGTTCCACCGCCGGCTTATCAGACTCACCCTGCTCTGCCGGACGGTGTTCCGCCAAAAGCTGCGCGTGTTCCACCGGCAGCGTAAAGAAGAAAGTCGCGCCTTCACCGGACCGGCTCTCCATCCGGATTTCCCCGGAATGCGCTTTGACCAGATGTTTCACAATCGCCAGCCCTAGTCCCGTACCCCCGAGTTCCCGGCTCCGCGCCTTATCCACGCGATAGAAACGCTCGAACAGACGCGACTGCTCCTCCTCGGGGATGCCGATTCCCGTATCCCGAACGAAAAACTCGACCCACTGCGTCTGATCCGCCCGCGTGATCTGCCTCGATCCGGCGGTGATTGACCCGCCCTCAGGCGTGTACTTCACAGCGTTGTCCAGCAGGTTACTAACAATCTGATAGAACGCCTCCGGATCGCAAAAAACCTCGCATTCCGGTGGCCCAGGCTCGTGATGCAGTACGATCTGCTTCTTGGCCGCGATAGGCCGAATCGTATCCACCACATCCGCCAGCAAATCGTTCACCCGGAAAGAAGCGACCCGCATTTCCTGCGTCCGAAGCTCCAGCCGCGACAACGTGAGCAGATCGGCGGTAAGCCGCGTCAGCCGCTCCGCGTTATGCCGGATGATGTTCAGGAAGCGGATATTGTGTTCCGGATCGTGAATAGCGCCATCCAGCAGCGTCTCCGTGTATCCCTGTATAGATGCCAGGGGCGTTCGGAGTTCGTGCGAGACGTTAATCACGAAGTCCTTCCGCACTCGCTCCAGCCGCTCCAGTTCGCTGTGTTCGGTCTGCAGCTGTAAGACCGTACGCTCGAGTTTTTCGCCCGTCTCGTTGAGCTTCCGGCTCAGCAACCCCAGTTCACCGCGCCCCTCCGGCAGCCGCGCTCGATAGTTCGCCCGAGCCAGTTCACCTGCCTGCCCAATGATGGCGCTCAGCCGATTGGCAAGACGCCTGGCCATGAACACCGCCAGCAACACAGCAGGCAGAAACGCGATCAGCGCGCTTTGCAGGATGCGAAGCCTGATAACTGCAACCTGGCTCCGTACAGTCAGTAAAGGCACGGCCAGCCGAAGCGCCGCGGCTTCCGCCGCTCCCGCCGGTAACGCTACGTACAGGAAGTCGACGCCCATGGTCGCGCTCCGGCGCGTATCCGAACCAAGCCTGCCCTGAAAGGCCGCCTGGAATTCAGGTCTGCCCGCGTGGTTCTCCATCGTGGCGGGGTAGTTCTCCGAATCCGCCAGTACGCGCCCGTCCCGCGCCACCACGGTAAGCCTCGCGCCGCTGGCCTTACCTAGATCCCGAATTCGGCCCTGATCCAGCGTGGAGAGCGAACTCGTCTGGGCAATGACCCTGCCCTGCTTCTCCAGCGACTCCCGAAGGTGATCGACAAAAAAACCCTCCGCCGCGCGCGAAGCCAGCAAATCGGCCGCCACCAGCGCCACGACGATCAGACACGCGGTGCCAGCCAGCAGCTTGAGAAAAATTCTCGGTGTCACGCCGCTTCGAACCGGTAACCGAAGCCGCGCACGGTCGCCAGAAACACGGGTTCGTCAGGTCTGGCTTCGATTTGTTCCCGCAACCGCCGGACATGAACATCCACAGTCCGCGGAGTCACAAAATGTTGCTCTCCCCAGACCTGCCGCAGCAACTGGTCCCGAGAAAAAGCGTGGCCTGGATGAGTGAGGAAAAACTCCAGCAGCTTGAACTCAGTCGAGGTTAGTTCTACCTCCTTGCCGTTCTGGTAGACACGCCGGGCCGCCTGATCCAGTCGAAACGGGCCCAGTACGACTTCAGTTGCTTCCGGCGCGGCATCGCTTTCCGATCGCCGCAAATGCGCCTTGATTCGCGCCACCAATTCCCGCGGACTGAACGGCTTCGTGATGTAATCGTCGCCACCGATCTCCAGGCCCAGAACGCGGTCGACTTCGTCCGAGCGCGCCGTCAGAAAAATCACAGGCACCCGCGCCATCGGGCCACCCGAACGGATTCGGCGGCACAGCTCAAAACCATCGTGCCCCGGCAGCATCACGTCCAGCACGATCAGGTCCGGCTGAAATTTCTCCAGGGCCACCAGAGTGCCATCTTCACCGCCGAAAATCCGCGGCTGAAAGCCCGAGCGCGTCAGATTGTATTCGATCAGCGAGGCGAGCTCGGCTTCGTCTTCCACCACTGCTATGCGCTTGGACATAGGCCCCCTGTCGCGCAGATGTCTCTCATTTCACGCTCCGTTCCGCCTTGCACGCTTCGCACGGGCATATGCGTCGCAAATGATCCCACGAATAAATGCCTGACGAGTGCCCGTCGTTCCACGCGATGTGCAGCGCGTAGTTACCCGATTGCTCAATACTGTTCATCTTCAGCCGCGGCGTATACATCTGAAAAGGATTGGCGGGTGCTTCCGTCGTCTTCTTACGCGGTTCCGTGCCGTGCGAACCGGTACAGGTGGCGCAGGGACACCAGTCGCGCAGATACTCGACCGGATACGAACTACTATGTCCGTCCTTCCAGTCGATATCAATGCCGCGGGACTTGGAAACTGCAATGTGTTCCGGATCTGTTGTGATGGTTGTCATTCGTTCGATTATTTGCGTGGGAGGCCTGCCCCCGGATTACGCCGGACCGATCAAGTCTGATGCGTTCGCTCGACATCGCGAATCCCCGAAAGCCGTCGCATTGCAGTACAGAGTTTCTCCAGTTGCTTCTTATCCCGTACCTCGACCGTCATTTCGACAATGGCCGCATCCGTATTCTGGCTGTAATCCGTACGGGCTTCCAGGCTCCTGACATTGATCTTCTCATCCGCCAGTGCGGAAGTGATCTGGTGAAGCAGTCCCGGCCTGTCGTCCGTGTGAACCACCACGCGGACCTGGAAGGTTTCTTCCACGTTCCGCGTCCATTCCACGTCGATTTTCCGCTCAGAATCGTACATCAGATTCTGCACGTTAGGACACAGCCTGGTATGCACCGCAACGCCCTTGCCCCGTGTCACATAACCCACAATCGCATCGCCGCGAATCGGATTGCAGCACTTAGCCCGATAAACCATCAGGTCGTCGATGCCGTGAACCTTGATCGCATCGTCCCCGGAACCCTCCGCCCTGCCTGCCCCGTCGCGCTTCTGCGGCTGTGCCGAAGATTCCGACGGAGTTGGAGGTGTTGCCTGTAACCCCTCTTCCGGCATGAGTTCCGGAACTGCTTTTTGCAGGACCTGCCGGGCGGAAAACTTGCCGTATCCAAGTGCGGCGTACAGGTCTTCAGACTTACCCAGCCCGTATTCCAGCGCGACGCGGTCAAGCGCTTCGTCGCGAATCCGCGCCATTTGCGTCCCGAGCCGGCGTGCTTCTTTTTCCAGATACTTCTGGCCGATTTCGATGGCCCGCTCACGCTCACCGGCGTTGATGACGTGCTTGATCCTGTTCCGGGCTCGCGACGTTTTGACGATGCCAAGCCAGTCCTTGCTCGGCTGGTGTCCCGCCGTGGTCAAAATGTCCACCACGTCCCCATTGCGCAACGTATACTTCAGTTGCACGATGCGACCGTTCACCTTCGCCCCGGTACACGTATTGCCTACCTCCGAGTGAACCGCATATGCGAAATCCACTGGCGAAGAACCCGCCGGTAAAGCAACGACGCGCCCCTTCGGCGTAAAGCAATAAACTTCCTCGGCATAAAGATCCAGCCGCAGCGTGGAGTCGAAATCCCCCGGATTTCGCATGTCCTGCTGCCACTCCACCAATTGCCGCAGCCACGCCACACGCTGATCGTCCTGAACGCCCTTGCGGCCCTCTTTGTACTTCCAGTGCGCCGCGATTCCTTCCTCGGCAATGCGATGCATTTCCTCAGTGCGGATCTGAATCTCAAAATGCCGGCCCTCGGGACCAACCACCGATGTGTGCAGCGATTGGTAAAGATTCGGACGCGGTATCGCGATAAAATCCTTAATCCGCCCAGGCACCGGCCGCCACTCGTTGTGGATGACTCCCAGTGCCCCGTAGCAGTTCTTCACCGAATCCGTAACGATCCGCAGTCCCATCAAATCGTACACCTGATCCAGCGTGATCTTCTGCCGCTTCAGCTTCTGATACACAGAAAATGCACGTTTGACGCGAGCCTGCACACGGGCGGGAATGCCTTCGCGCCGCAGTTCGGATTCCACGGTCGAACGCATCTTCTCCAGATACTTTTCGTTGTCCGCGCGTTGCCCGTCAATCGTACGTGAGATCTCGGCTGCGGTTTCGGGCTCCACGTGAATGAAAGAGAGATCCTCCAGTTCTCCGCGCATCTTGCCCATCCCAAGCCGATGCGCGATCGGGGCATAGATCTCCAGCGTCTCGCGAGCAATCCGCTGGCGGCGCTCAGGCGACAGGGCTCCCAGCGTACGCATATTATGTAGCCGGTCAGCCAGCTTCACAATGATGACCCGGATGTCTTTCACCATAGCCAGCAGCAGCTTGCGATAGTTCTCCGACTGCCTGTCCTCGGCGGAGGTGAAATCGATCTTGTTGAGCTTCGTGACGCCGTCGACGCAGGCGGCAACCTCTTCTCCAAAGGCCTTGCGTAATTCCTCGGAGGAAACAGCCGTGTCTTCCACAATATCGTGAAGCAGGCCTGTCTGGATCGTAACCGCATCCATCCGCATTTCGGCCAGCAACTGGGCCACGGCAAGCGGATGCGTCAGGTATGGCTCACCGGAAGCACGCTTCTGCCCAATGTGATTGCGTGCGGCAAACTGCCAGGCTTTCTCGATACCGGAAAGATCGTCTTTGGGGCGTGCCTCCCGGACCGTCGCCATCAGTTTGTCGAAATCCGGATCGGATGGAATAACGGGCGCGGCAGGTTGAGGCGGCACCACCGGTAACGGTTGCGGGTCAGGTGTCATCTCGCTCGGTGAAACTGGCGGCACATCTATCATTTTAGTTCAGTGCTGCTGCTACGAAGCCAAAAGCAAAGGGGTGGCCGGATATCATCCGCCACCCCGTCACTATTGTTCAAATGAAACAGACCGCTATTCAGTCGGCGTTGCGCCGTTGGCCAGTGCTTCCGCTTTCTTGGCCGCCTTTTCCTTCGTCGTCTGCATCGCCTTATTCAGCCAGACATCCGCTTCTTTCCAGTCGGCGTCGAACGCTTCCTTCGTGTCCTCAAGATCCGCGCGATAGCGGATCAGCAGGTTCATGTAGGACATGGCGTTTTCATACTGAGGATCGATCGCGAGAGCTTTTTTCTCGTATTCGATACCGTCAGTCAGAGCCTGCCAGTATTTTGTTTTCAGATCGGCCTTGGTCGTCTTGCCCTTGGCATCGTTCTTCAAAGGTGCCTGCTCGTCAACCTTCATGCCCATCGCCAGACGCGCTTCCCGGTCCGCGGGAATGAAGTCCAGCCACGGAATAACACCGAGCGTGTAATAAGCCTCTTTGTTCTTCGGGTCGAGTTCAATGACTTTCTTGTTCCACTCCGTCGCGCTCTTCATATCTTTCACCTGGTAGTGAAGATTGGCGACTGACTGCGTCGCAAGGAGCTTATCGGCGGCGTCAGGATTGCTGTCCAGAACCTTCTGGAACTCATCCATCGCTGCCTTCCAGTACTTCTTGTTTTCATCCGTCTCTGTGCCCGGAACAAACTGCTGCTCGTAGGCGGTGGCGAGATAAAGACGCGCAGTACCGAAAGTCGGGTCGGCATCGATAGCTAACCGGAACTCATCCGCGGCGGCCGCATATTGGCCGATCTTAAACGCATTCACGCCCTGATTCAGGTGGTCGCGCGCCTTGAGTTTTGCGCAACCTGCTGATGTCATGGCAAGGCCCAGTGTTGCGGCCAGACAAAGCCCCGCAAAATATCGACCTGCGGGCACCTGTCTCGTCACTCCGATCTTACCGATCATTTTATTGGCCAGCCTCCACCTTAGGAGTCATGAGACCAACCTTGTCGATGCCGGCCGAGTGAGCGATATCGATAGCACGGGCAATCACCTGGAAATCCAGATCCGGATCGCCCTTCACAAAAGCTACCTTATCGGCACGCAGCTTGAAAATATCGACCAGACGGCTTTCCAGTGTGTTCCAGTCCGCGTCGTCTTCGTTGATCTTGATCTTCTGCGACTTGTCGATCACCAGCACGACGGTGTGATCGTCAGGATTGGGAGGTGCATTGGGGGGCGGCGGCTGAGGCGCAAGAGCGTCCAGTCCGTGCGGCACCACCGGAGAAATCGCCATGAAGATAATCAGAAGTACCAGCAGAATATCAATCATGGGCGTCATGTTGATATCGCCCTTCGGGCCTCCAGAGGACCCAACTGCCATTGCCATAAGAGTAGCTCCTTTAATTTCCGATTACGCTATTAGTCCGTAAAGCGCCGCCCGCTGTACTCGCGACTTGACGCGCTTCTGTACTGCACACAGGCTACCGCTACTTCTTCGGGGTTGCGGTTAAGTCCTGATCGGTGAGCAAGCCCAGCTGGTCCACACCACCGGACCGTAAATTGTCTACTACATCTTCGACCTTTTCGTACTTGGCGCGTCCGTCCGCGCGAAGGAAGACCATTCTCTCTGCGCCAATCTTATTCTGCAGAAGGTCGCGCACCTTCGGTGCAAGATCTTCCGGTGCCACACGTTCCAGACCGGGGCTCAGGAACACCTGACTGTCGCGCGTGATCGACACCTTGACGGCATCTTCTTTGTCTGCGTCCGGTAAGGCGATCGGATTGCGGGCCTTCGGCAACTCGATGTTGGCGCCTTTGTTCAGCATGGGCGTGATGACCATGAAGATGATCAGCACAACCAGCATCACGTCAACCATCGGCGTTACGTTAATGTCCGAAACTGGTGGCGGAGCCTTTTTTAGTTTCATCTGCTGTCTCCTGAATTCAATCGCTGGTTCGAATCCGACCCTCTTTCACCGCCCATTTTTCAGGCTTTCCTGTGGCGGGCAGTGCCCGCCACAGGTACCCAATCAACTCACTGGTGTCTGATGCCGAATGCCGACGGTTACTTACTTACGGGCGCCCGAACGGGCTTCCGCACGCTTCACGAAGTAGTCGACCAGTTCCGAACTGGAGTTACCCATTTCGACGTCGAACGCATCTACGCGACCCGTGAAGTAGTTGTACATCCAGACCGCAGGAACGGCGACGAACAGACCGATAGCGGTGGTCACGAGTGCTTCGGAAATACCACCGGCGATCGCGCCGATACCGGGCGTCTTCTGCGCGGCCATCGTCTTGAACGCGTTAATGATACCTACGACCGTACCGAACAGACCCACGAACGGTGCCGTGGAACCGATGGTGGCCAGAGCGCTGACGCCACGCTTGAGTTCGGCGTGAACAATCGCTTCCGAGCGTTCCAGAGCGCGCCGTGAGGCTTCGATCTCTTCACCCGAAATCTGGCTGCTGCCCTGATGCGCCTGAAATTCCTGCAGACCGGCCACAACTACCTTGGCCAGGTGGCTCTTCTTGTAACGGTCGGCAACTTTGATGGCTTCATCGAGTTTGCCTTCGCGCAACGCTCCTGCAACCGCTGGCGCAAACTGGCGGCTCTGCTTGCGCGCCGCGTTGAAGGCCATGATGCGATCGATCATAACGCCGATCGACCATGCCGACATCATGAACATGATGATAACGACGGCTTTCGCCAGTCCGCCCATCTGGGTCCAGAGGTGGCGGAAATCCCATCCCGGCGCTCCGGCTTCCTGTAACAGCATGAACGCCCGTACCTGCATCTGTAAAAGCATTTGTCTTCTTCTCCTGCGAGTTGATTTTAATTAGCTGACTGCATTTAGCTGGATACCGATTTGTTCGGCCCCGGCACATCGGCACTACTCTTACACCAGACTTCTTCGCACCAGACTTCGTTACACCCGAACCCTTAGTTGAGACTGAAATTTACGTCAATTGTCGTCAACACTTCCTGCGGCTCGCCATTCAGCAGAAGCGGCTTGTACCGCCACTGCTTCACAGCTTCGATCGCGGCGGGAATGAGCAGCGGCGGTCCACTGATCGTTTTCAGATCCTCGATGGTACCCTCTTTGGAAATGGTCGCTTCCAGTACCACCTTGCCCTGCTGACGAGCCATCTTCGCCAACGGGGGATAAATCGGCGTGACTGACTTGATGAGATTTGCCGCCGTAACGTTACCACCCTGGCGGATTGGGCCAGTCGGCTTCGGGGGTGGCGGAGCAGCCTTCGGAGGAGGAGGAGGCGCGGCGGCCGGCAGGCCACCTACGATTCCGCCCAGAACTCCACTACCGCCGGGCAACCCACCCGGGATTCCGCCCATGACGCCTGCGCTGGGCATGACTTCTTCTTCCGTCACCATCAGCACATGCGTGGGAATTGATTTTGGAGCCGTAAAAGTGTTAGAGACAAATTGCTTCACCACGTGTACTGCCTTGACCACCTGTGCGGGTGGAGGCGGTGGCGGCGGTGGCGGCGGCGGCGGCGGTGCCACCAGTGACGCCGAGAGTGCCGACGCATGCAATGTGTCGAAATAAATCAGCGGGATGATGACGAGAATGCCGATGGCCACAAACTGTATTGCGAGCGACAACAGAATTGTGTACGGCCTCTTGGTTCTGCCCACGCCATCGACGAAAGTCTGTTCAAACATTGTGCCCTCTTTTTTGTACTGAAAATACAGCCAGTGGCTGTTATTTTTTCAAGCCGCAAGTCAACAGCCCTGCAATTTTAATTGACTCGTCACTGCATGTCAAGTTGCTGGACCAATATCCAGCTACCGGACTTTCCTCACCTGCTTACTGCGTACTTCTTCCACCTGCTTCGGTGCCGTAGCCACTACCGGGGCGGTCTTCTTTCTCGCGTCCGCGAAATTATGCCAGAACAACACAATCGGACTGGCTACGAAAACCGATGAGTAGGTTCCAATCAGAATACCGACTACCAGGGCAAATGCAAAGCCATGTAGTACTGGGCCTCCGAACAGAAACAGAGCAATCACAGCCAGGAACGTTAAACCCGATGTCATCACAGTCCGGCTCAGCGTCTGGTTGACGCTCCGGTTGATAAGCTCGCCCAGCGTTTCCTTGTTGTTCAGCCGGTTGTTTTCTCGGATACGGTCGAAGATGACGATCGTATCGTTCATGGAATAACCGACCAGCGTCAGGAGCGCCGCAATCACTGTCAGGGTGATTTCTTTTCCGAAGATCGAAAACAATCCGATCGTGATGATCGTGTCGTGGAGACAGGCGATTACCGCTCCAACTCCATAGATCCACTCAAACCGGAACCAGATGTAAACCAACATCCCGGCAAGAGCGAGCAGCGTGGCGTTTACGGCCTGTTTGCGAAGTTCTCCGCCAACTTTCGGGCCGACAATCTGGATATCTCTCATCGCAGTATACGACGAAAGATAGCTCTCCTGATTCAACACCGTAAGCACCTGCGGTGTCAAGCCGGTGGTTCCATTTAGTTGGTCAAGATTTGTAATGACTCCGCCGAGACCGTCACGTTTCGTGGTGATAGCTTCAGCCAATTGAACCACCTGCGGGTCGGAAAGCTGAACGCCGGCCTTCTGTAACGGATCCCGCAGCCGGTCCGCCAGTTGTGACTTGCTCGAATTATTCAGATCGAGCTTGCCATTTCCCGGCTGACCAAAAGTTTTCGACAGCGTGTCCAGTACCAGTTGACGATTCTTCGCCAGCGTCTGATCATTGCCGCCCTCGGTGCCAATGACAATCTCATTGGTCGCGCCGCTCTCAAACGACTGCACCGTCGGCGTGCTGGAAAGTGCCGCAGTCAACGCGGAGCGCACTTTTTCAACTGGCGGCTCTGACGCGAACTTGACCGTCATTTCCATGCCGCCCTTGAACTCAATCCCAAGCTTGGGACCGCCGTTAATCGCCAGACTGATCAGCCCGGCAACGCTCAGCACCAGCGAGGCACCAATGAAGGGCCACTTGTACTTCAGAAAATCAAAATTGGTTTGTTTAAATAATTCCATCTATCACTGCCCGCCCGACGACCGGGCCGAACTGTGCCAATCGTTATGACACCGGTCGTCGTCAGTTTGTTCCTGTCTTTTTTTACATTTCAACGAATCAAAAAATCTATCACACCCGCAACGGCGGCCCTGGATATCGGCACACCGAACGGACCCCAAACCTGCCACGTCAGATGCTCAGCTCGGTCAGTTCCTTGCCGCTGGTTTCCCAGTCGAAGATCACGCGAGACACCCAGACAGCGGTGAACACGTTCGCAAACAAGCCGATCACCAGCGTGACAGCAAAACCCTTGACCGGTCCGGTTCCGAACAGGAAGAGGAAAAGACACGACACGATGGTTGTTACGTGAGTATCCACGATCGTCCACCACGCCTTGCCAAAGCCGGCGGATATAGCCGCAGGAATCGTCTTCCCTGCCCGCAACTCTTCGCGGATGCGCTCAAAAATCAGCACATTGGAATCCACCGCCATACCGACTGTCAGAATGATACCGGCAATCCCCGGCAGTGTCAGAGTGGCACCAAAGTAAGCTAATGCCGCAATCAGCAGAATCGTGTTCAGGAAGAGCGCCAGCACCGCATTGATGCCAGCCTTCTTGTAATACACCAGCATCACGATCACCACCGCCAGCAGACCTGCGATACCTGCGTAAATCCCCTCGCGGATCGAATCGGAGCCCAGCGAGGGACCAACGGTCCGCTCGTTCAGATACTCAATTCCGGCAGGCAAGGCACCTGTGCGAAGCACCAGAGCCAGATCGCTCGATTCCTGCTCGCTCGAAAGCCCGTTGATAACACCCTGATCGCTGATCGCGCTCTGAATCACAGCAACGCTGCGGAGTTGTGCGTCCATCAGAATCCCCAGATTGCTGCCGACATTGGCTCCGGTAAATTTTTGGAATCGGTCGCCGCCATCCTGCGAAAGCGAAAACGCCGTCTCCCAGCGTCCAGGCGTATTCGGGTCCGTCCGCGCGCTCGCGCTTCGAACATCCTGTCCTGTAATAACCGGAGCGCGGTTGACCAGATACCAGCCATGACCGGGCCATTCGGCCAGTTCCGTCCCGAGCGGCAGAATGCCACCCTTGGACGACTCCGCCGCTTCCTTCGTCTGGAAGGGGCCTTCCTTCTCCGCCACGATCTTCAACTGCGCCGTCTGGCCAATGAGATCTTTAATGCGGGCGGGATCGTCCACACCCGGCAGTTCCACAAGGATTTCCGCGTCCGTCTCAGGCTGCCCATGCTCCTGCACGGTCGGCTCGGTCAGGCCGATGCCTTCAACGCGCCGCTTTATAGTTGCGAGCGACTGTTCCACGGTGCTGCGCTTCAATTCAAGCAGCGCACTCGGCTTCATGTTCAGGCGATAGTCCGTCGTATTGACCGGCGTCAGAATCCACTCGGTCGCTTTATCTGCAACCATCGTGCGGAATGCCGACGTCTTCGTCTGATCAACGCCCTTGATGTTGATCTGAATGGAGTCGGTCTCCTGCAGCGTCGCCGGATTCGTGCGGTCGTAACCGTCTACCGAGATATTGCGGGTGCGCGCCTCGGAGCGAAGGTTCTCAATCACCGCGTCGGCCGTCGTCTTCGCGGCGTCCTGGACGTGAACCTGGAGCACCAGATGGCTGCCACCGCTAAGGTCAAGCCCCAGATGGATGCGCTTGCCGGCGTTGGCCTCGGCTTCTTTGAGTGAAGTGGGAAAACCAACCACCCCGAATATACAGGCGAGCACGGTGACCGCGATCACACCTGTCTTGATCATCAGATTGCGTTGCATGACTATTCTTTCTTTTGTCCCGATTGCACGGCTATAGCCGGGTTCTCTTACTTCTGACCGTCCGCGCCAACCAGCGCCCCGACTGCTGCCCTGGAGAACTGTAACTTAACATTGTCCGGCTTGACCCTTAATACTATCGTGTCTTCTTCCACCGACACGATCGTGCCCACAATCCCGCCCGTCGTCGTCACCACATCCCCGCTCTTCAGGTTCTTCAGCAACTCCGCCTGGCGCTTCTTCTGCTTCTGCATCGGCATGAACAGCAGGAAGTAAAAAACCACGCCGATCAGCAGATACGGCGCAAACAATGCAATCGGATTCGTGGGCTGCTGGTCTACTAATAATAGTGAAAAAAGCACTGTTGATGTCTCTGTTTTCTAGCGGATAAACTACCGGAACAGACCTGGAATCAGTCCGCCCGCGCGCTCCGCTCACGAACGGCTTTCAGGTACTGTGGAAACCGACCCAATAGGATAGACTGCCTGATCTCCCCCATGATGTCAAGGTAACGTTGCAGATTGTGCCTTGTCGCCAAAGCCGAAAAAAGGATCTCTCCCGCCTGAAAGAGATGCCTCAGGTACGCCCGGGAATACGTCTTACAGGTGTAGCAGCCACAATTCGGGTCCAGCGGCCCCGCGTCGTCCTTGTACCGGGCGTGCTTAATCACCACTTTGCCCTCGGACGTAAATATCCCGCCATTACGCGCATTTCGCGACGGCAGCACACAATCCATCATGTCGATCCCCCGCGCCACATACTCCGGCAATTCGTCCGGCATCCCCACTCCCATCGCATACCGCGGCCTGTCCTTCGGCAGTAGGGGCTCACTCGCCTCCACCATTTCCAGGCTGAGCGGCCTCGGCTCGCCCACTGACAACCCGCCCACCGCGTAACCGTCTGCGTCGAGTGCCAGCATTCTCTCGGTACATTCGCGCCGTAAATCCGCGAACATAGATCCCTGCACGATCGGAAACAGCGCATGCTGCGTCGGCGAATCTGCAATCCGGCTCCGGTAATGCACAAACGCTTCATCCGCCCAGCGAATCGTGCGGTTCATCGAGACCCGCGCCGCTTCATGACTCACCGGATACGGCGGACATTCGTCGAGCACCATCATGATGTCACTGCCAAGAGCGAGCTGAACGTCCACCGTACTCTCCGGAGTAAACCGGTGCGTATCGCCGTTCAGATGCGATTGAAACGCGACACCCGCCTCAGTTATTTTCCTCAACCCGGACAGACTGAATACCTGAAACCCGCCGGAATCGGTCAGAATCGCCCCCGGCCACGACATGAATTTGTGCAGCCCGCCCAGTTGCCGAATGAGCTCATGGCCCGGCCGCAAAAACAAATGGTAGGTGTTCGCCAGAATGATCGGCGCGCGCAACTCTTCCCAAAGGTCGCGCTGGGTCAGTCCCTTAACGGTGGCCTGGGTGCCCACGGGCATGAAGACAGGCGTCTGGATATCTCCATGCGGAGTATGCAGAATGCCGGCCCGTGCCCGGGTCTCCGGACACGTGGCCTGCAATTCAAACGTAACTGAACGTGCGTTCGACATGATGAATCGGTTAGGTCGAGCGCTGGCAGCGTGCCTGAAAACAACTTACCGAACCGCGACTGTAAGGAGCGGCACTCAAATTTACTATTTCAGCAACCGCCTAGAACGGGACGTCGTCGTCAGTAATACCCTGACCATAATCGTCCTGAGGTGCCGCCGCCGGACGCGCACCGCCACCCTGGGCGCTGCGCGGCATGGAAACCGGCTGCTGCGAGTATTCGTCTCCGCCGCGACCGCCGCCGCCACCGGAATCTCCCGGTCCGCCCAGCAGAATCACGTCGTCCGCGACCACTTCCGTCGCATAGACCTTCTTGCCGTCCTTATCATCGTAGCTGCGCGTATGAATGCGCCCTTCCACGTAGACCTGCTTGCCCTTAGTCAGGTAATTGGCCAGGTTTTCAGCCTGCCACAACGTGATGTTGGTCCAGTCGGTCTCTTCTTTCCATTCGCCCGACTGCTTATCTTTCCACCGCCGGCTTGTGGCAACGGAGAATTTGGTAACCGCCGTTCCACCGGGGGTGAATTTTGTTTCCGCATCCCGTCCGAGACGCCCGACCAGGATGACTTTGTTGACGCTGCGTGAGGCCATATCACCCAGAACTTTACCACAGCGCGCGGCTTTTGGAAAAACCCGGGTCAAAATTCAGGGGCGATCTCACCCGTCACTCGTCGGACCCAGCCGCTCCGCATTTGTGCATTTCCCGCCCAACGCCGGTGCGGTTGTTCGTGTCGCAACCCCGGACAACCACGGCCCCCCCTACTCCGGCGGCTTCGGATTCTTCTGCTGCCGGTCAAAGAACCTGATTCCGTCCTTTGGGATAAAGAACGTGCGGATTGTGAGATCGCCGTCAAAAGCCACAAACCAGCCTTTTTTCTGATCGAATTTTGATCCCCCGCCCTCTGGCCGTTTCGAGGCAAGTATGTTCTTGCCCGGATTCGCATCCCGCAACTGCTGCGCCAGCCGCAGATACTGCTGCGCGGTAGTGGCACCAAACTGGCTGCCGTACCGGGCGAAATGATCGTCCAGCAGATGCTGCGTCCGAAAACCCGCCCCGCCCGCCAGCACCAGCCCTGCCAGCAGCAGAGTCAGCGTCAGCGCGAGACTACTGTTTCGCGATAATGAGCGACTTGATCTTTGCGTACGCGGCAACAGGTAGCACTCCTTTGCTGGAAAGCTGGGTCTTGTTTGCATATGGTCTGTTCTTGATAATCTTCGCGGCGTACGCCTCCGCGATACCGGGCAGCGACTCCAGTTCCTCCAGCGTCGCGTGATTCACGTCGACCAGAGCCGATCGCCCCGGTCGGGCCTTTGACGCCGCCGGCGGCTTCTCCGCAGCCGGCACTTCTCTGGCTGTTGGTTCCTGAGCGGCCAGCAAAACACTGGCCGCAAGTATCGCGGCCAGCACCATCCGAGACCGGATTCCAATAACCAAACCGGAACAATCCTGCCGAAAGTGCCTGCAACCAACGTTGCGAACGAAATCCATTCGTATCGATCATACAGCGTGTTTGAGCCGCCGCGCAGAAAATTCTTTCCGTCAAATTTGCATAAAGTGAAACCTCCTCTCCTCGTTTGGCATACTAACTACATATGTCCACCAGATTCTGGTCTGCCCGCGCGGCAGTAACACCTGTAAACGTCACCCGCGTCGCCGCAGTCTTGCTAGCCATCGCCTTCTCGCTGTCAGCCGCCGACCGCCCCGAACCACCCAAAGTGGTGGAAGAGATCGTCGCCAAGGTGAATAGTGATATCGTCACCCGCGGAGAGTTGGCCAGAAACCGTGATCTGATTGAAAAAGACGCGCGCGCCCAGGGCCTGACCGGTGCCACCCTCCAGCAGGTACTCGACCGTGAGTCTGCCGACGAACTCAGGAGCCAGATCGACAACCTCCTCATGGTCCAGAAGGCCAAAGAGAAGGACATCAACGTCGATTCCGAACTGAACCGCTACATCGCCGACGTACAGTCGCAAAGCAAGATCGCCGATCCCGACAAGTTCCACGATTACATCCGCCAGGCCACAGGCATGTCCTATGAGGACTTCCGCCTGCGCAAAAAGAACGAACTCCTCACCGGTCGCGTGGTCAGCGAAGAAGTCTGGCGTAACATCGTCATTCCCGAAGCTGACATGCGGAAGTACTATGACGAGCACAAAACCGAATTCGTCCGCAAGGAAGCCGTCGAGCTCCGCGAAATCCTCGTCTCAACCGGCGATGGCAAACCGGAAACCGTGGCCGCTGCACAGAAGAAGGCCCAGGGTCTGCTGGACCGCGCCCGCAGCGGCACCGATAAGTTCTCAGACCTTGCGCGCAAATACTCGGATAACGCCAATACGGCGGCGGACGACGGTATGCTTGGTGCCTTCGGCAGGGGTGAGTTATCCAAATCAATCGAAGAAGCAGTTTTCAAAAAGGAAAAGGGCTACATTACGGACCTCATCAAGGTGGGTGCCGGCTTTGAAATCCTTCGCGTGGAAGACTACGTCCCCGAAGGCCAGGCCAGCTTCGACGAAGCCAAAAACCAGATCAACAACATCCTCACCAAACCCATCGCAGACCCCAAACTTCGCGACTTCCTGACCACCCTTCGGCGGAATGCTTTCCTCCAGATCAAGGCCGGCTATACCGATACCGGCGCGGCTCCTGGAAAAGACACCACGTGGAAGGATCCCGCGCAACTGATGCCGCAGACTACCACCAAGGCCCAGGTCGCCAATCAGCGCCATCTCAAGAAACTGCTCGGAGTGATCCCCTATGGCATGACGGGTGTCAAAGATACAGCTCCGGCCGCAACCCCTGTAACGCCCGTGAAACAGGCTCCGCCCACCAACAATTCGGACGGCTCGCCGCGCTGATGAAATCCCCAACCGTCAGAGAATTGAAGCCGGACGAAATCGCCAACGCTGTCTTCCTCGTCCAGTCGAAGGAGATTCGGCAGAAACGCACCGGTGAGCCCTACCTCTCACTCGGCCTTTCCGATAAGACAGGCGAGATTGAAGCCCGCATGTGGGACAACGTCGCCGAAGTCATGGATACCTTCGGTCGCGATGACTTCATTAAAGTCCGCGGGCAGCTCCAGATTTACAACACCAAACCGCAGTTCATCGTGCACAAATTGCGACGCATGGAGGATTCGGAAGTCGATTTCGCGGACTTCTTCCCCGCCTCCGCGCGCGATCCGCACCAGATGTGGACCGAACTCCGCGCGATTGTCACCGGAATTCCGAACGAACACTTCCGTGAACTCCTCAACGCCTTTCTCGACGATCCCGAAATCGCCGTGCGTTATCGTGTCGCCCCCGCCGCCAAGTCGATTCACCACGCCTTTCGCTCCGGCCTGCTGGAGCACGTCCTGTCGCTCCTCGGCCTGGCCCGGCCCATCTCCTCCCACTACGGCACCATCGACTGGAGCCTGATGGTCGCCGGTATCGTTCTGCACGATATCGGCAAAATCTACGAACTGACTTACGAGCGCGGCTTCGCCTACTCCACCGAAGGCCAACTCATCGGCCACATCCCGATCGCCATGCGCATGCTCTCGGAGAAACTGCGCGCGTTTCCCGACTTTCCGAATAAGCTCCGTAACCTCCTCGAACACATGGTCCTGAGCCACCACGGCAAACTGGAATTCGGTTCGCCCAAAATCCCGCTGTTCCCGGAAGCCCTCCTGCTCCACTACCTGGACGACATGGATTCCAAGATGGAATGCATGCGCGCCACCGCGGAAAAGGGTGCGATGGCGGAAGGACTGTTCACCGCCTGGAGTTCTCCGCTCGAACGCGTTGTGCTGCGCAAAGAGCTCTATATGGCCGGTGAAAATACCCCCCGGCCACCCGCACCCTCTGACAAGCCCCCCGCCGCTGGACCCGGCCTGTTCGGCGATAAATTACGCGATGCGCTCGGCTCCGAGCCGGCCGCTACGCTACAAAGGAATCGCGAAAATGGCTAAAGAACGCGAACTGCCTCCCCCTCTGGAGATGGCTTGCCTCAACGCCCTGTGGGAAATGGGTGAAGGAAATGTGGAGGAAGTGCGAACTTTTGTGTCGCGTTCCCGCCCCCTCGCCTACACCACGGTTCTGACGCTGCTGGATCGCCTTTCCCGCCGCGGTGCCGTTTCGCGCAGAAAGGAAGGTCGCGGCTTCCACTACCAGCCATCTATCGACCGCGACAAATTGCGCCGCCTGGCACTCGGCCACCTTCTTGAACACCACTTCAACGGATCACTCGGCTCACTGCGATCATTCATCGAACCGCCTGCTGATGGCTTGCCGCAATCCGCCGGTCAGTTGCCTGAAGTTGAGTTGCCGGAAGACACGGATCCCGGCAGCCCGGCACCTCCTCCGGATGAACCCCCTTCAGCCTGGCTGACACCCAATACGCCTTCCGGCTCGGAAACGTGAAAATCCTGGTTCGCGCGACAAACTGGCTCGGCGACGCCGTCATGTCCCTGCCGGCGCTGCGCGCCCTGCGAACCCGCTTCCCCGATTCTCACATCGACGTCCTCGCCAGACCCTGGGTAGCAGATCTCTACCTCGGCGAGAAATCCATTGACCGGGTGATTCCTCTTGTTGCAGCCAACGGCCCACGCGACTGGAAGCTCAAATGGGTACTCGGCCGCCTCCTCCACAGCGAGAACTACGATCTTGCCGTACTTTTTCCAAACTCCTTCGAAAGCGCGGCCCTTACCTTTCTCTCCGGTGCCACTCGCCGTATTGGCTACGCCCGCGACGGTCGAAGCCCGCTTCTCACAGATCCTGTCACGGTTCCCAAACCTGGATCGATTCCCAGGCACGAACGCTACTACTATCTGGAGCTCCTCCGTCGTACGGAACTCATCCACGAACTTCCGCAAATAGACGAGATCCTTCTCGATGGCATTACCGACGCCCGACGCCGTGGCGAGGCGCTCTTCGCCGCCCGGGGAGTTAAACTCCCCGTAATTGGCGTCAACCCCGGCGCAGCTTACGGCACAGCCAAACGCTGGCTTCCGGATCGCTTCGCAGCAGCCGCGCGCGAAATCGCGGTGCCTCGCAACGCCTCCATTGCCGTTTTCGGCGCCGCCACCGAGCGTGAACTCTGTCTCGCGGTTGCCGAAGCCGCGGGCGGTCACAACCTGGCCGGCGCGACTACCCTCCGCGAATTCATCGACATGTCCGCCGCCTGCTCGCTCACGCTGGCAAACGATTCCGGAGCCATGCATATCGCCGCAGCCCTGGGCGTGCCCTGCATCACCGTGTTCGGCCCCACCAACGAGATCACTACGGGCCCCGTGGGCCCCACCGCCCGCATCATCCGGGAACCCGTGCCTTGCGCCCCCTGCCAGCTCCGCGAATGCCCGATCGACCATCGCTGTATGACCCGCGTCCCTGTGGATCGAATCGTAACCGTCGCCGGCCAGATCCCTCGTACCGATAACTAAACACAGCCCACCTCCCCTACCCTTCTGGGCCGCGCGCGCCGGCAAGCGGTATTCCGCCACTGACCCAACCCGCCCCCACAACTCTTGATAGACTACGATTTGCCCCGTGACGCGAAGAACATCCTGATCGTCCGCCTGGGCGCGATGGGCGACATCATTCATGCCCTTCCCGCCGTCGCCGCCTTAAGGCTGGCGTGGCCCGCCGCCCACATTACCTGGGCCGTCGAAGCCAAATGGGCCCCACTCCTCGAAAGCAACGGCTTAGTCGACCGCATCATCCTGTTCTTCCGCCACAAACCCGGCACGTGGTTGCACACGCGGACCGAACTCCTCACTCGTCGCTATGATCTGGCGTTTGATTTTCAGGGGCTGATCAAGTCAGCCCTCGTCGCCCACTTCGCCCGGCCCGAACGAATTGTCGGCTTCGGCCCCGCAATGGTCCGCGAACGGCCAGCCAGTTGGTTCTATTCGACCCGCGTCAACCCCAAAAGCCTCCACGTAGTGGATCAAGCCCTCGAACTGGCCGCGGCCGCCGCCGGCTCGCAGGGCGCAACCTCGCCCGCAGACGTTTTCCAACTTCCCCCGGGCCAACCAGAAGGTAACTTACCCGCCGGCCCCTTTGCCCTCGCCTGCCCTCTCGCAGGCTGGACCAGCAAACAATGGCCTCTGGAGCATTACGAGGTTCTTGCCAACCTGCTTCTCCATCGCCTTGGCATCCCTCTGGTTCTGAACGGGGCCCCAGGTTCGCTGCCCGACCTTCCCTGGGCCGTCCGCCACGAAAGCGGCATCCCCGGTCTTATCGACGCAACCAGACGTGCCGCCCTCGTCATAGGCGTCGATAGCGGCCCCCTCCATCTCGCCGCAGCCCTGAACAAGTCCGGAGTGGCTGTCTTCGGCCCCACTGATCCCGCCCGCAACGGTCCCCGGGGCGGCGATTTCCGGGTTTTCCGCGTCGAAGGCACTCCCACCACCCACAAGCGCGGTACCGTAATCGATGCCTCCATGCGGGCAATCTCACCAGAACAGGTCTTTTCCGCTCTCGAAAGCCGCGTGAAGTGCATCGCGTAATGCCCCCTCCGGGCCTGCCATCCTGAACGACAACCCATGCCTGCCAACACGCCCAACAACGCCATCTCAAGACGCCACTGGTTCCCCAAACCCTACGCGGACGCCGTCGCCCGCCTCCGCGTCCCCGCCGGCTTCATCATGCTCGCCGCCTTCGGCTGGCTCTCACATCCCGATTCACCAGCTTTAATCCCCGGAATCGCACTTTCCCTGTGCGGTCTGGCACTGCGAGCCTGGGCCGCCGGCCATCTGGCGAAAAATCAGCGCCTCGCCCAGTCCGGACCCTATGCCGCCACCCGAAATCCCCTCTATCTCGGAACGTTACTCACCGCGATGGGCCTCGCTGTCGCAAGCGGCAGCGCAGTTCTCGGCGTCATTTTCGTCATCATGTTCGCCCTGGTTTATCTGCCCGCCATTGAGTTGGAAGAGCAGCACCTGACCGCTATTCTGCCCGGCTATCGCGACTTCGCGGCGCGCGTTCCCCTGCTCCTTCCCCGCTGGCCCCGCAACTGGGGTCCGGATTCGTTTTCCTTCGCGCTCTACCTGAAAAACCAGGAGTATCAGGCGCTCATCGGTTGGCTCGCCGGCGTTGCGTGGCTGCTTATCCGGCACATGTGGTAAAGCGAATCGCCAATTCAGCCGAATGACCCTCTGTGTGGCATAATCCAACGATGTTTTCCAATTTACGAAGACTGGGCCTGCTTCTTGCGCCTGCCCTCGTCTGTCTCCAACTGGCAACCGCATCGGACCTCCCGCAGTTGTCGTTCAATGAACTCACCGATAATTCGGAACTTGTTGTTTCCGGAAGGATTACCCGAACCTGGGCCGACTGGGATCCGGCCCACACCTATATCTGGACTCACTACGAACTGGCAGTTTCCGCAGCCCACAAGGGTGCGGCGGCACGAACGGTGGATATCGCGGAGCCCGGCGGAATCCTCAATGGCATCGTGATGAGTATTTCCGGTGGCACCGGCTACCACGTTGGCGACAATGTCCTGGTCTTCCTCTCCCGCATGCCCAATGGCTACCTCCGTACTGCCGGCTTTGGCCAGGGCAAGTACGCGGTCGATAGCAACGGCCGTCTCCACGGAACCCCGGCGCTCAGGATCACGGACCCGGTGTCAGCCGGCAGTGGTAACGCGGCAGCCGCATCGGCGGTTCGGTCGCTGAACGGCCTGAGCCTCGCTCAGGTAAGTCAACTGGTCGGCACCCGCGTGCAGACGCGCGGAGGTAACGGACGATGAAACGCACCTTGAAAACTCTGCTCCCCGCATTGACCCTTGCGCTCGTGCAGGGACCCGCCGCCTTCGCCTACATCGGCGAAACATTCACAACCACAGGTGGATCTCCGCAGACAATCCAGATCACACGCCCTGATGCCGCGAATCTCTCGTTTTACCTCAACAGTTCGGTAGTAGCCGGGGTAAAAAGCAGCCTCTCCGGCTTGACAGTGGTTTCGGCCTCCAGCAATCCGACTGGCGCCGTCCAGGCAGCTATGGCGACCTGGAACAATGTTGGCAGCGCCAATATTCACTTCAACACCCTTCAGTCCACCACCGCTGCCCGCAACTCGTCCGATTGCCAGAACGTAATCAGCATTGCGGGGAACTCGGCCGATCTCAGCGTACTCGGGTTTGTCTCGGCAAGCAGCCCAGGTGTGATCGCTGTTACTGTAAACGCGTTCCTGCAGTCCGCGGGTACTGCGTGCGGGGGCTCAACCAGCGTGCCGGCGGGCACGATTCTCGATTCCGATATTCTGTTGAACCCCTACCGGTCATTCTCTACGGACTCAACCACAGGCACCCAAGACATTCAGGCTGTCTTAACTCACGAATTCGGCCATATGCTCGGCATGAATCACTCCCCGCTGCTCGCCGCTACCATGTATCCGTTCGTCGCCCTTTACCACCGCCACCTCAGTTGGGATGAGAAGGCCTTTGCGGCGGCGTATTATCCCGCTGGCTCCAAAAGCCTGGGCTCCATCAGCGGTACCGTCACCCTCGGCTCCAGTCCGGTCAAGTACGGTCTGGTCACGCTGACCGACGTGTCCGGTGGCGGTAAAACGATCAGTTCCATAACGGGGGCCGACGGCACCTATTCCGTGCAGGTCCCACCCGGCGTCTACAACGTGTACGCGGAACCCTTCAATAGTTTCATTGGAGCAACGAATATTTACTCCCTGACCAGTCCAACCCAGACGATTGATCCAACCCAGGCCACCACGGCCTTCGGCGCGACTTTCTCCGGCGGCAATTCGAACAACCCGCCCGTGTTCACCATCACCGGGAGCTCTTCCTCGGCCACCGCCAATATCTCGGTCACCAGCGGAGCCACGCCGCTCACGCAGCCATTTTTCACTTTGCTGCCCGGAGGTGTCCTCGGAATTCCCGGCGGCACCAGCTTCAACACGATTGTCGGCGCCATCCCGCTCTCGGGCGGCCAGACGTATGATCTCGTCTTCGCGGGACCCGGAATTGACTCCACTATCACGGTTGCCTATATCGGCACCAACGTCACGATCAATGGATCTCCACGCGTTGACCCTGCGGGTGTGGTGAACGGTAACCCCATCATCCGTCAGCAGATCACCGTCGGCTCGCAGTCCAACTCAGCAATCGGCAGCATCTGGATCGTAAAAGGCACCAACGTACTTCCTTTTTCCGGCGTCCTGGACCTGGAACCGTCAGTTCCTGTCATCAGCAACGTCCTTGATGCGGAGAGCTTTCGGACCTCCATTGTTTCCGGACAGTACGTCGCGATCTACGGCAACAATCTGGGCAACAACACGCGGACATGGAACGCCAACACCGATTTCACTGGTGGCGTTGCAGCGGGCAATCCGCTGCCCACTTCGCTGGATGGCGTCAGCGTAACGGTCAATTCGCTGCCTGCGGCGGTTTTTTTCACCAGCCCCAGCCAGATCAACTTCATCGCCCCCACCGGCCTCACCCCCGGCACGGCGACCGTTGTCGTAACGAATCAGGGAACGGCAAGCACCGCCTACACAAAGACCAATGTCGCTCAGGCGTCTCCCTCATTCTTCCAGTATTTTGCCGGCGGTAACTACTACCCATCGGGGGTTCGTCTTTCAACTCTAAAGACGATCGGAGACCCGGCGGCCCTCCCTGGCTCTGAAAAAGCCCTCCCCGGCGACACACTGATTCTGTTTGGCAACGGCCTCGGTCCATCGCCCGGCGGTGTCATCGCAACGGTCGCGTCTTTTACCGGCCCCGTCACCATCACGGGCGTCTCCGGCAGCAACAGCTTCACCGCTACCGCCGGCGCGGCTCTGGTCTACGCTGGTGAATTCCAAATCAACCTGACCCTGCCGACGCCCCTTCCTGCGGGCAACTACGCCCTGAGTATGAGCGTACCCAACGGTTCCACCTCCACGGCGGGACTCACCATCACCCTGCCCGTCGGCCCGTAAGACAATCGTCTGCCCACAAAACAATGTAGCGGCGGGGACCACACAACTCCCCGCCGCTACAATAGAAGTTCCGTGTCCCTACCCGCCCCCCCATCCGTCGAAGAACAACTCACCTACATCGGCAAAGGTCTCGCCGAACTCATCCGCGAACAGGACCTCCGCGAGCGCATTCTGCTCCGCGCCCGCGAAGGCCGCCCACTACGCGTCAAAGCCGGCTTTGACCCTACCGCTCCGGATCTTCACCTCGGCCACGCCGTCCTGCTCCGCAAGCTCAAGCATTTCCAGGATCTCGGCCACCGCGTGATCTTCCTCATCGGCGATTCCACCGCCATGATTGGCGACCCCACCGGTCGCAACGCCACCCGACCACCCCTGACCCGCGACGAAATCCTCGCCAACACCGAAACCTACAAGACCCAGGTCTTCAAAATCCTCGATCCAGCCAGGACCGAAGTCCGCTTCAACAGCGAATGGCTCGGCACCATGCGCTACGAAGACATCGTGCGTCTCTGCTCCCGCTATACCGTCGCCCGGCTTCTCGAACGCGACGATTTCTCCAAACGCTACGCGGGCGGCGTCGCCATCTCCATGCATGAACTCCTGTACCCTCTCGCCCAGGGCTACGATTCCGTGGCGCTCGAATGCGACGTGGAAATGGGTGGCACTGACCAGAAGTTCAACCTCCTGGTAGGCCGCGAACTCCAGAAGGACTACGGCCAGCCACAGCAGATCGTCGCCACCACGCCGCTTCTCGAAGGCCTCGATGGCGAAAAGAAGATGTCCAAGTCGCTGGGCAATTACATCGGCATCACGGAACCCGCCGAAACCATGTTCCGCAAAGTGATGTCGATCAGCGACAGCCTGATGTTCCGCTACTACGAACTCCTGACCGACACCAGCATGAGCGAAATCGCAGCCATGCAGGAACGTATCGCCACGGGAAAACTCCACCCGATGGAAGCCAAGATGGAACTCGGCCGCCTCATCGTCACCGATTTCCACTCATCTGCCGATGCTGGTCACGCCGCGGCTGAATTCAGCCGGGTCGTGCAGCGCAAAGAGGTCCCCTCAGACGTGCCGGTGATGGCTCTGCCGGACGGCGTCCTGGGCCCGAACGGAATTCACATCGAAAAGCTGATCGCCCGCATTGGCCTCGCCGAATCCGTAGCCGATGCCAGCCGCAAACGCAAGGCGGGAGCGATCGAAATCAACGGGCAGCGGGTCACCGACCTGCTGATCCCTGCTACCGGCTCCGAACTCCTGATCCAGGTCGGCAAGAACTGGCGTCGCGTCACCATCAACGGATAGTTCGGAACCTGTTACTGATCCGCGCCCACAACGGAGCGTTGCGCGAATCAACGCGCCAGCACCTGCCATCCGGGCAACCCTGCCTTGCGCCGAATCTAACTAAATCACGCCCTGCAATTCACGCTCAACCGCGCCGTCCATCCCGCCTCCATCCCCCTGCGCCGAAGGCTCAATCGCCCGCGCCAGATGCTCCAGATCCAGTGACGCATGCGCAATCTCCGGGGCCGGACTGCCAAACAAATATCCCTGCATGCAATGAACCCCGACGCTCCACAACAACTCCATCGTCGAGACGCGCTCCACGCACTTCGCAATCACCCGAACTCCCAGGCGTCCTGAGACATCCACCAACCGCCGCACCGCTGCGGCCTCCCGTTGATTCTCCATCCGATGCATCAGGCGCTTTTCCAGCTTGACGTAGTCAGGCCGCAGTTCGCAAACTATCCGCATCGCATCCGCATCCACGCCGACATCGTCCAACCCGAACCCGAAACCCTGTTCGCGCAAATAATCGGCAATCCGCCGCAAATGAGCAACATCGCGATTGCGGTTCGACTCCACGGCCTCCAGCACAATGCTCTCCGGACGCACCCCGGTATCCTTCAGCACCTCCATCGTCTCGCGCATGCAAAACGCCGGGCGATAAATCACCGAAGGGATGAAGTTGAGAAAAAACAACGGGCCGCCGCCCGCTGGCTCCGTCAGTTGCTCTGCCGCTGTCCGGATCGCCAGTTGTCGCGTGTAATCGTCGAAACCCCGCAGGTCCCGACGCGCCACGCCCGCCGCCGCCATTATCTCCGCACCTTCTCGCCGATGCCCCTTCGTTAACCGCAGCAGACATTCATACCCAATGGTTCGGCGCGCTGTCGTATCAATCACAGGCTGGAACCAAACCGAAAACGCGTCCGACGCGATTGCCTTCTCAAACCAGGACGTCTCGAACACTGACCACCATGCCTCCACCCGCGTCGTGACCGGGAACTCGTGCGGAAATTCCATTTCTTCCACCACGCTCACGGCTTCACGTTCGGGAGCCGAGAGCACTTCCCGCAGTAACGCAATCACGCGCTCAGGGGCCTGATCTTCGTTCCGGGCATCGACACTGACTACTTTCCCCTGGCTGCAGCAGGCAATTCCGTGCTCCGCCAGAGCCCCCACCAGCAGGTCACGCATATCCTCGGTCGCGGTTATCAGTCTCAGGGAGGAGGCCATACACCGCTTATCGGCGGCTCACCGAAAAACTATACGTTCAAACCCATCGGATATCGTGGAAAGGATGCCCACGGCACCAAACCACAATCCCACCCCTCCCCTCACCACAAACCAGGTACGGGGCTTCTGGGCCGCCTGGGCCGGCTGGACCCTCGACGGCATGGATTCTTTCATCTACGCCCTCGTCCTCGTCCCGGCCATGCGCGATCTGCTTCCGGCGTCCGGCATTGCTCCTACTGCCGCCAACACCGGCTACTACGGTGGCATCCTGTTCGCGCTCTTCCTGATTGGCTGGGGTTGCGCCGCCGTCTGGGGACCCATCGCCGACCGCTTCGGGCGCGTCCGCACGCTGATGCTCACCATCCTGGTCTATTCGCTCTTCACCTTTCTCGGCTGCATCGCCGGCAGCATCTGGCAACTCGCACTCTTTCGTTTCCTCGCCGGCGTAGGTATCGGCGGCGAGTGGACCCTCGGCGGCGTCCTCATCGCCGAAGAATGGCCCGAAAGCCGCCGTCAGCAGGGCGCGGCATGGATGCATACCGGTTATTATTTCGGCACCTTCCTCGCAGGTTTGCTCAACTACGTCATTGGAGCGCATTACGGCTGGCGCGCCATGTTTGCTGTGGGCGGCGCACCTGCCCTTCTTGTCGCCTTCATCCGCTACGGAGTCACCGAGCCCGAACGCTGGAAAAAGAAGATCTCAGCCACCGGCCAGACTCTCCGCGCCGGCACCGCGTTCGCAACTCTCTTCTCCCCGCTCTACCGCCGCCGAACTCTGTTGAACGCGGCCTACCTGTTCATCTCGATGGTCGGGCTCTGGGCCGGCTCCGTCTACGTACCCGGCGCCGTCACCCAGATTGCGACACGCCAGGGCCACACCGCCCCGGAAGCCGCCAAACTCGCCTCCTGGGCCACCATGCTGCTCTCCGCCGGCACCATCGTGGGCTGCCTGTTCGTACCCGGCCTCGCCGCCCGCTTCGGACGCCGCGCCGCCCTCGGCTTCTACTACACCCTGATGGCCATCTTCATCGCCGTCGGCTTCGGCTACGTTTTCTACCTGCCCGCAGCGCTGCTTCCGTTCATCGTCTGCCTCTTCTTCCTCGGCATCGGCGGAGCCAGTTTCTGCGTCTTCACCCTCTGGCTGCCCGAACAGTACCCCACCGAATGCCGCGCCAGCGCCTTCGCCTTCGCCACCTCGTCGGGCCGCTTCCTCGCAGCCGGAATCACTTTCATCGTGGGCGCGGGCGTCTCCAGCTACGGCTCCATCGGAGTCCCGGTCGCCTTCACCGCCATCGCCTTCGTCGCGGGCCTTTTCCTGCTGCCCTTCGGCGAAGAAACCAAAGACAAACCACTGCCCGCCTGATCCCTGCGCCATATGACACTCACCCAACTCTTCGACATCTCCCTCCTCGGACGAAAAGACTCGATCGCCCTCGAATATCAGGGCCGCGAATTCACGTTCGGCGAACTCGACGCCCGCAGCAATCGCCTCGCGCAACTCCTGCCGCATCGCGGCTTCACTCCAGGCGACCGCCTCTGCGTCTACCTCGCCAACTGCGTCGAAATGATCGACCTCTTCCTCGCCTGCGCCAAAGCCGGCGTCATCTTCGTCCCCATCAACATCCTTTACCGTGACCGCGAGATCTCACACATCCTCGAAGACGCCGCCCCCCGCGCTGTCATCTCCCAAACCCCCATCGATTCCCCCGTCCCCGTCTGGACCCTCGCCGAAATCGCCGAAGCCGCCGCGCACCAACCCAACGAGCGCCCCGCCACATCCTTCGATGGCGACGCCCCGGCAGGCATCATCTACACTTCCGGCACCACCGGTGCCTCAAAAGGTGCCGTCCTCACCCACCACAACTTCGCCATCAACGGCACCAACCTCACAGCCTGCTGGAGCATCACGGCCGCAGACCGCTTCCTCCTCGCCCTGCCCCTCTTCCATGTTCACGGCCTCGGCAACGGCATCCATGTCTGGCTCATCACCGGTTGCCGCATGCGGCTTCTGGAACGATTCGACCAGCGCACCGCCGCCGCCGAATTCCTTGACTTCCGGCCCACACTCTTCTTCGGCGTCCCCACTGTATACGTTCGCCTTCTCGATATCGCCCCGGAAACTGCCCGCCAGATCGGTGCCAACGCCCGCCTCTTCGTCTCGGGTTCCGCTCCGTTGCCAGCGGAAGTCATGCACGATTTCGAGAAACTCTACGGCCACACCATCCTCGAACGCTACGGCATGAGTGAAACGCTCATGAACATCAGCAACTCCTACGCCGGCGAACGCCGCGCCGGGACCGTCGGCCTGCCGCTGCCCGGCATTTCGGTGCGCTTACTCAGCCCCGCCGGCGAACCGGTAGCCGAAGGCGAAACAGGCGAGGTTTACCTGCGCGGCCCGAACATTTTCGCCGGCTACTGGCGGCGCGACGATGCCACCCAGGCCGCCTTCACCGACGGCTACTTCCGCACCGGCGACCTCGCCACCCGCTCCGCCGATGGCTACTACACTCTCAGCGGACGCAAGAGCGATCTCATCATTTCCGGCGGCTTCAACATCTACCCGCGAGAGATCGAAGAGTTCCTCCAGGAACAACCGGAGATCTCCGAAGCCGCCGTCAAAGGCATGCCGGATCGCGCCAAAGGCGAAGTACCAATCGCCTACGTAGTAGTCCAGTCCGGTTTCGACGCCGCCGCCATGGAAGAGCGCTGCCGCGCCGCGCTGGCCTCATTCAAAATCCCCCGCCAATTTGTGGTAGTCGAGAGCCTGCCACGCAACGCCCTGGGGAAGGTACAGAAACACCTGTTACCAGGCATTTAGCACCAACAACGTGGCGCATCCGCTCCAACATCGTCACGAATCTGATCGTCACTAACAACCGGAGAGCCGCTACTTTCAACGGAACGCCGGGCATTCCCCGGACAAACGCCAACCTTCACGAGCCGTGACCGTGAGGGAGCGGTGCGGTAAATCATCTACTCCGCGCATCGCCGACGCTGCGGCAGCATCTTGCGCCTGCCTTACTCAGCCAGCGCACCCGGCAACGCCGCTAATTTTCCGTCGACTCGTGGTTCAATTGGTCAATTACCACTACTTCGCGAGGCACCGACCGCAGAATCAATTTGATTCCGAGCCGCTTTCCCATCTCTGAAAACAGCCCACGTGTCTCGCCTTCGCTTGCGCGATTCGTAGCCATACCATCGAGAGGCGGCGGCAAAGAGTAGGGGTTCCAGAACCACAAGAAATCTACGGCGTAGTACTGCCCGAAATCGACCGGCTCTGTAATAGGGTGCCACAGATATTGAGAAAAAAGGCTCGCCAACTGCTGCAATGTCATATCTCCTTTCACCCTCATACCGTCTGCCCCAAACGACAGGTTAAAGTTGCGTCCCGCAGCAGCCGGATTCTCGTCATCCGCGAAATCCGGACGGCCAGGACCTGCGGGCTTTGCCACCTGCATTTTCGGGCCACCGGCAACAAATGTCATCTCGTACTCGTCGGTCGGTCGTGTTTCCCTGTGAAATACGAGACCGAACCTCTCCACCAACAAATTCTGGAGCATCCGCTTGAAGTCTTCGTCCGTCGTCGACGACGGCATCGTCGCGGAAATCGCGAAGAACCGGACGTCGGGTTTTACCTTGTTCGGACGGAACCGCACCACATTTACCCAGTCCGGCCACACGATCCGATGCTCCGGCAACCCGAAGGCCTTCTCGATGAGTTGTGGCATTGAGATACCCTCATAATCAATCCGTTCGGACGAATGCTTGCGAATCGGCGAGGGATTCGATGTCTGCCTGATGGAGATCACGTCGAACCGGTCATTGCCCATCGCAACGCGGGCAGTCAACCCAATAAACACGAAGGGAAGCAACATTCGTGCAGTCCGCAGACCAGCTATGAGGTGCCGTTTCATCTTGCTGATTTTATCAGGAAATCCGTAAGTGCGAGCTCCGTCACTCAGCGTGCGGCAGCGCTTCATGCTGGCTCGCGCTTGCCCCGTCCGCGCCTCGCAGTTCGCGAAAAATGGCCGTCGACAGGATCGTCAGACCGCCCAATACATAAAACGCACGATGGATCCCGTGGATCATCTCCTGCCCGTTCGCATGAAAGCGATCCGGAATGAAGAACGCGGTCACCAGTGACGCGGACGCCACGCCAAAACTGATCGACATCTGCTGCATCGTACTCGCAATCGAACTCGCCTTACTGGTCTGTTCTTCCGTCACATCGGCATACACCAGCGTGTTCATGCTCGTGTACTGGAGCGAACTGAAAAACCCGAAGCAAAACAACTGCCCCGCAATCAGCCACACCGGCGTCGTGCTCCCGATGGTGGCGAACAGCAGAATCTGCGCCCCCAGAATCAACGTGTTCAGCACCAGCACATTGCGATACCCAAAGCGCGCCAATATCCCAGGCATGGTGGCCTTCAGGCTCATGGCCGCAATCGCCTGCGGCATCATCATCAGTCCGGATTGGATCGGCGTAAAGCCAAGCCCTACCTGATACAGCAACGGCAGAATGAACGGGATGCCCCCAATTCCCAGGCGCGTGAAGAAACTGCCGCTCACCGCCGACCGAAACGTCCGGATGCGAAACAGCGCCAGCGACAGCAACGGAAACGCCGTCTTCGACGAATGCAACCCATATCCCGCCAGCAGCGAAACCGCCAGCGCCAGCAGCGCCAGAATTTCGCGGGAACTCAGCGTGTGTTCGCCAAACACTTCCAGCACATACGAGAGCAACCCCACACCGGAACCAAACAGGATCAGGCCCACCACGTCCAACGGGTCGGACTCTTCCCGATAGTCGGGTAAGTGCCGATAAACCATCCACAGACCGATCAGGCCAATCGGTATATTCACAAAAAAGATCACGCGCCAGTGAAAGTACCCGACGATCAGCCCCCCGGCCACGGGCCCCAGCATCGGGCCTACCAGTCCCGGAATCGCCACTGCGCTCATCGCCCGAACTAACTCGGATTTCGCGAACGTCCTCACGATGGTCAGCCGACCCACCGGCACCATCATCGCCCCGCCACATCCCTGCAATATCCGGCAGGCCACCAGCACATGAATGTCGCTCGATATCCCGCAAAGGGCCGATCCCAGAGTAAAGAGCCCGATGGCCGAGGCAAACACCCGCCGCGTCCCGAACCGGTCCGCCATCCACCCGCTGATCGGGATAAATACCGCCAGGCTCAGCGTATAGCTCGAGAGCACCGCCTTCATGCTCAGCGGGGCCACCTTCAGCGCGCCCGCAATGGCTGGAACGGCCGTATTCAGAATGGTCGTGTCCAGCGATTCCATGAAAAACGCCACAGCCACCAGCCACGGCAGGAGTCGTTTGCTGTACGTACCAACTTCCATGACGTAACCCTAACAGGCCGCGATCGCTAATGACATCCCCGCGCGCCGCGACCCCCAAACTCCCCTTCCGAGCCGCGCGCGTCAGCAAGCGGTGCCGCAGCGGCTGGTCAGCGACGTCCGCCGACACCCATCCCCGCGCACCGTCACCCCCAAACTCCCCTTCCGAGCCGCGCGCGTCAGCAAGCGGTGCCGCGGCGGCTTGTCAGCACCGTCCGCCGACACCCATCCCCGCGCACCTCGACCCCAAAGCTCTCCTTCCGAGCCGCGCGCGTAAGCGAGCGGTGCCGCGGGGGCCTGCCAGCACCGTCCGCCGGCACCCATCCCCGCTCACCGCCACCCCCAAACTCCCCTTCCGAGCCGCGCGCGTAAGCAAGCGGTGCCGCAGCGGCTGGTCAGCGACGTCCTCCGGCACCCATCCCCGCGCACCGTCACCCCCATGGGACACTGGAGATTCCACAGCAATTCCATCGGCGCGCTGGCGGTCTGCCCACAATGAGCGGATCGGCGATAGCGGACCGCAGATCGCTGAAGGCTGAAAGCTGAAAAAATGAACCGTAAGATTTACTACTGGAAGCTGCGTTCCGTCGAACTCCAGTTGGGCGAGAAAACCCTGATCATGGGCATTCTCAACGTAACTCCCGACTCCTTCTCCGACGGCGGCAACTACTCCGACCCTGACCGCGCCTACGCCCGCGCCCTCGAACTCGAAGAACAAGGCGCAGACATTCTCGATATCGGCGGTGAATCCACCCGCCCGGGTTCCGAACGCATCTCAGCCGAAGAAGAATGGCGTCGTCTCGCTCCCGTGCTCAAGCGCCTGCGTGACAAGCTCACCATTCCCATATCGCTCGATACGTACAAGTCCGAAACCGCCGAACGCGCTTTCGATCACGGCATCGAAATCATCAATGATCCGAGCGGCCTGACCTTCGACGCGGATCTCGCCAAGACTGTCGCCAACGCCAATGCCGGCTTGATCCTCAATCACATGCGCGGCACACCCGAAACCTGGGCCAAACTGCCGCCGCTGCCGGATATGATCGGCTCCGTGGTGCGCGACCTGGAAGCGACCATCAACCGCGCGCGCCGCGCCGGCGTGGAACGCAATCGCATCGCAGTCGATCCCGGCCTCGGCTTCGGCAAACGCCGCGAACAGAATACCGAGATTCTTGCGCATCTTCGCCAGTTGGCCACCCTCGATTGCCCTGTCCTGATCGGACCGTCGCGCAAGTCCTTCCTCGCGCAGTCCACCGAACCAGAAACCCTCTATGCCACGGCCGCCGCAGTGACCGCCTCTATCCTGAACGGTGCCCACATCGTTCGCGTCCACGACGTGAAGGAAATGCGGGCCGCCGTGCAGATCGCCGACGACATCGTCCGCGCCCTCGATGCGAAGGAAGCCGTCAAGGTCGCACAGGAAGCGGCCGAACGCCCTGTGCCGCGACGTACCCAGCGCGACCTCGATGAGCGCCCCCGCTCCGTCCGTCCGCCCGTCGCGAAGCCCGCGCCGGTGGTTGTGACCAGCCCGGCACCGACGCCGGTAACCGTTTCGGAAGTCGTATCCGAACCCGAGGCGACTGCCACGGAATCGGATGTCACGACCGAGGCGACTGCCACCACGCAGGAAACTCCCGCAGAAACACCCGTCGAGAAGAAGATCACCGAAATCCGCGAAGTACGCCCTGCTGCTAAACCGTATGCCGACCGGCCGCTCCGCCGCGATTTTGGCGGCGGCACCAGCCGACCGCCGAGTGGTGATCGTCCGCCCGTCCGCCGCGATTCCGACTCTCGTCCGCCGCGTCGCGATTTCGGCGGCGACAGCAGACCTCCTAGCGGTGACTCCAGACCGCCGCGCCGCGACTTCGGTGGCGATAGCAGACCGCCGCGCCGTGACTTCGGCAGCGATAGCAGACCGCCGCGCCGTGACTTCGGCAGCGACAGCAGACCCCCGCGTCGTGACTTTGGCGGCGACTCCAGACCTCCACGCCGCGATTTCGGCGGCGATAGCAGACCACCGCGTCGCGACTTCGGTGGCGACAGCAGACCTCCACGCGGCGACTCCAGACCGCCGAGCGGTGACTCCAGACCGCCTCGCCGCGATTTCGGTAGCGACAGCAGACCTCCGCGCCGCGACTTCGGTGGCAGCAGACCCCCGAGCGGCGACTCCAGACCTCCGCGCCGCGATTTCGGCGGCGATAGCAGACCGCCACGCCGCGACTTCGGCGCCAGCAGACCTCCGAGCGGTGACTCCAGACCGCCCCGTCGCGATTTCGGTGGCGATAGCAGACCGCCCAGCGGCGGTGATCGTCCCCAGCGCCGCGACTTCGGCCCGCCCCGTGGCGGCAAGCCGGGTGGCGGACCGCCACGTCCTTTCCGCAAGCGCCCGTAGGTTAGCGCAAACCGGATCAGGCTTTACAATCAGAGTGTCCGCTTTTCGCGCGGCACGGGCCCTTAGCTCAATGGTTAGAGCAGCGGACTCATAATCCGTTGGTTGCAGGTTCAAGTCCTGCAGGGCCCACCAGATTCCCTCCTTCGCTCAGTCCAGACCCAGATCTGCACGCATTCGCGCCGGTTCAATATGTGGCTCCCCACGCTGTCGCTTCCGGTCTTCCGTATTCTCGACCGATTTCAGAAGTTCTTCCAGTTGCAGCCGGCCCTTCGCAGTCTTCGCGGCCTGGCGCGGCGTCAACCCGCCTAATGCGGGCACGCTGGTATCCAGCCACTCCACGTAGAACTTCTCTCCGATCTGCGCCAGGATCTCGTTCCGCACGTCCTCCGGGAGTTCAGAACCCGAAGGTTCCGTGGTACGGGGCGATTCCTTCGCTCTTCGTTTCATCTCCTTCTGCGTCGTGAATTCATCCCGCAGATGGCGTACATGCCCGCCCACCAGCCCGGCTAGCAGGCTCTCGCCGCGCTCATGCCGCTGCCTCGAGTTGGACTCAAAGATCAGCTCTTTATCCGTCATGCGCAACGAACCCAGCACGGTCTTCTTCTCATCCAGCCAGATGAATCTCTTCTGCGGCTCATCTTCGCGTGAATCGTCCGTTAACTCTGCGGAGCGACGCAGGGCTTCCACCACTTTTGCGGCGTCCAGAACTTCATAGGTCGCCTTGGAAAGCAACACCTGCTCGCCACTGCTGTTGGCAAGCTGTAATCCCTCAACCCAGTCTTCCGCAATCTCCGCGGCCTGCCGCCGAATGCGCGGCCAGTTCGCCTTCAGGTATTCCGGCCACGCGAGACCCTGTTCGTCGCGGTCGTCTGCCAGCCATTCGCGCAAGGCAGCAATCTGCGGGCGCGG